>NZ_JBDSQX010000141.1:0-38537 GCF_039929605.1 Roseateles sp.
CCGCTGAGCTTGCCGGCCCGGCTGGCTTTGACCCAGTTGAACAAGGTCTGGTCCACCACGCCCAGCGTGCGTGCCGCCGCTGCAATGCTCTGCCCGCCTTCGACCAGGCGCACCGCCTCTTGCTTGACTCCAGCGTGTAACGCGCCCTGGCAGCGCCTGTCTTTGTCTTCGTCATTTCGTTTCCTCTTGCTTGGATTGAATCACTCAGCAAGGGATACGCTTTTCGGGGGCAAGGTCAAAGTCACCAAAGAAGAGGCTCTGAACCGCACTCGAGTGCCATGACGCCATGCGCATCGCGCGAAAACAACCGCCTGCACTTCGGGACGACGCGACCCGCTGCGCTCTCGCTGCTGTCCTTATGACGAGCAGCGTTGATCGCCGCTTAACGCCGGCTGTACGCCGGGCTCACGAGAACAGCCGAAGACAGCGTCGCTCGGGCGACGCGGCATTTGCGTTCCTGGTGAGCACGGCGTGCAGCCGCGCGTTAAGCGGGCCGCTGGTGCGATGAGTGTTTCTGGTGACAAGGACAGCAGCGAGAGCGCAGCGGGTCGCATGTGGGCGCGATCAAGTGCCAAGCCCGTTGACCCACTGGAGTGCGGATTCAGGGCCTCTTCTTTGGTGACTTTCTTCTGGCCCCGCAGAAGAAAGTTACCCGCCCGCCGGGGCGGACTCCCGGCACCTTGCCAGAAGCCAACAACACCGAGCGACCAACCATTCACGGCGCCAACCTCACCCCACCACCGACGGAATCGTCATCAACGTCCGCTGGATGTACTCCACCAGCGTCGTCATCATCCAAGGCCCCGCCACCAGCAGCGTCAGCACCGCCGCGATGACCTTGGGGACGAAGGACAGCGTCGCCTCGTTGATTTGCGTGGCCGCTTGGATCACGCTGATGAATGTGCCTACGAGCAGCACGACGATGAGGATGGGCGCAGCCACCAACATCAGCATGTACAGGCCTTGTTGGCCGAAAGTGAAGACTTGTTGTGCGTCCATAGTTTTTCCCGTCGGCGGTCAGGTGACGAAAGAAGCGGCCAGCGAGCCAAGCAAAAGATTCCACCCATCCGCCAACACGAACAGCATCAGCTTGAACGGCAGCGAGACGAGCACCGGCGACAGCATCATCATGCCCAGGCTCATCAGCACACTCGCCACGATCATGTCGATGACGAGGAAGGGGATGAAGATCAAAAAGGCGATCTGGAAGGCGCTCTTCAGCTCGCTGGTGACGAAGGCCGGCACGAGCACCTTGAAGGGCACTTCCTCCGGCTTCACGCTCGCGTCCAGCTTGGCCAGGCGCGAGAACAGCGCCACGTCGGCCTGGCGCGTCTGCTTGAGCATGAAGCCGCGCATCGGCACCTCGGCGCGCTTGAGCGCCTCGTCGAACTGGATGGTGCCGGCGCTGTAGGGCTGCCAAGCGTCGGCATAGACCTTGTCCAGCGTCGGGCTCATGACGAAGAAGGTCAGGAACAGGGAGAGGCCGACGATGACCTGGTTGGGTGGCGCGGCCTGCGTGCCCAGGGCCTGGCGCATCAGGCTCAGCACGATGGCGATGCGCGTGAAGGCCGTCATCATCAGGATGACCGCCGGCAGGAAACCCAGGGCCGTGAAGAACAGCAGCGTCTGGATGGGCACCGAGTAGCTGCCGCCCGCGCCCTGGCCGATCAACAGCGGCAGCGTGGCGGGTGGCGTCTGGGCTTGCGCGAGAGCGCCACCCGCTGCGAGCAGCAGACCGGTGCCAAGCAGTGGTTTAAGACGCATCATGGCCGCGCTCCTTGCTCAGCAGCTTGGCGAACGTGGCCGGCGCGACCGGCTCGGCCTGCGGCGGCATGACATGCAGCGTCGTGATGCTCTGCGCCGTGGCACCCAGCACCAGCCAGCGGCGGTCTTCGCCCTGGCCGACCTCGACGACGAGGATGCGCTGGTTGGGCGCGGTGGGCAACTGGGCCACGACGCGCAGCACACCCACCGCAGCCGCGCCGCCCAGCGGCGTGCGCTTGAGCAGCCACAGCGCGACGGGGATCAGCGCGACGATGGCAAGGAACCAGAGGAAGGGGAGGAGGCCGGAAGCATTCATGCCTCGGCATTCTGCGGACGGACTTGAGTGGCCGAACCCCCTAATTGGCCCGACAAACCCTTGGTTGTCGAAAGACCGCGCCAGCCGCGCGAGATCAGGCGGACTTCGACAGGCGGCGCATGCGCTCCGACGGCGTCACGATGTCCGTCAGCCGGATACCGAACTTGTCGTTCACCACCACCACCTCGCCCTGGGCGATCAGGTAGCCGTTGACGAGCACGTCCATGGGCTCGCCGGCCAGCGCGTCCAGCTCCACCACCGACCCTTGGGCCAGTTGCAGGATGTTCTTGATCGGGATGCGGGTGCGGCCGAGCTCAACGGTCAGCTGGACGGGGATGTCCAGGATCATGTTGATGTCGTTGCCCGGGCCCATGCCGGCGGTCGGCGTGAAGTTGGCGAAGTTCGGCGTCGACACCTGCTCCGCCACTTCAGCAACTGCGGACGCGACCGATGGGGCGGGCGCGGCCTCGGCCAGCGCCGCAGCCCATTCGGCCGCCATCGCGTCTTGTTCTTCTTGGCTGGGTGAATCAGGACTCATGTTTGGCTCCCAGCCAGCCCTCTTGAGGGCCGGTCAGCATCTTGTTGATCTTGAGCGCATAGCGCCCGTTGGACGTGCCGTAGTGGCAGTCGAAGACGGGCACGCCGTCCACCTTGGTCTGGATCATGGGGTCCAGGTCCAGCTCGATGAAATCGCCCGGCTTGAAGGCCAGCAGCTGCTCCACCGTGGCCGGTGCCGTACCCAGCTCGGCGACGAGTTCCACCTCGGCGGCCTGGATCTGCGTCTTCAGCAGGTTGATCCAGCGGCGGTCCGGCTCGGTGGAGTCGCCCTGCGTCGTGCTGTAGAGCACGTCGCGGATGGGCTCCAGCGTCGAGTACGGGATGCAGAAGTAGATCGTGCCGCTGGTCTCGCCGATTTCCAGCGTGAACGAGGTCGACACGACGATCTCGCTGGGTGTGGCGATGTTGGCGAACTGGGGCTGCATCTCCGAGCGCTGGTATTCCAGCTCCAGCGGATAGATGCCCTTCCAGGCCTTGTGGTACTCGGCGAGGATGACCTCGACGATGCGGGTGATGACGCGCTGCTCGGTGGGCGAGAAGTCACGGCCCTCGATGCGCGCATGGAACTTGCCGATGCCGCCGAACAGCGAGTCGATGACGGCGAACACCAGCGTCGGGTCGCAGACGATGAGGCCGCTGCCGCGCAGCGGCTTCACCGAGACGATGTTGAAGTTGGTCGGGACGACGATCTCGCGCAGGAAGGCGCTGTACTTCTGCACCTTGATGCCGCCGATGGCGACTTCCGGGCTCTTGCGGATGAAGTTGAACAGCCCCACGCGGATGTTGCGCGCGAACCGCTCGTTGATGATCTCCATCGTCGGCATGCGCCCACGGACGATGCGTTCCTGGCTCGCGAGGTTGTACTCGCGTATGCCGCCGACCTGCTCTTCTTCCTGCTCAAGCTTTTGACTCTCGCCGGTGATGCCTTGCAGCAGTGCATCGACTTCGTCTTGCGAAAGGATCTGCTGATTCATTGCACGATGAAGTTGGAGAACAGGACCTGGGAGATCGGGTTTTCGACCGCGGCTTTCTTCTTCTTTTTCTTCTTCGGGGCGTCGGCGGCAGGCGCTTCTTCCTCGTCGACCTCGATGCCCATGGGGCGTACCGCCTCACGCATGATGTCCTTGGCGAGCTGGTCCTTGCCCTCGCGGGTCAGCAGCTCGGTGGCTGTCTTGTGCGACAGCACCATCAGCACATTGCTGCGGATGGCGGGCATGTAGGCCTTGATCTGGTCGGCGAACTTCGGGTCTTCGACCTGCAGCGTGATGCCGATCTGCGCGAAGCGGTCCACCTCCTTGTCGGCCAGGTTGACCGTGAAGGGGTCCAGCGGCACGAAGGTGGGCGGGTGGTCGCTCTTGGCGTGGGCCTTGGGCTTGGGCGCCTGCTCCTCGGTGGTGTCGCCTTCGTCGCCGTCGTCGACGGGCTTTTTCTTCAGCAGCAGCAAGGCCGCACCGCCGCCGCCCAGCACGAGCACGAGCACGGCTGCCAGGATGATGATCAGCTTTTTCTTGCTGCCGCCACCCTTGGGCGCGGCCTCTTGGGCAGCCGGCGCAGTCGCCATGAGAACTCCTTGAACGTCGCACCCACCGCAGTTGGAGGGCGCCTCGATGCCTGATTATTGACCTCGAGTCGCCCGGGCATGCGTGGATTAGGCGCAGCGCGGCGTGGCTATTCCCGCGTCAGTCTCACCTCAAACTCAGGCGAACGTGTCGAGCAGGCCGACGCTGCGGCGCACGTGTGTAGTCGACACGCTGGCACTGCCGCCCACGCGGTCATTGCCGCCGCTTGAACTGCGCGACGCGTTGCCGGCCTCCGAGCCGTCCTCGCCGTGATCTGCGTCACGCGAATCCTGCTGGAAGACGCCGCCGCCGGACAGCGTCAGCCCCTGGCCTTGCAGCGCCGCGGCGAGGTCGGGCAGGCTTTGCTCCAGCGCCTGGCGCGTTTCGGCCTGCGCGGCATGGAAGGAGACCTGGGCCTGGTTGCCGTCCACAGTGATCTGAATGGACACCGGGCCCATGTCGGCCGGGTTGAGCTGCAGCTCGGCCTGCTGCACGCCGTCCACCGCCATCAGGCTGACGCGGGCGCCCAGCTCGGGCGCGAAGGCGTGGCCATGCAGCGGCGCCTGAACAGCGGCGTAAGTCGTGGCCTGGGCCGCATTGGCCAAGGCAGTGGGCGTGGGCAGCGCCTGCGCGAGGACGGCGGCGAAGCTCGGTGCTGCGGGTGCTGCGGGTGCTGCGGGTGCTGCAGAGGCGCCAGGCTGGTCGCCGCCGGCTTGGCTGGTCGTCACTTGCAGCGACTCGGTGGTGGCGCGCGCGGCGGGCTTGTCGGCGCGCAGGTCGCCGGGCTTGGCGGCGGCGGCTTCGGGCGCGTCGGCGGCGCGGCCGTTGTCTGCGGCCACGGCGCGACCCTGGGCTGCGTCATCCGCAGCGGCGGCGGCGCGGCCACGGTGGGCGTCCGGCTTGGCGGCGGCGGTGGGGTCGGGCGCGGCCGCGTTCATGCCGATGAGCTGCGTGAATTCCTTCAGCTCCGGTGTGTCGGGCGTGTCGTCTTCGTCCGCAGCTGCGGCATCGGTGGCGGGCAGGGCGTCGGCCTTGCCGGCAGTCGCTGCCTTGGTGTCGGCCTTGGGTGCGGTTTCGGCGGCGCGGTTCTGCGCGGCGGGCTTGGCCGTGTGGGCGTTTGCGCGGCGCTGCGCAGCGGCGGTCGACGCGGCTTGATCGGGCTCAGGCGCGTCGTCAGACGGGCCAGGCTCGGGCTCGGCCTGAGGCGGCGCCGGCACGCTGTTTCGATCGGTCAGGAACTGCGCGAAGCTGGGGCCGCCCGCAGAGGTGGCCGGCAGGGAAGGCTGGGATGGCTGGGCGGGCGGCGGCAGCGCGGCCGGCTTGGGGGCGATGTTCTGGGCAAGCATGGTGGCCTCGGGTGTCAGGCGTGCGCAAAGCGACGCAGGTGGGCCCGGGCGGCGAACTCGTCGGTGGCGCGCTGCTCGCGGCGCTGCTCCACCTTGCTGGCCTCGGCCTGGCGGCGCACGATCAACTGGCGCAGCGCGGCCACGCGCAGTTCGGCCTGGCGCAGCCCCTCGCGGGCGCGCACCTGGCGCTGGTCGGCGTGGTTGGCCACGTGGCCTTGGGTGTCGACGGCCTGGTTCAGGCGCTGGCCGAAGCTCTGGTAGCAGCCGACGATGTCCATCGTCGTGGCCTGGGCGAAGCTCTCCGTCCAGCGCTGCCGGTAGTCCTGTCGGTAGCCGGCGAGCTCGCCATGCTGGGCGTGTGCGGCCTGCGCCTGGGCGCCAGCGGCATGCAGGGCCTGTGCGGCGGCGTCGCGCTCGCCTTCGGCGCGTTCAAGCAGCAGGCTCAGGGTGTCGGTCGGGGATGCACTCATTCACAACTCCAGCGCGGCGTCTGACACGGCGGTCAGGCGCTCAGGTCGATATCGGCCACCCAACCCGAAAGGTTAGGCGCCTTGGACCACGGCCTGCAATTGGCTGACGCTGGCGTGAAGAAGTGCCGGGCTGTGCATGTCTTGCTGCAGCAGCCGCGTCATGTCGGCATGCAGGCGTACGGCCGTATCCAGCTCGGGGTCGCTGCCCGGGGCATAGGCGCCAAGCTGGATCAGGTCGCGGGCCTTGTTGTATTTCGCCAGAAGCTGGCGAAACCGACGCGCGGAATCGACCTGGTTTTGCGGTGCAACACTGCTCATCACCCGGGAGACGGAGCGCTCGATGTCGATGGCCGGGTAGTGGCCGGCCTCGGCCAACTCGCGGCTCAGCACGATGTGCCCGTCCAGGATGCCGCGCGCCGCGTCGGCAATCGGGTCCTGCGGGTCGTCGCCCTCGGTCAGCACGGTGTAGAAGGCGGTGATGGAGCCTTCACCGGCCATGCCGTTGCCGCTGCGCTCGACGAGCTGGGGCAGCTTGGCGAAGCAGCTCGGTGGATAGCCCCGCGTGGCCGGCGGCTCGCCGATGGCCAGCGCAATCTCGCGCTGCGCCATCGCGTAACGGGTGAGGCTGTCCATCAACAGCAGCACGTGCTTGCCCTGGTCGCGGAAGTGCTCGGCAATCGCCGTGGCGTAGTGCGCGCCTTGCATGCGCATCAGCGGCGGCGCATCGGCGGGTGCCGCGACAACGACGCTGCGCTTGCGGCCCTCGTCGCCGAGGATGTCCTCGATGAAGTCCTTCACCTCGCGGCCGCGCTCACCGATCAGGCCGACGACGATGACATCGGCCTGCGTGTAGCGCGCCATCATGCCCAGCAGCACCGACTTGCCGACGCCGGTGCCGGCGAACAGGCCCAAGCGCTGGCCCCGGCCAACCGTCAGCATCGCGTTGATTGCGCGCACACCGGTGTCCAGCGGCTTGCGCACCGGGTCGCGGTCCATCGCGTTGATGGGGCGCCGCACCATGGGTTCGTTATGGATGTTGGTCAGTTCGCCGCCCCGGTCCAGCGGGTGGCCGTGCGGGTCGACGACGCGGCCGAGCAGGCCGTCGCCCATGGGCAGGTGCAGGCCACGGTCTTCGCCACGGCGCCAGGGGTGCAGCGGCTGGCCCAGTTTCGGCGCCAGCGGCGGCAGGTGACGCGGCACAACGGTGGCGCCGCTGGACAGGCCCTGCACCTCGTCGGTGGGCATCAGGTAGGCGCGGTCGCCCGAAAAGCCGACGACTTCGGCATTCACCGGCGGCGAGCCGCGGCGCGGGCTGTTGCCGCTGCTGGGCATCTGGATGCGGCACACCGAGCCCAGCGGCACCTTGATGCCGGTGGCCTCCAGCACCAGGCCGGCCACGCGCACCAGCTTGCCCTGGCACTCCAGCGGCGCGGCATTGGTGGCGAGGGTTTCCAGGTCGGCGAGGTAGCGCTGCCAGCGCTCAGTGCGCTCCCCGCGCTCAGTCGTCGTCATCCTCGCCTCCGCGGCGGTCTTCCCAGATCGATTTCTGGCCGATGGCCGAGACGGCCTGCAGCCAGCGGGCGGCGATGGTCGCGTCGACGCTGGCGACATCGGCGTCGACCTTGACGCCGCCACGTGCCACCTCGGCGTCGGGGATGAGCTGGGCCTCGCGCGCCTGCAGCTCGGCGCCGGCACCTTCCTGCACGAGCGGGAAGTCGTCGGGGTGCACGCGCACGCGCACATGGCGAGCCGACAGCTGCAGCGCCTCCACGGCGTCATGCGCCACGCGGGCGATCAGCTCGGGGCGCTGAGTCAACTCGCTGCGCACGACCTGGCGGGCCAGCTCGACGGCGATGCGGGCGAGCGAGGTGGCCATGTCGCCTTCCAGCGCCTGCAGCTCGGCATCGAAGTTCTTCACGACAACGCCGACCTGGGCGCTGATCTGCTGCGCGAAGCTGTGCTTGAAGGCGTCCAGCGCGGCCATGCCGTCGCGGTAGCCGTCCTGGTAGCCGGTCTGGCGGGCGGCGTTCAGCTGCTCCTGCGCACTGGGCTCGGGTGGGGGCGGCGGCTGGACAGGTGCGGCCGCTGGCGCGGGCGCGGCGGGCCGGGCCGGGCTGAAGGGCGCCGGCGCATTGCCGCCGAGGTTGTCGAGGCTCCAGGCCTTGGCGCCGTGCAGCTCCTCGCCGGGGATGAAGCGGGCGTAGGTGCCGCGCCGGTCGTCGCCTTCGCGGCGCTCGGGTGGCGGCACTTGCCGGGGAGGGGGGCGGGTGGCCATGTCAGCAACGAGAGGAAAAGGCAACACAGCCACAGAGACACAGAGGCACAGAGGAACTCCCAATTTCTCTGTGTCTCTGTGCCTCTGTGGCTTTGTTCTTGAACATGTCGATCAGCTCAGCTACTCAGTTAGACGAATTGGTCGTCGCCGCCGCCGGCCAGCACGATCTGCCCTTCGTCTACCAGGCGGCGCACGATCTTGAGCATTTCCTTCTGCTCGGCCTCGACTTCGGACAGCCGCACGGGGCCGCGGCTTTCGAGGTCTTCGCGCAGCGTCTCGGCCGCGCGGGTGGACATGTTGCGGAAGATCTTCTCGCGCAGGTCGGCGCTGGAGCCCTTGAGCGCGACGATGAGGCTCTCGCTCTGCACTTCCTTGAGCACGGCCTGGATGCCCTTGTCGTCGATCTTGTTCACGTCGTCGAACGTGAACATGTTGTCCATGATCTTCTGCGCCAGGTCGGAGTCGGCCTCGCGGATGTAGTCCAACACCGAGGCCTCGACGCTGGAGCCCATCATGTTGATGATCTCGGCAGCCGTCTTGGCGCCGCCCAGCGAGCTCTTCTTCATGCGCTCGCCGCCGGCCAGGATCTGGCTCATGACCTCGTTCAAGTCCTTCAGCGCCGTCGGCTGGATGCCATCCAGCGTGGCGATGCGGATCAGCACCTCGTTGCGGCCGCGCTCGGGGAACATCTTCAGCACCGAGCTGGTCTGGTCGAAGTCCAGGTGCGCCAGGATGGCCGCAATGATCTGCGGGTGCTCGTTGCGCAGCAGCTCGGCCACCGAGGCGGCGTCCATCCACTTCAGGCTCTCGATGGAGGAGACATCGCTGCCTTGCAGGATGCGGTCCAGCAGCAGGTTGGCCTTGTCCTCGCCGAGTGCTTTGCGCAGCACGGCGCGCACGTACTCGTCGGTGTCGGTGACGAGGGTGCTTTGCGTCTCGGCGACGGCGTCGAACTTGTCGAGCACGGTTTCCACCTGGGCACGCTTGATGACCTTGAGCTTGGCGATGGTTTCGCCCAGCGCCTGCACTTCCTTGGGCGACAGATGCTTGAAGACCTCGCTGGCTTCTTCTTCGCCCAGCGACATCAACAAAATTGCGGCGTTCTCGATGCCTTTGTCGTCCATGGTTCGACTCTAGATCAGGCGGCGGTCTGGCCCGCCATCCAGTCGCGCATGATGTTGGCGACCGCGACCGGATTGTCACGGGCCAGGGCACGGGCTCGCTCGAGTTTTTCGTTGTGCACCGGCGCTTCGAGCTTGGGCATATGGCCGGACCCCGGCAGCAGTTCGGTGTCGTCCACCACTTCGTCGACGGTCTCGGGCTTGTCTTCCAGCGCCGTCGGCGCGGCGGCGCGGATGGCGGGGCGGATCATGCCGAACACGGCGATCAGCGCAATGGCGACGAAGGCCAGCGGCACCATGGCGCTGCGGGCGATGTCCAGCAGCCAGGGCTGCTTCCACACCGGCACGTCCAGCGGCTCGGTCTTGTCGACGATGAAGGGCGCGCTGATGACCTTGACCGAGTCGCCACGCTCGGCGTTGAAGCCCATGGCCTCCTTGACGAGGTCGGTCAGGCGGGTGATCTCGTCGGCCGACACCGGCGTCGTCGTCGTCTTGCCCTTGGCGTCGGTCACCGTGCGGTGATTGACGACGATGGCCGCATTCAATCGCTTGACGTTGCCGGTGGCGCCGCGCGTCACGCGCACGGTCTTGTCGACTTCGTAGTTGGTGACCTGCTCGCGGCGGCTGTTGTTGTTGCCCGCCGCTCCTTGAGCCGCCTGCAGCGGTGCGCTCGCACCGTTGATCGGTGCGGTGGCCGGCACGGGCGGCTGGTTGGTGGCGGCACCGGGGACGCCCGTGGGCTGCGTGGCGTTGGCGTTGTTGGACTCGTTGCTCTGGCTGGAGCGCACCGCAGCGGTGGCGTTGGGCCCCTGGTTGGGGCGGTACTCCTCGGCGGTCGCCTCGGTCTGCGAGAAGTCCACGTCGGCGGTGACGCTGGCGCGCAGGTTGTCGCGGCCGACGACGGGCTCCAGCAGTTCGAAGATGCGCTTGTTGTAGCCGGCCTCGACCTGTTGCTTGTATTGCAGCTGCTGCGTGTCCAGGCCGGTGGCGGCGTCGCTGCCGGTCTGCGAGATCAGCGCGCCGGTCTGGTCGAGCACGCTGACGGCCTTGGGGCTCAGCTCGGGCACGGCGCTGGAGACGAGGTGCACGATGCCGGCGATCTGGCTGCGGTCCAGCGTGCGGCCGCCGCGCAGCGTCAACACGACGGACGCGCTGGGCTTTTGCTGCTCGCGAAAGAAGCCGTTCTGCTGCGGGATGGCCAGGTGCACGCGCGCATCGGCCACGTCGGTGGTGGTCTTGATCGAGTGCGCCAGCTCGCCCTGCAGGCCGCGCTGGAAATTCATGCGTTCGGCGAACTGGGTCTGGCCGATGGACGACTTGTCCATCAGTTCGAAGCCCGCCGCGTTGCCGCTGCCGCCGCCCGCGCCACCTTTGGGCAGGCCCTGGGCCGCGAGCTTCATGCGCAGCTCGTAGACCTGGCCGGCCGGCACGAGGATGGTGCCGCCCGCTTCATGCTTGTAGGAAATGTTCAGCGCCGCGAGCTGGGTGATGACCTCGCCGCCGTCCTTGTCGGCCAGGCCGGTGAACAGCGGCCGAAAGTCGCCCTGGGACGACCACAGCGTGATGGCCAGTACGGCGCCGGCCAGGGCCACCAGGCCGGCGCCCATGGTCAGCTTGCTGCGCAGCGGCAGGTCGCCGAGGCGCTGCACGAAATTCGGCGCGGGGTTGATCGGGGTGATCGGGGTGATCATCACCGGTCCGGTTGCAGCATTGGCGCTCAGGGCGTTGTCCATCGAGGGGCGAGACAGCAGAGGAGGTCGGGGATCGACCGATGGCGCAAATTATTTGATCCCGGCCCCCTCAAGAAAGCGCCGAAGTGGCCGACGCAGGGGCGCCATCTCTGCGCTTCATCGGCGTGACTTGCTGCCAAAGTCCTGTCCCATGGACATGAAGCTACGCCCCTTCGACTTTGCTCAGGCCGCTGCCCGCGCGGGCCTGGCGGTCAACGGACAGCCCTTGTCCGTGAAGCCTGCCGCCACGACCGGGGCAACCACGGGCGCCAGCTTCGGCGATGCGATGACGCAGGCGTTGAAGAACGTCAGCGCCCAGCAGAACGAGTCTGCCCGCCTGCAACGCGAAGTGCAGCTGGACAACCCGACCGTCAGCCTGGAAGAGACCATGGTCTCGATGCAGAAGGCGCAGATCGGCTTCCAGGCGACGCTGCAGGTGAGAAACCGCCTCGTCTCGGCCTATTCCGAAATCATGAACATGCAGATTTAGTGGGCCGCTGGCCACTGAATCGCGGCCAAGCTCAGCAACTGCCCTTGCGCGCGTCTGAGCCGCAGATCGACGGTCGCCCGAGCGGGTTGAGGTCGAGATACAGCTGCTGGTTGCGGTCGTTGGAGATGCCGATGCGCGACCAATCGAGTGCGCGGCCCATGCCGGCCTGGAAGGTGATGCCCTGGCCCGACTGCAGCAGCGTGCCCTTGTAGTCGCGGTAGTTGATGCCCCCCAGTTCGCAGCGCGGCTGGCCGGTGGCGCAATTGCAGGCCGCCTGGCGGCTGGTGCCCCAGCACCATTGCGGCCCGCTCTGGAAACTCACGTGCAAGTTGCGACCTTCCTCGACGCTGAGGGTGCGGGCGCGGCGCAGGTCCAGCTCCAGCAGCTCGGCCACATGGCGCAGGCGCTGGCGCGCCAGATAGCTGGAGTAGCTCGGCACCGCCGCAGACAGGATGATGGCCAGCAGGGCGATCACGAAGGCTACTTCGATCAAGCTGAAACCCCGGTTGTCACCCCGCTTGGAGCACCGGTTAGGCCGGGCCGTCATGTGTCCAGCTTCAACAAGCGGCGGCGCTTCTGCGTCTGGTCTACATAGACCTGCAGTGCCCGGCCGGCTGCGGCGTCGAGGTCGACGAATGAGCAGCCGAGCTGCAGCATGCCGCGGGTGTCGCCGGCGATGGCGCTGGTGTGCTGCGGCACGAGGGCAATGCGCAGCGCCGTGAGGCGGTCCAGCTCCAGCACGAGTCCTGTGGCCACCAGGCCCACCGGTAGAGGCTGCGCGGGTGTCGTGTCGCCGGGCAGCGCCAGCGCGAGGCCGCCGATGCTGATGTCCAGCACGCGCAGTGCGCGGCCGGAGTGCTCGCCGCCGGGCAGCACCACACGCGGGTAGATGCTGCCGGAGGGCTGCACGCGAAAGGACTGGCGGCGCTGGAAGCGGTAGAGCCGCTCGGGCAGGCTGCTGCGCAGCACGGCGCCCTGTTCGCCGCTGACGAGGACGGCGTCGTCCAGTTCGAACTGCAATTTGATGGTGCCGAGATAGGCCACGGCCGAGATCTCGCCGCCGGCCACCAGCGCCTGGCTGATGCCCTCGGGGTCGGAGCCGATCTCCAGGCCCAGTACACCGGCCTCGCCATCAAGGGCGCAGATGCGGCTGCTCAGGCTCAGGCCGGGCGGGCCGCTCAGCAGCACGGCTGCGTTCTCGCGCTGCAGTTGCTGCAGATAGGCCGCGATCTCAGCGGTGGCGGTGACCCGCAATTCCTCGGGGACGGTGTCAGGGGCACTCATGCGGGGATGGTAGTCCGGCGGTCGTCCGCTCGGCCAGTGAACACATCACGCTTGCGGGCCGAGCGCCGGGCGCAGGCAACGTTGGTGCACCTGCGAGACGAGCGCCGGGCCGCTCCCAAGCCGGCCCGACTGGCGATGTGCGAGTGGGGCCTTCCCCGCGAGCATCGCCGTCCCCTTGGGGGACCGACCAGGCACGCCCGCGTTCAGCCGGGCGGGACTGGGCGAGGGGCTCCTCAATGGACCATTCGGCTCTTGCCCTTCAAGACATGGTCGAGATCTTCGAGCCAGGGCTCGGCGAGGTGGCGGATCTCGGCGTCGTTGAGCAGGATGCGCTGCATGATGCGCGTCTTGAGCTGCGACTCGTTGCTGCCGAGCTGGTTCTGGTGGGCGGCAGACTTGAGCTGCGAGATCAGCAGCACGCAGGCACCTTCGAGCTTGACGACCTCGTCCCAGTTGCCGGTGCGGGCGGCCGAGAGCATGTCGGCACTGGCTTGCTCGATGGCTTCGTAATAGTTCAGCAGTTCGGAGTTCATTGAAGTCACCGGAAGATTGCAGGGTAGAGCGCTCATGCTGCGCGGGCGGCGGGGCTGCCGAGCGCTGCGGGTGTTTGGCTGATGCCGGCCCAGGCTTCACGCACGGGGCTGAGCAGGCGCTGGCATTCGTCGATGGCGGCGACGTCGCTTTTGAGGTTGGCGTGCGTCAGGCGCATGCAAACGTAGCCGTAGAGCTCGCGCAGGTCGGTGGCCAGTTGGCCGGCCGACAGGTCCAGGCCGGCGCGCAGGCCTTCGTCGAGGATGCGCACGGCGCGCGTCAGCGAGCGGCCCTTGAGTTCGATGTTGCCGGCCTGGATGGCCTGGGTGGCCTGGGCCATCGCATCGAAGACGCCGTCGAACAGCATGGCGACGAGGCGGTGCGGGCTGGCGGCCTGCACGTCGGTCTCCAGGCCCACCTTGGCGTAGAGGGTGGCGCGCTGGTTGCGGGCTGCGAAAGGGGAAGACATATTGCCGTACATGGTGTGTGTCGCTGAAGGCGTCGTCGTGTTGACTGTTTTTCGGCCTTCCCCGGGGTGAACTTGAGCCGGGCTTCACCTGAATTGCCTCGTGATCCGGGCAGTTGTTTCGAAGTTCACAAAGTTCACAAAAGACGACGGCGACCCGAAGGTCGCCGTAGGGCCTCAGCCGCGCGGGGCCGCCTTATTCGTTGAGCTTGGCGAGCTGCTGCGTCACGTAGTTGGACAGGCCGTTGAGCTTGGCCATCTGCGTGTCCAGTGCCGAGTAGCGGGCGCGCAGGCGGGCCTCGGTCATCGAGACGCGATCTTCCAGCTGGTCGGCGCGCTTGCCGTTGTTGTCGATCTGCTTTTGCAGCCCGGCCTGGCGGCTGGTGAGGCGCCCGTCGGAATTCAGCGCCCCGTCG
This sequence comes from Roseateles sp., assembly GCF_039929605.1. Classification (GTDB taxonomy): domain Bacteria; phylum Pseudomonadota; class Gammaproteobacteria; order Burkholderiales; family Burkholderiaceae_C; genus Pelomonas. The sequence continues at coordinate 14,327 of NZ_JBDSQX010000141.1, forward strand.
ATGTAGCTGCGGATGCGCTGGGCGAAGCCGTCGTTGCTGCTGTTGGTGCCGTCAAGGCCCATGAAGAGCTTCTTCACGCTGTCCAGGTCGCTCAGGCCGGTGTTGAGCTTGCTGTCGGTGACCTTGATGTTGCCGTCGCTGCCGGGCTCCAGGCCCAGCTCCGCCAGGCGGCCGATGCTGCCGGCCAGCGAGGTGGTGCCGCCCATGATGCTGCGCAGCTGGTTCTGCAGGCCGACGGCCGTGGAGTCACCCTGCAGCGGGCCGGCCGTCTTGGCGGCGGAGTCGTACTTCGTCTGTTCGCGCAGCAGCGCGTTGACGGCGTTGTAGGCGGTCGTGAAGTCGGTGATGAGCTTCTTGATCGAGTCCTTGTCCTGGCTGACGGCCACGCTGGCGGGCACGCTGGTCGTCTTGAGCAGCGTGATGTTGAGGCCGTCGATGGCCTCCTTCAGCGTGTTGGACTCGGAGCTGACGTCGATGCCGTTGATCAGCGCGCGCGCGTTCTGAGCCGGCAGGGTCTGGATCAGCGAGCTGACGCCGACGCGTGGGTCGTAGCCCAGGTCGGCCAGGCCGCCGCCGGCATCGATGCGAAAGCCGTTGGTTTCGCCACTGGCCGTGGAGCGCATCGTGAGCCGCGAGCCGTTGGCATCGTTGACGATGGAGGCGGTCACGCCGGCGTTGGCAGCGTTGATCGCGTCGCGGATGCCGGCCAGTGTGTCCTGGCCTTCACCGATGTTGATGGTCACGGCGGTGGCGCCAGCCTTGTCGGTGAAGCCGGTGTAGGTGGGCGGGTTGGCGCCATCGGTGGCCCAGGCCCCCAGCGTGATGGTCAGGCTGCCCTGGCCGACCGTGGTCGTCGAGCTGGCGAAGGGCGTGCCGCTGACCAGGGTCTGGCTGCTGGCGAGGTTTTTGACTTCCACCGACACATTGCCGATGGCCGCACCGGCACCGGCACTGACGGACACGGCCGTCGTGTCGCTGGACGTGGCCAGGGTGCCGCTCCAGGTGCCGGGCGCGGTGAGCTTGGAGGCCGCGTCGCGCAGAGTCGCCAAGGTGCTTTGCACCTTGCCGTACGACGAGAGCTCGGTCTTGAGCCCTTCGGTCTTCCTGGCGAGCTGGGTGATGGGGGTACGTTCGGCAGCGACGAGTTTGCTCACAAGATCGTCGACGTTGAGGCCGCTGCCGATGCCTGCTGAGCTGATGGTTGCCATGCTGCGAATGTAGAAAAGGCCGATATGCCAGTGGTATATCGGCCAGGACTTGCCGGGACTTTAGGCCCCGGAGCAAATATTTTCTTAAAACCCTTGCGGGCTTACCGTTGCAGCAGCGACAGCACCTGCTGCGGCAGCTGGTTGGCCTGGGCCACCATGGCGTTGCCCGCCTGCTGCAGGATCTGCGCGCGGCTCATATTGGACGTTTCCTGGGCGAAGTCGGCGTCCATGATGCGGCTGCGGGCGGCCGTCTGGTTCTCGACGGCGACCTGCAGGTTGGAGATCACCGAATCGAACCGGTTCTGCGTCGCACCGAAGGTGGACCGGGCATTGTTGACCTGCGCCAGTGCGAAGTCGATGAACTTGATCGCGACGAGCGGGTCGGCCTGGTCGGCGTTGACGCCGGTCAGCCCAGGGGGCGCCCCGGCGGTGGCGAAGTCGGGGTCGCTGGCAGGGGTTGAGCCGCTGCTGCCGCTCGGGCCAAGGATGTTGATCTGCGAGCCGATGGCGGTGGCCAATGCGCCGTCGTTGGACGTTGCGGTCAGCGTCGTGCCCGGCGTGGTGCCGAGGACGTCGTTCATCGCAATGACGATCTGGTCGTCCACCGTCGAATTGGCGCCCACCTGGAAGATGAACGATGTCGATGGGCCGGTGAGCACCTGCGACCCGTTGAAGGTCGTGTTGCGCACCAGGCGGCTGACTTCCGTCTGCAACTGCCCGAACTCGTTGTTCAGCGCCGTGCGGTCGTTGCCGTTGTTGGTGCCGTTGGCCGCCTGGACTGCCAGCTCGCGCATCCGCTGCAGCATGTCGCCGACCTTGCCCAAAGCGCCTTCAGCGGTTTGAGCGAGCGAGATGCCGTCGTTGGCGTTTCGGGCCGCCACGGTCATGCCACGCACTTGCGTGTTCATGCGCTCGGCGATGGCCAGCCCCGCCGCGTCGTCCTTGGCGGAATTCACCCGCAAGCCGGACGACAGACGCTGCATCGACACCGCGAGCGAGCTCTGCGAGGCGTTGAGATTGCGCTGAGCGTTCAGCGAGTTGATGTTGGTGTTGATGGTTTGGGGCATCGGGCACTCCTGGATTCGTTCGCCGAGCCGGCTTCAATTGCCGACTCGATGAACGAATTTTGCGAGTGCGTCGACCTGTCAAAAGCCCGATAAAGGCCCCAAACCACGCCCAATCAAAAGCCCCAGCGCGCCGCCCGCGCGGGTGGCGCGCCAGCCTCCCGGCTCAGTTGCGCAGCAGAGCCAGCACCTGCTGGGGCAGCTGGTTGGCCTGGGCCACCATGGTGTTGCCGGCCTGCTGCAGGATCTGGGCGCGGCTCAGGTTGGCGGTTTCCTGGGCGAAGTCGGCGTCCATGATGCGGCTGCGTGAGGCGCTCTGGTTCTCCACGGCCACCTGCAAGTTGGAGATGACGGCGTCGAAGCGGTTCTGCGAAGCACCCAGCGTGGCGCGCTCGCCGTTGACCTTGTCCAGCGCGATGTCGATGTTGGAGATGACGGTGTCGATCGTCGCGCCGACGGCGGTGTTGTCGATGACGGCACGCCCGGCGCCGGTGTTGTCGGTGCCAGCAACGGTGGTGATTTCCGCCGCGGTCGTCATGTCGGTCGTGACGATGTCGATGCGGTCATTGGCCGTCGTGTTGGCGCCGACCTGGAAGGTCTGCGTGCCCGCATCGGACGTGGCCAGAACGGCCTTGCCGTTGAAGGTCGTACCGCCGAGCACGCGCTGGATTTCCTTGGCCAGCTCGCCGAACTCCTTGTCGAGGGAATCCTTGTCGGCGTTCGTGTTGGTGGCGTTGCGGCCCTGCACGGCGAGTTCACGCATGCGCTGCAGCGCGTCGCCCACCTTGGACAACGCGCCTTCAGCGGTCTGGGCCAACGAGATGCCGTCGTTGGCGTTGCGGATGGCGACTTGGGAGCCGCGCACCTGGGCGTTCATGCGCTCGGCGATGGACAGGCCGGCGGCGTCGTCCTTGGCCGAGTTGACACGCAGGCCTGAAGACAGGCGCTGCATGGAAACCGCCAGCGATGACTGGTTCATCGCGGTGTTGCGCTGGGCATTCAGCGAGGCGAGGTTGGTGTTGATGACTTGGGACATGGCTCAATCCTTTCGTTGACGGGGCGTCTGGTACGTAGTCCGCGAATGATTCGTGAACCCGTTGAGATGCTTATCGTCGGCACGATGGATCGACTTGAATCCTTTTTGCACGGCGCCTTGAAAAACGCCCTCCGTCGTGACGGAGTGGCGTTCAAGGTGCTTGTGCTGGTGGCGTGAGGATTTCTGTCTTCAGAGTGGACAGGTCATTCAGGGCCAGCGGTGCTGGCCCGGCGTCATCGAAGCAATGACAGGACCTGCGAAGGAATCTGATTCGCTTGGGCAATCATCGCGTTGCCAGCCTGCTGCAGGATGCTGGCGCGGCTCAGGTTGGCGGTTTCCTGAGCGAAGTCGGCATCGGTGATGCGGCTCTTGGCAGCGCTCTGGTTTTCCACCGAGATCTGCAGGTTGGAGATGACCTGGTCCATGCGGTTCTGGGCAGCACCCAGGTTGGCGCGCTCGGAGCTGACCGTGTTGATCGCGGTGTCGATGTTGCTGATGACGGTGTCGATCGTGGTGCCGACGGCCGTGTTGTCGATCACCGCGCGGCCTGCACCGGTGTTGTCCGTGCCGGCGACGGTCGTGATGTCGGCCGACGTCGTCATGTTGGTCGTGACGACGTCGATACGGTCGTTGCTGGTCACGTTGGCGCCGACCTGGAAGGTCTGGGTGCCGGAATCCGTGGACAGGATGGCGCGGCCGTTGAAGGTCGTGCCGCCCAGCACGCGCTGGATTTCCTTGGAGAGTTCACCGAACTCCTTGTCCAGCGAGTCCTTGTCGGCGCTGGTGTTGGTGGCGTTGCGCGCCTGAACCGCCAGTTCACGCATGCGTTGCAGCGAGTCGGTCACCTTGGCCAGCGCGCCTTCAGCCGTTTGCGACAGCGAGATGCCGTCGTTGGCGTTGCGGATGGCGACGTTGGAACCGCGCACCTGGGCGTTGAGACGCTCGGAGATGGCGAGACCGGCGGCGTCGTCCTTGGCGGAGTTGACGCGCAGGCCTGAGGACAGGCGCTGCAGCGACGTGGCCAGGGAAGCCTGGGAGTTGGAGACATTGCGCTGCGCGTTCAGCGACAGCAGGTTGGTGTTGATGACCGAGGCCATGATTTGCTTCCTTTTGCTAGATATACCGGCAAGCCGCCGGACGAAGGACCCGAGTGCCCGGGTGCGGCACCTGTGCTTTTCCGCTCCGGCGCGCTTGGGTAAGCGGCCTTTGCGGCGACGCCCGACGCCAGTCAACCTCTGAAGCTGTGTCGCCGCTCCAGGGGGAGTGGTGTCACAACACTTCGGCCTTCTAGCCGGACCACGGTACTGATATCAGCGCCGTTGAGTTGGCTATCGGTGTGGCGGCGATGTTTCTTTAGCTCCATTTGTCAAGGCCGTGATCTTTTGAATAAAAGGCGTTGCAACGGCTTGTTCGATGGATCGGGCCCCGGCGCGAAAAGCGCGCTGGAAAGCCCCGGCTTTTCAAGGGATCGGCGGGCAGGCCGGTTCCTAAAGTGCGGTTCATCCCGGCCGAACCCCTGCGCCGGTCCGGAGTTCCGCCATGCGTGCCCAAACCAACGCCTCGAAGACCACCCAGCGCAAGGGCCACCGCCCCGTGATCGTGCCCAGCAACGACCCCAAGATGCTGCTGGCGCGTGCCCGCAACGCGGCCTTTGCCGAGGCCTCCAAGGGCAACCTCGGCGGTGGGCTGGGCATGCTGTACGACGCGCTGCAGGAGGAGCCCATGAGCCACGACCTGCTGTCGGACATGGCGGCCCTGCTGCTGGCCGCCGGCAAGCTGGATCACGCGGCGGCCTATGCAGACCGCGCGCTGCAGGCCAGCCCGTTGCACGGCCCCAGCCTGTACACGCTGGCGTTCGCGCTGTCGGGTCGTGGTGATGTCGACCGCGCGATTGGCGTGCTCAACGAGCTGCAACGCGGCGCCGGGCGCGACAGCCTGCAGGCCGATGCGCCCGAGCTGGTGCCGGTGGCGATGATCGAGCTGGAGCGGCTGAATCGCCTGCGCACCGCCTGATTCCGCCAAGCTTTTCACACCCTGAGGCCCCGCCAGCGCAAGCTGTCGGGGCCTTGCGCTTTTGGCCCCGACGCCCCTGTAGGAATTTGGATGACACGGCGTACGCCAAAACGTGACGCTGGGCACCGACGCAGCCTGATATCGCCGAAGAAGGCCGGTCAACACAATCCGTTTCACTGATCCGCAACACCCCATCACCTCTCTGAAACGGAAGCCGCCATGAACACCGAACAAATGCTCGCCGAGATTCGTGAAGCCAATCTTTCCTACCTGATGCTGGCCCAGAGCCTGATCCGTTCGGACCGTGAGCAGGCGCTGTATCGCCTGGGCGTCAGCGAAGACACGGCCACGCTGATCGGCACGCTGAGCCCGGCTCAGATCATGAAGATCGCTTCCGGCAACACGCTGCTGTGCGCCTTCCGCATGAGCGACGACCTGGTGTGGGGCCTGCTGACCAATCACAGCAAGCCCGGTGCGAACGAGTCGGTCTCCCGTCTCCATGCGTCGATCCTGATGGCCGGCCGCCACGAGCACGCTTGAGCTTCGCCCTCGCTGCCAACTAACTCACAGATTCCGGAGCATCCCATGCGCGTCAAAAGCATCCTCACCGAAGCCAAGCAGATCGACCGTGCCGTTCAGCTGATCCACCTCGGTGCGCGCCTGCAAGTGCTGGAGTCCGAAACCGACCTGTCCTACGAGCGCCTGCTGCGCCTCTATAAAGAAGTGAGCGGCAAGTCGCCGTCCAAGGGCCAGCTCCCCTTCTCGACCGACTGGTTCATGACCTGGCAGCCCAACATCCATGCCAGCCTGTTCATGAATATCCATGAATACCTGAACAAGGCCGCAGCGATGGACGAGATCGACACCGTCATCAAGGCCTACCAGCTCTACCAGGAGCAGACCACGGCCCAGGGCCTGGAGGCGATGCTGTCCGTCACCCGCGCCTGGCGCCTCGTCAAGTTCGTCGATAACGGCATGCTCACGCTGACCAAGTGCGGCAAGTGCAATGGCCACTTCGTGACCCACCCGCACGAGATGTCCCGTCACTTCGTCTGCGGGCTGTGCAACCCGCCTGCTCGCGCTGGCAAGGGCCGCGCTCAGGGTTCCATCCAGATGCATTGATTACAGGGCGACACTGTTCGCCATGTGGATCACCCGTTGGCCGCTGCCGGCTCTGTTGAGCTGGTTGGCGGCCTGGTTCATTTATTCAACCGCTTCGGCCGCCGGGCTCGCATCGGGGCCGGCGTTGGCCCTGGGCGCTGCGGTCGGTGCGGCCTTGGGCTGGCTGCACGGCGCACGCTGGCGCCGCCTCATCATTGCCCTGGGCTTCCCCGTCTCGGTGCTGGCCCTGGGCTGGCAAGGCGGGCTGGGCGTGCTTGGCGGCCTGCTGTGGCTGGCGCCGCTGGCGTTGCTGTGGTGGCTCTACCCCAAGCGAAGCTGGAGCGAGGCGCCGCTATTTCCCACGCCGCGCGGCGCGCTCGATCAACTGCCAGCCGCCGCGCCGCTGCCGCCGCAGGCCCGGGTGCTGGACGCCGGCTGCGGCGTCGGCGACGGCCTGCGTGAGCTGGTTCACATCTACCCGCAGGCCCGCGTCGAAGGCGTGGAGTGGAGCCGGCCGCTGGCCCTGCTTGCGCGCTGGCGGGTGCGCCGCGCCACCGTGCGCCAGGGCGACCTCTGGGCCGACAACTGGGCGCCGTTCGCGCTGATCTATGTCTTCCAGCGACCCGAGTCCATGCCGCGCGTGTGGGCCAAGGCCTGCGCGGAGCTGGCGCCTGGCGCCTGGCTGGTCAGCCTGGACTTCGCTATTCCCGACCTGACGCCAACGGCAAGCTGGCAGCTGCCCAACGGCCAGTTCGTGTGGCTTTACCGCCAGCAGGGGAATGCGGCGTCAATGCCGCCCAATTGAAGCGTTCACAACGCATTCAGCGCGGCATACTTTCTTCAGCCCCCCGGCACCAGGCCTTCTGGCCTGAACACCCCACAAACCCAACAGCGCATGTTCGTCATCATTGGCTGGGCCGTCTCGATGGTCTGCATCTTCGGCGTGTTCATCGCTCACGGCGGGAACATCGGCGTGATCCTGCACGCCTTGCCGTTCGAGATGATCACCATCTTCGGTGCTGCCATCGGTGCATTCCTGGCCAACAACCAGATGAAGGTCGTCAAGGCCACGGCCGCCGGCCTGGGGCTTTGCTTCAAGGGCAGCAAGTACAGCAAGGCCCGCTACATGGAGCTGCTGGCGCTGATGTACGACATCCTGCAGAAGGCGCGCAAGGAAGGGCTGATGTCCATCGAGAAAGACGTCGAGGATCCGCACTCCAGCCCGCTGTTCCAGAAGTACACCGTGGTGGGGAACGACCACCATGTCACCGAATTCATCACCGACTACCTGCGCATGATGGTGTCAGGCAACCTCAACGCGCATGAGATTGAGTCGCTGATGGACAGCGAGATCGAGACCCATCACCAGGAAGAGCACGCCGCCGTGGCCGCGCTGCAGCGCCTGGCGGGCGGCTTGCCGGCTTTCGGCATCGTCGCCGCCGTGCTGGGCGTGGTGAACACCATGGGCTCGGTCGGCCAGCCGCCGGCGGTGCTGGGCGGCATGATCGGCTCAGCCCTGGTCGGCACCTTCCTCGGCATCCTGCTGGCCTACGGCTTTGCCGAGCCGCTGGCCGGCCTGCTGGAGCAGAAGGTGGAAGACGCGGGCAAGGAATTCCAGTGCATCAAGACGACGCTGCTGGCCAGCATGCAGGGCTATGCCCCGCAGGTGGCCATCGAATTCGGCCGCAAGGTCTTGTTCTCTGGCGATCGTCCCAGCTTCACCGAGCTGGAAAGCCACGTGAAGAAGAAGTGATGACCTTCGCCTTGACAAGCCAGCCGGCGCCAGCCGGCGGCGTCCCTCGCGCAGCCGCCGTGGAGCTGGCTTTGCCAGGCCACTGGCGGCGCCCCCCTGGGGGGGAGGGCCGCAGGCACTCCGGGGGGGGGCTGTAAATGGCTGGTGATGCCAAGAAGCTCCAGCCCATCATCATCAAGAAGGTGAAGAAGGGCGGCCATGCGGTGCATGGCGGCGCGTGGAAGATCGCGTATGCCGACTTCGTCACGGCCATGATGGCCTTCTTCCTGCTGATGTGGCTGCTCGGCTCCACCACCGAGGGCGACAAGAAGGGCATTGCCGACTTCTTCCAGTCGCCGCTGAAGGTGGCCATGACCGGCGGCTCCGGCTCGGGCGACTCGTCCAGCATCGTCAGGGGCGGCGGCAAGGACCTGACGCGCGAGACCGGCCAGGTCAAGGAAGGCCAGAGCGAGGCCAGGCGCGCGAGCTACACGCTGCGCGCGCTGAAGGAAGAGCAGCGCAAGGCCGAGAAGTCGCGCCTGGAGCAGCTCAAGACCAAGGTCGAGGAAGTGCTCGCCGCGAACCCCAAGCTCGCCGCGTTCGGTGGCCAGATCCGCTTGGACATGACCAAGGAAGGCCTGCGCATCCAGATCGTCGACGAGGGCAACCGGCCCATGTTCGACAGCGGCAGCGCGGTCGTGAAGCCTTACATGCGCGAGCTGCTGCGCGAGCTCGGCAATGTGCTGACCGAGGTGCCCAACCGCCTGACGGTGGAGGGCCACACCGACGCGCAGGCCTTCCCCGGCGGCGACAAGGGCTACAGCAACTGGGAGTTGTCGGCCGACCGCGCCAACGCGTCGCGCCGCGAGTTGGTGGCGGGCGGTCTGCCGGAGGCCCGCATGTTGCGTGTGCAGGGCCTGGCTGCCAGCAAGCTGCTCGACGCCAAGGACCCCAACGGCGCCTTGAACCGACGCATCAGCATCATCGTGATGAACCGCGATGCCGAGGACGCCGTTTTGAAGAATGTGGTGGATGAACCTGAGGCCGACGCGTCAGACGCCGAGACCGGCAAAATGCCGCAAACTCCGGCGGCGCCCGCTTCTCGCTAGAAACTAGACTGCGTGCTGACCTGAAATCCCGCCTGCCCCCAGAGAGAGGATCGCCATGAGCGCTGACATGAAATTCCTGGTCGTTGACGACTTCTCCACCATGCGCCGCATCGTTCGCGGCCTGCTCAAAGAGATCGGCTACCAAAACTGCGAAGAGGCCGAAGACGGCGTCGAAGCGCTGAACATGCTCAAGGGCGCCAAGTTCGACTTCGTCGTCAGCGACATCAACATGCCCAACATGACGGGCTTCCAGTTGCTGACGGCCATCAAGGCAGACCCCAACCTTAAGCACCTGCCGGTGCTGATGGTCACCGCCGAAGCGCGCAAGGAAGACATCGTGCTGGCCGCCCAGTCGGGCGCCGCCGGCTACATCGTCAAGCCTTTCACCAAGGCGACGCTGGAAGAAAAAGTCCTGAAGATCATGCAGAAAATGGCCGCCGCGGCCTGACAACAACAACCACAAAGGGGACTGCCATGTCGATGGATCAACTGGAGCAATTGGGCAAGGCGCAGGAGCCGCTGCTGGTCTCACCCGAGGTCTTCCAGCAGCTCGGCACCATCACCCGTACGCTGCACGACACGATGCAGCGCCTGGGTGTCATGCCCAAGCTTCAGGTGGCCACCGAAGGCCTGCCCGACGCGCGCAGCCGCCTGAGCTACATCGCCGAGAAGACGGCGGCTGCCGCCGAGAAGGTGCTGAACTCGGTCGACCAGGCCAAGGCCGAGCACGTCGGCATCAGCCAGGCCACCAAGGAACTCGCGGCCGCCATCGTGGCCGATCCAGTGCGCGCCGTGGCCAGCGGCGCGGTGATGAACTTCGTCAATGACGTCGAAAGCCGCACGCTGCGCATCGACAACCACCTGACCGACATCATGCTGGCGCAGGACTTCCATGACCTGACCGGCCAGGTGGTGGCCAAGGTCGTGAAGCTTGCCAACGACCTGGAAGACAGCCTGGTCAAGCTGCTCGTCCAGGTGGTGCCGCCCGAGCAGCGCGAGAAGGTCGACCCGACCATCCTGCAAGGCCCGGTCGTCAACGCCGAGGGCCGCACCGACGTCGTCAGCAACCAGGGCGAGGTCGACGACCTGCTCGCCAGCCTGGGCTTCTAAGCTAGGCACTCGCTCTCGCCATCAAGGCCGGCTGTTCAGCCGGCCTTTTGCTTTTCTGGCCCCGCATCGAGCATTCCTCCACGCCCCGCCGGCGGTGCCGCGCCAGGGCTGGGAATAGCCAGCCAACCACCCCGCTTTTCTCGCTCAAGTTTTTGGGCCGGCCTCGAACAATCGCGTCAACGCCTCGCATGGGGCGAACCACGCCATGGCCGACCAAGACGCACAAGATCGCAACCTACCGGCCTCAGCCAAGAAGATTGAAAAATCTCGGGCCGAGGGCCAGCTGCCGCGCTCGCGCGACCTGCCTCATTTCGCCATGATGGTGGGCGGCGGCGCGGTGCTGAGCGTGGGCGGGCCGCAGATCGTCGACAGGCTGCGCAGCATGATGACGACCGGTCTTCACTTCGATGCTGCGCTGCTGGCCCGACCCGGCTTCATGGGCGAGCGCCTTGTCGAGATGACGCTGGCCTTCGCGGCCGTCATGGGCCCCATCGCGGCGGTGCTGGTGATCGTCGGCATTGCCGCCAACCTGGCCAGCGGCGGCTGGAACTGGACGATGAAGCCCATCTCGCCCAAGTTCACGCACCTGAATCCCCTCACCGGCCTGGGCCGCCTTGTCAGCGGCCAAGGGCTGGGCACGGCGCTGAAGGCGGTGCTGCTAGCCCTCGTGCTGGGCATCGTTGGCGCCATGGTGCTGAAAGACCGGCTGGCGGCCTACGTGAGCATCATGTCCGTGCCGCTACCGTCGGCGCTGGCCTATGCCGGCCAGCAGCTGATGGGTGGCCTGGGCCTGCTGGCCATTGCGCTGGCGCTGTTCGCCGCCATCGACGTGCCGTTGCAGCGCCAGCTCTGGCTGCGCCGCATGAAGATGACGCGCGAAGAGGCCAAGCAGGAAATGAAAGAGGTCGAGGGCAACCTCGAGATCAAGGCCAAGATGCGCGCGATCATGCGTGACATGGCCAAGCGCCGCATGCTGGCCGCCGTGCCGCAGGCCGACCTCATCGTCATGAACCCAACCCACTACGCCGTGGCGTTGAAGTACGAGGAAGGCAAGATGGCCGCGCCCAAGGTCATCGCCAAAGGCGCCGACTTGCTGGCCCTGAAGATCCGCGACCTGGCCAAGGAAAGCAAGGTGCCGGTGCTGCAGCAACCCGTGCTGGCCCGGGCCCTTTACGCCCACGCCAAGGTCGACCACGAGATCCCCGCCGCGCTGTTCGGCGCCGTGGCCCAGGTGCTGGCTTACGTGTACCAACTGCGCGCGGCGATGGCGTCGCGCCATGTCGCCCGCCCGGATGTGCCACACCCGCACGTGCCGCCGGAGCTGGACCCGCACAACAAGCCCGGCTGGCAGCCCGAGCCTGACGAGGACTTCGCCGAATGAATCCCTTGATCCACAAACTGCAGTCCATGCTCGGCCCGCGCGCCGGCATCATCGCGGCGCTCGGCGCCCCGATCGCGGTGCTGCTGATCCTGTCCATGATGGTGCTGCCGCTGCCGCCGTTCGTGCTGGACCTGCTGTTCACCTTCAACATCGCCATGGCCGTGATGGTCATGATGGTGGCGGCGCACATGGTCAAGCCGCTGGACTTCGCGGCCTTCCCGACCGTGCTGCTGCTCACCACGCTGATGCGCCTGTCGTTGAACGTCGCCTCCACGCGCGTGGTGCTGCTGGAAGGCCACACCGGCACCGGCGCGGCCGGCAGGGTCATCGAGGCGTTCGGCCACTTCCTGATCGGCGGCAACTTCGCGGTTGGCCTGATCGTGTTCGCGATCCTGGTGGTCATCAACTTCATCGTCGTCACCAAGGGCGCGGAGCGCATCGCCGAAGTCGGCGCGCGCTTCACGCTGGACGCGATGCCCGGCAAGCAGATGGCGGTGGATGCCGACCTGAACGCCGGCCTCATCAACGAGGCGGAGGCTAAGCGCCGGCGCGTCGAGCTGGGCGACGAAGCCGACTTCTTCGGCTCCATGGACGGTGCCAGCAAGTTCGTGCGCGGCGACGCGGTCGCGGGCATGCTGATCCTGGCCATCAACATCGTCGGCGGCTTCATCATCGGCGTGGCCCAGCACGGCCTCAGCGCCGGCCAGGCGGCCGACAGCTACATCCTGCTGGCTGTCGGTGACGCGCTCGTCGCCCAGGTGCCGGCGCTGCTGATCTCCGTCGCCGCCGCCATGGTGGTGTCGCGCGTGGGCACGGACAAGGACATCGGCAGCCAGATCGGCAAGCAGGTGTTCGGCTCGGCCAAGTCGCTGGCCATCACGGCCGGTGTCATCGGCGCGCTCGGCCTGATCCCGGGCATGCCACACCTCGTCTTCCTGCTGATCGCCTCAGGCATGGGCTACCTGGCCTACTGGCTGCGCAACAAGGAGCAGATGCTGGAGGCCTCCAAGGCCGTCAAACCCATCATGCCCAGCAGCGAAGGCGCGGGCGAGGCGAGCTGGGAAGACCTGGTGCCGGTGGACACGCTGGGCCTGGAGGTGGGCTACCGCCTCATCACGCTGGTCGACAAGAGCAAGGAAGGCGACCTGCTCAGCCGCATCAAGGGCGTGCGCCGCAAGTTCGCGCAGGAGGTCGGCTTCCTGCCGCCGCCGGTGCACATCCGCGACAACCTGGAGCTGCGCCCGAGCCAGTACCGCATCTCGCTGCGCGGCGCCGTCGTCGGCGAGGCCGAGGCCTTCCCCGGCATGTGGCTGGCCATCAACCCCGGCCACGCGACGCAGAAGCTGCTCGGCACCCAGACGACCGACCCCGCCTTCGGCCTGCCGGCGGTGTGGATCGAAGAACGCCAGCGGGAGATGGCCCAAATGAGCGGGTTTACGGTCGTTGATTGCTCGACCGTCGTGGCCACCCATCTTTCACACTTGATGCAAGTACACGCAGCCAAGCTCCTGGGTCGCGTGGAAACGCAAGCGCTGGTGGAACACCTCACCAAGCAGGCGCCTCAACTGATCGAAGACGTGATTCCCAAAATGGTCGGCATCGCCACACTGCAACGAGTTCTCCAGCTGCTGCTGGAGGAGGGCGTGCACATCCGCGACATGCGCTCCATCGTCGAATCCATCGCCGAGAACGCCGCCACCGTGACCGACCCGGCCGAGCTGGCCCGCCGCATCCGCACCCACATCGCGCCGGCCATCGTGCAGCAGATCTACGGCAGCGTGAAGGAGCTGGACGTCATCGCACTGGAGCCCGAACTGGAGCGCCTGGTGACGCAAGCCCTCAATTCGCCGCACGGCGCCGCGCTCGACCCGGGCGTGGCCGACACGCTGGCGCGCAGCGCCGCCGAGAACGCCCAGAAGCAGGAAGACCGCGGCGTGCCCGCAGCCCTGCTGGTGCCCGACCTGATCCGCGCGCCCATGGCCCGCCTGCTCAAGCGCGCCGCGCCCCGCCTCAAGGTGCTCGGCCACAGCGAGATTCCTGAGACCCACACCATCCGCATCGGCTCCATCATTGGAGGTACAGCATGAACGTCCGCAAATTCACTGCACGCACATCGCGCGAGGCCCTCGCGCTCGTCAAGCAGGCTTTCGGAGCCGAGGCGGTCGTGCTGTCCAACAAATCGGTGCCAGAAGGCGTCGAGGTGCTCGCCATGGCGCCCGAAGGCATGGGCCAGATCGAGCAGATGGCCCACAGCGCGCCGCGCACCGCGGCCCGCCCGGCAGTCCAGCCGCAGCAGCAACCGTCGCCGCGCGCGCCCTTCAATGACCGTGCCCGCCAGGAGCCCAGCTTCGGCGCCCCCGAGGTGCATAGCGATGTCGAGCAACTGGCGATGAGCACGCTGAGCTTCCAGGACTATGTGCGTGAACGCGTGCTGCGCCGCCGCCAGGCCGAGATTTCCGGTCAACCTGATCCGGTAGGCATGCCCGCCGCTCGCCCGGCCCCGCAGCGGCCCGCAGCATCGTCGCTGGACGCCGCCCGTGCCCAGCGCGACCAACGTGCCGCCGAAGCCATGGCCGCGCTGGCGCCCAAGCGCGTGGCACAAGCACAGACACAAGCTCCGGCCCAGCCGCAAGCTCGCCAGCCGCGCCCCGCGCCGCCGGTGCTGCGCGACGAGATCCGCATTCCCACCGCCGCCAGTCAGCAGCGCACCGTGCCCCAGCTCAGCGGCATCGACGCCGAACCGCAGCCGCTGCCCGGCCAGCCCAGCGCCAACCAGCGCAACCAGATGGACATGGCCTCCGAGCTGCGCCAGATGCGTGGCCTCATCGAGGAGCGCTTCTCGTCGCTGGCCTTCATGGAAAAGCTGCAGCGCCAGCCCGTGCAGGCGCGCCTGACGCAGAAGCTGCTGGAGCTGGGCTTCAGCCCGGCCCTAGTGCGCAAGCTGGCCGAGAGCTGCCCGTCCGACTTCAAGGCCGGCTCGCCTACCGACCCGGCCGATGAGACCGCCTGGGCCGCCCATGTGCTGTCGCGCAACCTGCAGACCGACGAGGCCGCCCCGGCCATCGAAGACCGCGGTGGCGTGTTCGCGCTGATCGGCTCCACCGGCGTCGGCAAGACGACCACGACCGCCAAGCTCGCCGCCCACTTCGCCACCAAGTACGGCGCTGGCCAGCTCGGCCTCATCACGCTGGACGCCTACCGCATCGGCGCCCACGAGCAGCTGCGCGCCTACGGCCGCATCCTCGGCGTGCCGGTCCACACCGCGCATGACCGTGCCTCGCTGGACGACCTGCTCGACCTGCTGTCCAACAAGAAGCTCGTCCTCATCGACACCGCCGGCATGGCCCAGCGCGACAGCCGCACACAGGAGCTGCTGGAGATGCTGGCCCACCCCAGCATCAAGAAGCTGCTGGTCATCAACGCAGCGCAGCAAGGCGAGACGATTGAAGATGTGGTCAGTGCCTGGAAGGGCGCGGCCTGCGAAGGCGTGGTGCTGAGCAAGCTCGACGAAGCCGTCAAGCTCGCCCCGGCGCTGGACACGCTGATCCGCCACAAGCTCAAGGTGCTGGGCGTGGCCAACGGCCAGCGCGTGCCCGAAGACTGGCACCGCCTGCCCAGCGCCGGCCTGGTGCAGCGCGCGCTGAAGGGCGCCGCCTCGGGCGCCTGGCGCATGGACAGCACCGACGTCAATCTCATCTTTGCCGGCGGTCCGCTGACCGATGCCGGGCTGCGGGCCATCCACTGAGGATGACGATGCTTCAAGATCAAGCCCACGGCCTGCGCCGCCTATTTGCCGCGTCCAAGACGCGCTTCGTGCCTGTCGTCAGCAACCCGCGCGTCATGGGCGCCGGCGTGCTGCTGGAAGGCCTTTGCGCCGCCTTTGCCGAACTGAACTTGCAAACGCTGGTGGTCGACGCCGGCGAGCACTCGCCGCAGCCGTCGGAGCTGGCGCAGGTGGACCTGTCCAACTGCATCGAGCACCTGTCGCCCAAGGTGTCCTACCTCGCCGCACGCGGGCTGCCGCTGCGCTACATCAATGCCAATGGCTCGGCCGCCGCGTTTCTCGACGCCGTGGCCGCCGCGGCGCCGGAGGCCGATGTCATCCTGCTGCACGCACCGGCGGCTGAGTTGGCCCGTGTCGTCGCCCAGCGCGAGGTGCGCCCGCTGCTGCTGGCCGACGCCGACCCGCATAGCGTGACCGAAGCCTACGCCGGCATGAAATGGCTCACGCAACGCGCGGGGCTCATGGTCTACAGTCTCCTGATGGCCTGCCACCCCCAGTTGCGCTTGGCCACACGCATCGCGCAACAGCTCCATTCCTGCGCCGACGGCTTCCTCGGCGCGGTGTTGCGCGATTGGGCCTGCCTCGACCCGCGTTCATCACAACACGCGCCGCTCACCCCCGAGCTGCGCCATCTGGCCCGCGAGCTGTTGCTTGCCGCGCCACCGGGTGCGGCGCTGGACGCCGCCTCCGACGCGACCCCGCTGCGCCCGGCGCGCGCGATGTCTAACTCCTTGATCGCAGCGCATTGATCTCGTCGCCGGAGCTGACATGACCCCCCCACGCTCACTTCGTTCACTGCCCCCCACGGGGGCGCATCAGCCCCTTCGGGCGGCCGCGCGGAGCTGATATGTACACGCCCAAAGGCCGCCTCGACAACAACACGCTGATCAAGCAGTACAGCCCGTTGGTTCGACGCCTGGCGCACCAGATGATTGCCAAGCTGCCGGCCAACGTGGAGCTGGACGACCTGATCCAGGTCGGCCTCATCGGGCTGACCGATGCGCTGTCGCGCTTCGATGCCGAACAAGGCGTGCAGTTCGAGACCTTCGCCACCCAGCGCATCCGCGGCGCCATGCTCGACGAACTGCGTGGCGGCGACTGGATGAGCCGCGGCACGCGGCGCCAGCAGCGCGACATCGAGAAGGCTGTGCACAAGGTCGAGCAACGCGTGGGCCGTGCACCGCGCGAGGACGAAATCGCCGCCGAAATGGGCTTGTCCCTGGCCGAGTACCAGGACCTGCTGGGCAAGGTGCGCGGCACCCAGCTCGTCTACCTGGAAGACATGTCGGGCGACGACGGCGACGATGACTACCTTGACCGCCATCAGGTCGTCGACGAGAGCAGCAACCCCGTCGCCCAGCTGCAGGACCACCGCATGCGCGAGGCGCTGGTGGCGGCCATCAAGAACCTGCCCGAGCGCGAGCAGTTCGTGATGAGCATGTACTACGAGCACGACATGAATCTCAAAGAGATCGCAGCCGTGCTCAAGGTCACGGAGTCGCGCGTCTGCCAGCTGCACAGCCAGTCCATTGCAAGGTTGCGCGTTAAGCTGCGTGATTGGTAGGGACCCGTCGTTGGTCGCGGTCCCGTCGCAAGAATACGAGGGACAAGCGCAATGCTGAAATGGTTCAAGGGTGGCGGCTCCGTGGCCGCCGAGCCGCGCGAGGAGCCGGTTCGACGCGATGACAGCGCGGCACTGAACGTCGTCAAACGACTCGCCCGTTCTATCTCCACCGTCGGCAAGGATGCTGCCGAAGTGCGCGGCGCCCTGGAAGACACCCAGCGCGTCGTCCAGTCTCAGGGCCAAGCCATGCAGGCCCTGGCCCGACAGCTCGAGCAGATCGGCCAGGCCCAGAGATCAATAGCCACCGCCACCGCGCAAAGCGCTGCGGCCGTGCAGCGGGCGCGCGGCGCTTTGGGCGTCGTCGGCGGCGAGGTTGTCGGCATGGCGGCCACGCTGGCCCAGGTGTCCGACGCGGCCGCCGAGATCACCAAGATTTCCCTGCAGACTCGGCTCGTCGCCTTCAACGCGGCCGTCGAGGCCAAGCATGCCGGTGATGCCGGTCGCGGCTTTGCCGTGGTGGCCGAAGCGGTCAAGGCGCTGGCCGGCCAGGTCGAGGGCTCGTCCAAGGCCATCATCAAGGCGATCACGAGCCTGCAGGAGCGCATCGACCGCTTCAGTGCCGAGCTGACCGAGAACGGCAACAAGCCCAGCCAGATCCATGCCGCCTTTCACCAGGTCGAGGAAGACGTGCAGCGCATCGCTGCCTCAGCCGCCGAGAGCGGCCAGCAGATGAGCCTGCTCAACGAGCGCGCCCACGAACTGGAGCGCGAGGTGGCGCAGGCCAGCCAGGGCCTCAAGGTGGCCTTCGACGGCAGCGACCGTTTTCTGCGCATGTCGGAGGAACTCGTCGAGCAGATCGCCGAGAGCGGCGTCGAGGTCGACGACATGCCCTTCATCCGCGCCGCTCAGGCGGCCGCGGCGGAGATCAGCGAACTGCTCGAAGATGCCCTGCGCAGCGGGCAGATCGGCCAGGCCGACCTGTTCGACGACAAGTACCGCCCCATCGACGGCACCAACCCGCAGCAGCACACCGCGCGCTTTTGCCAGCTGAGCGACAAGCTGTTCCCCAACGTGCAGGAGAAGACGCTGGCCTTCAGCGACAAGATCGTCTTCTGCATCTCGGCCGACCGCAACGGCTACATCGCCACGCACAACCGCAAGTACTGCCAGCCGCAGCGCCCGGGCGACACGGTCTGGAACACGGCCAACAGCCGCTACCGCCGCATCTTCAACGACCGAACCGGGCTGGCCTCGGCGCGCAACACCCGGCCCTTCCTGCTACAGACCTACCGCCGCGACATGGGCGGTGGGCGCTTCGTGCTGCTGAAGGAAGCTGCGGCACCCATCGTCGTCAATGGGCGCCACTGGGGTGGCTTGCGCCTGGCGTTCAACTTCTGATCGGGAGCTACTGCACGGTGACGAAGAAGCTCGTCGCATCCTGCCCGGCAGCCACCGTCGCGCCGTTGCTGCTGATCGAGCTGAACGCACCGCTGAGGCCGCCGGTGGCCTGGATCAGCACGAACTTTTGCCCTCGGGCATAGCTGCCACTGAAGTTCAGCACCAGGTTGCCACCCAGCACGGCGGCCCCGGCAACGCTGAGATGGTCGTGATTGACGCCGGGTGCGGTGCCGGCGATGGAAAGCGTCAGCTGGCCGGTCGCGCCCTGGCGGAAGCTGCCACCCAGCGCCAATTCATGTTGGTCGCTGGTCAGCGCCAGGGCGGCGTTGTTGACGACGTCGCCCGTGCCCATCGCGTTGGCGCTGCCGGCCCAGGTGGGGCCTCCATTCAGCAGCGTGGTGCCTTTGTAGATGTTGTTCCGCAGCGTGAGCGCGGCGGCGCCGGTGTGGGCGAGGCTGCCACTGCCGCTGACGTTGGACAACGTGATCGCGGTCGTGGTGTTCTGGACGATGAGCTGGCCGTCGTTGACGATGGCATTGGTCGCCACCCCGTTGGGCGATTCGGCCGTCAGCAGGCTGGCGTCGCCGCTATAGGTGGCCTGCAGGAAAGTCGATTTGCCCTTGGTGGCGTTGACGGTGATGTAGTTCAGCGGCACGGGTGTGCCGGTGCCCAGGCGCAGGATGGCGTTGGCGCCGATGGTGGTGGTGCCGTTGTAGTTCTGCGGCTGCGCAAAGGTCACGTCGTTGCCGGGCGTCGCCATGATCGTGACGTTGCCGTTGCCGAGCGAGCCGTCCCGGTGCGGGCCGCCCCCGCCGCCGGTGATGCCCACGTGCAGCGTCACCGGCCCGTTGTAATTGAAGGCCAGCTTGCCGCCCCGTAGGTTGATGTAGGCGTTCTTCTTGCCGAGCGGCGGGCCGGGCTCGGCCGGCGACGGCGCTGACGGCAGAAAGAAGTTGGCGTGTGTGCCGTCGCCCCATTGGACGACGCCGGCGCCGCGTTCGATGTTGATGCCGCGGTAGCTGCCGTCGTTGCCATTGACGTCGTTCGCGCCGCCGCGGTAGATGACCTTGGCGAAGTTCAGACTGGGGTCGCTCAGGCCCGGGTTGACCAGGTTGGGATGGTTGTGCGGGCTGTTGTCGGTGTGGCTGTAGACGCCCGACATGATGATGGTCGACGGGCCGATGGCGTGGAAATTGATGTCGTTGCCGAAGGCCGCTTCATAGATGTTCTGCGTCACGGTGACGACGCTGGCTGGCGGGCTCCAGACCAGCCATGAGCCTTCGTTGAGCACCGCCTTGGCGTTGGCCAGCGATGCGGCGACATGGTTGCTGCCGAAATCCTGTCCGACGGTGAGGGCGAGCACACCCGAGTAGGTGTTGACGCCACCCGACGAGTTGCCACCCCAGACGTCCGGCGCCTGCACGATGCTGCCGCTGCCGCTGATCTGGCCCAGTAGCACAAATTGCGCGCTGCTGAGGATGATCGTGCCGTTGTTCAGGATGTTGTTGAGGTTGATCTCGCCGTTGATCAGCCCCGCATCGTTCTTGCTGTCGGACGTCGCGATGACGTTGGGCGACTTGTCGGCACTGGTGTTGGTGCCGATCTGGAACGTGACGCCGGGATCGATGCTCAGCACCGGCGGGTTCAGTCCGGTGCGGGTCAACGCGTAGCCCGCGCCGGGATAGACCGTCTTCTTGATGACCTGGACTTGCTGGGCCGCCGGCAGCGTGAACGTGCTGGTGCGCGTGATGATCAGCGTGCCCGTGCCGGCGGCGGGCATGAGGCGCAGCGTGCCTTGCCCGCTGATGACGCCGGTATAGGTTGTCGTGCCCGCAGGCAGCTTGATGACGGCGGTACCGGCCAGCGTGATGTCACGATTGGCGAGAACGTCCGCCGTGATGTCCCTGGTGTCCTGGGCCGCCAGGGCGGCGGCGTCCGCTGTCGCGCTCGTGCTCGTGCTGTCCGGGTCCCCACCGCCGCCACAGGCCGTCGTGAGGACGGCGCAACCGGCCAACAAAATTCCGCGCCGGCTGGCGCCAGTAGAGGTCGAATTCAAGGAGGCTCCTGCTGGGATCGTCTGCGAGCGCGGTCACTGCGCCCGCGCGCATCATGCCGGCGGGCTCTCAGCAAGCAGGAGCGCCAATTGCAACGTTCCGTTTACCCCTGGGGAAACGTGTCAAGGTTGGCATAAAGCCCGCTTTTGAACGCGCCCCTGCTAATCACTCGGCCACACACGCCCGGTTCTTGCCCGTGTGCTTGGCCTCGTAGAGCGCCACGTCCGCGCGGTCCAGTGCGGCTTCCAGCGTCTCGCCGGCGCGGTACAGCGTCACGCCGGCCGAGAAGGTCACGAAGACGTCCTTGCCCTCGTGGTTGAACAGCGCCGACGACAGCGCGCGCTGCAGGCGTACGAGCACGGCTTGAGCCTCGTCCAGTGGCGTGTTGGGCAGCATCAGCACGAACTCCTCGCCGCCGTAGCGCGCCACCATGTCGCCCGGGCGCAGCGACGCCTGCGTGCGCTCGGCCAGCGACTTCAGCGCGATGTCGCCGGCGTGGTGACCGAGGCTGTCGTTGAGCTTCTTGAAGTTGTCGATGTCCAGCAGCGCCAGCGCCACGCGAGTTGACTCGCGCTCCGACTTGGCTTGTTCGATGCCGAAGGCCTGGATGAGGCCGCGGCGGTTGGCCACCTGCGTGAGCTGGTCGGTGTGGACCTCGTTGGACAGCCGGCGCAGCTCGCCCTCCAGCTCGTCCACCCGCTGCGTCAGCGCGGCGGCGCGGTCATGCTCCAGCGTCAGCCGTGCCTGCGTCTGCGAGACGAGGCCCTGCACGCTGCGGCTCTCCTCGACCATCTCGCGCACGGTGCCCGCCAGGCTCTCCAGCGAGTCGGCCTGCTCGATGGCCTCGGCGTAGCGGCCGACGCTGCTCTGGAAGCGGTCGGTGTGCTGGCCCAGTTCGCCCAGCTCGCTGAGCATGCGCTGGATCAGGCCCTTGAGGGAGTCGCGCGCCTTGGAGCGCTCGTCGCGCAGCGCTCGCTGGCGCTCGCGCGTGCCGCTCAGCAACTCGGACACGGTGCGCACACCTCGGCCGGACAGGCCCTGGGCCAGCGTCTGGTTCATCGCCTCCGCCTGGCCGCGCGCCCAGGAGTCGTCCTCGGCCAGGTCGACGAGACTGCCGCTCAGCTCGCGGCACAGGCCGCCGAGTTCGTCGAAGAGATGGCGGCGGTGGTCCAGCAGGTGGCGGGCGCGCAGGCACAGCGCGGCCATCTGCGTGGCGCGCTCCGGGCTGGCGCCGCCGGCCTTCAGCTCGGCTTGGGCGGCGTCCAGCTCGCGCATCAACACGTCTGCGGGCGTTGCCTCGCTCTGCGGTGAGCGCAACGCGTGGCGCACCGTGCCGTTGAGTTCGGCACCGATGTCCCGCCAGGGCGCGAGATCGACCGGCGGCGGGCTGTCGTCGGCCGGGTGGCCGAGATCGCCGAAGCCCGTGCTCTCGCGGAAACCGGTTTCGGCGAAGGCGCTGTCGGCGAAGAACTGGCTGGGCGTGCCGCCTTCTTCTTCGGTCTCCACGCCACTGCCATCGCCGTCCTTGTCCCAACTGGCGATGAGCTGCGATAGGCGCTTGACGAGCTTGCCGCTGTCGCTGCGGCCCAGCTCCAGCACGCGGCTGATGCCGTCCTTCTTGCGCGCCAGTGTCCAGTGCTTGCCACCGCGCTCCAGGCCGCGCACGAGGCGCTCGATGGCCTGCACCAGCGCCTCGGCCTGTGCGCCCGGGCCGGCCACGTCGAGCAGCTTGTCGACCTGGCGCAGCAGTTCGTCGTAGCGCTGCTCGCGCAGGGATGTCTGCAGTTCCTGCCGCGGACTGCCCGAGGGCAGGGCCAGGCTGATGAGCTTGGCGATCGCTTGCTGCGCACGCTCGGGCACGGCGCCGCTGGCCGCAGCTACCGGCTCGCTGCCGGCCTCGATAGCGTAGGCGCGCGCATAGTTCTCGGGTGTTGGCTCCAGGCGGGCCTGGGCCAGGCGTTGCAGCGCCGCCTTGGCGAGCTGCGCCGGGGGCAGCGTGGAGCGCATCGTCAGCGCTGGCCGCCGCCGCGAGTCACGTCGTTGTTGCCGTCGGCCTGCGTGATCCAGGGCGCCTTGCGCGGCAGCACGGTCAGTGCGATCCAGCGCTCCAGCTCATCGGGCGGCAGCGCCTTGCTGAACAGGAAGCCCTGCATCAGCGAGCAGCCCAGGCGGTGCAGCACTTCCATCTGGCGCAGCGTCTCCACGCCTTCGGCAATGACGCGCAGGCCGAGCGCGCGAGCCAGTGCAATGATGGCCGTAACCACCGCCGAGCTTTGCGGCGTGATGCCCAGGTCGCGCACGAAGGTGCGGTCGATCTTGACCTCGGAGATGGGCAGCGTGGTCAGGTAGGCGAGGGACGAGTAGCCGGTGCCGAAGTCGTCGATGGAGATCTCGACGCCCACTTCGTTGAGCCGGTGCAGAGACGGGATGACGTTCTGCAGGTCCTTCATCAGGTTGTTCTCGGTGATCTCGAGCTGAATGGAGCGGTGCGGCACGCCATAGGCGCTGACGCACTGGTGGATGTGCTCGACGAGATCGGTGCGCTCGAACAGCCTGCTAGGGAGGTTCACGGCGATGGAGTCGGCAAAGCCGAACTGCAGCGACCACAGCTTGGCCTGGCGGGCGGCTTCCTTCAGGGCCCATTCGGACAGCGGCACGATGAGGCCGGTTTCCTCGGCCAGCGGGATGAAGTCGGCCGGCGGCACCAGCACGTTGCCGCGCTGCCAGCGCATCAGCGCCTCGGCGCCCACCATGCGGGCGGCGCGCACGTCGATCTTGGGCTGGTAGTGCAGCACGATCTCGTTGCGCTCCAGCGCCTTGTGCAGGGCGCTTTCCAGCTCCAGCTTCTGCTTGCCGTGGCCGGCCAGTTGCGGCGAGTAGATGGCCGAGGCGTTGCGGCCCTGGCTCTTGACCGCGTACATGGCTACGTCGGAATTGCGCAGCAGGTCGGCCATGGTCTGGCCGTCGCGCGGGTAGATGGCGATGCCGACGCTGGCGGTGACAAAGCATTCCTGGCCGCCGACGAAGATGGGCTCGCGCAGGGCCTCCAGCACGCGGTCGGCGACGCGCTCGGCGTCGCGCTCGTCGGCCACCTCGGGCAGCAGCGCCACAAACTCGTCGCCACCCAGGCGCCCTACGGCTTCCAGGCCGCGGTGGCTGCGGTTGCCCAGGCCTTCGAGCACGCCTTCCATGATCTGGTCGGAATGCCGCACGCAGCTGCGCAGGCGCCGGCCGACTTCGATCAGCAGCTCGTCGCCGGCCGCATGGCCGAGGGTGTCGTTGATGACCTTGAAGCGGTCCAGGTCGATCAGCAGCAGGCCGACCTCGTGGCCGCCGCGGCGCGCGCTCTCGATGGCGCGCTCGACGCGCCAGATCAACTGGCGGCGGTTGGGCAGGCCGGTGAGGGCGTCGAAGTGGGCGAGCTGGCGGATGCGGTCTTCCGCCTGGCGGCGGTCGGTCACGTCCTGCAGGATGCCGGTGTAGCCGTTGACGCCGCCCTGCTCGTTGAACTCGGGCTCGGCCTCGATGTGCACGACGCGCTGGCGGCCGTCGGGCAGTGTCAGCGGCAGGTCGGTGACCAGCACCGAGGTATGGGCAAAGACGTCGCGCAGCAGGCGCAGGAAGACGTGGCGGTCGTCGGCCGGCACCATGCGCATG
>NZ_JBDSQX010000142.1:0-4876 GCF_039929605.1 Roseateles sp.
CCGCTGAGCTTGCCGGCCCGGCTGGCTTTGACCCAGTTGAACAAGGTCTGGTCCACCACGCCCAGCGTGCGTGCCGCCGCTGCAATGCTCTGCCCGCCTTCGACCAGGCGCACCGCCTCTTGCTTGAACTCCAGCGTGTAACGCGCCCTGGCAGCGCCTGTCTTTGTCTTCGTCATTTCGTTTCCTCTTGCTTGGATTGAATCACTCAGCAAGGGATACGCTTTTCGGGGGCAAGGTCATTGGGGTTCACTGCGTTCACCCCAACCTACGAAAAGCTCCATGCGCTACCGCCGCGCCAGCTCGTAGGTGTCGCGACCCGCCCTACGAATTCCGCTCGCTCACATCACCCGCACATCCGGCAACTTCGCCATTCGCCTGTCGAACGTTGCCGTGAATTCGCAGCCCAACTGCTGGTGTTTGGCCGTAATCAAGCAGTCCGAGAACCCGCACGACGCTTTCGCGAACAGGTCGGCCGCCACCGCGACCGCATCGCGGTGCTCGAAGCAAAACGCGGGCTCGTCCAACAGGCTGTGCACGGCCGCAAGCTGGGCGGCCTTGTCCTGCGCATAGGCCGACGCCAGAACCCACAGCGCCTCGGCCAACACCACGTCGGTCACGAGCAGCGAGCCCATGCCTTGGCCATATTCGCTCAGCAGGGCCTCGACGCGCGGCGCCTGTGCGGGGTCGTCGTTCAGCCACAGGCGCAACAGCACATTCGTGTCGAGCCCGATCACCGCTTGGCCTTGGCGTGCTTGCCGCGAAGCTGCGCGGCGATGCCAGCGTCCATGTCTTCCACCGACAGCGGCGCAGCGTGGGGCGACTTCAACAGCCCGCGCAGGCGCAGCGCATTGGGCTTGATGGCGCGCACGGTGATGGTGTCGTCTGCCATCAGTTCAAAGTCCAGCGTCGAGCCTGCATCCAGGCCGAGCCGATCACGGATTTCCTTGGGCAGCGTGACCTGCCCTTTGCTGGTGAGAGTGGCGAGCATGAGAACTCCTTGCCTTTGATGCCTTACATGGTATGCGAGTAAGGAATTTGCGGCAAAGCCAGGTGCCCGCCGCGCTGGCCGGCCTCAAAACCGCTTGATCCTCAATCAGGCGGCGAGGCGCCTCCGACTCAGGAACAGGCTGGGCTCGATTCGCGGCTGACCTTGCGTGAGCGGCGCCTCGTTCGTCGGCGATTTCCCGCAACGCCGACACCTGGACGGTCCCCAAAAGCGACACCTGCGGTGTACAGACGTATTTCGAGCGCGCCGTGGATCAGCCGGATTTAGGGACTGACGGCGCCTGGGCGGACGCATAGCCTTCGGTCACCACACAAGGAGACCGACATGCGCATCCATCACCAGAGAGACACCATGCCCACCAAATACCTTCGAGGGATTTTGGCCGCGTCGTGGCTGACGATGTCGCTTTCAGCGATGGCGGCCACCGTCCAGGTGGAGGCGTTCATCCGGAGCACGAGCGCGGACAACGTCGTCACCAATCCCACCATCTGCACGCCGGGCAGCACCCTGACGACAGAGTGCGTGTCCTTCGCGCAGACCATCGGCCTCGGCTCGCCGACGACGGACACCGGCACGGTGACCCACCTGCGTTCCACGTTCGACAACGGCAACGTCTCACAGGTGCCGAACTTCGTGCTGAACGGCAATGCACGCGCGTTTGCGGATTTCGGCCAGCTTCACGCCTCCACCTTCGTTCAGATCCAGGGCGCCGGCGGCAACAACGTCAGCATGGGTGGGCGCTCCTTCGCGCAGTTGACGGATCTCGTGACCGTCCATTCGTCCGTGCTGCCTGTCGGCAGCCCGGTGACGGTCAAGATGACGATGGACGTGAGCGGGGTCGGTGGTGGGTGGATGAGTTTCGGCATCAACGCGTTCGTCCAGCGGGTGGGCGTGGCGACCGACTCCGGCGGCGACGCGTTGCAGGACTACGAGACGACCTACAGCGCCAAGGTGGGCGACAGGTTCCGGGTCGTCTACGGATTGGCGGCCTACGCGCGAACTGTCTCGACCGCCTGGGGGCCTGCCAACGTGCTCAATGGGCGCAACAACAGCTCCGACTACGGCAACTCCGTGCATCTCTACATGGGAGGCCTGGACCCGTCGCTGGGCGTCACGCTGCAGAACGACAACGGCTTCACCTATGCCACCTCAGCCGTGCCCGAGCCCGCCGCGACATGGCTGCTGCTGACCGGGCTGCCGGTGCTGGCGTGGCGGGCTCGCCGCCGTCATCGCACGTCGGCGAACTAATTGGCTGCTGAGGAAGCAGGGCCTGGCAGCCCTGCGCAGACCGTTCTCAGACCTTGTGCGCCGACCCGGCGCCTGCGCGCTTGCGCAGCAGGTGGAGCAGCGGCAGTCCGCCCGCCAGCATCAGGGCCCAACCGCTCGGCTCGGGCACTGCGCTGATGGTGAGGCTGGCTGCAGGGCCCGGCAGCCAGTTCCAGGCCGCGGGCGCATTCGCGTCGCCGCGAATGCCGAGGTGAGTGGTGATCAAACCGCCTTCGGGATCGCGCGCGTTGCCCAGCCCGAGTGCGCCGAGAAAGCCATTGGCCTCGCTGTTCTTCTCCGAGCCCGCGTCGTAGCCGTACAGGTTGATCGTGACGGTGACGGTGCCGGTGATGGTCGACAGGTCCAGGCCGCTGACGCCAACGAAGCCGTCATTCGTCCAGCCCAGCATGCTGGCGAACGACAGCAGGTGGTGCGAAGCATCCGCCTGCACCCTTATCGTCACGGAGTCCTGTTGAGGCAGCGGGGAAGACAGCGGCGCTGCGACGCTGAGCACGCTCGTGCCGACCAAGGCGTTGACTTCGTCGAGCAGGAAGCTGCGATTGCCGCCTTCTGCAATGCGCCAGATCGTCTCCGGTGCGGCCTGGCCGACTGTGTAGGCCGTGTAGTCGGCGCTGTGCGTGATGAACACCGGTGGCGAAAGCCGCTGGCCGGTCTGTTCGGTCGCCGCACCCGTCGTGGCGGCATTGCTCGTGAGGTTCTTGAAAGTGATGTCGTAAGCCGGCGCTTGTGCGGCGGCCAGTTGAGGAAGCGAGAGGGCCGCTACAAGCGCCACCCCGAGGGCGGCCAGCCGATGGGGCGCGATGGCTGTTCGTTGGGTGGCGGGGGCGGCGTGATTTGCGGTGTTCATTCGAGAGATCTCCTGTTGGTTGGCACGCAGGGCAACACCCTGCGTGCTGCAGTCGCTGCCGGGCTGCGGCCATTACTCCCTAGCTTCATAGCAGCCACTCGGATGGGGGTGTTCTTGTAAGGAGCAGGGCCGAGGGTCGACGAAGGCGCGCGCAGGAAAGCCGAAAGGCCCCAGAAGCCGATCGCCGCGCGTACGGCGCGTAGGTTGGCGTGAGCCTTCGAACCCCGACGCTTGGGCCGGCAGAATTCGTTGGGGTTCACTCCATTCACCCCAACCCACCGAGAGCACTCAGGCGGCCTGCAAGACCATGCGGCCCACGGCCTTGGGACCCGCCGGGTTCGCGCCACGGCGCAGCAGTGCCTTGGCGCTGGCGTCGTCGCGCAGATGGGCATCGAAGAAAGCGGCTTCCCAGCCACGTGTCTCGGCCTGCGCCGCCTCGTCCATGGCATGGGTCTGGCCCTTCATTTCCACCACCCAGGCCGGGCCGCCCGTGGCGCGCGCGGCAGCCAGCACGTCGGTGGCCGGCACGTTGCGGTCCAGTTCGCCGCTGACTGCGAACCAGGGACGCTTGACGGTGGCGAGGCCAGCGAAGTCAAAGCCGAAATTCCAGAAGTTGGGGATCGCCCCGGGGGGTAGGCCCATGCTCTGCGCCGCAGCCTTGCCGAAGCCAGCAAAGGGCACCGTCCCGAAGCCGGCCTTGATGCGCTCGTCTGCGAGAGATCGGCCGGGCTGCGCAGGGTTCAGGCCGCCCATCAGCGAGAGCACCGTGAGCCCGCCGGCGCTACTACCGGAGGCGCCTATGCGTGCGGCGTCGATGTGCGCTGCGTAGAGGGGGTGGGCCAACACATGGTCCAACGCCGCGCGCACGGCCAGGGTCCGAAGGGCGACCGATTCTTCGAACCCCGGTGTGCGGCCGTCGCCGTGATAGACGTCGATCACCACATAGCCCAGCGAGGCCAGATGCTGGAGTTTCCAGATGTGCCAGAGCCCATGGGTGTTCTGGCCGCCGGAGTGGACGATCAACGGGTAACGCGCACCGTCATCGGCAAATAACGGGGCCTCGCCGGGGCGCTGCATGTGCGGCAGGCGATACCAGCCATGCTCTTCCGGGAAGGTGTACTCGGGCCTGGGGTTGCTGGCCGGCGTCGGGTAGTAGACGGTCAGCACCACCGGAAGGCTGAGCCCCGCCAGGCGTCCTGCATAGGGCCAGTCTTGAGGCACCTTGACGTCGATCACCAGCGAGGCCTGCCGGTCCTGGAGCACTTGGTCGACGTAGAGCGCGCCTTGGGGCTGCAGTCGTCCGATCAGGTAGTGCTCCATCGGGGCTGTGGTGGACTTGTGGGCCAGCATGCAGCTGGTGCCCACCTCGTAGGGGCCGAAGCCCGTTGTCCAACCGCCAGCCTCGGCGGCGCCACCTGCTGCTGCAAGTGGCGCCAGCAGCATCCCCTGCAAGAAGCGGCGCCGTTCCAAGCCGACCGTCTGTGTGGCCTTGACGTCTGTAACTTTCAAAATTCAATCCCCCCTGGGCCACCGTGGCCGGACGGCAGTGTGCGCGAACCGGGGCCAGCGCTCAAATGAAGAAGCCTCGCCACGTGTCTGTCGGCGGTCTTAGAGCCTATCCGTAAATAATGTTTATTGTCAGCGGCACCTTGCGGAACGCGATGATCGCTGCGGCGATGTGGTTGAGCGCGAGGAAGCTGCGATCGAGTTTCTCGTATCGCACGAGCAGCTTGCGG
>NZ_JBDSQX010000143.1:0-37873 GCF_039929605.1 Roseateles sp.
GATGGCAGCGCGGGCAAGCGGCGGCTGCTGCAATTGATGGCGGACCTGGGCGCGTCGGAAGGCCTGCGCGTGCTGGCTGCGGACGCAGCCAGCGAGTCGGATGCGCAGCTGCTACGCGCCATCGGCATCCCTTGCGCGAACGCGCTGGTTGAAGAAGAAGTGATACGGAGTACCTGATGGACAACGTCGCGGGCAAGGTCGTCATTCATCCGGCCACGGCAGACGCCGCGATCAAGCTCGCGCTATCGCGTGCGTCCATCGTCAAGGTGCAGGTGGCCGGCGTGGACCTGGTGCTGGTCATGGCTGACGGCACCCAGCATGTCTTCCAGGGCGCCGCGCTGCGCGCGCTGGCCGACCCGGACTTCAAGCTGTTGTTCTCGGACGGCGCCACCGAGGCGTCGACGCTGATTGCCCAGGCCGGGCCGGTCAACATCACCGACACGCTGCTGCGCACCATCGAGAAGAACACGACTGAAGACGCGCCGGCAGCGTCTGTCAGCGAGAGCAGCGAGATGCCGCCCCCGCCCAAGCCCGTGCTGGAGAGCGGCATGGTCTCCGGCACCGGCGGCGGCGAGGGCACGTCCAAGGCCGAGTTCCACGACGAGGCACGGCCGTTCTCGCTGGTCATCCAGCTGTCGCCGCGCCCGGCCGGCAATCCCGGTGGCGGCACGCCCCCGCCGCCGCCCGCCGGGCCCACGCTGAGCGTGGCCGGCCAGTTCCACAACGTCACCGGCCAGGAGGTCAGTGGCACCACCATCACCGGCTCCGGCGGCTCGGCCGAATCTGCCACCGACTTCTCCCCCGCTGCACAAGCCGCAGCCGAAGTCATCCACGGCACCGCCGGTGACGACACCATCGCTGGCGACGGCGGCCAGGGCATGGGCTCGGGCTGGGCGCGCCAGTTCGACATCACGCTGTCGTCCAAGACAGCGCCGCTCGTCAAGTCGGTCGTCATCAGCGGCCTGCCCGACGGCTTCGAGGTCGTCGGCGCCACCAAGGGCGCCACCGGCTGGGAGCTGGCCGTGCCGGTCGACGGCGCCACCACCCACTTCAGTGTGATGGTGCGTTATGCCGTGGCGTCCGACACGGGCGGCGGCAGCGGCGCCACCTTCGACATCGTCGTCACCGCCACGGCCACCGTGGACGGCGCCACGCTGGAAGGCAAGCTCACGGTGCCGGCCATCGTGCGCGACGTGGCCAGCGCGGCCGACATGAGCTATGACTCCGGCGGCAAGCCCGGCGTCGTGTTCCCGGCCTACGGCCTGGGCGACATCATCGACGGCGGCGCGGGCAACGACACCATCAACGGCCTGGTCGGCGCGGACCGCCTCTCCGGCGGCGCCGGCAACGACACGCTCGACGGCGGCGCCGGCAGCGACTGGCTGCTGGGCGGCGAGGGCGCGGACAAGCTGGTCGGCGGCACGGGCAATGACACGGCCAGCTACGAAGGCTCGCCAGGCGGCGTCACTGTCGACCTGGCTGCAGGCACCGCCAGTGGTGGCGACGCCGATGGCGACACGCTCGACGGCATCGAGAACCTCAGCGGCAGCGGCGGGGCCGACGTGCTGCGCGGCGACGGCGATGCCAACCGGCTCGACGGCGGCGCCGGCGACGACATGCTCGAAGGCCGCGGCGGGGCCGACGCGCTGGTGGGTGGCGCGGGGACGGACACGGCCGTCTACAGCGGCTCCTCGGCCGGCGTCACCGTCGACCTGGCCAGTGGCACCGGCAAGGGCGGCGAGGCCGAGGGTGACACGCTCGCGCAGATCGAGAACCTCATCGGCTCCGAGCACGACGACACGCTGCGCGGCGACGCGCTGGCCAACGTGCTGCAGGGCGGCGCGGGCGACGACCTGCTGGAGGGCCGCGGCGGTGCAGACACGCTGCAGGGCGGCGCCGGCAACGACACGGCCAGCTATGCCGCCTCGGCAGCCGGCGTGAACGTGAGCCTGGGCACCGGCCAGGGCAGCGGCGGCGATGCGACGGGCGACCGGCTGCAGGACATCGAGAACCTGACCGGCTCAGGCCTGAACGACCTGCTGATCGGCGACGCCGGCATCAACAAGCTGGACGGCGGCGCCGGTGACGACGAACTCGAAGGCGGCGAGGGCGCCGACGCGCTGACCGGCGGCGACGGCAAGGACACCGCGAGCTACTTGGACGCCCAGACCGGCGTCGTCGTCAGCCTGGCCAACGCCGCGCTGAACACCGGCGAGGCCAAGGGCGACACCTTCAGCGGCATCGAGAACCTGGCCGGCTCCGAGAACGACGACACGCTGATCGGCGACGGCTTCGACAACCTGCTGATCGGCAACCCCGGCAACGACGGCCTGCAAGGCGGCGCAGGCGACGACACCCTCGTCGGCGGCGCGGGCGCCGACGTGATGGACGGCGGCGACGGCAACGACACGGCCAGCTACGCGGACTCCAACGAGGGCGTGAAGGTCGACCTGACCGGCGCCACGGCGAGCACGGGCGGTGACGCGGCGGGCGACACGCTGGTCAACATCGAGAACCTGACCGGCTCGCGCTTCTCCGACCGTCTCGTGGCCGGCGACGGCAACAACGTGCTGGACGGCGGGCGCGGCAACGACGTGCTGATCGGCGGCGCGGGCGCCGACACGCTGATCGGTGGCGACGGCTCCGACATGGCCGACTACAGCACCTCGACGGTCGCGGTGCAGATCAACCTGACCACCGGCGCCGTGACCGGCGGCGATGCGACGGGCGACAGCTTCCAGTCCATCGAAAACCTGGCCGGCGGCAGCGGCGACGACCAGCTCACCGGCGAGGCCAGCGCCAACACGCTGATCGGCGGCGCCGGCAATGACACGCTCGTCGGCCTGGCCGGCAACGACAAGCTCGACGGCGGCGACGGTGACGACCTGCTCGACGGCGGCACCGGCGCCGATGTGCTGACCGGCGGCGCCGGCATCGACACCGCCACCTACGCCGCCTCGGCGCAGGGCGTGCGCGTGAACCTCACCACCGGCATAGGCAGTGGCGGTGATGCCGAGGGCGACCGGCTGAGCGGCATCGAGAACCTGACCGGCTCCGACAAGGACGACGTGCTCACCGGCACGGCCGGCGTCAACAAGCTCGTCGGCGGCGCGGGCGACGATGTGCTCGACGGCGGCGACGGCGCCGACGTGCTGGACGGCGGCGACGGCAGCGACACCGCCAGCTACGCCAGCGCCACGGCGGGCGTCTCGGCCAGCCTGCTGGCACCGGCCACCAACACCGGCGCGGCTGCGGGCGACAGCTATGTCTCCATCGAGAACCTGGCCGGCTCCAACTACAACGACACGCTGGTGGGCGATGCCAACGCCAACATCCTCAGCGGCGGCGACGGCGACGACTTCATCGAAGGCCGGGGCGGCGCGGACGTGATCCACGGCGGCCTGGGCAACGACACGGTGAGCTATGCCACCTCGGCCGCAGCTGTGCAGGTCGACCTGGTGAGCGGCGTGGGCAATGGCGGTGACGCGCAGGGCAACACGCTGGACGGCGTCGAGAACCTGATCGGCTCCAACTTTGGCGACACGCTGAAGGGCGACGCCGGCGACAACCGGCTGGACGGCGGCAACGGCGATGACCTGCTGGAAGGCGGCGCTGGCGCGGACCAGCTCCTCGGCGGCGCCGGCAACGACACGGCCACCTACGCGGGCGCCATGGCCGGCGTCAAGGCCAGCCTCATCAACGCGGCCACCAACGCCGGCGAGGCGGCCGGCGACAGCTTCCAATCCATCGAAAACCTGACCGGCTCCGCCTTCGACGACACGCTGGAAGGCGACGCGGGCGTGAACCGGCTGGTGGGCGGCGCGGGCGACGACGTGCTGATCGGCGGCGCCGGGGCCGATGTGCTGATCGGCGGCGCAGGCAGCGACACGGCCAGCTATGCCGGCGCGCCGAGCGGCCTGACCGTGAGCCTGGCCGACGCGACGCTGAACACCGGCGACGCGGCCGGCGACACCTTTGATTCCATCGAGAACCTGACCGGCTCCGGCTTCGACGACGTGCTGATCGGCACCGCCGGCGCCAACCGGCTGGACGGCGGCGCCGGCAACGACCTGCTCGTGGGTGGCGCTGGTGCCGATGCGCTGATCGGTGGCTCCGGCATCGACACGGCCACCTACGCGGCTTCCAGCGCCGCAGTCACGGTGAACCTCTCCACCGGCCGCGGCAGCGGCGGCGACGCCCAGGGCGACACGCTGGCAGGCATCGAGAACCTCATCGGCAGCGCCTTCGACGACGTGCTGACCGGCGCTGCCGGCATCAACGTGCTGACCGGCGGTGCCGGCAATGACATCTACAACGTCGACGACACGGACGACGTCATCGTTGAAGCGGCCGGCGAGGGCAGCGACAGCGTCAACGCGTCGGTCAGTTATGCGTTGTCCGCCAACGTCGAGAACCTGACGCTGACGGGCAACGCCGACATCAACGCCACCGGCAACGCGCTGGACAACGTGCTGACGGGCAACGCCGGCAACAACCTGCTCGACGGCGGCGCCGGTAGCGACCGCATGGCCGGTGGCGCGGGTGACGACACCTATGTGGTCGACTCGGTCGGCGACGTCGTCAGCGAGAACTTCGGCGAGGGCAGCGACACCGTGCGCAGCGCCATCAGCTATGCGCTGGGCGCCAACGTCGAGAACCTCGTGCTGACGGGCACGGGCAACAACAGCGCCACCGGCAATGCGCTGGACAACGTCATCACCGGCAACAGCGGCGCCAACCTGATCGACGGCGGCGCGGGTGCCGACACCATGGCCGGCGGCGCGGGCGACGACATCTACGTGGTGGACAACCTCGGCGACACGGTGACCGAAGCGGCGGGTGAGGGCACGGACCTGGTTCGCAGCAGCGTCAGCTTCACGCTCGGCGCCAACGTAGAAAACCTGACGTTGACGGGCACCGCCAATCTCGACGGCAGCGGCAACGCGCTGAACAACATCCTGCTCGGCAACGCCGGCAACAACCTGCTTGACGGCAAGGCCGGTGCCGACCAGATGGCCGCTGGCGCGGGCGACGACACCTACGTGGTGGACAACGTTGGCGACCAGATCACCGAGGCCGTGGACGAGGGCACGGACAGCGTGCGTTCGAGCATCAGCTGGGTGCTGGGCGACAACCTCGAGAACCTGACGCTGACCGGCAGCGGCAACATCGACGCCACCGGCAACGCGGCCGACAACGTCATCACCGGCAACGCCGGCGCCAACTTCATCGACGGCAAGGCCGGCGCCGACACCATGGCCGGCGGCGCGGGCGACGACACCTACGTCGTCGACAACGCCGGCGACAGCGTGACCGAGGAGTCCAACGCCGGCTACGACACGGTGCGCTCCAGCGTCAGCCATGCGCTGTCGGCCAACGTCGAGGAGCTGCAGCTCACCGGCACCGGCAACATCAGCGGCATCGGCAATGAACTGGACAACCGCATCGTTGGCAACAGCGGCGCCAACCTCATCGACGGCGGTGCGGGCGCCGACACCATGCTCGGCGGCGCGGGCGACGACACCTACATCGTCGACGACGCGGGGGACACCGTGACGGAGGCCGCCGGCGGCGGCACGGATCTCGTGCGCAGCAGCGTCAGCTTCACGCTGGGCGCCAACATCGAGAACCTGACACTGACCGGTACCGCGCCCATCAGCGGCACCGGCAACGACCTCGACAACGTCATCCTCGGCAACAGCGGCAACAACCTCATCGACGGCGGCCTGGGCGCCGACACGATGGCCGGCGGCGCGGGCGATGACACCTACGTCGTCGACAACGCGGGCGACGTGGTCACCGAGAACGCCGGCGAGGGCGGCGACACCGTGCGCGCCGGCTTCAGCTACACGCTGGGCGCCAACCTTGAAAACCTGGTGCTGACCGGCACCGGCGACTGGACCGGCACCGGCAACGCGCTGGACAACGCCATCACCGGCAACAGCGGCAACAACCTCATCGACGGCGGCCTGGGCGCCGACGCGATGGCCGGCGGCGCGGGCAACGACACCTACCTCGTCGACAACACCGGCGACACGGTGACTGAAGGCGCGGGCGAGGGCATCGACCTCGTGCAGTCCAACGTCAGCTTCCGCCTCGGCGCCAACATCGAGCAGCTCACGCTGACCGGCAGCGCCAACATCGACGGCACCGGCAATGCGCTGGCCAACGTCATCACCGGCAACGCGGGCAACAACGTGCTGGACGGCGGCGCCGGTGCCGACGTGATGGTGGGCGGCGCGGGCGACGACACCTACGTGGTGGACAACGCCGGCGACAGCGTCGCCGAGCAGGCCGGCGAGGGCACGGACCTCGTGCGTAGCTCCGTCAGCTGGGTGCTGGGGGCCAACCTCGAGAACCTGACGCTGACCGGCGGCGCCGACATCGACGCCACCGGCAATGCACAGGCCAACCTCCTCATCGGCAACGGCGGCAACAACCTGCTGGACGGCCGCGCTGGCGCCGACCAGATGGCCGGCGGCGCCGGTGACGACATCTACATCGTCGACAACGTCGGCGACACCGTCACCGAGAACGTCGGCGAAGGCAATGACAGCGTGCGCGCCAGCATCAGCCATGTGCTGGGCGCTAACGTCGAGAACCTGCAGCTCACGGGCAGCGGCGACCTCGACGCCACCGGCAACGAGCTGGACAACGTGCTCATCGGCAACGGCGGCAACAACGTGCTGGACGGCAAGGCCGGCGCCGACGCGATGGCTGGCGGCGCGGGCGACGACACCTACCACGTCGACAACGCGGGCGACACCGTCAGCGAAGCGGTCGGCGAGGGCTACGACCGCGTTTTCGCCAGCGTCAGCTTCCGCCTCGGCGAGAACATCGAGGACCTGACGCTGACGGGCAGCGCCAACATCAACGCGACGGGCAATTCCTCAGCCAACCGCCTGACCGGCAACGCGGGCAACAACGTGCTCGACGGCGGCGCAGGCGCCGACCAGATGGCCGGCGGCGCGGGCGACGACATCTACGTCGTCGACAACGCGGGCGACACCGTCACCGAGAACGTCGGCGAAGGTACGGACACGGTGCGTTCCAGCATCAGCTTCGTGCTCGGCGCGAACCTGGAGAACCTGGTGCTGGCCGGCACCGCCAACATCGACGCGACCGGCAACACGCTGGACAACGTCATCACCGGCAACGCCGGCAACAACACGCTCGACGGCGGCGCCGGCGCCGACACCATGGCCGGCGGCGCGGGCAACGACACCTACCTCGTCGACAACCTCGGCGACACGGTCACCGAGGCGGCCGGCGAGGGCACGGACGTGGTCCGTTCCAGCGTCTCGTTCACGCTCGGCGCCAACATCGAGAACCTCGTGCTGCTGGGTGCCGCCAACATCGACGGCAGCGGCAACGAGCTGGCCAACCAGATCACCGGCAACAGCGGCAACAACACGCTAGACGGCGGCGCGGGCGCCGACGCGATGGCGGGTGGCTCGGGCGACGACCTCTATATCGTCGACGACCTCGGCGACACCGTCACCGAGTTCAGCGGCCAGGGCACGGACACCGTGCGCAGCAGCGTCAGCTTTGCGCTCGGGGCCAACATCGAGCGACTGGTGCTGACGGGCACCGGCGACATCAACGCCATCGGCAACGAGCTGGACAACACGCTCACCGGCAATGTCGCCAACAACCTGCTGGACGGCGGCCAGGGCGCGGACACGATGGCCGGCGGTGGAGGCAACGACACCTACGTGGTGGACAACGCCGGCGACGTGGTGACCGAGAACGCCGGTGAAGGCGTCGACACGGTGCGCTCGTCCGTCAGCTACGCACTGGGCGCCAATCTCGAAAACCTGGTGCTGACCGGCACCGGCAACCTCAGCGCCACCGGCAACGAGCTGGACAACACCATCACCGGCAACGCTGGCGCCAACCTCATCGACGGCGGCGCGGGTGCCGACCGCATGGCCGGTGGTGCGGGCGACGACATCTACATCGTCGACAACCTGGGCGACACCGTCACTGAAAGCGTCGGCGAGGGCACGGACCTCGTGCGCAGCAGCGTCAGCTTCACGCTCGGCGCCAACGTCGAGAACCTCGTCCTGCTGGGTGGCGCCGACATCGACGGCACCGGCAACGCGCAGGCCAACCAGCTCACCGGCAACAGCGGCAACAACGTGCTGGACGGCGGCACGGGCGCCGACGTGATGACCGGCGGCCTGGGCGACGACACCTACGTGGTGGACAACGCGGGCGACCAGGTCATCGAGGCCAGCGGCGAAGGCACCGACACCGTTCGCTCCTCCATCAGCTACACGCTGGGCGCAACGCTGGAAAACCTCGTGCTGACCGGCACAGGCAACATCAGCGGCACCGGCAACGCGGGCGCCAACAGCATCACCGGCAACGCCGCCGCCAACGTCATCGACGGCGGCGCGGGTGCGGACACTCTTGCCGGCGGCGGCGGGGACGACACCTACAGCATCGACAACAGCGGCGACGTGGTGGTGGAAGACGTGGGCGCCGGCACCGACACCGAGATCTCGTCGATCAGCCGCGTGCTGGAAGCCAACGTCGAGAACCTCATCCTCACGGGCACGGCCAACCTGAATGGCACCGGCAACGAGCTGGCCAACCAGATCACCGGCAACGCGGGCAACAACGTCATCGACGGCGGCGCGGGCGCCGACCTGATGGCCGGCGGCGCGGGCGACGACACCTACGTGGTGGACGACTCCGGCGACCAGGTCGTGGAGAACCCCGGCGACGGCACGGACACCGTGCGCTCTGGCGCAAGCTTTGCCCTCGGCGCCAACATCGAGAACCTGATCCTGACCGGCACCGCCAGCGTCGACGGCAGCGGCAACGAGCTGGACAACACGATCACCGGCAACAGCGGCGCCAACGTGCTGGACGGCGGCGTGGGCGCCGACCGCCTCCTCGGCGGCGCGGGCAACGACACCTACGTCATCGACGACGTGGGCGACCTCGTCACCGAGAACGCGGGCGAGGGCACGGACACCGTCCGCTCAGCCATCACCTACACGCTCGGCGCCAACCTCGAAAACCTGGTGCTGACGGGCACCGATCCCATCAACGCCACCGGCAACGCGGCCAACAACCAGATCACCGGCAACGGCGGCAGCAATGTCATCGACGGCGGCCTGGGCGCCGACACGATGACGGGCGGCGCGGGCAACGACACCTTCTTCGTCGACAACGCCGGCGACATCGCCATCGAGAGCGCGGGCGAGGGTGTGGACCTGGTGCGCAGCAGCGTCAACTTCACGCTCGGCGCCAACGTCGAGAACCTGATCCTCACCGGCAGCAACGACCTCAACGGCACCGGCAACGCGCAGGCCAACGTCATCACCGGCAACAGCGGCGCCAACGTGCTGGACGGCGGCACGGGCGCCGACCAGTTGATCGGCGGCGTGGGTGACGACAGCTATGTCGTCGACAACAGCAGCGATAGCGTCACCGAGAACACCGCCGAGGGCTACGACACAGTGCTGTCCTCCGTCACGTGGACGCTCGGGGCCAACCTCGAAGCGCTGACGCTGACGGGCAGCAACAACATCAACGGCACGGGCAACGACCTGGCCAACTTGCTGACCGGCAACGCCGGCAACAACGTGCTGGACGGCGGCCTGGGCGCCGACACGATGGTCGGCGGCTCGGGCAACGACAGCTATGGGGTGGACAACGCCGGTGACCTCGTCACCGAGAGCGCGGGCGAGGGCAGCGACACGGTGCTGGCGTCCATCAGCTACGTGCTGGGCAACGAGGTCGAGAACCTGACGTTGACGGGCAGCGCGAACCTGAATGGCACCGGCAATGCGCTGGACAACGTCATCACCGGCAACAGCGGCAACAACACGCTGGACGGCGGCGCGGGCGCGGACCGCCTAGTGGGCGGCGCGGGCAACGACAGCTACCTCGTCGACAGCAGTGACGACACCGTCGTCGAATCGGCCGGCGGCGGCACCGACACCGTCACCGCCAGCCTCAGCTACGGCCTGACCGACAACGTCGAGAACCTGGTGCTCACGGGCACCGCCGACCTCGACGGCACCGGCAACGACCTGAACAACCAGATCACCGGCAATGCCGGCAACAACGTGCTGGACGGTGATGCGGGCGACGACCGCCTGATCGGCGGCGCCGGCAATGACACCTACGTCGTCGACAGTGCCGGCGACACGCTCACCGAGAACCTCGGCGAAGGCACGGACACCGTGCGCAGCTCCGTCAGCTGGGTGCTGGGCGCCAACCTCGAGAACCTCGTGCTGACCGGTGCCGACGCCATCGACGGCACCGGCAACGGCCTCGTCAACTTCATCACCGGCAACGACGGCAACAACGTGTTGGACGGCGGCTCTGGCGCCGACGTGCTGACCGGTGGCCTGGGCGACGACACCTACGTCATCGACAACGCGGCCGACCTCGTCGTGGAGTATTTCGGCGAAGGCACCGACATCGTTCAGGCCGGCATCAGCATCACGCTGGCCGCCAACGTCGAGACGCTCGTGCTGACCGGCACGGGCGACATCAACGGCACCGGCAACGCCCTGGGCAACACCGTCACCGGCAACAGCGGCAACAACGTGCTGGACGGTGGCCAGGGCGCCGACGTGCTGGTGGGCGGCGCGGGCAATGACAGCTACATCGTCGACAACGTCGGCGACTCGCTCCACGAGCTGGCCGGCGGCGGCACCGACACGGTGAACTCCAGCGTTAGCTGGGCGCTGGCCGCCAACTTCGAGAACCTGACGCTGACCGGCAGCGCCAACATCACGGCCACCGGCAACAGCCTGGCCAACGTCATCATCGGCAACGCGGGCAACAACTACATCGTCGGCGGCGGCGGGGCCGACACCATCGATGCCGGCGCGGGCGCCGACATCCTGTCCGTCAGCGACCTGAGCTTCGCGGCCATCGACGGCGGTAGCGGTGTGGACAGCTTCAAGGTCGACGGGCTGGGCATCACCAACGTCAACCAGCTAACGGCCAAGACGCGCGGCATCGAGGTGCTGGACTTCTTCGGCGGCACGCCCGAGACCGTCACCGTGCGCTCCAGCGACGTGAACACCAGCAACTTCGTCGGCAGCGACGGCGGCGGCAAGCTGGAGCTCCTGCTCGACGGCAACGACCTGCTGCTGCTCAACAGCAGCGACTACAACAACGCCACCGACTACCGCACCGCCGCGCCCGACGTGCTGCTGTCCAACGGCAACACCGGCAAGCTGCTAACGGCCATCTCGGTCGGCGGTGTCAACCTGGCCATCGACGTGAACGGGCTGGTGCTGCCGAGCCTGTCGGACCTGCGCACGCTGTGGGGCATGACGGCCGACCCGACCTTCGCCACCATCGCCGGCAAGATCACCTGGCTGGACGCCAGGGACCTGGATGGCAACGGCACGTCCTCCGGCCTGGCCGAAGGCGGCCTCATCAACGGCAATGGCAACCTCAACGCCTGGGTCGACAAGAGCGGTAGCGGCAACAACTTCACGCAGGGCACGTCGGGCGCATCGCCCAAGCTGGACCTGACCGGCCTGAATGGCCAACCCACCGTCAGCTTCGACGGCGGCGACTTCCTGACCAGCAGCCTGTGGGTGGGCCAGAACTACTCGCTCTTCGTCGTTGGCCAGATGACCGGCACGCAGAACGGCCGGCTGGTGTCGTCATCGACGGACAACTCGCTGATCGGCTGGCAAGGCGGCTACCAGGACCAGCTCTACGGCCAGAACTGGGTGTCGCAGACCAACGGCTCGGTGCAGGCCAACACGCCCGTCCTCTACACGGCCGCCGACCAGGTCGGCTCGGGCACGCTCTACAAGAACGGTGTGGCGCTTGCGGCCACGGGAAGCACGAGCGACGGCTGGCTGGGCAAGATCCAGCTCTCCGGCTACGGCGGCACCACCAACGAACTGAGCCGTGGCGCGGTCTCCGAACTGCTTGTGTTCGACCACACGCTGTCTGCCGGCGAGCAGCGCGTCATCGAGAACTACCTGGCCACCAGGTGGAGCGTCGGCACGCCCAGCAGCCTGACCGGCGGCGCCCTCAGCACCGTGGGCCTGGACACGACCTGGACAGGCGCCAAGATCGCCTTCGGCACCAGCGCCAACGAGACCCTGACCGCCGCCTACAACGGCGCCACCGCGCGCGGCGCCAGCCGGGTCGACGCGGTCCTGTTTGCCGGCGACGGCGATGACACGCTCAACGGTGGCGTTCGGGTGGACGCCCTCTTCGGCGGCAACGGCAACGACACGCTGGACGCCAAGGCCGGCGCCGACTGGATGGCCGGCGGTGCGGGCAACGACACCTACACGGTGGACGACATCGGCGACACCGTCGTCGAAGAGGCCGGCGCGGGCACCGACCGCGTGCTGTCCTCGGTCAACTACACGTTGACGGCCAACGTCGAGAACCTGACGCTGACCGGCACCAGCGCCATCAACGGCGCCGGCAATGCGCTGGCCAACAGCATCCTCGGCAACAGCGGCGCCAACCGCATCGACGGCGGCGCGGGCGCCGACACGATGACCGGCGGCGCCGGCAACGACATCTACTTCGTCGACAACGCGCTGGACGTCATCACCGAGAACGCCAACGAGGGCACCGACGCCGTCTACGCGTCTGCCAGCTACACGCTTGGCGCCAACGTCGAGAACATCTACTACGTCGGCCGCACGGCCGGCACCATCACCGGCAACAGCGCCGTCAACCAGCTCTACGCCAGCGTCTACAGCGGCATTGCCACGACGATGGCCGGCGGCACCGGTGACGACGCCTACTACCAGCAGGCCGACAACTTGGGCAACTTCAGCCTCAACCTGGTCGTCGTCGAGAACGCGGGCGAGGGCACCGACACGGTCTATCTGCAGCGCACGACCAACACCACGGCCGTCCTGACCTACACGCTGGCCGCCAATGTCGAGAACCTGGACCTTTCGTCCTCCTACAACATCAACGTCGTCGGCAACGCGCTAGACAACGTCATCACCGGGCCGTCCAACGTCGGCACCCCCAACGCCACGTCCATGTCGGGTGGCGCCGGCAACGACACCTACAACGTCTACCTGCCCTACACGTCCGTCATCGAGAACGCCAGCGAGGGCACCGACCTCGTCCAGACCCCCATCGACTTCCGCCTGCCCACCAACGTCGAGAACCTGACGGCGACCAACCAGAACAACCTCAGGCTCATCGGCAACAGCTTGGCCAACGTGCTGACCGGCACCCAGGCCAACGAGCGCCTGGACGGCGGTGCCGGCAACGACACCATGGTGGGCGCCGCCGGCGATGACAGCTATGTGGTTGACAGCGCCTCTGACGTCATCACCGAGACGACGGGCCTGGACAGCGTCGAAACCACGCTGGCCAGCTACACGCTCGCCGCCACGCTGGAGCGCCTGAGCTTCACCGACACGGCGGCCCATAGCGGCACCGGCAACGCGCTGGCCAACCACATCGCCGGCAACATCGGCAACGACGTGCTGCTGGGCATGGACGGCAACGACGCGCTCTACGGCGGCGGCGGCACCGACACGCTGACCGGCGGCAATGGCGACGACATCCTCGTCTCCGCCGCCCGCCCCAGCTACTTTGCCGGCCTGCAGCAAAGCGGCCTGCGCGGCGAGTACTGGAACAACAACAACTGGCTGGGCACCC
The DNA here is from genome assembly GCF_039929605.1 of Roseateles sp. Lineage (GTDB taxonomy): Bacteria > Pseudomonadota > Gammaproteobacteria > Burkholderiales > Burkholderiaceae_C > Pelomonas. The sequence goes on from NZ_JBDSQX010000143.1 coordinate 13,639, forward strand.
CGGTGCTGACGCGCCAGGACGCCAACATCTCGACCAACTACGGCACCGGCTCGCCAGCCACCGGCATCGTCAACGTCGACAACTTCTCGGTGCGCTGGACGGGCTACGTCAACATCGCCACGGCCGGCAACTACACCTTCCGCATCAACCACGACGACAACATGTCGCTCTACATCGACGGCCAGTACGTCGACGGCATGAACGGCTATGTCAACCTCGCCAACATCGACTCGGTGCCGACGGCGCTCAGCGCCGGGCTGCACAGCATCCAGGTGCAGATGAGCGAGGGCAGCGGCGGCGCGGTGGCGCAGCTGTCCTGGCTGACACCGGGCGCCGGGGCCTTCACCTTCGTGCCCGCCTCGGTGTTCAGCTTCGGCGACGCGGCCGCCACCGACGTGGCCGGCGACACCCTCAACGGCGGCGCCGGCAACGACACGCTGATCGGCGGCGCCGGCGTGGACACGTTGGTGGGCGGTGTCGGTGACGACACCTACGTCGTCACCGACACCGCCGACACGATCATCGAGAACGCAGGAGAGGGCATCGACACCGTGCAGTCCAGCGCGACCTACACGCTGGCCAGCCTGCCCAATGTCGAGAACATCACGCTGACGGGCAACGCCGCCGTCAATGCCACCGGCAACGCGGCGGCCAACGTGTTGACCGGCAATAGCGCGGCCAACGTGCTGGACGGCGGCGACGGCAACGACACGCTGATCGGCGGCGGCGGCGCCGACACGTTGATCGGCGGCAACGGCAACGACAGCCTCACTGCCGACGGCGGCAGCACGCTGCAGGGCGGTGACGGGGACGACGTGCTCAGGCTCGGTAATGTCTCGGCCTGGACGCCGGCGCAGCTGAGCAACCTCAGCCTGTGGCTGGACGCCGCCGACCTGGACGGCGACGGCGTGCAGGAAGGCATTGCCGAAGCCGGCCACACCGCCGACGGCCGTGTCGCCATGTGGCGCGACAAGAGCGGCGGCGCGCATGACGCCACGGCCAGCAATGGCGCCTTCGAGCCGACGCTGGTGCTGGACGGCATGAACAACCTGCCCACCGTGCGCATGGACGGCCTGGACGACCGCCTGAGCCTCAGCCTGGCCACCATCGCCACGGGCGGCAGCCTGTACTGGGTGCAGAAGTCGGGCGACAGCTTCTACATGCCCATGTCCACCAACTTCGGCAGCAACAGCTGGCTGCTGATCGCCGGCCAGGGCGACGGCGGCACCGACGTGGTGGGCGGCTCCAACACCAACCTCAAGGCGGCTTGGACCGTCGACGGCACGTTGCAGAGCTGGAACACGCGCGCCAATGTCTACACGACGCTGGCCGAGGCCACGCATGTGGTGTCCACCGTCAACCAGTCGCTCAACTTCAACGGCGCGCTGACCATCGGTACCGGCTTTGGCAGCCAGTGGAACGCCAGCAACGACTACAGCGAGGTCATCGTCACCGGCACGACATTGACGACGGCGGACCAGCAGCGCCTGGACGGCTACCTCGCCTGGAAGTGGGGCACGGTGGGCCAGCTCGCCGCCGCCAACCCCTACAAGACCGCCGCGCCGACCGTCTTCGTCGTCGCCAGCAACGGTGGCTCGTTGTACGGCGGCCTGGGCAACGACACGCTGACCGGCGGCAACGGCGACGACCTGCTCGACGGCGGCGCCGGCAACGACATCATGGCTGGCGGCGCCGGCAACGACATCTACGTCGTCGACTCCGCCTCCGACACCATCACCGAGAACGCCAGCGAAGGCAGCGACACCGTGCAATCCAGCATCACCTGGACGCTCGGCGTGAACCTGGAAAACCTGACGCTGACCGGCGCCGCCGCCATCAACGGCACCGGCAACACGGCCGGCAACCGGCTCACCGGCAACGGCGTTGCCAACACGCTCATGGGCCTGGCCGGCGACGACACGCTCGACGGCGGCGCCGGCGCAGACACCCTCATCGGTGGCACCGGCAACGACAACTACATCGTCGACAACGCGGGCGACGTCGTCGTCGAGAACGCTGGTGAGGGCACGGACGCGGTGTTCGCATCCGTCAGCTACGCGCTGGCGGCCGACGTCGAGAACCTGACGCTGACCGGTACGGCCAACATCAACGCCACCGGCAACGCGCTCGGCAATGTGCTGACCGGCAACATCGGCGACAACCTGCTGGACGGCGGGGCCGGCGCAGACGCGATGGCCGGCGGGGCGGGCAACGACACCTACGTCGTCGACAACGCGGGCGACACCGTCACCGAGGCGGCAAACGCCGGAGTGGACACCGTGCAGGCCTCCATCGGCTACGCGCTGCCGGTCAACGTCGAGAACCTCATCCTCACCGGCTCGGCCCACATCAACGCCACCGGCAACGGTCTGGCCAACCAGCTGACCGGCAACGCCGGCAACAACGTGCTGGACGGCGGTGCCGGTGCGGACGCGATGGCCGGCGGTGCGGGCGACGACACCTACATCGTCGACAACGCCGGCGACACGGTGATCGAAAACGCGAACGGCGGCACGGACGGCGTGCTGTCCTCCGTTTCTCACACGCTGAGCGCCAATGTCGAGAACCTGACCTTGACAGGCAGTGCGGCCATCAACGGCACCGGCAACGCCCAGGACAACCAGATCATTGGCAACGCTGCCGCCAACACGCTCAGCGGCGGAGATGGCAACGACACGCTGACCGGCGGCGGTGGCGCCGACACGCTGCTGGGCGGCAACGGTGACGACACGCTCATCGCCGCCTCGCCCGCCGACCTGGCCTCGGCCGACGGTGGCGCCGGCGTCGACCTGCTCAAGTTCACCACCAGCGGCCCCAGTTTCGACATCGCCTCGCTCATCAGCGTGGCCCACAACATCGAGGCACTGGATCTGCGCAACGGCAGCGCCGGCGGCATCGACCTGTCCAGCCTTGGCATCACCAGCATCACCGATGCCAACCACGCGCTGACCTTGAAGCTCGACAGCGGCGACCTCATCAACGTGGCCGCTGACACGCAACTGACGCAGCTCTCCACCGGCACCGATGTCTATGGCAATGCGCTGACCGACTACGCGGTGATGGCAGACCAGGCCGGTGTCTGGGTACAAACCTCGACGTTGCACGTCGTCATGGGCGCGGGTGGTTGAACCGCTCGCGGGCCGGCTTCAGAACACAGCCACAGAGACACAGAGGCACAGAGAGAGCACCGCGTTCTCTGTGCCTCTGTGCCTCCGTGGCTGTGTTGGCTGTTCTATCCCGCTCACGCGGCATCTGATCGGGCCTTCACCTTTTCCACCGGATCGGCGGCGTTGCTGCCCTTGGCGTCTGCCGCTGGCTCGGCCGGCGTCTTGGTCAGCTTCCATTTCCCGCCGCCCAGCAGCTGCAGCACGCGGCGGTGGAAGCCCGTCACGGCGGCGCGGTGGGCGATGCTGATCAGCGTGGTGCCGCGGTCGCGCAGGCGTTCGTACAGGCGCTGCTGGTTGGCGTCGTCCAGCGCGCTGGTGGCCTCGTCGAGGATGGCCACCTTCGGCGCATGCACCAGCAGCCGCGCAAAGGCCAGGCGCTGCTGCTCGCCGCCACTGAGCAGCTTCTCCCAGTCCTCGCTGCGGTCCAGGCCGTTGTCGGTCTCGCAGAGGTGGCGCAGCTGCACGTCATCCAGCACCTTCAGCAGCGCCGCGTCGTCGAGCTTGCTGTGGGTGCTGGGGTAGATGAGCTGGCTGCGCAGCGAGCCGACTTGCAGATAGGGCCGCTGCGGCAGGAAGAAGACGTCGTCCTGCGGCGGCTGGTCGATGGTGCCGCTGCCCTGCGTCCACAGGCCCGCGATGGCGCGCAGCAGTGAACTCTTGCCGGTGCCGCTGGCCCCGGTGATGAGCAATGACTCGCCGGCCGGCACGCTGAGCGACAGGTTTTTCACGAAGACGCGGTCGCCCTCGGGTGCCTTTACGGTCAGGTGGGACAGCTTCAGGTCCTGCGCCGGCTTCAGCTCGATGCCGGCGGTGGGCGGTGCTTCTTCCAGCTTCTGGGCCATCACGTGCAGGCGGTCGATGCCGGCCACGAAGCGGGAGAGGCTGTCGAAGTTGTCGACGATGAGGGACACCGCGCTCAGCACCGCCGCGAAGGCGCCGCCGGCCTGCACGGCCTGGCCCACTTCCAGCTCGCCGGCCAGCACCTGGCCGGCCAGCACGACGAAGGGCACGAGCAGGCTCAGCTGGCTGAAGGAGCGCTGGAACAGGTTCAGCATGAACTGCGCGCGGATCATCTTCTTGGTGTTGAGCAGCGTTGCGCGCAGGCGTTGGTCGAGCTGGTGGCGCTCCTGCTTCTCGCCGCGGTAGAAGGCGATGGACTCGGCGTTCTCGCGCAGCCGCATCAGCCGGAAGCGGAAGTCCGCCTCGCGCTTGAGCTGCCAGAAGTTCAGCCGGATCAACGGCCGCGCGAAGATCAGCATGGACAGCGCCGTGCCCACCAGCGCGTAGGCGATCAGAAAACCCACCAGCATCTTGGACAGGCCCCACAGCACCGTGCTGAAGGCGACGAGCTGCATCGCCGAGCCGAGCAGGATGAGCAGGAAGTTCAGCGAGCGGCCGGTGAAGGTGTTGACGTCCTCGGCGATGCGCTGGTCGGGATTGTCGACACCGGCCAGGCGGAAGTAGGCGCGGTCGCCGAGATAGGCGTCCAGGAAGCGATGCGTGAGCCAGCGCCGCCAGTCGTTGGCATAGGCGTCACGCGCGGCGTAGTAGATGGCGTAGACGGGCACCGCAAATCCCACCACCCACAGCATGCCGCGCACGGCTTCCCAGAAGCGTTCTTCATTGCGCGCCGACAGCGCCGAGGTCAGCTCGCCGGTCTGCCGGTTGACGAGCACGGCAAGCTGCGTGTCCAGCAGCATCAGCACGACGAGGCTTACCAGCACGGCCCAGGCGACGCGCTTGCGGTCGCCCATCCAGTAGGGTCGGGCAACGACGAGAAAGCGCCCCCAGGCGGAGGGCGCGTCGGCGGCAGAGGCCGTGGCGGCGGTGGCGGTTGCAGTGGCGGCGGTGGGCGGCATGGTCGAGACGCAAAAGATGCGTATAGCGAGCCTAGGTGGGCGCGCATTGCGCCGGTGTCAGACGGCAGGCCGGCCCGCTGTCGCCGTGCTGCTGAGCTCGGCGCAAGGCCGATGCGGCGCGCGCAGCTGGCCCCGTGCGTTGACCCGAGGCGGTCGGCGTCGCCCGCCTTCAAGCGCTGACCTTCGTCAGGGGCTTTGACGGGCGCGGATACTGCCCGCTCCCAAAGGAGACACCCCCCATGAAGACTTGGTTGATCGCCACCCTCGCCCTGGCCGCCGCAGGCGCACAGGCCCAGGGCCAGGACCCGCTGAAGGCCGCCGTCGCGGCCGACAATCGCTTGGTGGGCAACGTCGCCCGCGACGCCTCGCGCCACCCCTACGAGACGCTGAGCTTCTTCGGTGTCAAGCCGACCGACACCGTCGTCGAGCTGGTGCCCGGCGGTGGCTGGTTCACCGAGATCCTGGCGCCCTATCTGCGCGACGCCGGCCAGCTCTACGCGGCCGACGGCGGCGGCGCCCGCTTCAAGGCCAAGATGGATTCGATGGGCGTCTACGGCAAGGTCAAGATCACCACCTTCGACCCCGCCAAGGGCCTGTTCGACATCGCGCCGCCCGGCAGCGCCGACGTGGTGCTGACCTTCCGCAACGTGCACAACTGGATGAACGGCGGCAAGGCCCAGGACGTCTTCAACGCGGCCTTCAAGGCGCTGAAGCCGGGCGGCACATTGGGCGTCGAGGAGCACCGCTTGCCCGCTTCGCGCGCCCAGGACGCCAAGGCCCCGAGCGGCTATGTGCAGGAGGCGGTTGTCATCAAGTTCGCCGAAGCTGCGGGCTTCAAGCTGGCCGGCAGGAGCGAGGTCAATGCCAATCCCAAGGACACCGCCGATCACCCGGAAGGCGTCTGGACACTGCCGCCCACCTACGCGCTCAAGGACAAGGACCGCGCCAAGTACCAGGCCATCGGTGAGAGCGACCGCATGACGCTGAAGTTCGTCAAGCCCTGAGAGTCGTGACACACGCGGTGATCGGCTATGGGCGCATGGCGAAGGCGCTGGTGCCGGCGTTGCAGGCGGCGGGCGAGGAGGTCGTCATTGCCCGCCGTGCCGACGGCGCTGCCGCCGTGGCTGACGCGGCGCGTTCGGCCGACTGGGTCTGGCTGACCGTCCCCGATGACCACATCGCTGCTACCGCTGCGGCATTGCCCTGGCGCACCGGCCAGCTCGCGCTGCATTGCAGCGGCGCGACTCCGCTCACCGCGTTGGCGCCCGCGCCGGCGGCGGCCAGCTTTCATCCGCTGAAGCTGCTCGCTGGTGACGCCGACCTCGCCGGTGTGCATGTCGGCATCGAAGCCGATGGCGTCCGTCGCCGCGAACTGCAGGCCTTGGCCGAACGCCTCGGCCTCATCCCGCTGATCTTGCCGTCGCCCATGGGCGCACAGGCCCGTGCCGCGTACCACGCCGCCGCCAACCTCGCCGCCAGCGGCGTGCTGGCCGTGCTGGCCGAAGCCAGCGCGCTGTGGGCCGCTGCCGGCCTGGCAGCCGACGACGCCTTGCCGGCGCTGCTGCCGCTGACGCGCGGCGCGCTGGACACCGCCGCTTTGCGTGGCCTGGCCGGTGCGGTGTCTGGCCCCGTCGCGCGGGGCGACACCCGCGTGCTGGCCCGCCACCTGGAGGCGCTGGCCTCTGCCGGTCTGGACAACGATTTATTGCTGGCGCTCGGCCGGCGCCAGCTCGCGCTGGCCGAGGCCGCCGGGCGCCTGGGCGGCCCCCAGGTCGCCGCGCTGCGAGCCTTGCTGGCGGGGCCAGGAACACGTTTGCATCGGCCGTGACAAAGGCCTCGCTCACAGCGTGCTCACCTCTGCGCGGCCGCAGGGCGCAGTCCTAAACTGCCTTCGCCCTGTCGCGTGGACGGGTGTTGCCAGGGAGCCCCCAATGTCCGATGCATCCATCCAGGCCTCGATCCGAGCCGACGCAGCCCAGATCCTGCAGGCGGTCGTCGAGGAACTGCCGGATGCCCGCGAGCGCCTGGCCTACGTGCGCAGCATGACGGAGCAGGCCGCCACCAAGGTGCTGAACCTGGTGGAAGCCGCCCAGGACGACGCTGAAGCCGTGCGCAAGAAGGGCCGCGCGCTGTCCGACGCGCTGAACCGGCTGGCCTTGTCCAGCAACATCAGCCCCGACCGTGCGCGTGCAGTGATGAAACTGTGCGCCGCCTACGCGGCCGATGCCGCCAGCTTTGCCGCGCGCGAGAAGTCGCTGCACACCGAGATCATGATGTCGCAAGACTTCCAGGATCTCTCCGGCCAGGTCATCAACAAGGTCAGCAAGATGCTGGAGCGCGCCGAGCCGCCGCTCAAGGATCTGATCTCGTCGCTGCCCGCGCCCGTGGCTGGCGCTGCGTCCGCTGAACTCGGTGGTGTGCAGACGCCCGACAAGGCGCTCAAGCAAGACGATGTGGACGACCTGCTGGCCAGTCTGGGCTTCTGATCTTCCGGTTGCTGGCTAGACCCAGCCGGTCGGGTCCAGCCGGTAGTAGCCACTCAGCTCGCCGTACAGCGCCGGGTGATCCGCAGCCAGCTCAATGGGCCGCTCGAAGAACAGCTCGCTGATGACAGCGAAGAACTCCGCCGGGTCCGTCGCGCCGTAGGCGTCGATGAGGCTGGGTTCGCCCCGCGCGAGCTTCCAGCGCAACGCGTCGAACTCGTTCTGCATCACGGTCGACCAGCGCCGGTAGGCCTCGGCTGTCGGCAGGGCCGGTGCGCCATTGGCCCGGCCACCGGCCTGGTCCAACTGGTGGGCGAACTCGTGGATGACGACGTTGTGGCCGTCGCCCGGCGTTGACGCGCCGCGCCTGACCTCATCCCAGGCCAGCAGCACCTGGCCTTGGCTCCAGCTCTCGCCGGCCAGCACACGGCGCTGGTCTGACTGCACGCCGCCCTCGGTCACAGGCCGGTCCACGACGAAGGCGCCGGGGTAGAGCAGCACCTGGCGCAGTGCCGGGTAGACGCCGCGCGCCGCACCCAGCAGCGGCAGGCAGGCCAGCGCGGCGATGGTGACGCGCATCTCGTCCGTCACCCGCAGGCCGCCGCAGCCGAGGATGGACTTCTCGGCCAGGAAGACCTGCATCAGCCCCTTGAGCTTGAGCTGCTGGCGCGCCGGCAGCCGCGACACCAGCGGCACATGCCGGCGCAGCAGCCGCCGCCACGCTGGCGGGAAGGGCCGGCCGGCAATGCGCTCGCGCCGCCCCCTCACCCACAGCGGCCACAGCGCTATTGCTGCGGCGGCCAGCAGGACGAGGGCGAAGCAGATAAGCAGCGGCATGCTCGGCAACTGGGCCCGGCGGCGCGCATTGCAAGCCCCCGCAGGCAAGCGCCGTCGCGCCCTCGCGTAACCTGCGGCCCATGCCCCACACCGCCATCGAGCCGCCCCGTCTGCAAGCCTGGCAGGTGCTGCTGGGCGGCGTCTGCGCGCTGGTGCTGACCATCGGCCTGGCCCGCTTTGCCTACACGCCGCTGCTGCCGCAGATGCACGCCCAGGCCGGCCTCGGCGTGGCCGACGGCGGGCTGCTGGCGGGCATCAACTACGCCGGCTACATGAGCGGCGCGCTGCTGGCGGCGTGGATCGAAAGCCCGGTCTGGCGCCAACGCCTCTACGTCTGGGCGCTGCCGCTGGCCCTCGTCATCACGGCGCTGATGGGGCTGGGCACGTCCTTCAGCGGCTGGGCCCTGTCGCGCTACGTCGGCGGCCTGTGCGGCGCGGCCGGCATGCTGCTCGGCTCAGGGCTGGTGCAAGGCTGGTTGATGCGCTCGGGGCGCCGGCCGGAGCTGGGCCTGTACTTCATCGGCCTGGGCCTGGGCATCGTCGTGTCCGCCGTGGGCGCCCTGGGCATGACGGGCTTGCACCTTGACTGGGCCGTGCAATGGCAGGGCTTTGCGCTGCTCGGCCTGGCCTTCCTGATCCCCGCCTGGCTGTGGCGCCCGCCGGTGCCGCCGCCGCCGGCCAGGTCCGCTGCGGGCGAGGCGCCGAGCCGACGCTGGATGGCGCTGATGGTGGCCGCCTATTTCTGCGCCGGCTGGGGCTTTGTCATCAACGCGACCTTCACCGTCGCCATCGTCGAGAAGCAACCGTTGCTGGCGGGCCAGGGGCCGTGGGCCTGGTTGCTCGTCGGCCTGGCGGCCACGCCGGCGGTGTTCGTGTGGGACCGCATCGCGCGGCGCACCGGCGATGTCGGCGCGCTGCTGATCGCCTTCGGCGTGCAGATCGTCGGCGTGCTGCTACCCGCGCTCTTCAGCGGGCTGGCCGCCGCGTTGCTGGGTGCGCTGCTTTACGGCGCGACCTTCATCGGCATCGTCAGCCTGACGCTGGCCCTCGTCGGCCGCCGCTCACCCGCCAATCCCGGCAAGGCAATGGCGCGGCTGACGCTGAGCTACGGCGTAGCTCAGGTCAGCGCGCCGGCACTGACGGGCCGCATGGTGGAAGCCAGCGGCAGCTTCAACGCCGCGCTGTGGCTGACGGCCGGCGTGATGCTGGCCGGCATGCTGCTGCTGGTGACGGTGCTGCGGGACTCGCGCGGCTGATCCTGGTCAGGAGCCACTCCCTGGCATCTTGGCCGTGGCCGGCCGGACGGTGTTTCCGGCGGCCTCGGCGGCACGCCGGTCGGCCTCACGCTGCTCAGCGGTGGTGCAGCGCGTGACCGGCAGGGCACTGCCGACGCGGACCTCGCGCTCGCAGATCGTGCCGGCCGTGACCGGGTCGTTGGTCTGCGGCGGCGCGGCGCAGCCGGCCAAGCCGACCAAGAGCAGGGATATCAGCAATCGTTTCATGGTGTCCTCAGGAGTTCGAGGCTCGCAGGATATCGGGCTCTGGACGCGAAGTAACTCTCTGTGAGTCCGTCATCCTGGTGACGCGCCGTACGGTTAAGGACGGGCAGCTGCATCTTTGCAGCCTGGAGTTGACTCATGAAACGACTGGCCCTGGCCATTGCCCTGATCTCATCCGCGGTGCTGCTTTCGGGCTGCATCATCGTGCCGGCCCGGCACGGCGGCTATCACGGCGGCGACCGCTACCGCCACTACGACGACTCCTACGACCGCGGTCGAGGCTACGAGCAGCCCGGCCGGCGTTACTAGGAGGCTTTCGGGCCTTGGGTCGGGCGCACCCGACCCAAAGCCCGACAACCTCCTAGACGCGCTCGATGACGGTGGCGATGCCCATGCCACCGCCCACGCACAGCGTCACGGCGCCGGTCTGAAGATCGCGCCGTTCCAACTCGTCGAGCAGCGTGCCCAGCAACATGGCGCCGGTTGCTCCCAGCGGGTGGCCGAGCGCGATGGCGCCGCCGTTGACGTTGACTCGGTCCATGTCCAACCCGAGGTCGCGCGCCGTCTTCATCGGCACGGCAGCAAAGGCCTCGTTGATCTCCCACAGGTCGATGTCGCCCGGCTGCATGCCGGCTTGCTTCAGCGCCTTGTGGCAGGCCGGCGTCGTGCCGGTCAGCATGATGGTCGGCTCGCTGCCGGTGACAGCGGCGGCGCGGATGCGGGCACGCGGTTTCAAACCCGCCGCCTCGCCACCGGCCCGGGAGCCGACCAGCATCAGCGCTGCGCCGTCGACGATGCCTGATGAATTGCCGGCATGGTGGCGGTGCTCGATGGCCGCTGCCTGCGGGTACTTGCGCAGGGCCAGCGCGTCGAATCTGGTGCCGAGCTTGAGGAAGGCCGGATTCAGCGCGGCCAGCGTTTCGACGGAAGTCTGCGGGCGAATGGTTTCGTCCTCGGCCAGCAGCAGCGCGCCGGCCTCGTCATGCACAGCCACAAGGGCGCGCGCAAAGCGGCCTTCGGCGCGTGCGGCAGCAGCGCGTTGGTGGGAGCGGGCGGCGTAGGCGTCCAGCTCGCCGCGCGAGAAGCCTTCCAGCGTCGCGATCAGGTCGGCACCGATGCCCTGCGGCACCAGGCCGATCGCCTGCACGACGCGCTCGTCCAGCAGCCAGGCGCCGCCGTCGCTGCCCATGGGCACGCGGCTCATGCTCTCCACGCCGCCGGCCACCACCAGCCGCTCGAAGCCGCTGGCCACCTTGGCGGCGGCGAGGTTGACGCTCTCCAGCCCCGACGCGCAGAAGCGTGACTGCGTGACGCCGGCCACCGACTCGGCCCAGCCCGCGTCCAGCACGGCGATGCGCGCGATGTCGCCGCCCTGCTCGCCGATGGGCGTCACGCAGCCGAGCACGACATCGTCGACCAGCGCCGTGTCCAGCCCATTGCGTTCGCGCAGGGCCTGCAGCAGTGTGCGCAGCAACCAGATCGGCGTGGCCGTGTGCAGGCTACCTTCGGGCTTGCCCTTGCCGCGCGGCGTGCGGCAGTGGTCGAAGAGGTAGGCGTCGAATGTCATGCAATGCCCACGGCTTTTTCCAGCGCCGTGATCTCTTCGTCAACGTAAGCGGCGAGCCGAGCGAGGTTGGGCAGCGCGTCCGTCGCGATGAAACCGAAGGAGAGCGTGCCGGCGTAGCTGAACAGCGTGATGTTGAGCAGGTGCGTGGCCGGCAGCGTCGACACCGGGTGCATCTCGGTCAGCTCGGCGCCCTTCAGGTAGAGCTTGGCCGCAGGCCCCGGCACGTTGGACACCAGCGTGTTGCCCAGCGGCGTGACGACGTCGGCCAGCTTCAACATGCCGGCGATCTGGCCGAGCAGGCCGGTGAGGATGGTGTAGGTCTCGACGGCCTCAGGCGAGACCGAGTCGATCATGGCGCGCACATTGCGCAGCGAGTAGCCGACGTTGCGCAGGCGCACGTAGGCGTCGTCGGTGGGCGGCGACAGGTCGACGAGGATGATGCCGATCTTGTTGCCGCCGGCCTTCTCGCCGGGGCTTCCCTCGGGGCGCAGGTTGACCGGCATCTGAATGGTGATGGGCCGGTCCAGCGCAATGCCTTCGTCGGCCAGGTAGCGGTGCATGGCGCCGTCCAGGCAGGTCAGCGCCACATGGTTGAGCGTGGCGCGGGCCACCTTGCGGATGGCGTCGATGCGGGCCATGGGCACGGCGGCGGTGGCGAACTGGCGGCCCGGCGTCGCGTTGCCGGTGAAGGGCGTAGCGCCGCTGGCCTTGAAGGGCAGGGCGATGGCATTCTTGGTCAGCTTGACGGCTTCCAGCCCCAGCATGGCCGTGAGCCGGCCGATGCCGACGGCGCGCTTGCTGTTGGCGGTGAGCTGCTTCCAGACCGTGCCTGCGACGGCCTGGTCCAGCCGCTTCTTGCGGCTTCTGTCGCCACGGTGCGTGTGGTCGAAGGTCCAGACAGGCGTGACGGTCAGGTCGTCCGGCGTCGTGCGCAGCGAGGCCATGCCCCAGCGCATCATCGTGATGCCGTCGGCGACCGCGTGGTGCATCTTGTAGTAGACGGCGAACTGCTTGTCCCACAGGCCCGCGATGACATGCACTGCCCACAGCGGCCGGCTCCGGTCCAGCAGGGGTTCATGCAGCTGAGACGTTAGCGCGTAGAGGGCCTCGCGGTCGTTGGCGCCGGCCTTGAGCTTGTGGAAGAAGACGTGCTGCGTCAGGTTCACCGCCTCAGCCGCGCTCCAGCTTGGCATCAGCCCGGCGGACAGGAAATGGATGACTTGATCGAACGGCGGCTCGACGTCGGTCTGCGCCAGGAAGTCCTCGAAGAGCTGCTTGGCGAAGTTGGCGCCGCCGCCTTTGGGGATGCGGTGGATGTGCAGCCCGGCCACATGCTTGGGGCTGGCCTCGCTCTCGGCGATGAAGAAGGCGAGGTCCAGCAGGGATAGGCGGGTCATGGGCCCAGCATAGGCGGGTGCCCGGGCCGGTCAAACCCGGGAAATCACGCCTCGCCGCTGGACGCCTTGCGCCTGCCGTTGCGCTTGACCTTCTCGGCCGCCTGTGCGGCGTCGCGTTCGGCGGCCTTGCGGGCCTCGTCTTCGGCAGCCTCGCGGCGCCAGGCCGCCATCTCGTCGGGCGTCTCCAGCGTGATGCGGCCGAGCAGGCCTTGCCGGTAGTCGATCAGCAGTGCCTCGGCGGCCTTGTGCATCTGCACCGCGCCGCCGCGGACCTTGGCGCCGCGCTTCAGGCCAATGGCTTCCAGCACGGCGTCTTCCGCGCCCAGCTCGGTCAGGCCATAGCGAGCCTGCAACTGCTCGGGATAGCGGCGCTTGAGCGTGGTGATCAGCTCCAGCGCCACTTCCTCCTCGTCGAAGGCATTGCGGCCGATGGCGCCGCTGGCCGCGAGGTTGTAGCCGCTCTGCTCGATGGAGATGCGCGGCCACAGCATGCCGGGCGTGTCGAACAGGTAGAAGCCGTTTTCCAGCACGAACTTCTGTTCCAGCTTGGTGATGCCGGGCTCGTCGCCCGTCTTGGCGGCGCGCTTGCCCACCAGGGTGTTGATCAGCGTGCTCTTGCCCACGTTGGGGATGCCGCAGATCAGCACGCGCAGCGGCTTGTGGATGTCGCCGCGCAAGGGGGCGAGCTCGCGGCAAGCCTTGATGAGGGCGCGCGCCGGGGTTTTCTCGCCCGCGTCCAGCGGGATGGCGCGGGTGTGCGGCTGGGCGTTGTAGAAGTCCAGCCAGGCGGCCGTCTGGGCGGCGTCGGCCAGGTCCTGCTTGTTCAGCACCTTCAGCGATGGGCGGCCGGTCGTGAGGGCGGCCAGCAGCGGGTTGCTGCTGGAGCCGGGCAGGCGCGCGTCGAGCAGCTCGATGACCACGTCCAGCCCCGCCTTGACGCGATCCTTGATCGCCTGGCGGGTGGAGTTCATGTGGCCGGGAAACCAGTTGATGGACATGCGCGAGCGGGTTTGTGCGAAGGGCTGGATTGTCGTGGGCTTACATCCCGTTGCCACGTCAGCACCCGCAACCCCCAAGATTGCAGGCTTGCGCGATAGAGGTCTGTATGAGATTCGAAGGTGTTCTAAGTGCCTGGAACCCGGATGCCGGTTACGGCACCATCCACCCCGTGGACGGCGGCGACGAGGTGTTTGTGGGCCTGGGCGCATTCCCGACCGATGGGGAGGGGCCTCGGCTGGACGAGCCCCTGAGCTTTGAAATCGTCACCGGCCGTGACGGGCGCAAGCAGGCGGTGAACCTGAAGCGCCGGCCGGCCGCAGCGGAGGGATCGGCACTGCGCGAAGCGACCGGCGTGGGGCAGGCGAGGGTGCAGCGTGCCCAAAGAAAACGGCGCCTCGGCTGGGCGGCCGGCGCCGTGATCGTTTTGATGCTGACGGTGGGCGGCGTGCGCTGGTGGCAGGCCGCAGAGAAACCAGCTGACGTAGCGCCCCTGACGAGGCGGTAGCACTCGGCTTCTAGTCCTCGTTCTTGAAAACCAACTTCACTTCGTGGCTGGTCTTCTCGCCCGGCTCGAACTTCCATTCCATCAGCGCCGCGATCACGGCGCGGTCGAAGACGCGCTTGGGTTCGGCCTCGACGATTTCGACGCTGCTGACCTTGCCGTCGGCCTCGATGTTGAGCTTGGCCTTGACGGAGCCGGTCGAGATGCCCTTCTTGGAGGCTTCGGCCGGGAACTCAGGTGGCACTTTCTTGATGACCTTGGGCACGGCGTGGGCGGCCATGGCCAGCATCAGGGTGGCGACGAAGACGGTGGCGGAACGCAGGAAGGACATGGCGAACCTTTGCAAGTGAGGGATGAGGTTCAGGAGGTTCAGGCCGCGCGGAAGAAGCCGACGGCGTCGATCAGGCGGGTGGAGCTGTCGCGCAGCGCGTCGGCCGAGCGGCTCAGGTCGCCCACCAGCGTGGTGTTCTGCTGCGTGGCGCGGTCCAGTTCGTTCATCGCACCGTTGACGATGCCGACACCTGCGGCCTGCTCGTGGGCCGAGTGCGAGATTTCCTCGATCAGCTGGCCCATGTTGTTCACTTCGTCGACGACGCTGCGGATGGTGACGCCGGCGTTGTTGACCAGCTTGGTGCCGTTCTCGACCTTGACGGTCGATTCCTGGATCAGCACCTTGATTTCCTTGGCGGCACCGGCCGAGCGCTGAGCCAGCGCCCGCACTTCCGACGCCACGACCGCAAAGCCGCGGCCATGCTCGCCGGCGCGGGCGGCTTCCACCGCAGCGTTCAGCGCGAGGATGTTGGTCTGGAAGGCGATGCCGTCGATGACGCCGATGATGTCGCCGATCTTCTTGGAGCTGGCGCTGATCTCTTCCATGGTTTCGACGACCTTGGAGACGACGGCGCCGCCATTGCTGGCAGCTTGGCGGGCCGTGATGGCGATGCCGGCGGCGCGGCGAGTCAGGTCGCTGGCACCCTTGAGCGTGGAGGCGATCTCTTCGACCGACGCGGCCGTGTTCTGCAGGCTGGCGGCCGAGCGGTTGGTGCGATCGGCCAGGTTGGCGTTGCTGTCGGCGATGGTGCCGGAGTTCTGGGCCACCTCGCTGGCGGCGGTTGATACGTCGCGCACGACGCCGGACAGCGCGGTCTGCATGTCCTTCATGGCCTGCAGCATCTGGCTCAGTTCGTCGCGGCCTTCGACCTGGATGTCCTGCGTCAGGTCGCCGTCACGGATGGCTTCGGCAGCAGCCTGGGCGCGGCGCGCCGGTGCCACGATGGAGCGGGAGATGACGACGCCGCCGCCAATGCCGATGGCGGCCGCCACGGCCACCAGCAGTACGGTCAGCATGACCGAGCGACGGGCCAGTTCACCGCCGGAGGTGGCGAGTGCCTTGGCGCTGCTGAACTGCATGTCGACCAGATCCTTCAGGCCCTTTTGCAGCGCCGCCTGGGCGGGGCGAAGGTCGGTGATCAGGCTTTCGCGCGCTTCGTCGGGGCTGCCGTCGGCCTGGATCTTCTGGAACTTTTCCAGCGCCGTCAGGAACTTGACCTTCTGGTCACGCACCTCGGTCACGACGCTCTTCTCCGAGCCCTCCGCAGCGGCGGCTTCCAGTTCGTTCAGCTGCTTGTCAGACTCTTTCAGCGCATCGGCGATGGCTGTCTTCTGCTTCTTGATGGCGCCCGCCGTGTCCAGCAGCAGCAGGTCGCGCACGGCGCGCGAGATGATGTTGATCTGGCTTTCCAACACATTGGCGGCCCCGATCTTCACGAGGCTGGAATTGGCGGTGCGGTCCAGATCGCCGGCCAGACGACTGGCGTTGTTGGCACCAAAAAAGCCGATGGCGATCAGCAGCACGATCAGCAGGCCAAAGCTAACGGCCAGGCGCTGGCCGATGCGCAATTGCGTCAGGAAGTTCATTCGGTTCTATTCCTTGTCGTGGTCTTCGTGTACCGGTGGCCCGTGCCGCTTCGGGTCCAAAATGGACTGTAGGCCCGCATGCCAATACTTGGCTGCCCCAGCGACGGGCCGCCGCGCAGTGTGTCGCGACCTGTGACCATTTGCTTCCGGCGTCTTCACGCTTGCCGTGAAGTCGTTCACGACGGCCTCTCGCCCCGGGGCTTCGTGAATCAATGTGAAGCGGTTGCCGCGCGCTGACGCAACACTTCGACGGTGTCGATTTCGCCCGCGCGGTGCCCGAAAGCCTGGCGCAGATGGCTGGCCAGCGCGGCCAGGTCCTCGGCGCCCAGCACGCCGGCAAAGGGCGGCATGCCGTAGGGCTGCGGGTGGCCGGGCGTGGCCGGCGCGAAGCCGCCGCGCTCGATGAGGCGGATCAGGTTGGCCGCGCTGGCCTGGGTGACGAGGCGGCTGCCGGCCAGTGCCGGGTAGGCCAGGGCGCCGGCTTCATCGCGCCGGCCTTCGCCGTTGGCGCCGTGGCAGGCGGCGCAATGCTCGCGGTAGAGGCCGGCGCCCAACTCCCGGCGGCGGGAGCTCGGCAGAGCACCTTCGGGTCGGTCGGCGGTCTGTTCGGGCAAGGCGCGCAGATAGGTCGTCATGGCGGCGAGGTCGGCGTCGTCCAGCGCGGCCGTGCTGCCCAGCACGACCTCGGCCATCGGACCCTGGGCGGTGTGGCTGTCGGCATGCCCGTCGCGTAGCCAGCGTTGCAGCGTCTCTGCGGGCCAGCGCTGCACGCCGGCTTCTGCAGGGTCGTGCAGCGAGGGCGCCCACCAGCCCAGGCCTGCGAGCAGGCCGCCGCGGAAGTCTGCGGCGCCGCGGTCACCACCCAGGGCGTCGCGCCGGGCGTGGCAGGCGCTGCAGTGGGCCAGGCCCTGGCTGAGGTAGGCGCCGCGGTTCCAGGCGGTGTCCTGCGCGGGGTCCGGTTGGTAGACGCCGGGTTTGAAGTACAGCGCCCGCCACGCAGCGATGGCCAGCTGGCTGCCGTAGACGCCGCGCAACTCGTGCTCGCGGCGCGGGGCGGCCACCGGCGGCTGGGCCTGCAGCCAGGCGTGCAGCGCGTCGGTGTCTTCGCGGGTGACGAGGGTGGTGTTGGTGATGGGGTGAGCCGGCACCAGCAGCCGGCCGTCGCGGCTTGTGCCCAGGTGCAGCGCGCGCCAGAAGTCGTCGGCGCTCCAGCCGGCCAGGCCGGTGGCGTCGGGCGTCAGGTTGGCCGAGAAGACGGTGCCGAAGGGCGTCGGGATGGCTCGGCCGCCGGCCAGCCGCTCGCCGCCTCGGGCCGTGTGGCAGCCGGCGCAATTGCCCACGGCGGCGAGGTAGGCGCCGCGCTGTAGGTTGACGGGGGCGGTGGACGCCGGCGTGGCGTCGGAGAGGTTGCGCTGCCAGGCCAGCAGCGCCCAGGGCGCGCCCAGGATCATCACGGCGACGGCGATGAGCAGGCGCTTCACTTCAGGCCCCCGCAGCGCAGCGGCGCAGGCGCCGCCAGTGCAGCGGCCGGGTGAGGGTCGGCCGGCATGGCCTGGCCGGCGAGGAACTGCGTCACCGCGTTGATCTCGGCCGTGGTCAGCGCCTTGGCGATCTCGGCCATGCAGTCGGGCGCCTGGGCACGGCGCTGGCCGCTGCGCCAGGCGCCGAGCTGGCCGTTCAGATAGTCGCGCGACAAGCCGAGCAGCCCGGGCACGGTGGGCTGGGTGCCAGTCAGGCGCTCGCCATGGCAGGCGGTGCAGGCGGGCAGGCGGCGGGTGGCGTCGCCGTTGCGGATCAGCGCCTCGGCCCGGGCCAGTTCCGGTGCGGGCAGCGTGGGCTTCTGCGGCGGCGGGTAAGTCAGGTCTAGCGATGCGAAATGCCCGGCTAGCTCCTTCAGGTAGGCGTCGGACAGCGGCGCGATCAGCTCGCTCATCAGCCCGTAGTCGCGCCGGCCGTCGCGGAAGTTCAGCAGTTGGTTGTGCAGATAGCCCGCCGGCTTGCCCGCCAGGCGCGGGTAGTAGCCGTCGGGCGCCGCGCGGCCCTCTTTGCCGTGGCAGCCGGTGCAGGCCAGGGCGCGCTGGGCGAGGGTGTTGGGCACGGGTTCCGCCCGGGCCGTGCCGATGAGGATCAACAGGCTGGCAGCCAGCGCAGCGGTCAAGGGTGAGGCCATGGGCAGCAGTGTGGCATTCGCTCAGCGGCTTGAGCGTTGCCTCAGCGCGTGGGGGCAGGGCTGGCCTCTAGCATGCGGCGCTCCGCTCGCATCCAAGGCCAGACCATGTCGATCTCCGCTCCGCTGCCCCTGCTTGCTGCCTTGCTGGCCTTGTCGATCAGCCCACCGGCGCAAGCGCGCGAGCGGCTGGACTGGTCGGCCGGCTGGCGCTTCACGCAGGGCGATCCGGCGGGCGCGCCCGTCATCCCTGCCCAGGATTTCAAGCCCTGGCTGCTGGCGACGGCCGCACCGCTGCTGGCTGCGGTGCCGCCCGCGCCGCCGGCCGGGCCGGCGCCCGGCGAGGCGCTGGCCTACGCCAGGCCCGAGTTCGACGATGCCGGCTGGCGGCTGCTCAACCTGCCGCACGACTGGGGCGTGGAGAGCGCCTTCGTCCAGGCGCTGCCGGGCGAGACCGGCAAGCTGCCCTGGCAGGGCGTGGGCTGGTACCGCAAGCGCCTGGCGCTGCCGGCCGTAGGCGCCGGACAGCGCACCGTGCTGGAGATCGACGGCGCGCTGGCGAACTCCGCCGTCTACTGCAATGGCCGGCTGGTGGGCGGCTGGCCGTATGGCTACACGTCCTTCCAGGTGGACCTGACGGGGTGCCTCAAGCCAGGAGCGGACAACAGCCTCGCGATCCGGCTCGACAACCCACCCAACTCCTCACGCTGGTATCCCGGCGGTGGCCTCTATCGGCACGTCTGGCTGACGCGTACCGACGCCGTCCACGTGCCGGCGGGCCAGGTCTTCGTGCGCACGCCCGAGGTGTCGGCCGAGCGCGCTGTCGTGGCGGTGCGGGCGGCGGTGGCCAATGCCTCGGGCGCGCCGGTCAAGGTCAGCGTGGGCGTGGAGGTCTACCGGGCCGACGCCCAAGGCCGCCCGGTCGGCGCCGCGCTGGCCCGCTCGCGCGAGCAGGCGCGCACGCTGAAAGCTGGCGCTCGCACGTCGCTGGACTTCGACCTGCAGCTGACCCAGCCGGCGCTGTGGGACGTGGGCTCGCCGCAGCGCCATGTCGCCGTCGTCACGGTCAGGCAAGGCAATGCGGTGCGCGACCGCGTGGAAACGCCCTTCGGCGTGCGCCGCATCGCCTTCACGGCGGACGACGGTTTCCACCTCAATGGCCGCCGCGTCGACCTGAAGGGCGTGTGCATGCACCACGACCTGGGCGCCTTGGGCGCTGCCTTCAACGTGCGCGCCGCCGAGCGGCAGCTGGAGCTGCTGCGGGAGATGGGCGTCAACGCCATCCGCACCAGCCACAACCCGCCCGCGCCGGAGCTGCTGGAGCTGACGGACCGCATGGGCATGCTCGTCGTCGACGAGCTGTTCGACACCTGGACCCAGGCCAAGAAGCGCCAGGACTACCACCAGCATTTCGCCGATTGGTCCGAAGCCGATCTGCGCGCCTGGGTGCGGCGCGACCGCAACCACCCGTCGGTCATCCTGTGGAGCACCGGCAACGAGATCCACGAGCTGGGCCGCGCGGATGGCCCGGCCGTGTCGACGCGCCTGGCGGAGCTGGTGAAGCGGGAGGACCCGACCCGCCTCGTCTCGGCGGCGGCCCACGTGCTGCAGGCCGGCTACAACGGTTTCCAGAAGACCGTGGACGTGTTCGGCTACAACTACAAGCCCAAGGAATACGCCAAGTTCCACGCCGCCAACCCGGCCCAGCCGCTGTACGGCAGCGAGACGGCCTCCACCGTCAGCTCGCGCGGCGAATACGTCTTCCCGGTGAGCGACGACCCGAAGCTGGGCCGTGCCAATTTCCAGGTCAGCTCCTACGACCTCGTGGCGCCGCCCTGGGCCACGACGCCAGACGCCGAATTCCGCGCCCAGGACCAGCAGCGCTTCGTCGCGGGCGAGTTCGTCTGGACGGGCTTCGACTACCTCGGCGAGCCCACGCCCTTTAACGATGACGCCACCAACCTGCTGAACTTCCCGGCCGGCGAGGAGCGTGAGCGCGCCAAGGAAGAGCTGGCGCGGCTGGGCAAGCTGCAGCTGCCGTCGCGCAGTTCCTACTTCGGCATCCTGGACCTGGCCGGCTTCAAGAAGGACCGCTTCTACCTCTACCAGGCGCACTGGCGGCCGGAGCTGCCGATGGCGCACATCCTGCCGCACTGGAACTGGCCGGAGCGCGTCGGCCAGGTCACGCCGGTGCATGTCTACACCTCGGGCGACGAGGCGGAGCTGTTCCTCAACGGCCGCTCGCTGGGCCGCAAGGCCAAGGCGGCGGGTGAATACCGGCTGCGCTGGGACGACGTCGTCTACGAGCCCGGCGAACTGCTCGTGGTGGCCTACAAGGCCGGCAAGGAATGGGCGCGCAGCCGCGTCGCGACGACGGGCCCGGCCGAGGGTCTGCAGCTCGCTGCCGACCGAGTCGCCATCACCGCCGACGGCCGCGACCTGGCCTTCGTGACCGCCACCGTCGCCGACGCCGCCGGTCAGGCGGTGCCGCGCAGCAAACGCAAGCTCAGTTTCACGCTGGACGGCCCGGGCGAGATCGTCGCCACCGACAACGGCGACGCGACCGACCCCACCGCCTTTGGCGCCACCGAGCGCAAGGCCTTCAACGCGCTGGCGCTGGCGATCGTGAAGCTCAAGCCGGGCGCGACCGGGCCGGTGACGCTGCGTGTGTCGTCTGACGGTTTGAAGCCCGCCGAAGTCGTGATCCGCCCCCGCTGAGCGGGTTCAGCGGCTGCCGAAGATGGCCGAGCCGACGCGCACCATCGTCGAGCCGGCCTGGATGGCGTCTTCAAGATCGGCGCTCATGCCGAGCGACAGCGTGTCCAGCGCCAGGCCCTCGGCCTTCAGCGCCTCGAACAGCGCGGCCATCGCCTGGTGCTGGGCCAAGGCGCCCGGGCCGGGTTCGGGTACCGCCATCAGCCCACGCAGCTTGAGCCGGGGCAGGGCGGCCACCCGATGCGCCAGCGCGGCCACGTCGGCCGGCAGCAGCCCGCTCTTGCTGGCCTCGGCGCTGATGTTGACCTGCAGGCAGACGTTGAGCGGCGGCATCTGCGCCGGGCGCTGCTCGGCCAGCCGCTCGGCGATCTTCAGCCGGTCCACCGAATGCACCCAGTCGAACGCTTCGGCGACCGGCCGCGTCTTGTTGGACTGCAGCGGGCCGATCAGGTGCCACTCGACCTGGCCGCGCAGGTCGGCGAGTTCGTCGACCTTGGCCAGGCCCTCCTGCACGTAGTTCTCGCCGAAGGTGCGCGCACCGGCCGCGAAGGCTTCCCGTACGGCCGAGCCGGGGAAAGTCTTGCTGACGACGAGCAGGCTGACGGTGTCGGGTGCACGGCCCGCTGCGACACATGCCGCAGTGATCCGTGTTTTGATGACTTGGAGGGAATCTGAGATGGCCATAATCAGCCGAGCTTTACAGGTACACCATGGACATCACTCAGCTGCTGGCATTTTCGGTCAAGAACAAGGCGTCGGACCTGCACCTCTCGGCCGGCCTGCCGCCGATGATCCGCGTGCACGGCGACGTGCGCCGCATCAATGTCGAGGCCCTGGACCACCGCGCGGTCCATGACATGGTCTACGACATCATGAACGACACCCAGCGCAAGATGTACGAGGAGGTGCTGGAGGTCGACTTCTCCTTCGAGATCCAGGGCCTGGCGCGTTTCCGCGTCAACGCCTTCAACCAGAATCGCGGCGCGGGCGCCGTGTTCCGGACGATTCCGAGCAAGATTCTCAGCCTGGAGCAACTCAACGCGCCCAAGATCTTTGCCGACCTGGCCCTCAAGCCGCGCGGCATGGTACTGGTGACCGGCCCGACCGGTTCGGGCAAGAGCACGACGCTGGCCGGCATGGTCAACCACCTCAACGAGAACGAATACGGCCACATCCTCACCATCGAGGACCCGATCGAGTTCGTGCACGAATCCAAGAAGAGCCTGATCAACCAACGCGAGGTCGGCCCGCACACCCACTCGTTTGCCAACGCGCTGCGCTCGGCCCTGCGTGAAGACCCGGACTGCGTGCTCGTCGGCGAAATGCGCGACCTGGAAACCATCCGCCTAGCGCTGACCGCGGCGGAAACGGGCCACTTGGTGTTCGGCACGCTGCACACCTCGTCGGCCGCCAAGACGGTGGACCGCATCGTCGACGTCTTCCCTGCGGCCGAGAAGGAGATGGTGCGGGCGATGGTGTCGGAGTCGCTCGTCGCCGTCATCTCGCAGAGCCTGTGCAAGTTGAAGGACGGCACCGGCCGCGTGGCAGCGCACGAGATCATGCTGGGCACCTCGGCCATCCGAAATCTGATCCGCGAGAACAAGGTGGCGCAGATGTACTCGTCCATCCAGACCGGCAATGCCCAGGGCATGCAGACGCTGGACCAGAACCTGACGGACTTGGTCCGCCGCAACATCATTGCTCCATCGGAAGCCCGCTCAAAAGCCAAGTTCCCCGAGAACTTCCCCGGCTAGCACTGTTCACCCCCGGTTCGGCGAGTACGCCGAACCGCCCCCCGAGGGGGTGCAAATCACTGCGGGCCGCGGCCCTCATTGATTTGCATCGCGGGCCGGCTGGGAGCAGCCCGGCGCTCGGCCCAAATACTTTTCGCATCGGATTGACCATGGAACGCGACCAGGCCTCGAAATTCATCAACGACCTGCTGCGGCTGATGCTGTCGCGCAAGGGCTCCGACCTCTTCCTGACGGCCGAGTTCCCACCCGCCATCAAAGTGGACGGCAAGCTGACCAAGGTGTCGCCGCAGCCGCTGACCGGCCAGCACACGCTGCAACTGGCGCGGGCCATCATGAACGACAAGCAGGCCGCCGAGTTCGAGCGCACCAAGGAGTGCAACTTCGCGATCTCGCCGCATGGCGTCGGGCGCTTCCGCGTCAACGCCTTCATCCAGCAGGGCCAGGTCGGCATGGTGCTGCGGACCATCCCGTCCGTGCTGCCCACCATCGAGTCGCTGGACCTGCCCGTCGTGCTGCGCGAGGTGGTGCAGCAGAAGCGCGGCCTGGTCATCGTCGTCGGCGCGACCGGCTCGGGCAAGAGCACGTCGCTCGCCGCGATGATCGACGAGCGCAACGAGACAACCTATGGCCACATCGTGACCATCGAGGACCCGATCGAGTTCGTGCACCCGCACAAGAACTGCATCGTCACGCAGCGCGAGCTGGGCATCGACACCGACAGCTGGGAGGCGGCGCTGAAGAACTCGCTGCGCCAGGCGCCCGACGTCATCCTGATGGGCGAGCTGCGCGACCGCGAGACGATGGAGCATGCCGTCGCCTTCGCCGAGACCGGCCACCTGTGCATGGCCACGCTGCACGCCAACAGCGCCAACCAGGCGCTGGACCGCATCATCAACTTCTTCCCCGAAGACCGCCGCCAGCAACTGCTGATGGACATCTCGCTGAACCTGCGCGCGCTGATCAGCCAGCGCCTGCTGCCGCGCCGCGAAGGCAAGGGCCGCGTCGCTGCGGTCGAGATCCTGCTGAACACGCCGCTGATTTCCGACCTGATCTTCAAGGGCGAAGTCGCCGAGATCAAGGAGGTCATGAAGCGCTCGCGCGAGCTCGGGATGCAGACCTTCGACCAGGCGCTGTTCGATCTGTACGAAGCCGGCAGGATCAGCTACGAGGACGCGCTGCGCAATGCCGACTCGGTCAACGACCTGCGCCTGTCCATCAAGCTCAATGGCAAGGACGCGAAAGACCGCGACCTTACGGCCGGCACCGGTCATCTCGGCATCGTCTGAACCGCGGTGCGGATGATAAACGCACCACCGCCAGCAATACCGCCCCGCCTTCCTGTCCTCCCTGCCTTCACTCCCTGCCCTCTGCG
>NZ_JBDSQX010000144.1:0-30419 GCF_039929605.1 Roseateles sp.
GCGCTTGGCCGTATCCGTGGCATAGGTGAATGCCGGCATGCCCTTGATCATCTCCTTGGTGGCACCTGCCATCACGAGCTTGCCGGCCTTGTCCTGGATCTGCGTCACGGGAATGGCCACGTCGTGACGCCCGATGCCGATGAAGCCGCCCGCACCGACGATGACGTAGGACACGTTGCGATCGGGCGAAATGATCAAGTCTTCCACCTTGCCGACCTTCTGGCCCGCTTCGTTGTAGATGGTCTTGCCCATCAGCGTCTTCTTGACGCTCCAGCCCATGGCGAGCTGAGTCGTCTCGGCAATGCTCACGGTGGCCGTGGTGGTGCCACCGGCCACCTGCGCCCAGGTGGGGCCTGCGGCACCCAGTGAGACAGCAAGTGCCAACGTGGTCAGGGTGAATTGGACAGTGTTCTTCGTCATGGCTGAGGTCCTCGTGAGTTGGCGCCGTCGACGGGTCGATGGCAATTGACTTCCCCACACGTTGTACGGAACTGGAAGTACCAGGTCTGTACGACACCGCACGCCACATACGCCCACCTCAAAAGGCCTGCAGTGCACTCTCGATCTCGCCAGCCTATGCTCGGACACCATGAATGAACGCATCAATCAGATCCTGCTGCAGATGGCCGCACTCGAAGCGGACCTGCGGACTGCCGTCCACGAGCAGGAAGGCCGGATGTTCTTCCAGCTCAAGGGCAAGCGCGTCGAGTTCGAACGCTCCGTCAGAGAGACCCATCGCAAACTCAAGAAGAACTTCTTTCGCTGGCTCGTCACTGACCGGCCGCAGAACCTGATCACCGGGCCGCTGATCTACGGCATGGTCATTCCGCTGCTGATGCTGGACGCCTGCGTCAGCTTCTACCAGTGGGCCTGCTTTCCGATCTACGGCATCACCAAGGTCAGGCGCAACGACTACCTCGTGTTCGACCGCCGCCACCTCGGCTATCTCAACTTCATCGAAAAATTCCACTGCACCTACTGTGAGTACGGCAACGGGCTGATGGGCTACATGGCCGAGATCCTGGCGCGCACCGAACAGTACTTCTGCCCCATCAAGCACGCACACAAGATCCTCGGCACGCACGCCCGCTACAACCGTTTCCTCGATTACGGCGAGGCGCAAGCGTATGAGGCCAAACTGGAGGAATTCCGATTGGCGCTGGGCAAGGAGCAGTGAATGCGGCCCATGCCCAGGTGGCCCCGTTCACAGCAGTTCAGACAGCGACGCCGAAGTCGACCGCGATGGGCGGTGCCGGATAGTCAAACTTCACCGGACCGTCTGGCTCGCCGTGCACGAACTGATGCGCCTCAGGATCGAGAGAGGCCATCAACTCGGCGGGAGTGCCCTGCATGACCACGCGGCCCTGGGCTGCCATCAGTACGACGTGATCGCTGATCGCAACGCACTCAGCGATATCGTGCGACACGAGGATCGATGTGGCGCCGGTGACGTGGTTCAGGCTCCGTATCAGCTTGGCCGTCACGCCCACTGAAATCGGGTCTAGTCCTGCAAAGGGCTCGTCGTACATGATCAGCTCAGGGTCTAGCGCGATGGCTCGTGCCAACGCGACGCGACGCGCCATGCCGCCTGAAAGCTCAGATATCTTCAGGCCCGCAGCGCCTCGAAGCCCGACCGCATTGAGCTTCATCAGCACGAGGTCGTGCACCATCTCCTCCGCCAGGTCCGTGTGCTCGCGCAGCGGGTAGGCAACGTTCTCGAACACGCTCAGGTCGGTAAACAGCGCGCCGAACTGAAACAGCATCCCGAGGCGACGACGCAGTCCATACAGGGCGACCTTGTCGAGCGCATCGACAACGGTCCCATCGAAAACCACGCGCCCACTATCGGCAGATACCAAGCCGCCAATGAGGCGCAGCAGCGTTGTCTTGCCGCAGCCAGAACTCCCCAGAATCGCGGTGACCTTGCCGCGTGGAATCTTCAGCGAGAGGTCGTGGATGACGGGATGGCTGCCGTCATAGCCGAACGAGACATGATCGAATTCGATGAATGCGCTGCCGCTCGACCCACGCATGCGCGACTCGGGCTGACGCGAGCCTGCGTCGCGGTAGGTCCGTGGGGTCGTCAGAGACACGGCGAGTGCATCGCTGATTCGTCACCGGACGAGGCCACCGTACAGAAGGCCTGACGACGATGCAGGCGACGCACGATGCGATTTGCAGTGCCCTTCAGCGTGCCAAGCGTCGAGATCGCGCGGCGCGGGCGATCAGAAGTCGGCCGCTTGCGAAACGCCATCCCAGCAAGTTCGATAGACCAGTTCATCAGGCACTGTGGACCTTTCTGGGGACACAGCACTGTTCGTTGTCGCACCCAGAACCAAGAATCTTCGACGCCCCGCCCAGCGCCTATCCATTGCTCGCGTTCCCCCAGCTTGCAGGGCCGCGACAAGTACAGGGATCAACCCACGCGTCCTGTGTTCGCCCGCGCACAGATCGCCAAGCCCGACCAAGGCGATGCTCAGACTCCTTCAACCCTTTTGAAACCCACCCCATGAAGAGCGACTCACAACTGCAGCAAGACGTGATGGCCGAACTCCAATGGGAGCCTTCGGTTCATGCCACCCGCATCGGGGTGGAGGTCAAGGACGGCATCGTGACCCTGGCAGGTCAGGTTGACTCCTCTGCGGAGAAATGGAATGCCGAGCGAGCTGCACAGCGCGTTTCGGGAGTCATGGCCATCACCACTGAGCTGAAGGTTCAGCTCCCCAGTTCGACAAAGCGGTCCGACGGGGACATCGCAGATTCGGTGCACAGCATCCTGGAGTGGGCATATTCCTTGGCCGTCGGCCGTCGCATCAAGGTGATGGTGGAAGCCGGTTGCGTGACGCTCTCGGGCGACGTCGATTGGCAATACCAGCGCCAAGCCGCCGCCGACAACTTGCGTACCTTGACGGGCGTCACAGGCGTCAACAACGAGATCACCATCAAACCGTCGATGGCAGCCGCAGCGGTCAAGTCGGACATCGAAGCAGCGCTGAAGCGCACCTCGATCGCCGATGCGAAGAAGGTCTTCGTCGCGGTGCACGGTAGCGATGTGACGCTGTCTGGCAGCGTTCACAGTTGGGACGAACGCGCCACGGCGACCAACTCGGCCTGGGGCATGCCTGGCGTGCGCAATGTCGTCGACAAGATGACGCTGGCGTACTGACCGGCCCCACGGCCAGCAAGAGGGATTGACGATGCCGCAACTGGCTTAGAGCCAGCCACGCGCAATTTCATGCCGGCGCCCATGAGTTCATCGAGACAATGGCACGACAACACCGACCCTGCGCGGTACCACCAGAAAGGACCAACATGTCCATCCGCGATTTGTACCGTAGCAAGTTGGCCACCGCAACCGACGCGATGCGTCATGTGAATGACGGGGACACGATCATCGTTCCCACCGGCGTCGGCGAACCGCCGGCGCTGCTGACCGCGCTGTCAGAGCAACGCCATGCGTTCCGTGACGTGAAGGTGGCACAGATCCTCGCCATCCGCCCCTATGCCTACATTGACCCGGCGACCGTCGAACACGTACGCCACGTGGCATTCTTCTTCGGAGGTGCCACGCGCGCTGGCGGACAAGCCGGGTGGATCGACTTCATACCCAACCACTTCTCTGAAATCCCGGCGCAGATCGTGAGCGGGCTGATTCCGGCTGACGCGGTTTTCACACTGGCCTCGCCGATGGACGCCCACGGCTATTTTTCGATCAGCCTGGCGGCCGACTACACCATGGCCGCCATTTCCAAGGCGCGAGTGGTGGTGATCGAGGTCAACCCCAACGTCCCCTTCGCCTTTGGAAATTGCCATGTGCACATCTCGCAGGTGACGGCACTGGTGGAGAGCGAGGCGCCGATTCTGGAAGTTGCGCTGCCGATGATCGGGCCGGTGCAGGAAGCTATCGGCAAGTTCGTCGCCGAGTTGATCGACGATGGGTCGACCCTGCAAATCGGCTACGGCGGGATCCCCGACGCGGTGGTCATGCAGCTCACGCAAAAGCGCGACCTCGGAATCCATACGGAGATGCTCGGCGATGGCATCCTGTCGCTGGTGGACTGCGGTGCCGTCACCAACCGCCGCAAGAACTACCTTCCGGGCAAGATGGTGGCCACCTTCGCGCTGGGCTCCGCCAAGCTCTACCGTTTCATGGATCGCAACCCGGGGCTGGAGATCCACCCCGTGGACTACACCAACGATCCGGCACTCGCAGGGCTGAACGACAAGCTGGTCTCGATCAATGCCAGCCTGCAGATCGACCTGCTCGGGCAGTGCGGCTCCGAAAGCTTGGCGCACACGCCCTACTCCGGCACTGGCGGGCAAACGGACTTCGTGCGCGCGGCCAATCGCTCTCGGGGTGGCAAGGCCATCATCGTGCTGCCGTCCACGGCCAAGAACGGCGCGATCTCACGCATCGTGACTTCGCTGAGCCCCGGCACGCACGTGAGCACCAGCAAGAATGACGTCAACTATGTCGTGACCGAGTACGGGGTGGCCCAACTGCGTGGCAAGTCCCTGAAACAGCGGGCGCAGGAGTTGATCGCCATCGCACACCCCGATTTCAGGCTGGAGCTGACAGAACAGTCCAAGCGCCTGCACCTCATCTGAGGCAACGCAAGAAGGTGGCCTCACGGCATCAGCACGGCAGCGCCTTCGAACCTTCCCGCGCGCAGGTCGGCCAGGGCTTCGTTCGCCCGCTGTAGCGGGTAAGGCGTGGTCTTTGTCAGGATGCCCATGCGGGGTACTTGGCTCAGGAAGTCGATCCCGTCCTGGCGCGTGAGGTTGGCCACCGACAGCAGCTGGCGTTCTTCCCACAGCAGGCTGTAGGCAAAACTCGGGATGTCGCTCATGTGGATGCCGGCGCAAACCACCCGCCCACCCTTGCGCACGGCCCGCAATGCCAGCGGCACCAGATCACCGACGGTCGCGAAGATGATGGCCGCGTCAAGCATTTGGGGCGGCATCTCGTCGGAGCCACCGGCCCAGGTGGCTCCCAGGCTGCGCGCGAAGTCTTGCGTCGCACGGTCCCCCGGCCGCGTGAACGCGAACACCGATCGGCCTTGCCAGGTCGCCACCTGCGCGAGGATGTGGGCGGCCGCGCCGAAGCCGTACAGGCCCAGGTTCTTCCCGTCGCCCGCCATGCCCAGCGCACGCCAGCCGATCAGGCCGGCGCAGAGCAAGGGCGCGAGTGATTCGTCGCTGCCATGCTCACCCAGCGGGAACGCGAAGCGCGCATCCACCACGGTGGACGTGGCGAAGCCGCCATCCCGCGTGTAGCCAGTGAACAGGGGGCGGTCGCACAGGTTTTCGCGCTGCATCGTGCAGTAAGGGCAGACGCCGCAGGTGTGGCCTAGCCAGGGGATGCCGACGCGTTGGCCGAGGTCCAGGCCCTTGACGCCTGAACCGACAGCATCAATGCGGCCAACGATCTCGTGGCCCGGGATGATGGGCACTTGTGGGTGCGGCAGTTCGCCGTCGACCACATGCAGGTCGGTGCGGCAGACACCGCAGGCCGTCACCTTGACGCGGATCTCGCCCGAGCCGGGCTCCCTGTCGGGCAACTCGGTCCACGCCAGAGGCTTGCCCAATTGCTTCAACACCATGGCATGCATCGGAATCTTTCAGTTGCCGTCGTTGCGCTCGCGCCTTGCTGCAAGCCTGGCCAGTCTGCGAAACACAGCCGGCAGGCGGTCCGGCACATCCTCTGCGAGCAAGCCCGGTCCGAAATGCGCCGCCGCCGCACCGTGCATCCACACGGCGGCGGCTGCCGCGAGAAAGGGCACCATGCCCTGCGCCAACAGGCCCAGAACCATGCCGGCCAGCACGTCGCCCGCGCCAGCGGTGGCCAGCGTGGGCGGTGCGTTGGCGTTGATGATGGCGCGGCCATCCGGTGCGGCGATCACGGTGTCGCTGCCCTTGAGTACGACGATGGCACCGCTGGCCCGCGCGGCGGCACGACCGCGCGTGAGCTTGTCGCTGCACGCGTCCGCGACGCCGGCGAACAAGCGACTGAACTCGCCCTCGTGCGGCGTCAGCACGCAAGTGCACTGGATGTTGCCCTGGATGGCACCGAACAGCGAGGAAGGATCGTCCTTGAAAGCCGCCAGCGCATCTGCGTCAAGCACGGTTGCGCTAGCCGTCTGCAGCATGGCCAACACGCGAGCACGTGTATCCGTCCCGGTGCCTGCACCCGGGCCGATCAACAAGCCGGAGTACCGGCGGTCGGCCAGCAGGCGTTCAAGGTCTTCGGGCACGGCGACGGGGCTGACCATGATGCTGGTGAGCGCCGCGGCATAGACCTGCAGCGCCGCATCGCCGCCGCTCGTGTCCACCGCGACCGTGGTCAAACCCGCACCCACCCTCGCAGCTGCGCGTGCGGCCATCCGGGCCGCGCCTGTGGTGGGCCAGCCGCCCCAGACCAAGGCGTGCCCGCGGGTGTACTTGTTGGCATCTGGGCGCAGCAAGGGCAAGGCCTCGGCCCACAGGATTGGGTCGTTCTCGAAGGTGTCGGGTCTGACCTGCTCGAACACCGATGCCGGGGTGCCGATGTCGGCCACGATCAGCTCGCCGCACAGGCTGCGGCCCGGCTGCAGCAGATGGCCAGGCTTCTTGCGAAAGCAAGTGACGGTGAGCGCTGCGGCCACGGCGCCGACGTCGTTGCCAAGATAGGCTCCGGTGTCGCCCATCAGCCCGCTGGGGACATCGACGGCAACGATCGTCAGCCTCCGTGCCGCAGCCGCAGCCAGCGTCTGGGCCGCAGGGCCTTCCAATGGCCGGCTCAGGCCCGCGCCGAAGATGGCGTCGACGACCAACTCGATGCCATCCAATGCGCCGGGCGCCAGGGCCTCGACCGGGCCGCGCCACAGCGCCGCGTGGTGTGCCGCCGCGCCGCGCAGTTGTTCGCGCGGCACGAGGGACGCCACGCGCACCGGCCAGTCGGCTTCGGCCAGGCGCCGCGCGACCACGAAGCCGTCACCCCCATTGCTGCCCGGGCCGCACAACACCAGCACCGGACGCGGGCTCCAGCGATCAATGATCGCCTGCGCTACCGGGCGGCCGGCGTTCTCCATCAACTGGATCTCGCCGATGCCCCAAGCCACCGTCAGCCGGTCCGCCTCGGCCATCTCGTTGGCAGTCAGCAGGGCTGCGGCGTCTGGCAGCCCGGACGGCGCATCGTGGGTCACGCGCGCGCGAAGTCGAGCACCACGCGGGACGGCACCTCGCCCTGCGCCAGCCGCTTGAAGACGTCGTTGATCGCGGACAACGGCTGCAGCTCGATGTCGGCCGTGACCTTGCCTGCAGCGGCGAAGGCCAGCGCCTCGGCCATGTCGCGGCGGTTGCCCACGAACGAGCCCCGGATGGTGATGCAGTTGGCCACCACGTCGAACAGCGGCGTCGGAAACTCGCCCGGCGGAATGCCCACCAGCACGCAGGTGCCGTGCTTGCGCGTCATGCCCACGCCCTGTTTGAAGGCCGGCAGCGACGGCGCGGTGATGAGCACGCCATGCGCGCCGCCGCCGGTGATCTTCTTCACGGCGGCCACGGGGTCGCCGGTCTTGGCGTTGACCACGGCATCGGCGCCCAACTGCGTCGCGTGCAGCAGTTTGCCGTCGGCCACGTCCACCGCGCACACCTGCAGGCCCATCGCCTTGGCGTACTGCACGCCCAGGTGGCCCAGGCCGCCGATGCCGGAGATGACGATCCACTCGCCCGGCCGCGCCTGCGTTTCCTTGATGCCCTTGTACGAGGTGATGCCGGCGCAGATCAACGGCGCCGCCGCGGTCGGCAACAAGCCGGCCGGGATGTGCGCCACGTAGTTCGGGTCGGCGACGATGAATTGCGCGAAGCCGCCGTTCTTCGTGTAGCCGCCGAACTGCGCTTCGGCGCACACCGGCTCTTGCGCCGCCAAGCAGAACTCGCAGTGGCCGCAGGCCGAGTACAGCCAGGGCACACCGACGCGGTCGCCTTCCTTCACCGCCGTGACGCCGGCACCCAGCGCGCTGACGATGCCGATGCCTTCATGGCCCGGCGTGAAGGGCAGCGGCGGCTTCAGCGGCCAATCGCCACTGGCCGCGTGCAGGTCGGTGTGACAGACGCCGCAGGCCTCGGTCTTCACCAGGATCTGGCCGGGGCCCGGGGTCGGCACGTCGATCTCCTTGAGCACCAGCGGTTGGCCGAATCGCTCGACCTGGGCGACCTGCATCTTGCGTGTCATGGCGTGTCCTTCAGTGAATGGAAATCAGGCATGGGTTTCAGGCAGATATTTCAAGCGGCGGCCGGCAGCCCTAGGCCGCGCACCGCTTCGATCATCTGGATCAGCACGGCCTGCGCATCGCCGTAGACCATGCGGCAGTTGTCGCCGTAGAACAGGCCGTTGACGATGCCGACGTAGCCCTTGCCTTCACCGCGCTTGACGACGAAGACCTGTTTGGCCTGGTCGGCATTGAGGATGGGCATGCCGAAGATGGGCGAGGCCTTGTCGGTGCGCGCGGCCGGGTTCACCACGTCGTTGGCGCCAATGACCAAAGCCACGTCGGTAGCCTTGAAGTCGTCGTTGATGTCCTCGAGCTGGAAGATCATGTCGTAGGGCACGCCGGCCTCCGCCAGCAGCACGTCCATCTGCCCCGGCATCCGGCCCGCCACGGGGTGCACAGCGAATCGCACCCGTACGCCGCCGGCCTGCAGCAGCTTGACGAACTCGAACAGCTTGCCCTGCCCCTGCGCCACTGCCAGGCCGTAGCCCGGCACGATGACCACCGAGGCGGCGTAGCGCATCGCGATGCCGGCGTCGCCGGCCTGCGTGGGCTTGAGCTCGCCCTTGATCTTGCCGGCCTTGTGTTTGGCCACCTCGCCGAAGTTGGTGAACACCACGTTGCTCACCGAGCGGTTCATCGCCTTGGCCATGAGCAGCGTCAGCAGCATGCCGGCCGCGCCGACGACCATGCCGGCGATCATCAGCGTGGGCTTTTGCAGCACGTAGCCTTCGAGGCCCACCGCCAGGCCGGTGAAGGCGTTGAAGATCGAGATCACGACCGGCATGTCGGCGCCGCCGATCGGCAGCGTCATCAGCACGCCCAGCACAATGGCACAGCCGAAAAAGCCGTAGATGGCCGCGGCGTCGGCACCCGCAACGGCGACAAAGCAGCCCACCGCCAGCGTGGCCACCAAAGCCAGCGCGTTGACCGCCTGCTGGCCCTTGAAGCGCAGCGGCTTGTTGATCACGCCGTCGAGCTTGGCCCAGGCAACGAGCGAGCCGGAAAAGGACACCGCGCCGATCAGCGCCCCGAGCAACGTCACGATCAGCGCAGGCAGACCTGTGGCCTTGCTGCCGAAGAGTTCCACCGCTGCGATGGCGGCTGCGGCGCCGCCGCCCATGCCGTTGTAGATGGCCACCATCTGCGGCATGGCCGTCATGGCCACCGTGCGGCCGCTCCACCAGGCCACACCGCCGCCCAGCAGCAAGGCCACCACGGCCAGGCCCAGGTTCGCCATCAACAGCGGGCGTGCCGCGCTGCTGACATCGAAGGCATAGAGAAAGCTGGCGAGCACCGCCACGGCCATGCCGACGCCGGCCATGAAGATGCCGGACGATGCCGTCACCGGTGAGGCCATGCGGTGCAGTCCGTACAGGAACAGAAAGGCCGCGGCGAGATCGACGGTGCCGATGCCGAGCGACGGCAGGGCTGTGACGAAAGACGCGAGCAGGGCGTTGTCCATTTCAGCGCTTCTTCGCGCGGATGGGTTTCACGGTCGCCGTCGTGGCGCCGCTGCCCTTTCGCCGGGTCGTGGGGGCACCGGCATGGCTACCTGTACGAACTGTGGGCTTGAACATCGCCAGCATGCGGTCAGTCACCGCATAGCCGCCTGCGGCATTGCCCGCACCGAGCAGCACCGCGATGAAGCCGATCACCTGCTCCTGCACGGTGCTCGCGTTCAGCAGTGCGTAGATGCCACCAACCACGACGATGCCGTGAACGAAGTTCGAGCCCGACATCAGCGGCGTGTGCAGGATGGCCGGCACGCGGCCGATGATCACCCAGCCCGCAAAACCGGCGAGCATGAAGATGTAGAGCGCGGCAAAGCCGCCGATGCTGATGTTGAAGTCCATGTCTTGCGTCCTGGGTGCTGCGGAATGGCTCACGCTGCGGCGTGCTGCGGAATGGCTCACGCCGCGGCGTGGTGCGGAAGACCCTGCCGTTTTGGCTTGTCGGTCTGCTCGGCGGGAGCGCGCTTGTCCTCGCCTGCATGCGTGAGCACCGTCTTCGCCAGGATCTCGTCGGACCAGTCGATGCGGATGACGTTGTCCTTCAACATCAGTGCAAGGAGGTTGAACTGGTTCTTGGCGTAAAGCGCACTCGCGTCTTCGGCGAGCAGCGACGGCACATTGAGAGGTGCTGCGATGCGGACCCGACCGATCTGCACCGTCACGCCGGGCTGGGTGTCGTCGCAGTTGCCGCCGCCTTCGGCAGAGAGATCGACGATCACTGCGCCGGCCTTCATGCCCGCGACCTGCGCGTGGCTGATGAGCTTGGGCGAGGCTTTGCCGGGAATCGCCGCGGTGGTGATGATCAGGTCGGCCGACTGGATGTGCTTCGTCAGCACGGCGGCGACCTTCGTCTCCTCCTCGGCATTCAGCGCCCGCGCATAGCCGCCCTGCCCCGTCGCGTCCACGCCGGTGTCGACGAAGGTCGCGCCCAGCGACAAGGCCTGCTCACGTGTTTCCGGGCGAACGTCATAGCCTTCGACCACAGCGCCCAGGCGGTGCGCCGTGGCCATCGCTTCGAGCCCCGCCACGCCCAGGCCCATCACCAAGACGCGGGCCGGGCCGATCGAGCCGGCGGCCGAGGTGATCTTGGGCACCACGCGAGCGAGCTGCGACATGCCCAGCGTGACGCCGCAATAGCCGGCGAGTGCCGATTGGCTGGAGAGCGCGTCCATCGCCTGCGCCCGCGAGATGCGCGGCACGCGCTCCATCGCAAAGCAGGTGATTTTGCGGGCGAGCAGGCGCTTCACCAACGCGGGCTCGTTGTGCGCGTAGACGAAGCACATGAGGATGGCGCCTTCCTTCATCGCATCGACCACTTCAAGCGCTGGCGGCTGAATGCAAAGCACGACGTCGGCGTCCTTGACCAGCTCACTGCGGTCAGCGATGAAGGCCACGTTCGGGTAGTCCGCATCGTCGAGATCGATGCCGCCTCCCGCGCCAGGCTGCATGTGCAGCTTGGCACCCAGTTGGATCAGCTTGGGCACGACCGCAGGGATGAGCGCGACCCGGCGCTCATGGGCCCGGGTCTCTTTGATGACGGCGACGTTCACGTACATCGCAGGCTCCGGCCAGGGCCGCAATCGGGCGCTTTCATGCCACTGACTTCCGCGCGGCGTTCGGAAAGTCCGCCAGGCGCGCCACGGCCTCGCCCGCCGTGAAGTCCCGGCGCAGATGTTCGAGCCTCTTCATCGCCCCCTCGAACGCGTCGTTGCCGAGCAGCAGGTGGTGCGGCGGGTTGCCCGACGCCACCGCCTCGATGATCGCTTTCGCCGCGCGAACCGGGTCGCCCGGCTGGTGCCCTGAGGACGCACGCACCGCAGCCCGCACGCTGCCGGCCGTGGCCACGTAGTCGTCGATCTGGTGCTTGCTCTCGTTCGCCGAACGCCCGGCCCAATCGGTGCGAAAGCCACTCGGCTCGACCACCATCACCCGGATGCCGAGCGGCTCTACCTCCTGTCGCAAAGCGGCGGACAAGCCCTCGACAGCGAACTTGGTGGCGTTGTAGTAACCCAGCGCCGGGAATCCGCTCAGCCCGCCCAGCGATGACAGATTGACGATGCAGCCGGCCCGCTGTTTGCGCATGCCGGGCAGCACCGCCCAGATCATGCGACCGGTGCCGAAGACGTTGACCTCGAACATCTTGCGCACCTCGTCTTCTTCACTTTCCTCGACTGCCGCGAAGTAACCGATGCCGGCGTTGTTGACCAGCACGTCGATGCGGCCGAAGCGGGCCAAGGTTGCATCGATGGCGGCAGCGACCTGTTCGGGTTGGGTGACATCGAGCGCGAGCACCAGCGCGTTGGCGGTTGCGCCGTAGCCCTTCAACGTCGAAGGGTCGCGCGCCGTGACCACCGTGCGGTAGCCGTGTTCGATGGCCTGTTTGGCCAGCTCAAGGCCGAAGCCAGTCGAGCAGCCCGTGATGAACCAGACCGGTGGCTCGGTCACGACGGCCCTGCTGTGGAAAGTGTTCATCGGACGACCTCCCCGCTCAGACCGGCGCCTTGAAGTGGCCCGTGCGGACCAGCTTCTTGTTGACGAATTCCTGGATGCCCATATTGCCCAGCTCACGCCCGTAGCCCGAGTTCTTGATGCCGCCGAAGGGCAGCTCGGCGTCAAGCCAATCGATGTTGTTGATGAACATCATCCCGGTGTCGACCTGGCTCGCAATCCGCTTGCCGCGTGCTTCGTCCTTCGTCCACACCGAACCACCGAGGCCGAAGTCGGAGTCATTCGCCAACGCAATCGCCGCTGCCTCGTCCTTAACGCGATAGAACGAAACCACCGGGCCGAAGAACTCGTCGCGAAACGCTGGGTTGTTCGGCGCGATGTCGGTGAGGATGGTCGTCTGCATGAACGCGCCCGGTCGGTTGATGCGCTTGCCGCCCATCAACAGCTTGGCGCCGCCCTTCACGGCCACGTCCACCTGCGCCAGCAACTGCACCAGCGCTGCCTCGGTGGACAGCGGTCCATGGGTGGTCTTCTCATCCATCGGGTCGCCGGGCACGAGTGCCTCCAGCGCTGCCTTGAACTTGGCAAGGAAAGTGTCCGCCACCTTGTCCAGCACGATGAAGCGCTTGGCCGCGCAGCAGGTCTGGCCGCCGTTGTACATGCGGCCCCAGACGGCCCACGGAATGACCTGGTCCATGTCGGCATCGTCCAGCACGATGAAGGCATCGCTGCCGCCGAGCTCCATCGAGCTCTTCTTCAGGTTCTGCCCGGCCCGTGCCGCCACCGCGCGGCCCGCTGCAACGCTGCCGGTCAGCGCAACGCCCTTGATGCGCGGGTCGTCGATGACGCTGTTGCACTGCTCGTGCGAGATCAGCAAATTGGTGTACGCACCGACCGGCGCGCCGGCATCGAGCAGCAGCTTCTCGAACGCGATGGCGCATTGCGGCACGCAGCCCGCATGCTTGACCACCAACGTGTTGCCAGCCATCAACTGCGGCCCGGCGACGCGCGCGAGTTGGTAGTACGGAAAGTTCCAGGGCTCGACGCAGAACAGCACGCCCAGCGGTGAGCTTTCCATGTGCGCCTCACCCACCTTGGGATGCAGCTTGGTCGGCGCGAGGAAGTCTTCGGCATGCTTGGCGTAGTAAGCCAGGATGTCGGCGCTGAACTTCACTTCGCCGCGCGCTTCATCGATGCGCTTGCCCATGTCCAGCGTGGCGAGCTTCGCGAAGTCATCGACGTGGGCGTGCATCAGCGTGGCGGCCTTGTTGACGATGACGGCGCGCTCTGAATAGCTCTTGTGCTTCCAGGTCTGGAAGCAGTTCTCGGCGGCTGCCAGCGACGTTTCGAGTTGGGGCGCAGTCAGGTGCTCATAGCTCTTGAGCAGCTTGCCGGTGTTGGGGTTGATGCTCTGATAGGAAGAAGTCATGGAGTGCTTTCGTGTGAGCGGAAGATGGGCGGACCGATGCAATGTCGGAGCCGCGGGCGGGAGTCGTCAGGTCTCGATGAGCACCTTGAGCGCATGCGTTTCGGCCGCATGCGCAAAGGTTTCGTAGGCGTCGAGGATCTGGTCAAGCTTGAAGCGGTGGGTGATCAGCGGCTTCGGATCGAGCTGGTGCGCATGCAACGTCTTGAGCAGCATCGGCGTGCTGACCGTATCGACCAGCCGCGTCGTGATCGTGATGTTGCGGTCCCAGAGTTGTTCCAGGTGCAGGTCGACCTTGACCCCGTGCACGCCGATGTTGGCGATCGTGCCGCCGGCCGCGACGATCTGCTGGCACAGCTCGAAGGTAGCCGGCACGCCGACCGCTTCGATGGCGGTGTCGACGCCGCGCTGGGCAGTCAGCTTCATCACCGCTTCGTTCGCCTTGCCGTCGCTGCTGTTGACGGTAGAGGTGGCGCCGAAGCGTTTGGCCACGGCGAGGCGCCCGTCGTCCAGGTCGATGGCGATGATCTCGGCTGGCGAATAGAACTTCGCCGTCAGCAGTGCCGCCAGACCGATGGGCCCGCAGCCGACGATGGCCACGCTGCTGCCCGGCTGCACGCGGCCGTTGAGCACGCCGCACTCCATCGCCGTGGGCAGGATGTCGCTGACCATGACCAGCGCTTCCTCGTCGGCGCCGGGCGGGATCGGGTACAGGCTCATGTCCGCATGCGGGATGCGCACATATTCGGCCTGCGTGCCGTCGATGCTGTTGCCCAGAATCCAGCCGCCCGTGGTGCAGTGCGAATACATCTGGCGCCGGCAGTTGACGCATTTGCCGCAGGCGCTGACGCAGGAGATCAGCACCGCATCACCCACCTTGAAAGCCGTGACGGCGGCACCGACGGCATCGACGATGCCCACGCCTTCATGCCCCAGGATGCGCCCGGGCGCGCAGGTCGGCACGTCGCCTTTCAGGATGTGCAGATCGGTGCCGCAGATCGTGGTGCGCGTCACTCTCACGATGGCGTCGGTGGGTGCCGCCAGGGTCGGCTTCGGCCGGTCCTGCAGCGCCTTGTTGTGGGGGCCGAGATAGACGAGTGCTTTCATGCCGCTTCCTTCTGTGTGCCGACGGCGAGCGCCAGGCAATCGGTGTAGCCCTTGGGGACGGGTGTGTCGAACGCGTTCATGCCGTGATGGGCGGCGCGGACCGGCTTGAAGCGTCGCCATGACAGGGTTTGGACGTTGCAGCCTGCGCGCCGTCCAGCCATGGGTCTGTTCGGTGGGGCACCCAGAACCTCGTCCGGATGCAAATGACTTGGCTACCCGACAAATGCCAGGCGCCGGGTAGCCAACGCCGCTTGCACGTAGGCAGCGCTGAGCGTCTGTCTTGCAGCGTATTTCGGTGACCTGGTGGACACGCGTCAGGCCAAGACGCCAACGCTGGCCGTCACAGCCTCAAGCGATGCAGCCGAAGCGCGTTGGCGATGACCGACAGCGAACTCAGGCTCATGGCCGCCGCAGCCAGCATCGGACTCAGCAGGATGCCAAAGGTCGGGTACAGCACGCCGGCTGCCAGCGCCACCCCCAACAAGTTGTAGATGAACGCGAAGAAGAGCCCGCGCTTGATGTTGCGCACCGTCACCTCACTGACGCGTCGCGCACGCACGCGCGCACGCACGCACGATGAACATGTTCAGATGCCGGTTGACCAGCGACTGCCAGGCAAGCACAAAGAAGGGCCACGCGCCCCAGAGCACCACCGGGGTGGCCAGTGCAAATTCCAGCCACGCCTGGACCTGCGCACCGAGCCAGGCCTGCACTGGCATGCCCGGGAGCACGTCGGACATGGCGATGGGGAACACGACAGCGGCCGGGCCCGCCGTCCACCACAGCCGGTGCTTCATCGACGCCAGTTCGGTGTTCGGCTCGTCTTCGGCCGTAGCCACCTTCAGCTCCAAGGCCATGCCGCAGATCGGGCAGACCCCGGGCGCATCGCGCGTGATCTGCGCGTGCATGGGGCAGATGTATTGCGTTGCCGCCTTTGTTGCCACGGGCCGAACGGCCGCACCCGAACCGACGATTGGCTTTGCGGCCGTGGCGGCAGCGATCAACTGGGCGCCTTGCGCACTTGTCGAATCCTGCGGACTCATGGATGCAGCCTGGGATCTCATCGACTGGATTTCCGAGACCCGAGGCGACCCGCATGCCGTAGTCCGGGTGCGGCACCCGTTTCAGAGTTCTGGTTGTCCGCGACAGGCGTTCCCGCTGCGGTGGTCATGACGGGGCATCTTTTCAAGGCGACTCCAAACCAGACCGCACGCGCCACGGCGGCAGCGCTGGGCGTCGCCAACGTGCACGCCTGAAGTTCGCTGGTCTGTTCGGTGCAGAACGGAATTCCGGCCAAAACGGCGCAGCCGGAAGTAGGTCGACCCGAGTGCTACACGGCCTCCAAAGCCGGCAGCAATCGGTCGTACTCCTTCTTCACCACGCCATAACACTCGCAAGTGCGCTGCTCCAGGCCAGGGCGGTCGAGCACGGTGATGTGGCCACGGGCGTACTGGATGAGCCCGGCGGCCTGCAGCTTCAAGGCAGCTTCTGTGACACCTTCCCGGCGCACACCCAACATGTTGGCGATCAGCTCCTGCGTCATCACCAGCTCGTTGCCCTGCAACCGGTCCATGCTCAGCAGCAGCCAGCGGCACAGCTGCTTGTCCAGCGTGTGGTGGCGGTTGCACACCGCTGTCTGCGCCATCTGCGTGATGAGCGCCTGCGTGTAGCGCAGCATCAGGTGCATCACCGGCCCGTTGCGGCCGAAGGCTTCCTTGATGGCCTTCGAGCTCAACCTGAAACCACGCCCGGCGCTCTGCACCACCGCCCGGCTGGGCGTGCTCTCACCACCCATGAACAGCGAGATGCCCACGACACCCTCGCTGCCGACGACGGCGATTTCCGCCGAGCCTCCGTCTTCGAGCACGAACAGCAGGGACACGATCGCGGTCGTCGGAAAGTACACATGACCGAGCGTCCGGCCAGATTCGTACAACACCAGGCCCAGCGGCAGATCGACGGACTCGAGCAGCGGCAACCATCGCTTCAGTTCCGCCTCGGGCAGCGCCGCCAGCAAATGGTTCTTTCTCACTCTAGACACTGTGACCACGCGGAATCCTCGACTTGGCAACGACCTGTATCGGCACCGATTGCTCGCCGGGGCAGCTTCAGTATGGGGTCCTGCAGGCAAACCCTCTGTGCGTTAGCGAACACCGCTGCGGCAGCGTGGCGTCATGAACATCATTCAGCCCATTCGCTCCCGGCGCAGCGGTGGCGTTCGGCGCCGAATCCGGGTGTTGTCTACCGCACCGACCCCGCTTGGCGTTTCGCCTAACTTCGACGTGGCAGTGCACCGAATCTCGAACCTCCTGTCGACGGGGTACTGCCACTCAAAGGGCGGCGACCATGACTGCACCCCGCAAGGCCTACTTTGTTGGCGGAGGCATCGCGTCGCTGGCCGCCGCCGCCTTTCTGATCCGCGATGGCGGCATGGCCGGCAGCCGGATCACGGTGCTGGAGGCCGGTCCGGTGTTGGGCGGCAGCCTGGACGGTGCGGGCGACGCCGAACGCGGCTACTCAATGCGCGGCGGCCGCATGCTGACCACCGACAACTACGAGTGCACCTGGGACCTCTTCAAAGCTATCCCGTCGCTCGCCCAACCCGGCCGCAGCGTCTTCGACGAGACGCGGGAGTTTAACGAGCAGCATGTCTCTCACGCGAGGGCCCGCCTGGTCGACAGCCGCCGTGCCAAGGTGCCCGTGGCATCGATGGGCTTCTCCATGCGCGACCGTCTGGAGTTGCTGGCTCTCGCCAATGCCGAAGAGTCGGCGTTGGGCAGCGGCTGCATCACCGACCACCTGTCCCCGGCATTCTTCCAGACCGAGTTCTGGTTCATGTGGGTCACCACCTTTGCCTTCCAGCCCTGGCACAGCGCGGTCGAATTCAGGCGCTACCTGCACCGCTTCATGCTGGAGTTCTCACGCATCGAGACGCTGGCGGGTGTCAAGCGCACCGTGCTGAACCAGTACGACTCGCTGGTCGTGCCCTTGCAGCGCTGGCTGGAGAGTCAGGGCGTGCGCCTGGTAGCCGACTGCACGGTCACCGACCTCGACCACCACACCGTCGACGGCAGGTTCGAGGTCATTGCGCTGCACGGCAGGTTGAACGGTCAGGCGGAGATCCTGCAGCTGGAAGACGACGATCTGGTCTTCGTGCAGAACGGCTCGATGACCGACGCCGCCAGCCTGGGCTCGATGACCATCGCACCGCCCAAGTTGAAGAAAGCCCACGGGGGCAGTTGGACCTTGTGGGAAAAGCTCGCCGAAGGGCGCCCTTCATTCGGCAGGCCCGCAGCGTTCAACAGCTGCATCGCGCAATCAGCCTGGGCCTCGTTCACCGTCACGCTGAAGGACCCGGCCTTCTTCGAGTTGATGCAGCGCTTCAGCGGCAATGAAGCGGGCACCGGCGGCCTGGTGACCTTCACGGACTCGAACTGGCTGATGTCCATCGTGCTGGCGCATCAGCCGCACTTTGCCAACCAGCCGGCCGACGTGCAGGTGTTCTGGGGCTACGGCC
Organism: Roseateles sp.; assembly: GCF_039929605.1. Lineage (GTDB taxonomy): Bacteria > Pseudomonadota > Gammaproteobacteria > Burkholderiales > Burkholderiaceae_C > Pelomonas. The sequence continues at coordinate 18,265 of NZ_JBDSQX010000144.1, forward strand.
TGTTCCCGGACCGCATCGGCAACTTCGTTGCCAAGGCGATGGCCGATTGCACAGGCGCGGAAATTCTTCTGGAGCTGTGCGGCCACCTGCGCTTCGACGTGGAGACGGTGGCGGGTGTGGGCAGGGCCAACTGCATCCCCTGCCGCATGCCCTACATCACCAGCATGTTCATGCCGCGCGCCCCCGGCGACCGGCCACTGCCGGTGCCACCAGGCACGAAGAACTTCGCCTTCATCAGCCAGTTCGTCGAGATCCCGCTGGACACCGTCTTCACCGTGGAATTCTCGGTGCGGGCGGCGCAGATGGCGGTGTACCAGTTGCTCGGCATCACGAAGCCGATTCCGCCAGTCACGCCGCACGACAAGTCGCTTCATGCGCGCTTTGACGCGCTGGTCAAGGCCATGAAGTAAACCGACCTGCCCACCAGAGAACCTGTGCCATGCAGCAAAGCACCACTGTCAATCGCCGCATCGTCCTGAACGCCAGGCCGCGCGGCGCTCCGACCGCGGCCGACTTCCGCATCGAGAACGAGCCGGTACCGCCCCCCGCAGCCGGCCAGGTGTTACTGCGCACGCTGTACCTCTCGCTCGACCCCTATATGCGAGGTCGCATGAGCGACGGCCCGTCGTACGCCGCACCGGTGGCCATCGGCGATGTGATGGTTGGCGGTACGGTGTCGCGCGTGGAGGCGTCCCGGCACGGCGACTTCAAGGTCGGTGATCGGGTGCTGGGCTACACCGGCTGGCAGGACTACGCGTTGTCGGACGGCAAGGGGCTGACACCGCTCTATCCCGAAGACCCGCATCCTTCACGCGCCTTGGGCGTGCTGGGCATGCCGGGCTTTACCGCTTACATGGGCTTGCTGGACATCGGCCAACCGGTCAGCGGTGAAACCGTCGTCGTCGCGGCGGCCACCGGCGCGGTCGGCTCGGTGGTGGGGCAGATCGCGAAGATCAAGGGCTGCACCGTCGTGGGCATCGCCGGCGGAGCGGAAAAGTGCCGCTACGCGATCGAGGAACTGGGGTTCGACTTCTGCGTCGACCATCGGGCCGAAGACCTACCTGGCCACCTTGCCGCCGCATGTCCGAAGGGCATCGACGTCTACTTCGAGAACGTTGGCGGTGCCGTGTTCGACGCCGTGCTGCCGCTGCTCAATGCAAAGGCGCGGGTGCCTGTCTGCGGCCTGATCGCGGCCTACAACGCCACCAGGTTGCCAGTAGGCCCGGACCGGCTTGGCCTGCTGGTCGGCACGCTGCTGCGCCAGCGCATCAAGATGCAGGGCTTCATCGTCTTCGAAGACTACGGCCCACGGTTCGCCGAGTTCGCCGGCGCGATGGGCGAGTGGGTACTGGAAGACAAGGTCAAGGTCCGGGAGGACATCGTCTTCGGCCTGGAGAACGCACCCGAGGCCTTCATCGGCCTGCTTGAAGGCAAGAACTTCGGCAAGCTGGTCATTCAGCTGGCCCACGAATGAGGCTGCCGCTCAAGCGCCAAGTTCTGCATGCGCTCGCATCAACCGTACACCTTTGAAAGATCCCATGGACAAGCACAGCGAATTCATACACGGCACCTGCCAGCAACTGCTCTTCAGCCCCAAGGGCGCCGTCGAGGGCGCGCTGATCAGCATGAAGGGCTCCTTGGTGCAGGTGTCGGCCTCATCCGGCAAGGGAGTGGCGTTGGCGCAAGCCACTGGCCCCGGCAGGCAGCTGCGGGTGCTGGCGGTGCCCGACCGTTCGCCAAAGGCGGCGGATGGCGCGCACTCGGTGTTCAAGTTCAAGTCATTCGCCGATGTCGCCGGAAAGGCCATCAAGGCTTCCGACGCGGAGCACGTCGAGACAACGATCAAGGGTGTCGTCAGCGCTTGGCACTTCGCCAGGCACGGCGAGCCCAACGGGGTGATGCTGGCGACCGGCGAATTCATTCATTTGCGCCCGCAAGGCGTGGCGGCCGCCGGACTGGACATCGGCTCGAAAGTCAATGCGGTGGGAAAGTTGGGCATGACAGCACTTGGCACACGCATGCTGGAGGCGCACCGCGTCAATCGCGTCGATCTGACGTAGTCGCGAGTCACGACGCGGCAGACCTCGTCGTCTTCGAGGAAGAGGACGTTCACTAGCCGCAGATGCTTCTTGCGTGAACCACTGGGGTGACATTACAGCCGGCAACATTGAAGGCCCGCGAAGCAGTAACTTTCGCAGTAACCATCTCGGCTCTGTTCCCGATTTCGAGCCTTGGCGCGTCTTTCAGCAGTGTTTTCGATCCTCCTCCTCACCCAAGCCAGCCGTAGATGCTCATCAATGCCCCCCGACACCAGGGCCAACGACCGGGTGTCACCAGAGGTAGGTGTGCAGTTCTTAGCAATGCTGCGCTTGTAGTCCCGCTACAGTCTCAGCTCTGCGCGCGCCGGCCTACGCTTCAGCCTCGTCTTGTGGGGTTTTCTGTGGGGTTTCTGAGGTGCCGGGTAGAGAAGTCCTAGATCTGACAGGCACTTGGCGTCGAACTCGACGTTCAGGTACAGAACATCGAATAAGAAACGCGACATGGAATATCCCGGCAATCTCTTCGTCGTCGCCGCGCCCAGCGGGGCGGGCAAGTCCAGCCTCGTCAAGGCGCTGCTGGAGGTGGACTCGCGCCTGGCCGTGTCGATCTCCCACACCTCGCGCGCGCCTCGCGGCCAGGAGCAGCACGGGCGTGAATACTGGTTCATCACGCCGGACGAGTTCAACGCGATGGCCGCCAACGGCGACTTCTTCGAATGGGCCGAGGTGCACGGCAACCTCTACGGCACATCGCGCGCCGGCATCGAGGCGCGGCTGCAGCATGGCGAGGATGTCGTGCTGGAGATCGACTTCCAGGGCGCCCTGCAGATCAAGCAGCTCTTCGCCTACGCCGTGCTGATCTTCATCCTGCCGCCGAGCTGGGACGAACTGCGCCTGCGCCTGAACCGCCGTGGCGACACCGAGCCTGAGGTGATTGCCAAGCGCATGAACAACGCACGCATCGAGGTGGCACAGGCGCAGAACTTCGATTTCGTCGTAGTGAACGCGGTGTTCGACACGGCCGTTTTCGATCTCAAGGCGATCGTCCACGCGCAGCGGCTAAAATACGCGGCTCAGCGGCGCAACCGCTCGGCCGTCTTTCAGGCGCTCGACCTGCCCTGACCCTCTCGCTCTAAGGAACACCATGGCCCGCATCACCGTCGAAGACTGCCTGACCAAGATCCCGAACCGCTTCCAACTGGTGCTCGCCGCGACCTACCGCGCCCGCATGCTGAGCCAGGGCCACAGCCCCCGCATCGAGAGCAAGAACAAGCCCGGCGTGACCGCCCTGCGTGAAATCGCCGCTGGCGAAGTCGGCATCGAGATGCTGCGCAAGGTGCCGGTCTAATTCAGGCTCTGCTGAACATGAAACGGGCGTCCTCGGACGCCCGTTGCCTTTTGGCCTTCGGATAAATTCGGGCGCATGGCTCAACGCTCCCTCACCGCCTGGTTCACGCTGCCTGGATTGCGCCAGCCGGCGCCGCCGACGGCGGCCGAGGCGGCTTCCTTCGACGCGCTGCTGCCCAAGCTCGGCTACCTCAGCAAGGCCGAGGTCAAGCGCGTGCGCGACGCCTACCGCTTCGCCGACGAGGCCCATCTGGGCCAGAAGCGCGCCACCGGCGAGCCCTACATCACCCACCCCATCGCCGTGGCCGGCATCTGCGCCGAATGGCGGCTGGACGCCCAGGCGCTGATGGCGGCGCTGATGCACGACGTGGTCGAGGACTGCGGCGTCTCCAAGACCGAACTCATCGAGAAGTTCGATGCGACGACGGCCGACCTTGTGGATGGCCTGACCAAGCTGGACAAGCTGCAGTTCTCCACCAAAGAGGAGTCGCAGGCCGAGTCCTTCCGAAAGATGCTGCTGGCGATGGCGCGCGACCTGCGCGTCATCCTCATCAAGCTGGCCGACCGGCTGCACAACATGCGCACCATGGGCGCGATGGCGCCGCACAAGGCCCGCCGCATCGCGCGCGAGACCTTCGACATCTACGCGCCCATCGCCCACCGCCTGGGGCTGAACCAGACCTTCCGCGAACTGGAGGATCTGTCCTTCCAGTACTTCCACCCCTGGCGCTATTCGGCGCTCAGCAAGGCCGTGGGCAAGGCACGTGGCAACCGACGCGACCTGGTGTCGCGCATCGAGGGCGATATCCGCGCGGCCTTTGCCAAGGCCAGCCTGAGGGTGGAGGTGCAGGGCCGCGAGAAGACGGTCTATTCGATCTACAAGAAGATGCGCGAGAAGGGCCTGATGAGCTTTGCCCAGGTCAGCGACATCTTCGGCTTTCGCGTCCTCACGGAAGAAGAGCTGCAGTGCTACACCGCGCTGGGCGTGCTGCACCGGCTCTACAAGCCTCAGGCCGGGCGGTTCAAGGACTACATCGCCAATCCCAAGGACAACGGCTACCAGTCCCTGCACACCACGCTGATGGGGCCGCTAGCCACGCCGCTGGAGTTCCAGGTGCGCACCGAGGGCATGCACCAAATCGCCGAGCAGGGCGTGGCGGCGCACTGGATCTACAAGAGCCGCGGCAAGCAGGGCTCGGCGCTGGCCGCCCAGCAAGCCAATACGCGCTGGCTGCAGAGCCTGATCGACATCCAGGACGAAACGCGCGACGCCAACGAGTTCCTGGAGCACGTCAAGATCGACCTCTTCCCCGATGCGATCTACGTCTTCACGCCCAAGTCCAAGATCATGGCCCTGCCCAAGGGCGCGACGCCGGTGGACTTCGCCTACGCGATCCACTCCGACGTCGGCGACCACTGCGTGGCCGCCCAGGTCAACGGCGAGGCCGTGCCGCTGCGGGCCGAGCTGCGCAGCGGCGACATCGTCGAGGTCATTACCGCTCCCGGGGCCAGCCCCAACCCGGCCTGGCTGAGCTTTGTGCGCACCGGCCGCGCGCGCTCCAAGATCCGCCACTACCTGAAGGATCTGGAGCAGGGAGAGTCGCGCGAACTGGGTGAAAAGATGCTGGCGCAGGCCATGCGCGTCGAAGGCCTGGGCCTGCCCAGCCTGGAGATGGATGACCCGGCCAGCAAGATCTGGCACGACCTGGCCGCCTGGGCAGGCAGCGCCGGCACGGAGCAGCTCCTCGTCGACATCGGCGCCGGCCGCAAGATCGCCGCCATCATCGCCAAGAAGATGGCCCGCCTGATGGCCGAGCAGGGCCAGCGGCCCGATGCGCTGGCGCTGACGCTGGGCCGCTTTGCCGAGGAGCCCGAAGACCGCGGCAGCGTCACCATCGACGGCGGCGAGGGCGCCTCCGTGCAGCTCGCCACCTGTTGCCGGCCCATCCCGGGCGACGAGGTGCGCGGTTATCTCGGCCGTGGCGAAGGGCTGATCGTGCACACCTGCGAGTGCGCCGTCGGCAAGCGCCTGTTCCAGCGCGACAGCGAGCACTGGATTAGCGTCGAGTGGGCCGAGGAGCTGTCGCGCAGCTTCGAGGTCGGCGTCACGCTGCTGCTGATCAACGGCAAGGGCGTGCTGGCCCAGGTCGCCCAGGCCGTGGCCCACGCCGAAGCCGACATCACCCACATCGCCATGGGCGATGAAGCGCCGGCCTTGCAGGCCGCCGAGATGAACCTGCTGCTGGCCGTGCGGGACCGCCTGCACCTCGCCGACGTGCTGCGCGTGCTGCGGCGCACACCCGCCGTGCAGCGCGTCGCCCGCGTCAAACCCTGACACCGCTGTCGTCGCGGCCCGCCTGAGCGAGGCCCGCTCACGGCCTTGAGTGTTTCTATTTGCGTCCCCGGGTTAACCACTGTTTCCGGGGTCGGTATTCCCTGGCGATATAGATAAACAGAGAAATCGTATTTCTCGGTCTGTAACCCCCTGTTTAAGGTCCGTTCCGACGCTTCAATCGGAGGAACCTGACCCGTTCTCCCCGGCTGTGGCAGCGCCCTTGCACAACAACAACGGCCCGGATTCGGACCGGCCCCAGACGGAGACCCCCTTGACCACGACCCGCACCCCTGCCCTGCGCCGCGACCGTATCGGCGCCGCCGTTTCCCTTGCCTTGACGCTGTTGGCGCATGAAGCTGCCATGGCCCAACAGACGCCTGCCGCGCCCGCTGCGGCTGCATCCGCCGCATCCGCGCCCACGGCAACGCCGGCTCAAGCCGCCAAGCCCAAGGCGCCGGTCAACGAGCTGGAGACCGTGCTCGTCATCGGCACGCGCCAGTCGCAGCAGTCGGCCATCAGCCGCAAGAAGAACGCCGCCACGGTCCAGGACTCCATCGTCGCAGAGGACGTGGGCGCCTTCCCGGATCGCAACATCGGCGAGGCCATCTCCCGCATCGCCGGTGTCGCACTGGACCGCGGCGACTACGGCGAAGGCGTGAGCGTGAATATTCGCGGTAACGGCCCCGAATCGACCCGCGTGGAAATGGACGGCGTGGGCGTGTCCTCGGGCGCCGGCACCAACCTGCTCGGCGGCGGCGACGGCCGCGGCACGGAGTTCCGTGAGCTGTCGTCCGACCTGATCAAGAGCGTGGACATCGTCAAGGGCTCCACCGCCTCAATGACCCAGGGCTCCCTGGGCGCCAGCGTCATCATCGAGACGCGCAATGGCCTGGACTTCGACAAGCCCTACTACTCGTTCAGGCTGGCCGCCAGCAAGAGCGACCTGGCCAAGAAGACGACGCCGGATGCCAACCTGATCTGGACGGACAAGTTCTTCGACAAGAAGCTGGGCGTCATGGTCAACCTCAACCGTGCAAGCACTGTTCGCGAGAACCACTCGATCAGCCAGGGCGGCTCGAACGGCCAGCAAGGCCTGGTGCGCCTGGCCGACTTCGACAACTCCCCCGAGAAGACCTTCTCCTACGCCAACAGCCTGGCAGCACTGTTGCCCAGTGAGGCTGACAAGCCGCACACCGTCAATGGCACCTGGCAGTCGCTGACCCACAGGCAGCTCCTTGAAGGCGCCGCAAAGGCAACTACCAAGACCGAGTGCCTTTCGACCTTCCCCACGCTGACCGCCGCGCAGGTGGCAGCGATTCCTTCCGCCAGCCGCACGGCTGCCTATGGCGCACGGCTGAACGAGCAGACCACCTGCCTGAACCAGTGGAACGACTACACGCCGGCACACACGGTCGGGCCGCGCTACAACTTCCGGTCCAACGACGACACCCGCACAGGCGGTGACATCCGCCTGGACTTCAAGGTCAACGACCAGCTCTCCGTCTACGGCAAGTGGATCCAGAACCGCCGCCATGTGGACGACACGGTCGGCTTCCTGAGCATGGGCGGTGCCCCGGTGTTCAACGGGACCGGGACATTCACGGACAACCTCGTCACCAACACCCGCACGCTGACTCCTGGCGCCTCGGGCTCTACGCTGCCCGGCAGCTACGTCTTTCGCGCCAACAACCAGCCGCTGATCCAGGGCGCCACCACCAACCTCCTGCCGGGCTACACGGTGGACAGCACCCACCACGTGACGAGCTACTCGACGGATGGAAACTTCCTCGGCACCGACACGATCTTCAGCAGCATCGACACCACGAACAAGACTTTGCAGGCCGGCGGTGAATACCTCAACGACCGACTGCGCGCCAAGTTCATGGCGAGTTACAACAAGGGCACCGGCCTGCGCTATGACCGCCGGGCTTCGTTCAGCTCTGCCTACGGCGTGGGCAACTTCGACCTGCAACCCAACGGGCTCTGGGACTTCACGCGGCCGGGCGGCGCGGCGATCGACCAGCTGGGCAACCTGGCCGGCTACGCGTCGCTGAACCCTGCTGTGGCCAGCACGGCCATCAACATCGACAACCTCAACCCAGTGTTCACGCCGGCCTACACGGCCGCGCAGCGCGCCCGGTACACCAACAACACCCAGCTCAATGTCATCCGCGCGTTTGACAACGAGAACACGGAGAAGCAGGCAAAGGTCGACCTGACCTACAACGTGGTCGACAAGCTGCCGTTCCTGACCGCGCTGAAGAGCGGTCTGCAGCTGATCAACTACGGCGCCACTACCTGGAGCGGCGGTGGCGGCGAGGTCAAGTCGCCGTTGGGCACGGCCGGCCAACCGGGCTTCCAGCCCGGCGTGTACCTGCCGTCGGTGACCGGCCGCTGGAACGTGATCGGCTGCGAGGACACGGCAGGCTCCCTGGCTGCGGGCGGCCAGCCCTGCGCCTACGGCACCGTGAAGAACCCGCGCTACGACGCCGGCGTGGGCGCCAACGTGGGCGGCACCACCACACTGACCCCGGCACAGTTCCAGGAGCTCGTGAGCCAGACCATCACCCTCGCACCAGCCAGCCAGTTCTACGGCGGCTCCAAGGACCGCCCGGCCACGTTGCTGAATGGCTGGAACCAGCTCGACGTCGACAAGCTGTACCAGCTGGTCGGTTTCAACGTGCCGCTGGATTGCATCCGGTCCTGCACCGCCAGCGACGGCAAGGTCTATGACGGACCCAAGACCGGGCTGCAGGACAAGCAGACGGCGGGCTACCTGCAGACCGACTTCGAGATCGACCGGCTGCCGTTCACGGACCGCCCCCTGCCCTTCGGCCTGGAGCTGGCCGGCAACATCGGCGTGCGCGTGGTGCGCACCGACATGAGCAGCACGGGCTTCATGGTGTTCCGCTCCATCCGCAAGAACGCCAACTGGGTCGAGGGCAACGGCGATACGACCAATGTGACGACTGCCCAGGTCAGCCAGAACGTCGACTTCAAGGGGAGCCGGACGGATGTGAGCCCGTCGCTGAACCTGGCCCTGTGGCCGGTGCCGGACAAGCTGGTGACCCGCTACTCCTGGAGCAAGCAGATCGCCCGCCTGCCGATGAGCCGGGTCTCGCCGGTTGCGGATGGCACCATCACCTGCACGTTGAGCGAGATCGTCGATGACCGCCCGGCCGACGACGACGGCTCGGTGGCCGACCAGGGCTGCAACCGCATCTTCGGCAACCCGGCCATGAAGCCGCAGACCACCATCAGCCAGAACCTGTCGCTGGAGTGGTATGTCAACCGCGACACCTCGCTGGCGGTCTCGACCTTCCTGCAGCGCGATCTCGTGGGCGCACCCAACCTGCGCGTCGGTCGTTCGAACGTCCGCCTGTTCGAAGGCAGCAGCCTCTTGGACCCGTTGACCGGCACGCCGCTGCGTGACCTGGAGTTCTCGTTCGCCCAGTGGGACAACGACACGCCGTCCAAGCGGCGCGGTGTCGAGTTCAGCTCAAAGACGGCATTCACCTTCCTGCCGTCCGTGCTGCGCTACACCGGCTTCGACGCCAACTACAGCCGCCTGCGCAACTCGGGTGGCGCACCGACGATCGACCAGATCAGCGGCGAAGCCCTGCCGCTGGCCGGTCAGCCCAAGTACTCGTACAACGCCTCGCTGTGGTACGACGACGGTGCCCTGCAGTTCCGGATCGCGCAGCAGGTGGTGTCCTCGCGCTACCAGACCTTCTCGCCGAACACCAACACCAACATTGGCGTCAACAACTTCCCGGGCGAAGGCATCTCAAGCTGGCGCGTGCCCTACAACCCCGGCGCGCCCAGCTTCAGCAAGCGCACCGCGTTCGTGGATGTCAAAGCGTCCTACCGCTTCAAGAGCGGCATCGAGCTGTTTGCCGACGTGCGCAACCTGACCGGCGAGCGCAACCAGGCCAGCACGGGCGGCTACCAGAACTATGAAGGCGGCATCCCGAGCATCTACACCGACAACTACTACGGCCGCACCTACTATGTGGGCCTGACGTACCGCAGCCCGCGCTAACGAGGCAGACGCCATGTCTCAAGCCGTCCGGCGCAACTCAACCTTGAGCCGGACGGCTTTTGCCGTCCTGGCTCTGTCTTCAACGCTCGCTGCTGCGCCATTGCAGGCCCAGCAGACGCCCGCCCCGGCACCGGCACAGGCGCCTGCCGAAGTGCAGTCGCTTGGCGCGGTCAAGGTCACTGGCCAACGCAACCGCCCCATCGATCCCAGCGCCGTCATTGCGGCCAAGAACAAGGTGCTGTCGAGCCAGTTCGCCTCATCCTGCGGCTTCATGGGCGGCTACAGCGCCGCCGATGACGACGTGACGCTGGCTTACCTGCGTGGCTTCGGCTCGCTCGATGAGGACTTCGGCGACCTGGCGCCCGACGGCGGTGCCGCAACACCCGCAGCGTCGGCGTCGAGCCCTGCGGCCGGGGAAATTTCGTCGACACCCTCGGTCGCCTGCTCTGGCTCGGACCGCCGCTTTGCGGCGGGCCGCAACTGGATCGCCCGCAAGGACAAATCCCTGACGCAGGCCTTCGATGCCTACGAGGCCGGCAACTACGTCGAGGCTCGGGCCCGTTTCGAGGAAGGCTGGAAGAAGCTGGGCTACGAAGAGGCGGCCATGATGCTCGGGCGCCTGCACCTGCTGGGCCTGGGCACGCCGGCCAGCAGGCCCAAGGCCATCGAGTGGCTCAACGAGGTCATCAATGCCCGCTTCCACCCGGTGAATGACCGGCTGCGCTACGACCCGCAGAAGCCCGACCAGATCAACACACGCATCGAAGCCACCCTGCTGCTGGCGCGCACCTATCTGAGCGGCAAGGGAGCTGAACGCAACCCCCAGGAGGCGTTGCGACTGTGGCGCAAGGCCCTGGACTTCGGCTTCGAGCCGGCAAACACGCTGATCGGCCAGGCCCAGCTCAGCGGCGTGGGCACGGCGGTGGATGGCCCCAAGGCGGTCGAATCCCTCAAGGCCGCTGCAGCCGCCGGCCACGCGCCGGCCATGCTCCTGCTGGGTCAGCTCTATCACCACCGCGTCCCCAATCAGCCGCCCGGCATTCCGCTGGACCTGGAGCGGGCCGGCGCCTACTACAGCGCAGCCGCCCGGGCGGGCAACATCGAGGCAACCTACGCGGCCGCCCGCATGCTGGACCTGGGAGAAGGCACGACGCGCGCGCCCGAGAAGGCCGTGGTGCTCTACAAGGAGGCCGCCGTCAAGGGCCATGTGGAAGCGCAGAACGCGCTGGCCACCTTCTTCTACCAGGGCGAAGTGGTGCCGCAGAACTACGCCACCGCGCGCCAGCTCTTCCAGGCTGCCGCCCGGGGCCGCCAGCCGGACGCCATGTTCAACCTCGCCGTCATGCTGGCCCAGGGCCAGGGCGGCGACAAGGACATGGCGGCTGCCTATGCCTGGTGCACGCTGGCCAAGGCCCAGGGGCACGAGCAGGCCGCAGCCGCACTGCCCGTTCTCGAAGCCAGGCTCAGCGCCGATGACAAGGCCCGCGCCGAAGCCATGCTCAAGCCAGCGCCGAAGAAGTTCTGATCAATCGCCTGCGGGCGCCGGGTAGCTGACCTCGACGACCTCGATCTTCTCGACGCCCACCGGCGTCACGAGGTTGAGTTCGTCGCCGACCTTGGCCTTCAGCAGCGTGCGCGCGATGGGCGACACCCAGCTCACCTCGCCGGCCAGACTGTCGGCCTCGTCGATGCCGATGATGCGGATGGTCTTCTCCTCGCCGCGCGCGTTGGCATAGGTCACCGTCGCGCCGAAGAAGACCTGCTCGCTGCCGTGGTGGGCGCTGGGGTCGACGACCTCGGCGATATCCAGCCGCTTGGTCAGGAAGCGCAGGCGGCGGTCGATCTCGCGCAGGCGCTTCTTGCCGTACAGGTAGTCGCCGTTCTCCGAGCGGTCGCCGTTCTTCGCGGCCCACGAGACGATCTCGACGATCTTCGGGCGCTCGTCGTCGAGCAGCGTGAGCAGCTCCGCGCGCAGGCGCGCGTAGCCAGCCGGCGTCAGGTAGTTCTTCGTGCCGGCCGGCAACGCGGGCGGCGCGATGTCGTCTTCGTCATCGTCGCCGGCGCTGTCGGACTCGCGGGTGAAGGCCTTGTTCATCGAATCGGTGCCGTGTTCATCAGCCGCGATTCTGGACCGGCGCGACGCCCCCTGCAGCCGCGCGACAATCCGCCCCCGTCGACCTCGCGCCCCGCAAGTTCTCGCAACACATGACAAGCACCCCCGAGCGCGACAACGCACGTGTGAGCCCGCACCCGAGAAGCCGCATCGGCTGCGCGCTCGCCGTCGTCGCGACGACTCGGCACGGCCGATCAGGTAGGTCGGCCGCTCACCAGAACTTCCACCACGCCCGACGCGAGGACGGGTTGCCGATGTGGATCGTGTGCTCGCGTTCCT
>NZ_JBDSQX010000145.1:0-11329 GCF_039929605.1 Roseateles sp.
CGCCGTTGCGACCGCCAGCCTGATCCTCGGCATCGCCGGTTGCGCGATGAGCACGCAGCCGGCCTCCACCGACCAGACCGACACGGCCGGCCTGTCGCGCGAGGCGACCGACAACTCGCAGGCCTCCATGGCGCAGGCCGACACGTCGACCGCGTCGACCATGCCGAGCACCACGGCAGCGGCCTTGCCGGTGACTGCCAGCGGCCAGTGGGCCGAGCCGGCGCCCGTCGCGGCGCCGCTGGTCAGCGACACCGCGGCGATCCCGCCGGCCGACCAGGCACCGATGGCCAGCACCACCCCGGCGCCGAGCACCGACATGCCGGCGACTACGACCACGAGTACGACCACCGACCCCATGCCGAGCAGCGAGCAGGCCTTGCCTCCCCGCAGCGACCGCAACTGATCGTCACGCGGCCGGCGGGGCCGCGCCGTTTCAGGGGTGCGGGCCGAGTGCCCGTGTGAGCGCCTGCGCCGGCCGCAGCGAGCCGACGTCCGTGCCGCGCCAGTTGCGCAGCGCCTGGTGGCTGTAGCCGTGCAGCAGCTCGCCCTCGGCGCGCAACAAGGCTGTGGCAACGGCAGCCATCGCGGCCTCGGCCGCGCGGGCGGCGCCGTCGTCGATCTTCAGCGCCACGCCCAGGCCCAGCGCCGGCAAGGCCGCGCAGTACACGCCCTCGGCGCCGATCTTGCAAAACAGGCGCTCGCCGAAGGCCTGCATGACGCGCGTGTCGAAGCGGTCGGCGCCACCCACCATGAAGGGCGCCTTCGCGACCGCCTCGCGCAGCCGCCGGGCGGCGTGGGCGTTCGCGCTCGACAGGCCCTGGCCGGTGCCCGCGCGCGCAAAGGCCAGCGCGAGCGCGCGCAGCGGCAGCGCGAAGGTCGGGATGGAGCAGCCGTCGATGCCGCGCGGTGCGCCTTCCACGTCCACACCCGTTGTGGCTGACAGGGCCGCCGACACCTCGCGCATCACCGGGTGCTGCGCCGCCACGTAGCCGCGCGCGAACTCGGCCGGGTCAGCGCCGGCGTTCCGCGCCATCAGGCACGCCACGCAGACGAAGCCGCTGTGCTTGCCCGAGCAGTTGTTGTGCAGCGGGCCGGCCTGTTCGCCGCGCGCCACCATGCCGCGCAACACCGGCTCACGGCTGGGCCACTGCGTGCCGCATTCCAGCGCGGTGTCGTCCAGCCCCAGCTTGGCGAGCACGCCTGCAGCCGTGGCCACATGCTCGGGCTCGCCGCTGTGCGAGGCGCAGGCCAGGGCCAGTTCGGCGTCGGTCAGCTCGAACGCTTCGGCCGCGCCACTGGCCACCAGCGGCAAAGCCTGCAGCAACTTGACGGCCGAGCGCGGGAAGATGGGGCGGTCGATATCACCCAGAGCCGTGTGCACGGCGCCCGAGGCGTCGACGATGGCCAGCGCGCCGGCATGGCGGGATTCGACGGCGCTGCCGCGCAGGAGGTCGATGAGGACGGGGTTCATGGGGTCAGTCTACGGACGACTGGCCCGAGGTTGAATGAAGGCCCCGCGTCACGAGGGCGTGTCGTGTTCGTAGTTTGGAAGTGCAAACTAGGGGTTCACATTAAAGACCTGACCCCGATCCTGGGTTGCAATCGCTTGACATCCGTTGCTCAGAAAGGGTGGAAATGCAACGTAGCGCTTTAACTTTGGCCAAGAGATATGGGATTGAGTCAGGAATTCAGGCCGTCACTCGCTTATGTGCGAGAAGCAACCCAGCCTTAATGCGACGGGTGGCGTAAATAGTGGACTAGAACGGGTCTGCTTGAACGGCATGCCGTGGGCCAACAAGATGTACTACTGAGGTATGCCGAACATGCGCTCTTCTGACCTTGTTTGAATGAATTTAATGGAAAGAACATCATGCTAGTGAAATCAATTCCGTCACTTGAAACTCTCTGCGTACTTGAAGAGATTGCCGAAAAAATCCATGTCCAGTACGAATTGGATATTGACTTAATCAAGAGAACGCCAGGAATGAGGCATATTATTACCAACACAAAGACGGGAACCATTTTGATGGGCGCCCCAATGGGTCGAAATCTTAATCGCGATCTATATGCTGTGTTTAATAAGCATGCGGTGGTTGTATTCAAGTATGACCAAGCTTTTGTTGAGCTAATAGTCCATGCAAAAAGCGACAACCTCTCCATCGAAGAAATCGCGCATTTCAAAAGAGATCTCGACGACGCAATTGCAGTTTACGGCGATTTTCCGTTCACAAAATCACATACTTAATTGGAAGCGTACTGAAGTTCTGCGTAATTCTCTTTACGACATTTTCTTTTTGAAATCTCCACAGGAAGTGGATGAGCATTCTTGACTGTCACGACCATAAACTTCTTTGCCGATAGCAAATATTCTATCGCTTTGGGCATTCTTAAAAATTTCGCCGATATAAGTCAAATCCGGAGAAGACTATGAGCTACGTAAACGAATATATCAACGACGCCGATATTTCCAAGTATGGCATCACGAAACTTAACAGGCGCTTCGTCTGGCTGGAGGTGCGTCCGCAATGGACACGAGACAGCGAGCGCGATATGTATCTCCGGGTTGTTGGCGAAGGCAGAGAGGAGTTCCTCGACGACTTCGACTTCTCATTCTATTGGCATGGCGAATTGATCCTCGCGCGCCTGCGGCGGAAGTTCGGCGAAAAGGATGGCTTGCGCTCGATCAGCTATGAAATGATCAAATTGGATATGGATGAGTCCAATATTGAGGACCGAGAACAGATGTTCGGGGATTTGAAAGAGGCGCTCGTTGCCTACGGCGGAGCGGGCGTGCTCAATCGCAGCAATATCGTCAATTTCGAATTCAAATTCTGATCACGCACCGACATGACGTTACTTACTGCAACCGAAGCCGCCCCTCGATTCCGACCAAGTTGCGCGTGTCACCATTCAAAGCCTTCACCTGCTCACGCTCAGCGCACGCGCGTTGCGGCGTCAGGCTACGCTGGACGTTCGAGCTGGTTATGGCATGCATGCTGGCCGGCAAGCGATCGAAAGAGTCTGCGGCTGCGACATGCCCGCAAACACTCTTCGTTGTGTCGCGTAATCCATATCAGCATGCTGGCGCATATTCAAGCCGCTGTGCCATCATTTGCGATAAACGCACGGCCGAGGGTCAGGTCTAAATTCTGAACTCCTAATTTGAACCCTGACCCTTCGCCCTCGCCGCTCGTCCGCCGTCGATCAGCGTTCTGCGTCCGCCCCTCAATCCACATGCACCCGATTCCGCCCCGCGTGCTTGGCCGCATACAGCGCCTGGTCCGCCCGCTTCAGTAGCTGATCCGCTTGCAGCGGCGGCATGCCCCCGGCGATGCCGACGCTGATGCGCACGACCAGCCCCGTCGCCGTGGCGGCCCAGTCGTGCTCGGCGACGGCAAGGCGCAGGCGTTCGCAGATCTCGGCGGCCTGCGGCGGCGCGATGCCCACCAGCACGGCCAGGAACTCCTCGCCGCCGATGCGGGCCAGCAGGTCGGCGCTGCGCAGGCGGTGGCGCAGCAGCTGGGCGAGTTGCTGCAGTACGGCGTCGCCCACGGCGTGGCCGTGGGTGTCGTTGATGCGCTTGAAGTGGTCCATGTCGAGCGCCGCCACGCTGATGACCTGGCCGGCCATGCGCGCGCCTTCCACCAGCAATGGCAGCGCGAACTCGGCATGGCGGCGGTTGTGCAGGCCGGTCAGCACGTCTTCATGCGCGGCGCGGTCCAGCGCGTTGGCGTGTTCGCGCAGGCGCAGCTGCTCGGTCTCGAGATGGGTCGCGCGGGCGCGCTCGCGGCGGGCGTCGGCGGTGGCGCTGTCAGCACGGGCTTGCGCCTGCTCGACCTGGTCGCGGATGAGGATGACCTCGGTCTGCAGCACGAGGTTGTCGCGGGTGATCTGGCGGTCCAGGCCGACGAGTTCTTCCAGCCAAGCCAGCGCCTCGCGGAACTGGCCGCAGCTCTTGTGCGTCTCGTACAGCGAGCGCACCAACAGCCGGCGCAGCTTGGGCGGCGGCGGGCTGGCGGCGTTCAGCAGCGCCTCCATCACGCGCGCGGCCTGCAGCGGTTCGCCCTTCAGGCGCAGGAAGAGGGCGCGCTGCGCGTCGGCCTCGACGGCGAGCGTGCGGTAGCCGTGGTCGTGGGCCAGGTGGCCGAACTCGTTGAGCAGGGGCAGGGCTTCGTCCAGCAGGCCGCCGGCCAGCAGGGCGTTGACGAGGTTGGACACCGCCACGGCCACCTGGAAGGGGCTGCCTGAGTCGCGTGCCAGCTCGGTGGCTCGCTCGGCCGTGAAGCGGGCCTGGGCCACGGCGTCGGCCAGCGCGGCGGGGTCACCGTCGTCCCGGGCACCCTGGACGCGACGCAGCCAGAAATAGGCGAGGTTGTTGTGGCACGAGAACAGCACCTCGGCCACGCGGCAGCCGGACGCAATCTCCAGCGCCTGTTCGGCCGACGCGCAGGCCTGCGTGGGGTTGTCCAGGCTCGAATAGGCGACGCCGATGCGGTTCAGCGCCCAGGCCTCGCGCACCGCATCGCCAGCGCGGCGAGCGGCGGCCAGCGCCTTCATGCCGGACTCCAGCGCCTCGCGGCCCATCAGCAACTGGCCGTAGACATAGGTCTGTGCCGTCAGCGCGTCGGCCAGCATGGCGTCGTCGCCCAGGCGCGCGGCCAGCGTCAGGGCCTCGGTGGCGCAGCGGGCGCTGGCCGTCAGCCGGCCGGTGCGCGGGTATTGGTGGGCCAGCAGCGCCAGGGCCTCGCCGCGGCGGCGCAGCTCGGTGGGCGGGCAGGCCTGCAGCAGCAGCTCAAGCACGTCGTTGGAAGCTTGATACGCCCCGGCCGCCGCGAGCTGGCGCTGCGAAGCGAAGCCGGCATCGAACGCGGGCGCGTCAAAACCGGCATCGTCGGGAGAGAGGGTGGGGAGATCGAGCAGGTCTGACATGGGAACTGGCCATTCTTGCCCAGCCCCAGAATGCCGGCCATGCACGACAGCACCGTTTTCGGGATCGACTTCACGAGTGCGCCTCGCCGCGCCAAGCCCATCCGCGTTGCTGCGGGCCGCCGCCATGGCGCCGTCGTGCGCCTGGACCGCCTGACCGCGCTGGACAGCCTGAACGCCTTCTCCGCCTGGCTGGCCCAGCCGGGGCCCTGGATGGCCGGCTTCGACCTGCCTTTCGGTCTGCCGCGTGAGCTGGTGGAGACGCTGGGCTGGCCGACCGACTACGCCGCACTGATGGCCCACTACGCCAGCCTGGACCGCGCCGAGATCCGCGCGCGCTTTGCCGCCTTCTGCGACGCGCGCCCGGCGGGCGCCAAGTTCGCCCACCGCGCCTGTGACGGCCCGGCCGGCGCCAGCCCGAGCATGAAATGGGTCAACCCGCCGGTGGCGTGGATGCTGCATGCCGGCGTGCCGCGCCTGATCGCGGCGGGCGTGCATCTGCCGGGGCATCTGCCCGGTTTGCTCGCGGGCGACGAAAGCCGCGTTGCGCTGGAAGCCTATCCCGGCCTGCTGGCCCGGGAGCTGATCGGGCGGCGCTCATACAAGAGCGACACCAAGGCCATGCAGACGCCCGAGCGGCTGATCGCGCGCAAGGACCTCGTTGAGGCGCTGGAGCAGGGGCGCACGCGGCTGGGCCTGCGCCTGAAGCTCAGCCACGCGCAGCGTGACGAACTGGTGGCCGACGCGAGCGGCGACAGCGTCGACGCGGTGCTGGCAATGCTGCAGGCGGCGTGGGCGGCGCAGCAGCCGCGCTATGGCTGGCCGGTGGGAGTCGACGCGATCGAAGGGTGGATCGCCAGTGCCTGAGGGACTTGTTCAGCGTTGCCCTGAGCCGCATTCGCCCAAAATAGCGGCTCTTGCCCGCTTTGGGCAAACCAGGATGCATGGATGCAACCCGTAGAACTTGCCGCATTGAGCGCTTACTTGAAATGCCGGCGCGGTGCCATCTTGCAGGCGTGGCGCACGGCGGTGACGTCCGACCCGACGCTGACGAGTGGCGCCGCACTGCCCCGCGCCCAACTGCACGACCACATCCCAGCGCTGCTGGTCGACTTCGAGCGCACGCTGGCCGGCAGCGACGTGGCGGCAGGTGACAACGATGAGGAGCCTCATCAGGCCGACGCCGCAGCCCACGGCCTGCACCGCTGGCAGCAGGGCTTCGACCTGACCGAGGTGACGCGGGAGCTCGGGCGGCTGAACGAATGCGTCGTGGTGGAGCTGGAGGCCTATGCCGTCGGCCAGCCGGGGCCCGACCCAGCAGCCATGGCCGAGGCGCGCCGGATCTGGGCACGGCAATGCGGCGACGCGGTCAGCGCCAGCGTGTCGCAATACTTCCAGCTGCAGCAGATCGAGGCGGGCAGCCACATTCGCGATCTTGACCACGCCCTGCAGTCCTTGCGCGAGCTGGAGCAGGAGCGCGCCCGCCTGTGGCAGGAGGCGGCGCATGACCTGCGCGGCGGCCTCGGCGTTGTCGCCACCGCCACGGCGGGCCTGGCGTCACCGAAAGCGTCGGAACTGGCGCGCGGCAGCTTTTTGCGCCTGCTCGACCGCAACGTCAGCTCGCTGAGCCATCTGTTGAACGACGTGACCAGCTTCGCCCGGCTGCAGGGCGGCCTCGAACACCGCCAGGTGGAGCCCATCGACGCCGCCGCCGTGCTGGCCACGCTGTGCGAGGACCTGCAGCCGCATGCGCAGCAGCGCGGCCTCTTCCTGAAGTTCAACGGCATCGCAGCGCTGCCCGTGGAGGGTGACGCGGTCAAGACCCGGCGCATTGCGCAGAACCTCGTCATCAACGCGATCAAGTACACGCGCAGTGGCGGCGTCACGGTCAGCTGCGGCGTCTGTGCGTCCGACGATCAGGAGCGGTGGTTTTTCGAGGTCAGCGATACCGGGCCCGGCTTCCACGCCGGCCCGGGCTCGCAGCTGGCGGGCGCGCTGGAGGAGGCGACCGATCAGGCCAATCAGATCGCCGCCGACCACGCCACGGGCGCGATCACGCATGTCAATGTGGAACTGGCCGAGGTGCAGGCCTCGTCCGACGATCCCCGGCCGGTGCAGCAACAGCCCGGCGAAGGCATCGGGCTGTCCATCGTCAAGCGGCTGTGCGACCTGCTCGATGCGACCACCGAGCTGCAATCCGACGCCGGCGTCGGCACGACGTTCCGGATCCTGCTGCCGCGCCGCTACGAGGAGAGCGCGGCTTCATGACTATTTGCGCATCAGCGTGCTCTTGCCGAACAGGCTCTCGATGAGGTCCACCGCGACCACCGCCGTGCGGTTCTTTTCATCCAGCGCCGGGTTCAGCTCCATCAGGTCCAGCGAGGCCAGGCGGCCGGTGTCGGCAATCATCTCCATGCAGAGGTGGGCTTCGCGGTAGGTCGGGCCGCCGCCGACGGTCGTGCCGACGCCGGGCGCCATGACGGGGTCGAGGAAGTCGACGTCGAAGCTGACGTGCAGGTGGGTGTTGTCGTCCAGCGTGGCCAGCGCGAGTTCCATCGTGTGGCGCATGCCCATTTCGTCGATGAAGCGCATGTCGAAAACTTCCAGGTCGTGCTCGTGCACGAAGGCTCGCTCGCCCTCGTCGACGCTGCGGATGCCGATCTGGCGAATCCACTTCGGGCTGACGGCCGGTACATGGCCGCCGATCTCGATCAGCTCCTTCGGGCCGAAGCCGCACAGGCAGGCCACGGGCATGCCGTGGATGTTGCCACTCGGGGTCAGCTCGCTGGTGTTGAAGTCGGCATGCGCGTCCAGCCACAGCACGCGTAGCTTCTTGCCCACGTCGCGGCAATGGTGAGCCACGGCGGCGATGGAGCCGAGGCCCAGGCAGTGGTCGCCGCCCAAAAGGATGGGCATGCGCCCGGTCTTGAGCTCGGTGTAGACGGCGTCGTGCACCGTCTGGTTCCAGGCCACGACTTCGTCTAGGTGGCGATAGCCCTCCACCGGCGGCGCCCAGGGGTTGGTGGGGCCGGTGAGGTTGCCGCGGTCGACCACATCGACGCCGCGCCCGCGCAGCGCCTGCGCGAGGCCGGCCACGCGAATGGCCTCGGGGCCCATGCTGGCACCGCGCACGCCGGCGCCGACGTCCGTGGGCGCGCCGATCAGGGAGACGTTTCTGAGTTTGGTCATGGTGCGTGGATGCTTGAGAGTTCGGGTTCCGCTTCGAGCAAGGCCCAGGCCTCCTCGGCCGTCTCGACGAACTGGAACATCTTCTCGTCGCCCGCGTTGATCATGCCGGTCTCGATCAGCAGGTCGAAGTTGATGAGCTTGGTCCAGAACTCGCGCCCGAACAGCAGGATGGGGCGGCGGCGGCTCTTGCGGGTCTGGATGAGCGTCAGCGTTTCGAAGAGTTCGTCCAGCGTGCCGAAGCCGCCGGGGAAGCACACCAGGGCCACGGCGCGCATCAGGAAATGCATCTTGCGCAGGCCGAAGTAGTGGAAGCGAAAGCACAGCTCCGGCGTGATGTAGGGATTGGGGTACTGCTCGTGCGGCAGCACGATGTTCAGGCCGACACTCTTGCCGCCCACCTCGTAGGCGCCGCGGTTGCCGGCTTCCATGATGCCGGGGCCGCCGCCGGTGGCGATGACGACGGGCCGGCCGCGCTTCGTGCACTCGGCCGTCGCGATCGCTGCAAAGCGGCGCGCCTCTTCGTAGTAGCGGCTCATGGACAGCTTGCTGCGCGCGATGCGCAACTGCGTCTCGTCGCCGCTGGCCTCGGCGGCGGCCATCAGGGCCTGGGCCGCATCGGCCGACAGGATGCGCGCGCTGCCGAAGATGACGATGGTGGACTTGACGCCCTGCTCGTTGAGCATCAGCTCGGGCTTCATCAGCTCCAGCTGCATGCGCACATGGCGCATGTCCTCGCGCAGCAGGAAGGTCTCGTCCTTGAAAGCCAGCTCATAGGCGCTGCCCGGGCCGTCGTACTCGGGGTGAGGGGGCAGATTGCGGCACTCTTCCTTGGCGGTCGGGAAGTTGCGCGTCGGGACTTCGGTGGGCTTCATGGGCGGGGAGATTGTGGGCAGGTCAACGCTGGATTTTGTGCTCCAAAACAAGGCCGCCGCCTTACTTCATCCACCGCAGACGGTGCATTCCCGGTCGCGCTGCAAGGCGATCTCGCTCCACTGCATGCGCCGGCCGTCCAGCATCAGCAGCCGCCCGGCAAGCGGCTCGCCGATGCCGGCCAGCAGCTTCAAGGCTTCGGCCGCCTGCATGCTGCCGACGATGCCCACCAGCGGCGCGAACACGCCCATGGTCGAACAGGCCACGTCCTCGAAGCCGGACTCGGGCGGGAACAGGCAGGCGTAGCAGGGCTGCTCACGTGAGCGACTGTCATAGACGCTGATCTGGCCGTCGAAGCCGATGGCCGCGCCCGACACCAGCGGTTTGCCGTGCCGCACGCAGGCCGCGTTGACGAGATGGCGGGTGGTGAAGTTGTCGGTGCAATCGATGACGACATCGGCGTCCGGCACTTCGAGGTCGAGCAGCTCGGCATCGGCCTTCTCGGGCAGCGCGCGCACGTTCACGCCCGGGTTCAGCGCCACCATGCGCTCGGCGGCCGACAAGACCTTGGGCCGGTGCAGGCTGGCCATGTCGTGGGCGATCTGGCGCTGCAGGTTGGTCAGTGACACCGTGTCGTGGTCGATCAGCGTGATGCGGCCGACCCCGGCGGAAGCGAGGTAGAGCGCCACCGGCGAGCCCAGCCCGCCCGCGCCGATGACGAGCGCTCGTCCGTCAAGCAGGCGCTGCTGGCCTTCGATGCCGATCTCGTCGAGCAGCAGATGGCGCGAGTAGCGCAGCAGGTCGTCGTCAGTCATGGCGGCAGGATAAGCCTGCCTCGGCAAGGTTGCGCCTGGGCCGCGACACTTCCTGCAGATGAAGTCCACGCCCACCGCCACCCCGCTCAGCCCCGCGCTGACCTTGCTGCTTGCCACCGCCACGGGCCTCGCCGTCGCCTCCATCTACTACGTGCAGCCGCTGCTGGGCCTGCTGTCCGCGCAGTTCGGCGTCGGCAGCGCCGCCATCGGCTTGTTGCCTACGCTGACCCAGTTGGGCTATGCGGCAGCCATCCTGCTGCTGTCACCGTTGGGGGACCGTTATGACCGCCGCCGCCTCATCGTTATCAAGGCTGGGGCCCTCGTCGCTGCGCTCGCTTTCGCCGCGTTGGCGCCGGGTTTTGCGGCCCTGTGCGTGGCCAGCGTCGTCATCGGCCTGATGGCCACGCTGGCCCAGGACATCGTGCCCGCCGTGGCCGCGCTGGCACCCGAGGCCGAGCGTGGCAAACGCGTGGGCCAGGTCATGACGGGGTTGCTGCTGGGCATCCTGCTGTCGCGCGTGGCGGCCGGCTCGCTGGCGGCGCTGGCGGGTTGGCGGGCCGTGTATGGCGCGGCGGCGGTCGCGGTCGCGCTGCTGATCCCGCTGCTGTGGCGCAGCCTGCCGCGCTTCGTGCCGGCGACGCAGGCCAGCTATGGCGCGCTGCTCGCTTCGATGGCGAGGCTGTGGGTGCAGTACGCGCCGCTGCGGCGGGCGGCGCTGGCGCAGGGGCTGCTGAGCGTGGCCTTCAGCGCGTTCTGGTCGACGCTGGCGCTGGTGCTCGCCGGGCCGGAGTTCGGGGAGGGCAGTGCGGTGGCCGGCGCCTTCGGGTTGGTCGGCGCGGCGGGCGCGTTGATTGCGCCGATGGCCGGTGGGCTGGCCGATAAGCGCGGGCCGCAGGCGGTCATCCGTGCCGGGGCGCTGCTGGTGTTCGTGGCGTTCGCCGTGCAGGCAGTGGCGCCGGCGTCGCTGTGGCTGCTGGTGGCCGTTGCGGTGGTGTTCGACCTGGGCGTGCAGGCCGCGCTGGTGTCGCATCAGAGCGTCGTCTACAGCCTCGACCCGGCGTCGCGCAGCCGGCTGAATGCGGTGCTGGTCAGCGTGATGTTCATGGGGATGGCGAGTGGGGCAGCCCTCGGGTCAGCGTTGCTGGCGGGGTTTGGGTGGCGGGCGGTGCCGGTGCTGGGGGCGATGGCAGCCCTTGGGGCCGTTGTGGTGGCTCGGCGGCGTTGATGTTGTTGGGCTTGCGTGGAGCCTGTGCAGCTCGCTGCCGTGTTGCCGGGAGTCCCGCCCGGCGGCGGGGTAACTTTCTTCTGCGGGGCCAGAAGAAACCAAAGAAGAGGCTCTGAATCCGCACTCGAGTGGGATAAGTCGCTCGCGATGCTCGAACTGCACCGCACCCCGAAGCGACCCGCTGCGCTCTCGCTGCTGTCCTTATGACGACCACCATCCATCGCCCCTTCACGCCGGTTAACGCCGGCTGCACGCCGGGCTCACCAGGAATGCAAATGCCGCGTCGCCCGAGCGACGCTGTCTT
>NZ_JBDSQX010000146.1:0-10356 GCF_039929605.1 Roseateles sp.
AGCTTCGTCGCCAGCGTCAGCGCCGACGGCAGGGCGCTGGTGGCGCGGCCGCTGCTGCCGGTCAGCGTGCAGACGGGGCGCGTGCTCGAATTGTGGTCGGTGCCGCCCGAAGCCGGCGGCGCGCCACGATCGCTCGGCCTGATCGCCGCCGATGGCAGCACCGTGATCGCTCGCCAGCGGCTGCCGGCCTCGCTGCTGACGGGGGGCACGGCCGCGTTGGCGGTCAGCGTCGAGCCGCCCGGTGGTTCACCGACCGGTGTGCCGACCGGACCCGTGGTCTACGCCGGCAAGCTGCAGTTGTAGCTTCGACACGGCCGCGCTTCGGCGCGGGCGGGTGGCGCAGGCATCAGTGGCCGCCCGTTGCACGCGCACCGCCCGCCAATCGATAGACGGTTCCGCAGTACGGGCACTTGCCTTGGCCCGTCGTGCCGACTTCGAGGAAGACGCGCGGGTGGTTGCTCCACAGCGGCATTTTCGGATTCGGGCAGAACACGACGCCGGGGCCATGCAGGTCGCCGGTGTCGACGTCGACGGCAGCAGGCGGGCTGTTCGGGCTGGCGTTCATGCGCCGATTGTCGTCGCGCTCACACCCGTGTCAGCCATTCGGCGTACTTCGGGTTGCGGCCGTGGACGATGTCGAAGAACGCGGCCTGGATTTTCTCGGTGATCGGGCCGCGGCGCCCGGCAAACTCGCCGCTGCCGAGCTCGATCCGGTCGAGTTCGCGGATCGGTGTCACTTCCGCCGCGGTGCCGGTGAAGAAGGCTTCGTCGCAGATGTAGACCTCGTCGCGGGTGATGCGCTTCTCGACCAACTTCAGCCCCAGGTCCTGGCAGATCGAGAAAATGGTGTTGCGGGTGATGCCGTTGAGCGCGCCGGCCGACAGGTCGGGCGTGTAGACGACGCCGCCCTTGATGACGAACAGGTTTTCGCCCGCGCCTTCGGAGACGAAGCCCGAGGCGTCCAGCAGCAGCGCCTCGTCGTAGCCGTCGTCGGTGGCTTCCATGTTGGCCAGGATGGAGTTGGTGTAGTTGGACACCGTCTTGGCCTGCGTCATCGTGATGTTGACGTGGTGGCGCGTGTAGGAGCTGGTCTTGACGCGGATGCCGCGCTTCATGCCGTCTTCACCCAGGTAGGCGCCCCAGCTCCACGCGGCCACCATCAGGTGCACCTGGTTGCCCTTGGGGCTGACGCCCAGCTTCTCGGAGCCGATCCAGATCAGCGGCCGGATGTAGGCGCTCTTCAGGCCGTTGACGCGAACGACCTCGCGCTGGGCCTCGTTGACCTGCTCGGGCGTGAAGGGGATCTTCATGCGCAGGATCTTGCCGCTGTTGAATAGGCGGGTGGTGTGCTCCTGCAGCCGGAAGATGGCCGTGCCGTTGACCGTGTCGTAGGCGCGCACGCCCTCGAAGGCGCCGCAGCCGTAGTGCAGCGTGTGGCTCAGCACGTGGATCTTGGCGTCGCGCCAGTCGACGAGTTCGCCGTCCATCCAGATCTTGCCGTCGCGGTCGTGCAGGGGGGCGGGAACCATCGGGTACTCCAGGTGCAGGGAAGAAAAACGGCGATTTTACGAAGAGCCTGGAGCTTCGTCCGCCCGTATCAGCCGCCACTCGGCGAGCTTGCCTTTCTTGAGCACCACTTCAACGGCGTCGCCACCGGCGTCGCGCCACATGAAGGTCTCGGGCGCCTGCTTTCGCCCCAGGCTGCCGGCCACGCCGATCAGGTCGACGAGTTTCATGCCGACGTGCAGTTTGCTGTTCAACATCACCGCATTGGCAACCGAGCCCAGTGGCGCGGCGCCGGCCGTCTTCATGACGCGCATCAGCCGCGAGATCTGCAGCAGCAGCCAGAAGACGATGCCCGTCGTCGCGAAGATGGCGCCCTGCCAGCCAAGCAGCAGGCCGCCAAGGATCAGCGCCGCAAGAGCCAGCCCGACACCGATCCACGGGTTCATGCCTGTGGGTCCAGGCTGCCGTCCGCGCGCTGCCAGGCATAGGCCCGCTCGACCTTGGCGATGCGCAGTGTGTAGTGGGCGTACCAGTCGCTGCGGCCCGTGTCACGCGCCACCTTGTGCTCGGCATTGCGGCGCCAGGCGGCGATGTCGTCGGTGCTGCGCCAGTAGGAAACCGTGATGCCCAGGCCGTCCTCGCCGCGCGTGCTTTCCACGCCCAGGTAGCCCGGCTGCTCGGCGGCGAGGGCCGCCATGTGATCGGCCATGTCGCCATAGCCGCCGTCGACGGCCGTGCGCTGGCTGGTGAAGATGACGGCGTAGTAGGGCGGTTCAGGCAGCGCACTCATGGGCGCGCATCCTGCCACGACCTCAGCCGGCGACCTTCAAGAGCACGCAGCGCACCCATTGGCCCGACTCCAGCGCCTGCTGGTGGCCGGCGAGGAATTGCTCGGCCGTGGAGTTGCGTGCGGTGAAACACATGCCGTGCAGGATGCCCATGCGCGGCACGGGCCGCGACCACTTGCGCTCCACGACGCCGTTGAACCACGACACCTGCTCGTCGTCGGAGTCCATGTCGGCCCGGCCCAGCAGCAGCACGACCTCGTACTTCGTCTCGGTCAGCGGTTCGGTGGCGCTGGTCAGCACCTGCAGGCCGCCATCGCTCATGTTCAGCACCAGGCCGGCCGGCCCCTGGCTGAACTGCACGGGCTTGAAGACCCAGCCGGGCAGGGAGTCGGCATCGTGCTGGGCGGCCAGGAAATCGGTGCGGGCGTGCTGCCTGAGATTGGCGGGATCGGACATGAAAGGTTCCTCCGGTGGAAGCGCGATCCTAGGGCCTGTGCCCGCAGAGGCAATAGGCCGCGTTTCTACCAAAAGGCTCGCAGGCAAGGCGCAAAACGCAGTCGGGTTGCGTACCCGACAAGGCTTTGCAACGCCGCATGCGAGCCTTTTAGTAGAAGCCCTTCGGGAAGACCCGCCGCAAGGGGGTACTCGGCGTTGCACCACTTGCCCGCACATGAGTGCGGGCGGCGCGGTGCGCCTTGATTTCCCCCTTGCGGCGGGTCTTCGCGGCCCATTGCCTCTGCGGGCACAGGCCCCAGTCTTTGAAGGGCGTTGACCCAAGGCAATCCCGGACGGTTCAGATCAGGCCGCGCAGCACCTCGATTGCCTGCTCCACGCGCTCGACGGCGTGGATGGTCAGCCCCTCGATGGGCTTCTTGGGCGCGTTGGCCTTGGGCACCACCGCCACGCTGAAGCCCAGCTTGGCCGCTTCCTTCAGCCGCTCCTGGCCGCGCGGCGCGGGGCGCACTTCGCCGGCCAGGCCCACCTCGCCGAAGGCGATGAAGCCGCGCGGCAAGGCCTTGCCGCGCAGGCTGCTCTGGATAGCCAGCAGCACGGCCAGGTCGGCCGCCGGCTCGGTGATGCGTACGCCGCCCACCGCGTTGACGAACACGTCCTGGTCGCCCGTGGCCACGCCAGCGTGGCGGTGCAACACGGCCAGCAGCATGGCCAGCCGGTCGCGGTCCAGGCCGACGGAGAGGCGCCGCGGGCTGACGCCGCCGCTGTCCACCAGCGCCTGCAGCTCCACCAGCAGCGGCCGCGTGCCTTCCAGCGTGACCAGCACGCAGCTGCCCGGCACCGGCTCGCTGTGCGTGGACAAAAAGATCGCGCTCGGGTTGGCCACGCCCTTCAGGCCCTTCTCCGTCATCGCGAACACGCCGATCTCGTTGACGGCGCCGAAGCGGTTCTTGATGGCGCGCACGAGGCGGAAGCTGCTGTGCGTGTCGCCCTCGAAATACAGCACCGTGTCGACGATGTGCTCCAGCACACGCGGGCCGGCCAGCGCGCCTTCCTTCGTGACGTGGCCCACCAGCACCATCGCGCAGCCGCGCGACTTGGCGGTGCGCGTCAGCTGCGCCGCGCATTCGCGCACCTGGGCGACCGAGCCGGGCGCTGACGACAACTGCTCGGAATACATCGTCTGGATGGAGTCGATGACGCAGAAGTCCGGCTCCTCGACCTCGATGGTGGCCAGGATGCGCTCCAGGCTGATCTCGGCCAGCACGCGCACCTTGGTGCCCGAGAGGCCCAACCGTCGCGAGCGCATCGCCACCTGGGCGCCGCTTTCCTCGCCCGTCACGTACAGCACCTTGACGGTCTGGCTCAGCGACTCCACCGCCTGCAGCAGCAACGTCGACTTGCCGATGCCCGGGTCGCCGCCGATCAGCACCACGCCGCCGGCGACGATGCCGCCGCCGAGCACGCGGTCCAGTTCCTCCTGGCCCGTGGGCGTGCGCTCAAAGTCGCTGGCCTCGATTTCGCTGAGTGTGGCCACCGGCTGGCTGCGTGCCAGCGACTGGTAGCGGTTCTTGACGCCGCCGGCGGGTTCGGCGGCGCTCTCGGTCAGCGTGTTCCAGGCGCCGCAATGTGGGCATTTGCCCAGCCATTTGCCGTTGGTGCCACCGCACTCGGTGCAGGTGTAGATGCTTTTGCTCGTGGCCATCGGCGCATTGTCGATGGGGTCTTGCAAGCGCATGGGAAACTGCGCCGCCTGTCATTTCCTAACGGAACCGCTCATGGACTTCTCGGTGTGGTTGGCCTTTTTCGCGGCGTCCTGGGCCATCAGCCTGTCCCCCGGCGCGGGCGCCTTGGCGGCGATGAGCGCCGGCTTGTCGCATGGCTTCAAGCGCGGCTACTTCATGACCTTCGGCCTCATCCTGGGCATCCTGACCCAGGTGGTGCTCGTCAGCGCCGGCCTGGGCGCGCTGATCGCGGCGTCGTCGCTGGGCTTTGCGCTGGTGAAGTGGGCCGGCGTGGCCTACCTGATCTACCTCGGCGTGCAGCAGTGGCGCGCGCCGGCCAGGCCGTTGGTGGCGGCCGATGACGGCGCCATCCAGGCCACGCGCCGCCAGCTCGTGCTGCGCGGCTGGGGCATCAACGCGGTCAACCCCAAGGGCACCGTCTTCCTGCTCGCCGTGGTGCCGCAGTTCCTCGACCTGCATGCGCCGCTGGGCCCGCAATACCTCGTCATCGGCGGCACGCTGGCCTTCACCGACATGGTCGTCATGGCCGGCTACACGGCGCTGGCCGCGCGCGTGCTGGCGGCGTTGAAGAGCGAGAGCCACATCAAGCTGATGAACCGCGGGTTCGGCACGCTCTTCGTCGCGGCCGGCCTGCTGCTGGCGAGCTTCAAGCGCGCTGCCTGATGGCGGGTCCGACGTCGGGAAATAGCGGCGGCCGCCTGCCCACCTGGCTCCTCTTCCTGGCCCCGGTGCTGATCTGGGCCAGCACCTGGCACGTCATCCTCTATCAGCTCGCTTCGCCCGTGCCGGTGCTGACGTCGGTGGGCTGGCGCTTTGCGCTGGCGGCCGTGCTGCTGGCCGCGCTGGCGCGCTGGCAGGGCACATCGCTGAAGCTGCCGCGCTATGCCCACGGCTATGCGCTGGCCACCGGCGTCATCCAGTACGCGGGCAACTACTCTCTACGAAGCCGAGCGCTACGTGCCCAGTGGCCTGGTGGCGGTGCTTTTCTGCCTGCTGGTGTTCATGAACGCGATCGCCGCCTGGCTGCTGTGGCGCCAGCCGGTCAGCCGGCGCTTCCTGGTCGCGAGCAGCGGCGCGGTGCTGGGCGTGGCCTTGATCTTCTGGCCCGAGCTGGCCGCCACCGGCGCTCGGCCCAACGCGGCGCTGGGCCTGGGCCTGAGCTTCTTCGCGGTCGTGACGGCCTGCGTGGGCGGCTTCTTCACGCTCTCCCTGCAGCGCCGCGGCCTGCCGCTGGTGCCGGTGCTGGCCTGGAGCATGGGCTATGGCGCGCTGTTCCTGCTCGGCCTATCGCTGGCGACCGGGCGCGGGCTGTCCTTCGACAGCGCCTGGACCTATGTCGGCAGCCTGTTCTACCTGGCCGCCTTCGGCTCGGTCATCGCCTTCACGCTGTACTACAAGCTGGCCGAGCGCAAGGGCGCGGCGCAGGCGGCGCTGGTGGGCGTCATGGTGCCCGTCATCGCGCTGATCGTGTCGGCGGTGCTTGAAGGCTGGCAGGCCACGCCGCTGGCCGTGGGCGGCATGGCGCTGTGCCTGGTCAGCCTGTTTGTGGCGACGCGACCGCAGGCTTAGGGCAACGCTGAACAAGTCCCTCGCGCGCAGCCTGTCCAAGTGCGCTTTTCCCGGTTCACGCGGCGAAACGAGCGCGGCAAGTCCGGCGATTTCTTGACAAGCCTGCGTATAGGCACACTATCGATCCACGGCGCTTTCCGGTCCACGTTCATGGGCGAGGAGTCGGCGCCAAGGCGTCTGCACAAGAGGCGAGGGGCGCTTCTGGGCACGGTTGCCATCCGAGTGGAGCGATCAGTGATCAAGTTGCTTTGTGCGTTTGCTTGGGGTGCGATCTTGCTATTTGCACCGGCGCCGCCGCCCGTCCAGGCGCAGCCCCTTTACCGCACCGTGATCATTCCAAAGCTGGTGGGTATCGCGTACTACGACGCGGTCAAAGCGGGCATTGACGCTGCCGCCAAGGAACTGGCAGATGCCGTGGGGACGGCCAACGCGATGGTTGGCGACCGCGAGCAGGCGCAGGCCGCTGGCATGAACGACCACGTCGCCAAGCCGACCCATGGCGACCCATGGCGACCAATTTGTACGCGACCCTGGCGCACCGGGCCCGCAGGGCACCGAACAAGGCCCCCGCGCCAGCGGGGTTGGCAGGCACGAGAGGAGCAATCTCATGAAAGAAAAACTTCGAATCTGGTTCGTTTGTTGTGCCGTCGTGCTTCATCCCGCTATGGCACATGCGCAGCAAGTCGTCACCGTGGGCGAATATGACTTCCCGCCATTTTCAGACGCAACTGAAGGAAGCACGAGTTTGACGCACGATCTGATTGCCGCCATGAATGCATTTCAGAAAAAGTACATTTTCAAATCCGTCCATACTTCGTCCAAGCGTCGCTTTAGTCATTTTGACGAGAAAAAGTATGACTTGATATTTTTTGAGAGTATTGGCTGGGGCTGGCAGGGAAAAGATATCGAGGCATCGAAAGTTATCATGCGAGGCGGCGCCGTCTACATTTCGCGGGCGGCGAAAGACAAAGATCAGCGATATTTTGCTGACCTCAAGGGAAAAACGATCTGGGGTATTCTTGGCTACCATTACGGATTTGCGAATTACAATGCCGACCCCGAATTTTTGGCGAAGAATTTCAATGCCCACCTGATAAATTCCCAGGAAGGTCTTATCGACGCGGCAGTGAAGGGGCGCGCTGACGTTTCGGTTGTGACCAAAGAGTATTTGCAGATTGCTCTGTATAAGCGTCCTGAACTACATGAACAGATTCTCGTGTCTGATATTTTGGATGCGGCAAATCAGTACACGATCCTGGTTCGCAAGGGCATAAAACCCGATGTCACTGAAATCAACAAGCTCCTGACGGAGATGGAAGATGCTGGCATCTTCAATAAAATATGGGGGAAGTACGGCCTAAAATGAATCGCCGCATTTATTTTAGAAAAATTCGGACATGACCCGCTTAAAAGCCGCCGACGACAAGCTGGGTGAAAAGTCAGCCGCCGGAAAAGAGGCTAAGCCTCTCTCCATAATCAAGCGTTTGGTTGTGGGGTTGATTGCTGCAGTGGTCCTGGTCTCCGTCGGCACGTTTTCGGTCATCTATATCGGCACCGTCACTGAGCAAGAAGCTATTTTGACGAGGAAGGCCGACGAATACAGAGACTATCTTGTCAGGGCTCTCGAGTTGCCGCTCTGGAATTCCGACGCCGACATGATCGAAACTATTCGTAGAACTTTCCTTCAAAACGATCTCGTTGTGGAGTTCGTGATCAAGGAGTCTGCCGGATCTGTTGCTTCTCCCGTTGAGAAGAAGCACGATTCGGATGTGATCAGGAGGACGGGCAAGATATATCACGAAGGCGAGTTTCTGGCGGAAATAGAAATAGCTCTGACGAGACAATACGAGAAAGAGGCGCGACGTAATCAGTTGGCCATATTCGCAACGATTTTGCTGGTTATTTCAATCTCTCTTGTAGTCCTCATGTACTATTTTCTGAGGATTTTTCTAAAGAAGCCTTTGGACGTCCTGGAGAGTATGGTGAGGCCCTACGCTGCCGGAGCCTACGATGCGCCGATGCCAGAGCTCCCCTATTTTGAGTTTCAGGCGTTCGGAAAAACTCTTGCGCGAATGGGAGAAACTATAAGAATACAGATGGAGGAATTACGGAAACATCGCGATCACCTTGAGGAGCAGGTTAAGAAAAGGACTTCTGAATTAATAGTGGCCAAGGAACAGGCCGAGGTGGCCAATCTGGCCAAGAGCGAGTTCTTGGCCAACATGAGCCACGAGATCCGCACGCCGATGAACGCAATCCTGGGCATGTCGCACCTGGCGCTGCAAAGCGGGCTCAATGCGCAGCAGCGCAATTACGTGCAGAAGGTGCACCGCGCGGCCGAGTCGCTGCTGGGCATCATTAACGACATACTCGACTTCTCCAAGATCGAGGCCGGGCACCTCGACATCGAGCACGTCCCCTTCAATCTGGGTAACGTGCTCGACGACCTGGCCACGCAGGTCGGCATGAAGGCCGACGAGAAGGGTATCGAGCTCGTCTTCGCGCTCCCGCCGGAGCTGCCAACGGCGCTCGAGGGCGACCCGATGCGGCTCGGGCAGGTGCTGCTCAACCTGGGCAACAACGCGGTCAAGTTCACTGAGCAGGGCGAAATCGTCGTCAAGGTCGAGGAGGTCGAGCGCGATGGCACGACGGTGCTGCTGCGCTTCGAGGTGCGCGACTCCGGCGTCGGCATCACGCCCGAACAGCAGCAGCGGCTGTTCCAGCCCTTTTCGCAGGCCGACACCACGACCAGCCGGCGGTACGGTGGCACCGGGCTCGGACTGGTGATCAGCAGCCATCTGGCGCGCATGATGGGCGGCCAGATCGGCCTGGACAGCGCGCCCGACCGCGGCAGCCGCTTTCATTTCACGGCCCGCTTCGGGCTGGTCGATCAGACGGTCGTGCGGAACGAACCCGACCGCGCCGAGCGCTTGCGTGGCATGCGCACGCTGATCGCCGACGACAACGAGGTCGCGCGCGAGTTGCTGGTTCAGATGGCGAGCAGCCTGGGCTTGGTGCCGTCGGCGGTGGCAGACGGCCAGGCGGCACTGCAGGCGATCGAGCAGGTCGATGCGCAGGACAAGCCTTATGAGCTGCTGCTGTTGGACTGGAAGATGCCGCAGCTGGACGGCGTCGAGTGCATGGAGCACCTGAGCCGGATGAACCTGCGGCACCCGCCACCGACGGTACTGATGCTGACCGCGTTCAGCCGCGACGAAGTGGTGCGCCGCCTGGCCGCAGCGCAACTCGACGCCGCCGCGACGCTGACCAAGCCGGTGACCCCCTCAACGCTGCTCGACAGCTGCCTCGGGGCGCTGCGCTTGCCAGGGCAACAAGCGCTGCGCACCGAGCGGCGCGACGAAGCGCTCAACAACCACCGCGGCAGCCTGGCCGGGGCTCGCATCCTGCTGGTTGAAGACAACCCGATCAACCAGGAGCTGGCGCGTGACCTGCTGGGCCGCGTCGGGGTCGTGTTGCGCACGGCCGACAACGGCCAGGAGGCGCTGGACTGGCTCGAGCGCGAGCCATTCGACCTCGTTCTGATGGACTGCCAGATGCCGGTGATGGACGGCTATGCCGCCACGCGGGCGTTGCGCCAGCAGCCGCAGTGGCGCGAGCTGCCGGTGGTCGCGATGACGGCCAACGCGATGGTTGGCGACCGCGAGAAGGCGCTGGCCGCTGGCATGAACGACCACATCGCCAAGCCGATCAAGGTCGACCACTTGTACGCGACCGTGGCGCGCTGGATTCGCCGGTCACCGGATAAGCCCCCAGAGTCACCGGGACTGGACACCGGCGCGGCGCTGGCCGACCTGGGCGGCAACGAGCCGCTGTACCAGCGGCTGGTGCGCATGTTCGTCGAGCGTGAGGCGGGCTTTGGAGCGCACTTTGCGGCCGCGCGCGCCGCCGCCGACACCGAGGCCGCGGTGCGCCTTGCGCACGACCTGAAGAGCGTCGCCGCCATCCTGGGTGCGACAGCCTTGTCCGAAGCGGCGGCCGCACTCGAACATGCCTGTTCGGAGCAGGCGGGAGCGAACGACATGGATGCGCGGTTCGCGGCTGTCACGGTGGAGCTCGAGCCCGCAATCGCCGCGCTGCAGCGCTTGCAGCTCGACGATGACAAGAGCCCGCCGCCGGCGCCCGCCAAAGCCAACCAGCCGACCGCGCAGCGCAGCGCCCGGCCCTGCGTGATGGTGGTCGACGACACCCAGGAGATGCTGGCCTACATCACCGAGCTGCTGCAAGACGAATGCGACGTGGTCACCGCAGCCGATGGCGAACTGGCCTGGGCGCTG
>NZ_JBDSQX010000147.1:0-13453 GCF_039929605.1 Roseateles sp.
GGGGCCGCACCCAACTCACTTCGCTACGCTGCGTTCAAACAAAGGGGTGCGAAGTCAGAGCTTGAGGCTCGCTGCGCTCGCGCCCCGGGCTTCTGCGCTTCTCGGCGGTTTAGAAGGGGAGGAACCAAACAGCCAGGCACCCAACAGCCAAGCCCAACAGCCAGACGGTGGACGTATTTGGTATGCCCCCTTTAGCCCCGCCGAGGAACGGCATCCATGAGCACCGCCACCCAATCCAACTCCTCCGGCGGCGTCTGGGCCGCTTCCTGGCGCCGCTTGAAGACCGACCGCGTCGGCGTCGTGTCCATGGGCATCGTCGGCGCCTTCCTGCTGCTGGTGCTGCTGGCGGCCACCAACCTGGTTGCGTCCAACTGGCAGCAGGAGGTCGGCGTGCCCAATGCGCCACCGACGCTGACCGGCCCGCAGCCGCAAGAAGACACCGGCACCATCGCCGCACCCAAGGGCCCCAACGTCGACCTGAGCGACATCGACCCGCTGGCGCCGCGCTATGCCGAATGGGCCGAGCGCGCCAAGGCTTTCAAGACCGAAGAAGTCACCAAGGCCGAGACGCTGCCGCTGGGCGGCGACCGCCTGGGCCGCGACGTGCTGGCCAAGGTCATCAAGGGCGCCGAGGTGTCCATCTTCGTCGGGCTGGCGGCGGCCGTCGTCGCCACGCTGATCGGCACGGTGCTGGGCGCCCTGTCGGGCTTCTTCGGCGGCAAGCTCGGCGACCTGCTGGAGTGGGTCTACAACGTCTTCACCGCCATCCCGAGCATCCTGCTGATCTTCGCGTTCGCGGCCATCTTCCCGCGCGGCATGGGCGCGGTCGTCGCCATCCTGGCGCTGACCGGCTGGACGGGCATCTACCGCCTCATTCGCGCCGAGTTCATGAAGCACCGGGTGCGCGAATACGTGCGCTCGGCCGAGGCCATCGGTGCCTCGCAGGCCTCGCGCATGTTCAAGCACATCCTGCCCAACGTGTCGCACGTGGCGTTGGTGCAGCTGTCGCTGCATGTCGTCGGTTTCATCAAGAGCGAAGTCATCCTGAGCTACCTCGGCCTGGGCGTCGGCGTGGACCAGGTGAGCTGGGGCACGATGCTGGCCGAGGCGCAGAACGAGTTGATCCTCGGCTACTGGTGGCAGCTCACCGTCGTCGCGGCCTTCATGGCGGTGTTCGTCACGGCGTTTGCGCTCTTCACCGATGCCCTGCGCGATGCGTTGGATCCCAAGCTGAGAGGTCTTGAATGATTGCGGGTCAGACCGCCCGAGCGCAGCGAGTAGCTCTGACCCCAACTGACTAAGGCCTTTATGTTGCTCAGTATTCAGGACCTCAAAGTCGCCTTCCGCATGGGCAAGGTCGATGACGCCATGCAGCGCACGTTGGCCGTCAAGGGCATCAGCTTCGACGTGCCCGAGAACAGCACGGTGGCCTTGGTCGGCGAGTCCGGCTCGGGCAAGAGCGTCACGGCGATGTCCGTGCTCAACCTGCTGCCCAGCAACGCCGAGCGCAGCGGCCGCATCCTGTTCCAGGGGCGTGACCTGCTGCAGACGGGCCTGCGCGAACTGCAGGCCATTCGCGGCAAGGAGATCGCCTGCGTCTTCCAGGACCCGATGAGCTCGCTCAACCCCGTGTTCAACGTCGCCTCGCAGATCTGCGAGCCGCTGATGAAGCACATGGGTATGAGTCGCCGCCAGGCACTGACGCGCGCTGAGGAGCTGCTCAACGAGGTCGGCATCCCGGAGCCCAAGCGGCGGCTGAAGGCCTATCCGCACGAGCTGTCCGGCGGCCAGCAGCAGCGCGTGATGATCGCCGTGGCGCTGGCCTGCAGCCCCAAGCTCCTCATCGCCGACGAGCCGACGACGGCGCTGGACGTGACCATCCAGCGCCAGGTCATGGAGCTGATGGCGCGGCTCAAGGAGAGCCACCAGATGAGCCTGCTCTTCATCTCGCACGACCTCGGCGTCGTCGGCGAGATCTCGGACCAGGTCGTCGTCATGCGCCACGGCCAGGTGCGCGAGAACGCACCGGTCGAGCAGATCTTCAACGCGCCGCAGGACGCCTACACCAAGGCCCTGCTGGCCTGCCGGCCGTCGCTGACCGAGAGCCCGGCGCGGTTGATGGTCATCGACGATCACATCGCCGGGCGCGGCGCCGGCAACGACGCCGTGGTCAAGGACGACAGCGCGCCCGTCATCATGGAAGTGACCGGCTTGCAAAAGAGCTTCTGGCTCAAGGATGGCCTGTTCGGCAAGCGCGAATTCAAGGCCGTCAAGGGCGTGAATTTCAAGCTGCGCAAGGGCCACACTCTCGGCGTCGTCGGCGAGTCGGGTTCCGGCAAGACGACGATGGGCCTGACGCTGCTGCGCCTGCACGAACCCACCGGCGGCCAGGTGCTGTTTGAGGGTCAGGACTTGCTGAAGATGAGCGGTGCCGACTTGCAGAAGATGCGCCGCCGCATCCAGGTCGTGTTCCAGAACCCCTATGCCTCGCTGAACCCGCGCTTCACCATCGGCCAGACGCTGCGCGAGCCGATGGAGATCCATGGCATCGGCAAGAACACCGCCGAGCGCGAGGCGCGCGCCGTCGCCCTGCTGATCAAGGTGGGCCTGGACGAATCCGCCATGGCCAAGTACCCGCACGAGTTCAGCGGCGGCCAGCGCCAGCGCATCGCCATCGCCCGCTGCCTGACGCTGCAGCCCGAGGTGCTGGTGTTGGACGAGGCCGTCTCGGCGCTGGACGTCTCCGTGCAGGCCCAGGTGCTCAACCTGCTGAAGGACCTGCAGGACGAGTTCGGCCTGAGCTACATCTTCATCAGCCACGACCTGGCCGTCGTCAAGTTCATTGCCGACGAGGTGCTGGTGATGCAGAACGGCGATGTCGTCGAGCAGGCGCCCACGGCCGAGCTCATCGCCGCGCCGCGCCAGGACTACACACGCCGCCTGCTGGGCGCGGTGCCACGCGGTTACACCGGCCGCCCGGGCGCGGCGCGTGGAATGTGAACGCTCTCGGACTCGGCCCGCTCCACAGCGAAGCGGTGCCGCGCCCGAACCGCGCTGAAATGATCGGTTCGGAGCCATAAGTTCCCATTCCGCCGCCGCGATGCATCGAATCCAGGCCCTTTCCTCAACACTGACATCGACGCTGATCACCGCGCTGGTCGCCATGGCGGCGCTGTTGCTGGCCGCCTGTTCGCCCGCCGAAGGTGATCGCGCCGCCGCGCCGCTGCCTGCTGCTGCTGCCTCGGCGGCGGTCGTCGACACCGCGCTGTCGCGCGACCTGGACCGCATCGAGCGCGCCGCCCGCGGCAAGCCGGCCGTCTACGAGCAGGAGCTGCGCCGCATCAGCGAGGCCTTGCCTGCCGGCAGTCCCGCCCGGGTCAACGTCGTTGCGCTGCGCGGCTTGATTGCGGCCCTGGCGCGTGACCGTGTGGTGAGCGATCAACTCGCCAAGCAGCTGCGCGACTGGCCGGCTGGCGAGCGCCGTGCCGACGCCCGTGTCGCGGCGGCCAGCATCGGTGCCGAATACCTGCGTCTGCAGGGCGATGTGCGCGAGGCCCGCAAGCTGCTGACGGCCATCGACGCCGCAGTGCTCGGGGCGGCCGGCCCCGTCTACCGCTGGCGTTATCAACGCCAGCTTGCCACCATCAGTGGCGACGCCGGCGAACTGGACGCCGCGCTGACCGAGGGCCACAAGGCGCTGCGCCTGGCCCAGCAGATCGGCCAGCCTTGGCGCGTGGCCATGTCGCTGGCCGACCTGTCCTTCACGACGCTGCGCGCCGACACGCCGGCCCGCGCCCGCCAGCTCGCCGCCCAGGCGCTGGCCGAGGCGCTCAAGGACCCCGACCCGATGACGCTGAACCAGGTGTATGCGACGCGCGGCATCGTGCATGCGGACGACAGCGACACCAGCATCACGCTGCAGTCCAACGCCGACGCGCTGGAGCAGGCGGCGGCGGCCGGTGCCGACTCGGTGCGCGCTCTGGGCCTGGCCAACTTTGCCGACTACCACCTGCGCCAGGGCCGCCCGGCGCGCGCGCTGGAGCTGGCCGAGCAGGCCCTGCCGCTGGCACAGGCCACGCGCAACCTCAACGCCGAGACGGTCGCCCGCTCCAACATCGGCCTGGCCAAGATCGCGCTGGGCCGCATCGCCGAGGGCCGCCGCGAGGCGCGCGCCGCCGTCATGCTGGACGAGGCGCAGGGTGCCATTGCCTATGCCTCCGACGGCTGGAAGGAGCTGGCGGATTACCTGGAGCGCGCCGGCGACCTGGGCGGCGCCGTGGCCTCCTGGCGCGATCACCGCCGCCTCGTCGACCGCGTGCTGCGCGACGAAACCCGCAAGCTGCTGATCGAGGCGCAGGAGCGGCAGGACGCCGAGCAGCGCGCCCGCGACATCGAGCTGCTCAACCGCGACAACGCGCTCAAGGCCGAGCAGGTCCATCAGCGCAACTTGGCCGGCATGCTGTGGGCGGCGCTGGGCGGCTGCGTGCTGGTGTCGCTGGGCCTGCTGTGGCAGGCCTTCCGCCGCGTGCGCCGCACCAACCGGGCGCTGGTGCAGAGCAATGCCTCGCTGAAGAGCCAGAGCGAGACCGACCCGCTGACCGGCCTGGCCAACCGCCGCCATTTCCAGGCCGTCATCAAAGGCCTGGCCGGCCCGAACGGCCTGGCGGCCAGCCTCTTCCTGATCGACGTCGATCACTTCAAGCGCATCAACGACAGCGCCGGCCACGCGGCTGGGGACGCCGTGCTCATCGAGATGGCGCGGCGCCTGCAGCAGGCCGTGCGTGACGACGATCTCGTCGTGCGCTGGGGCGGCGAGGAATTCCTCATCGTCGCCCGCACCCGCGAGGGCCTGTTCGCGCCCCAGCTCGCCCAACGCCTGCTCGACCTCATCGGCGGCCAGCCCTTCGAGCACGAAGGCCGCCGCATCCATGTCACCGCGTCCATCGGCTTCGCCAGCCTGCCGGTGCCGCCGCACGGCCTGCGCCTGCCCTGGGAGCGCGCCATCGACCTCGTCGACACCGCCATGTACCTCGCCAAGGGCCACGGCCGCAACAAGGCCTATGGCGTCGAGCGCATCCATGCCAGCGACGCCGTTGCCGCAGCCGAACTCACCGCGCGCCTGGAGGCCGCGTGGAGCGAAGGCCTCGTCGGCTTGACGACGCTCACTGGCCCTGTCGCCACCTCCGCATCTCACGACGGCGCCCAGCCGGCCGGCGCATGAAGGCCATGCTGCTGATCCTGGCCCTGCTCGCCGCCACGGCGGGTGCCACGCCCGCCGCCACGCCCGCTGCTGCACCTGACGACCTGGCTGCGGATCGCACGCTGCTGGCCAACATCACCCGCCGGGCTTATGACGACCCGGTCGCCATGCTGGCCGAGCTGGACAGGCGCCAGCCGGTCGTCAACTCACCGCTGCGCGCACAAGCCTGGCTGCTGGCGCGCGGCCGTGTGCTGCTGGCCGCCGGCCACACCGAGGCGGCCGATGCCGTGGCTATGCAGCTGATGGCCACGGCGGACGGCGCCGACCGCAGCTGGCTGCTGCGCGCCCTCATCCAGGAGCGCGCCGGCAAACCGGCCGGCGTGCTGGCCACGCGCGCGCTGTCTGGCCTGGAGAAGCGGTGCCCCGCCGGTGACGAGGCCCGCGCCGTGAGAGAGCTGGGCTGCGACTTCCGCGCCACCTGGGAGGCGTTGCGCCTGCAGTCGCGCGAGCAGGCCGGGCAGGGCGCCTTCGTCGATGCGGAGGCGGGGGCCCGCCGCGCGCTAACGTTGGCCCGCGCGGGCGGCGACAAGCATCTGATCGCCCTCAGCCAGGGGCAGCTCGCGCTCGTTCTGCAGCAGCAGGACCAGGTCGACGCGGCGCGTGCCGAGCTCCGCGCCGCGCAGACCGAGGCGCTGGGCGACCCGGTGGCCGGCGCGCGCGCGCGAAATTACGAGGCGGTGGTGGAGAGCCGTTCGAAGAACGTGCTCGCGGCGCGCGCTGCGCTGGAGGCCGGCCTGGTGTTGGCCGATCAGGCCGACGCACCGCATCTGGCGGCGCAGCTGCGCTCCAACCTCGTCGACGCCTTCATGTACCTGGGCCAGCTCCGTGAAGCCCAAGCCGCGGCCCACCTCGCGCTGCCGGTGCTGCAACGCTTCCAGGACCGCCAGCAGGAGCGCAACGTTCACCACAACCTCGCGGTCGTCCACATCAAGCTGCGCCAGTTCGACGCGGCCCGCCAGGAGCTCGCCAAGGTGGCCGAGATCGGGGCCGACCCGGCCGACCTGGTGCCGCGCGCCCGTGAGCTGCGCGAGCTGGGCGACACCTGGGCCGAGGCCGGCCAGTACAAGGAAGCGCTGGCCGCCTTTCACGGCGAACGTGAGCTGAACGCGCGCGCCAACGAGCGCAACCGCTCCGCCGCGCTGGAGGAGCTGCGCCGCAAATACGACACGGCGGCGCGCCAGCGTGACCTGGACCTGCTGTCCCGCGACGGCCAGTTGAAGGACCAGCAGCTGGAGAACGGCCGGCTGGCGCAGAAGGTCGGCATCGCCGTCGGGGCGCTGCTGTTG
Organism: Roseateles sp.; assembly: GCF_039929605.1. Taxonomy (GTDB): domain Bacteria; phylum Pseudomonadota; class Gammaproteobacteria; order Burkholderiales; family Burkholderiaceae_C; genus Pelomonas. The sequence goes on from NZ_JBDSQX010000147.1 coordinate 6,547, forward strand.
CTGTCGACGGCGCTGATCGGCGTCACGCTGCTGCGCATGCGCCGCGCCCAGCGGCGGCTGACGGCCAACCAGAGCCTGCTGCGTGCGCAGAGCGAGCGCGACCCGCTGACCGATCTGTCCAACCGCCGCCACTTCCTCGCCGTCATGGAGCCGCGTTCCCGCCTGGCTGGCGCCGAGGGCTTTCGTGGCGCGTTGATGATGATCGACATCGATCACTTCAAGAACGTCAACGATCAGCACGGCCACGCGGCCGGCGATGCCGTCATCGTCGAAGTGAGCCGACGCATCCGCGCCGCCGTGCGCGACAGCGACCTCGTCGTGCGTTGGGGTGGCGAGGAGTTCCTCGTCTTCGCGCCCGAGCTGCCCAGCAGCGACCTCGCGCAGATGGCCGCGCGCGTGCTGAGCGGCATCGGCGGCGCGCCCATCGCCACGCCCGAGGGCCCGCTGCGCATCACGGTGTCCATCGGCTTCGCCAGTTTTCCTCTCGGTAGTTCGGACGGTTCGGGCAGCCCTGGCGCCGGCCTGCGCCTGCACTGGGAGCAGGCTGTCAACTGGGCTGACATGGTGCTCTACAAGGCCAAGGCCGAGGGCCGCAACCGGGGCGTCGGCATCGCCGCCGTCGAGGCGCCCGACGCCGACACGCTGGCCGCCATCCTGCAGGACTTCGACTCCGCCTGCCTGCACGGCCAGGTGCGGCTGAATGTGCTGCTGGGTCCTCCGGAATGAGCGCCGCCTGCCTGCAACGCCGCGCCTTGCTGCTCTGGCTGGCCAGCACGGGCGCGTCCGCCCAGCCGGCCTGGCCCAGCAAGCCGCTGCGCATCGTCGTGCCTTACCCGGCCGGCGGGCCCAGCGACATCGCGTCGCGGCTGCTTGCGCCCGAGCTGCAGAAAAGCCTCGGCCAGCCCGTGCTCATCGACAACCGCCCGGGCGCCGACGGCAACATCGGCACGGCCGAAGTCGCCAGCGCGAGCGACGGCCACACGTTGCTGATGGGCGGCCTGAGCACCCACGCCATCAATCCGCTGCTGTCGCGCCGCCTGCCCTATGACGCGGTGAAGGACTTCTCGCCCGTCTGCCTCGTCGCGACGGTGCCGCTGGTGCTCGTCATGAACCCGGCCGTGGCGCAGACGCTGGGTGTGCGCCGGCTTGGCGACCTCGTGTCCGCCGCCACCCACCAACCGGGCCGCCTGCACATCGCCTCCAGCGGCAACGGCAACCCGACCCACCTGGCCGGCGAGCTGTTCAAGCGCCTGACGCAGACCTACTTGCTGCACTTTCCCTACCGCAGCGCGGCCTCGGCGCAGCAGGACGTCGTCGCCGGCAACATGGACCTGATGTTCGACTCGTTGCCCTCGGCGCTGCCGCAGATCCGTGCCGGCAAGCTGCTGGCCCTGGCCGTGACCAGCTCGCGGCGCAGCCCCGGCCTGCCGGAGCTGCCCACCGTGGAAGAGGCAGGCGGCCCGGCGCTGAAGGGTTACGAAGCCAGCGCCTGGATCGGCCTGTTCACGCCCAGCAGCCAGCCTGCCGAGCAGCTGGCGCGGCTGCAGCGCGACTGCGTCAACGCGCTGGCCGGCCCGGCGCTGCGCGAGCGCATGACGGCGCACGGCCTGCTCGTGCACGGCAGCGGCGGCCCCGAGTTCGCCGCGCTCATCGCCGCCGAGACCGCTAAGTGGGCGCGCGTCGTGCAAGTCTCTGGCGTGAAGGTTGACCGTTGAAATCATGAAAGCCACCTGGCGCGCCGACCTCATCGCCGGCGCCATCGTTGCCGTGCTGCTGATCCCGCAGAGCCTGGCCTACGCGATGCTGGCCGGCCTGCCGCCGCAGGTGGGGCTGTACGCCAGCCTGCTGCCGTTGCTGGCCTACGCCGCCCTAGGCTCCAGCCCGGTGCTGGGCCTGGGGCCGGTGGCCGTGCTGGCGCTGATGATTGCCCAGGCGCTGGGCGGATTGCCGGCTGATGTGTCGGCGGAGCAGGGGGCACTGGTGCTCGCCGCCGAGGTGGGCCTGCTGCTGGCGGCGGCGGCGCTGCTGCGGCTGGATGCACTGTCCAGCTTGCTGTCCGTGCCGGCGCTGCGCGGCTTCGAGACCGGTGCCACCTTGATGATCGCGGCCGGCCAGTTGCCGGTGCTGCTGGGCAGCGCGGCAGTGGGTTTCACGTTGCCCGATCTGATGGCGTCGGCCGGGCAGGGCGGCTTCGGCCCGGTCAGCGCGGCCTGGGGCGTGGTGGCGCTGGCCTTGCTGCGGCTGGCGCGCCGCAGCCGTCGGCGCATGCTGGCGCGGCTGGCGCCGCTGCTGCTGCTCGTCAGCGCGATGGCGCTGGCCGCCTTCACGCCGGCGGCCGACGGCGTGGCCCAGGTGGGCGCGCTGCCATCGCTGGCGATACCGCTGGGCCTGCCCCGGCTGGAGGCGGCGCTGTGGCTGCACTTGCTGCCGTCCGCAGCCTTGGTCGCGCTGATGGCCTTCGTGTCCAGCCTCGCGGTGTCGGAATCGCTCGCGCAGCGCCGAGGCGAGAAGCTGCTGCCGGCGGCCGAGCTGCGCGGCCTGGCAGCGGCCAACCTCGTCGCGTCGCTCAGCGGCGGCATGCCGGTGGCGGGCAGCTTCTCGCGCAGCATCCTGCTGCACGAGGCCGGCTCGCAAAGCCGCTGGACGCTGGTGTTCGTCTGCGGCTTCATGTTCCTGGCGATGCTGCTGCTGGCCGGGCCGCTGGCGCATTGCCCCAAGCCCGTGCTGGCAGCGGTCATCATCGTGGCGGTGCTGGGCGGCTTCACGCTGCGCCCCTATGTCGAGGCCTGGCGCTATGCGCGGGCCGAGGGCCTGTTGATGGCGCTGGTCACGGCCACGGTGCTGTTGTGGAGCGTGGGCGCGGCGCTGGCCATCGGCGTCGTCGGCTCCATCGCGCTGCTGATCCAGCGCACCGCCCGGCCCCACGTCGCCCGCATCGGCCGCCTGCCGGGCACCCAGCACTACCGCAACCTGGAGCGCTACGCGGTGGAATGCCAGCCCGAAGTGGTCGGCCTGCGCATCGACGAGAGCCTGGTGTTCACCAACGCGCGCGGCCTGGTGGACGTGGTGCTGGTTCATGTGCACGCGCACCGCGCCAGCATCGGCGAGCCCCGGCGCGTGCTGCTGCTGATGGCGCCGGTCAATCACATTGACGTGTCCGGCCTGACGGCGCTGCAGGACCTGCACGCGGCGCTCGCCGCCGAGGGGCTGAAGCTGGCGTTCTCCGAGGTCAAGGGCCCGGTGCTGGACCGCCTCAAGGCCGTGGGCTGGCTGGAGCGCTACGACGTGTCGCTCTACCTCAGCCACCACGACGGCATCCAGGCCGGTGAGCATGACCTGCGACCCAGCCAGGCTGACCACGACGCGCCGGGACAGCTGTAGCCCGCTTCTGCTACCGTCTCGGCCCAGTTAGCGGTCCCAGGACGCCATGAACAACAAAGAGACTCTGCTCGGCATCCGCCGCGGCATCGAGAAGGAAAGCCTGCGCGCCCTGCCCGGCGGCGGCCTGGCGCTGACGCCGCATCCCGTCGCCCTCGGCTCGGCCCTGACGCACCCGCACATCACCACCGATTTCAGCGAATCCCAGGTCGAGCTCATCACCGGCGTGCATGCCGGCGTGGACGATTGCCTGCGCGAACTCACCGAGATCCATCAGGCCACCTACCGGGCCCTCGCCGACGAGCGCCTGTGGGTCAGCTCCATGCCCTGCGGCCTGCCGACCGACGAAACCATCCCTCTCGGCCGCTACGGCAGCAGCAATGTCGGCCGGGCCAAGAGCATCTACCGCATGGGCCTGGGCCAGCGCTACGGCCGGCGCATGCAGACCATCTCGGACATCCACTACAACTGGTCGCTGCCCGGCGTGTCGACCGACGGCTATTTCGGCGCCATCCGCAACTTCCGCCGCGAGGGCTGGCTGCTGCTCTATCTCTTCGGCGCCAGCCCGGCGCTGTGCGACAGCTTCGTGGCCGGCCGCGAGCATGGCCTGCAGCGCCTGTCCGACCACAGCCTCTACCTGCCGCACGCCACCTCGCTGCGCATGGGGCGGCTGGGCTACCAGAGCGACGCGCAGTCCAGCATCGCCGTCACCTACAACTGCCTGGAGAGCTACGCCGCCTCCCTGCAGGCCGCGCTGAGCCAGCCTTATCCGGCCTATGAAGCCATCGGCGTGCAGACGCCCGGCGGCGACTACAACCAGCTCTCCACCAACCTGCTGCAGATCGAGAACGAGTTCTACAGCACCATCCGCGCCAAGCGCGTGATCCGCTCCGGCGAACGCCCGCTGCATGCGCTGCGCGAGCGCGGCGTGGAGTACATCGAGGTGCGGCTGATGGACCTGGACCCCTTCGAGCCCCTCGGCATCGGCGCTGATGCCATCCGCGTGCTGGACGCCTTCCTGCTGCACTGCCTGCACAGCGAGAGCCCGAGTGACACGCCCGACGAGATTGCTGCCAACGCGCACAACCAGCACCACGTGGCCGCGCGCGGCCGCGAGCCGGGGTTGAAGCTGGCGCATTGGCAGGGCGGCGAGCGCAGCCTGCAGGACTGGGCGGGCGAGATCCTGGCCGGCTGCGCCACGCACGCCGAGGCACTGGACGCAGCCCACGGCGGCAATGCCTACCGCAGCGCGCTCAAGCGCGTGGCCGAGCGGCTGCAGCGGCCCGAGCTGTGCCCGTCGGCGCGCGTGCTGGCGGTGATGGACCAGGATTTCGACGACAGCCACGTCGGCTTCATCCGCCGCCAGAGCGACGCTACCCGTGCGGCCCTGCTGGCCCTGCCCTTCCCAGAGGCGCTGCAGCAGCGCTTCGAGAAGATGGCAGCCGACTCGCTGGCCGAGCAGGCCCGCATCGAGAAGGCGGACACGCTGGACTTCGAGGAGTTCCGCCGCTTCTACGTGGCGCCGGAGCGCATGGCGGTCTAGGAGGCGGTCTAGGAGGCGGTCGGGATTTCGGCGAACAGCGAGTCGCCGAAATCTATCCGCGCCTCCGGGTCCTGCGGGCCCATGGCCCAGGCGGTCAGCGCCGCAGCCGGCATGGGCCGCGCGAAGAAGAAGCCCTGCAGCTTGTCGCAGCGCTTGGCGCGCAGCACCTCGGCCTGGCCCAGCGTCTCGACGCCCTCGGCCACCACCTCCAGCCCCAATGCATGGGCCAGATCGATGACGGCCTTGACGATGGCGCGGGCGTCGGCGCTGGTCTCCAGGTCCTGGATGAAGCTGCGGTCGATCTTGAGCTGCGACACCGGCAGGCGGCGCAGATAGGCGAGGCTGGAATAGCCGGTGCCGAAGTCGTCGATGGACAGGCTCACGCCCAATGCGCCCAGGCGCTGCAGCACGCGCTCGGTGGCGGCGGCATCTGCCATTGCGACCGATTCGGTGATCTCGCAGCTCAGCTGCGAAGCATCCAGGTGGTGGCGTGCAAGGGCCTGCTGCAGCCGCTGCAGCAGGGCCTCGGGCTGACGCAGCTGTTGCACGGACAGGTTGATCGCCACACGCAGCCGCAGGCCCTGGTCGCGCCATTCGGCGATCTGGCGGCAGGCCTCGTCGATGACCCAGTCGCCTAACGCGATGATGATGCCGAAGCGCTCGGCCACGGGGATGAAGGTGCCGGGGCTGATGCTGCCGCGGCGCGGGTGTTGCCAGCGTGCCAGGGCTTCGACGCCGAGCACGCGCGTGGTGTCGCCGGCCACCTTGGGCTGGTAGTGCAGGCTCAAGCCGGCGCCGCCGTCTTCCAGCGCGGCGCGCAGGTCGCGTGCCAGCTCCAGCTGGTCGCGCACGCCGTCCTGCATGTGGGCCTCGAAGAAGGCGAAACCGTTGCCGCCGCCGCGCTTGACGGACTGCGCCGCCGAGTCGGCCTGGGCGATCAGCGCGCGGCTGGGCACGTCCGGGCCGCTGTGCAGCGCAATGCCGATGGAGGCTGACAGCCGTAGCAACTGATTGATCTGGCTGACCTGTCCATGGGCCCCGAGGTTCACCGACATGGGCACGGCCAGCGAGTCCAGCAGGCGCTGGGCGATCTGGGCGAGCACCGCTTCAGCGGCCTCGCCTTCGATCAGCAGCACGAACTCGTCGGCGCCGATGCGGGCCAGCGTGTCGTGGCCGCGCGCCTGGGCCTGCAGCCGGTTGGCCACCTGGCGCAGCACGGCGTCGCCGACGGCGTGGCCGAAGGAATCGTTGACCGGCTTGAAGGCGTCGAGGTTCAGCATCAGCAGCGCCACGCCCGAGCCGTCGCGCCGGCTGCGGGCGATGGCGTGGCTGATGCGGTCGTCCAGCAACTGGCGGTTGGCCAGGCCGCTGAGCGGGTCGCGCAGGGCTTGCTCGGCCAGCTCGGTGGTGGCCTCGTGCAGCGACTGCTTGAGCACGCTGGCGCGGCGGCGCACCCGGCCGTCGAGCATGGAGGTGAACAGCGTCAGCAGCAGCAGCGCGAGGGTGGCGCCGGCCACCAGCGTGGTCAGGTTGTCGCCGCCCAGCGAGTCGGCGCTCAGGCAGACGCTGCCCTCGGCGATGCCGGCGGCGGCCATGCCGGTGTAGTGCATGCCCGCCACGGCGGCGCCCATGACGAGGGCGGCCGCGAGCTGGCCCCAGCGCGCCTGGCCCGCGCTCAGGCGGCGCAGCCAGAAGAAGATCGTCAGGGCGGCCGCAGCGGCGCCGGTGGCCACGGCGGCGGAGGCGGCGACGAGGGTCCAGTCCCAGCGGATGCCGGGCGCCAGCATGAGGGCGGCCATGCCGGTGTAGTGCATGCCGCAGATGCCCGCGCCCATGCTGACGGCGCCCAGCGTCAGGCGCTTCACCGTCAACTGATCCCCGGCCGCCACGCTCAGCGCGATGGCCGACACGGCCACGGCGGCCAGCCAGCTCAAGCCCGTGATGGCGGTGTCGTAGCCCACGGCGAAGGGCAGGCGCAGCGCCAGC
>NZ_JBDSQX010000148.1:0-3950 GCF_039929605.1 Roseateles sp.
CGGCGACCTGTGCCAGGCCATCACGGACTTGGCCGTCGAGCGCGATGCACCCTTCAGCGTCGGCGCGTTCCGCACATTGAACCGCTGCCTGGACAACGCCATCGCCGACGCCGTGACCGAATTCGGCGCTCAGCGTGACGCCGATATTGCCCTCAAGCAGTCTGCCGAAGCCAACGAGCGCCTGGGGTTTCTCGTGCACGAACTGAGGAACCATCTGCATTCCGCCACGTTGGCCTTGGCGGCGCTGGAGTCCGGCATGCTGCCCATTGGCGGCTCGACCGGCGGCGTGCTGAAGCGAAGCCTGGTGTCCATGACGAGTCTGTTGACCCGTACGCTCAGCGAGGTGCGCGCCACCGCCAGCGAGCTGGCACCGCCCCAGCTGATTTCGCTGGCGGCGTTCATCCACGAGGCAGGAAACATCGCACTTCTGGCTGGGGAGGCTAAAGGCTGCCCCTTCGTGGTGGCGCCGGTCGACCCACTCCTCTGGATTCGCGGCAACAGGGAGCTCCTCTTGGGTGCTCTGATCAACCTGATTCAGAACGCCTTCAAGTTCACCCGCCCACACACCCGGGTTTCCGTGAGCGCTTACGCCATCGGCGACCGTATCGCCATCGACGTTGCCGACCACTGCGGCGGCCTGTTGCCGGGGAGCGGCGAGGCCATGTTCAAACCTTTCGTCCAGCAGGGAGAGGACAAAAGCGGATTAGGTCTGGGCCTTGCCATTGCGCGGCGGAACGTGGAGGCGGACAACGGCAGCTTGAGCGTCAGAGATGTGCCGGGCATTGGCTGCATCTTCACGATCACCCTGGGTCGGTTCTTGAAGCCGTAGCAAGTCGTCGAGAGCCTCAGGCGCGGCGAATCAGGGCGCAAGACAGCCATTGGCTGTTCGGCATCACGCATCGTGCGCCAGCGCACCGACGGCGCCTGGTGACTGGCGCAGGCTCGCTGGCATGAACTGCCCAGGGTGAGCCCATCCCGGTGGTGCTCGACCCCTGGCCAGAGCGTGGCCGAGAGCATCGGATACCAGCGCATCGATCCGACTGCCCAACAAGGATTCGCCATGCAAGAGCACAAGGACCTGACCGCACGCGTCGCGCGGGATCCCAACTACCAGTTACTGAAGTCCAGCCGCTCGCGTTTCGGCTGGTGGCTCACGGGCGCCATGATGCTCGTGTACTACGGCTTCATCCTGCTGGTTGCATTCGACAAGCCCTTCCTCGCCACGCGGCTGGGCCAGGGCGTCACCACCCTCGGCATGCCGATCGGCCTGGGCATCATCCTGTTCACGGTGGCCATCACGGCGCTGTACGTGCGGCGCGCCAACGGTGAGTTCGACGCGCTGACCGAGCAGATCGTCAAGAGGGCACTCGCGTGAACGCGCCGCGTTCGCAACTCCTCTTGCGCGCTGCGGCCACGCTGGGGCTGCTGGGATTTGCTGGTGCCGCGCTCTCGGCGGGTGCCGACCTCGGCCAGGCGGAAAAGCAGCCGACCAACTGGACCGCGATCAGCATGTTTGCGATCTTCGTCATCGGCACGCTCTTCATCACCAAGTGGGCTGCGGCCAAGACCAAGTCGGCGTCCGATTTCTACACCGCTGGCGGCGGCATCACGGGCTTCCAAAACGGCATGGCGATTGCGGGCGACTACATGTCGGCGGCCTCGTTCCTCGGCATCTCGGCGGCAGTCATGGTGGGCGGCTTCGACGGCCTGATCTATTCCATCGGCTTCCTCGTCGGTTGGCCGGTCGTGACCTTCCTGCTGGCCGAGCGGCTGCGCAACCTCGGCAAGTTCACCTTCGCCGACGTGGCGGCGTTCCGCTTTTCACAGACCCCGGTGCGCGTGTTCGCGGCCTCGGGCACGCTGGTGGTCGTGGCCTTCTATCTGATCGCGCAGATGGTGGGCGCGGGGCAGTTGATCAAGCTGCTGTTCGGGCTGGAGTACTGGATAGCCGTCGTCATCGTCGGCGCGCTGATGATGGTCTACGTGCTGTTCGGCGGCATGACGGCCACCACCTGGGTGCAGATCATCAAGGCTTGCCTGCTGCTGGCAGGCGCCAGCTTCATGGCCTTCATGGTGCTCTACAGCTTTGGCTTCAGCACCGAGGCAATGTTCGCCAAGTCGGTCGAGATCAAGACGGCGATTGCTGCGTCAGCCGGCAAGTCACCCGACGAAGCTGCTGCGCAGGGCTTCTCGATCATGGGCCCGGGCGGCTTCATCAAGGATCCGATCTCGGCCATCAGCTTCGGCATGGCTCTGATGTTCGGTACGGCCGGCCTGCCGCACATCTTGATGCGCTTCTTCACCGTGCCCAACGCCAAGGAGGCGCGCAAGTCGGTGCTGTGGGCCACCCTCTGGATCGGCTACTTTTACATCCTCACGTTCATCATCGGTTTCGGCGCGATCGCCTTCGTGTTGACGAACCCGGAGTTTCTCGACGCCAAGGGCGGCCTGCTCGGCGGCGGCAACATGGCGGCCATCCACCTGGCCAATGCCGTGGGCGGCAATGTGTTCCTGGGCTTCATCTCGGCGGTGGCCTTCGCGACCATCCTGGCGGTGGTGGCCGGGCTCACGCTGTCGGGCGCGTCGGCGGTGTCGCATGACCTGTACGCCACCGTGCTGAAGAAGGGCAAGGCCGACAGCGCCTCCGAACTCCGCGTGTCGAAGTTGACGACCATCGCGCTGGGCATCGTTGCCGTCGTGCTGGGCATCGTGTTCGAAAAGCAGAACATCGCCTTCATGGTCAGCCTGGCGTTCGCCATCGCGGCGTCGGCCAACTTCCCGGTGCTGCTGATGTCCGTGTTGTGGAAGGACTGCACGACCCGCGGCGCGGTGATCGGCGGTTTCCTCGGCCTCGCGTCGTCGGTGCTGCTGACGCTGGTGTCGCCGGCCGTGTGGGAGGTGACGCTGGGCCACCCCAAGGGCTCGGCGCTGTTCCCCTACGCGTCGCCGGCGCTGTTCTCCGTGACGATCGGCTTCGTCGGCATCTGGCTGTTCTCCATCCTCGACAAGAGCCCGCGCGCCGCCATTGACCGGGCCGGCTTCGAGGCCCAGCAGGTTCGCTCCGAGACCGGCATCGGCGCACTCGGCGCGTCAGGACATTGAAGGACTCGACATGAGCGAAACAAGCAACGCCGACACCCTGGCCCGCTACGCACCGCCGCAGGCGCTGGCCTCATCCGCCTACGTGGCCGGGCGCGCTGCCTACGACCTGCTGGTGGCTGAAGCCGAGGCCGATTACGAGGCCTATTGGGCCCGACTGGCGCGCGAGTTCGTCGCCTGGAAAACGCCCTTCACCAAGGTGCTGGACAGCAGCGAGGCTCCGCACTTCAAGTGGTTCGAGGACGGCACGCTGAACGTCTCCTACAACTGCCTGGACGCCCAGGTCACGGCCGGGCGCGGCGACAAGGTGGCCATCATCTTTGAAGCCGACGACGGGACGGTCACGCGCCGCACCTACGCCGAGCTGCTGGCGCAGACCTGCCGCATGGCCAACGCCCTGAAGGCGCTGGGCGTGAGCAAGGGCGATCGTGTCGTCATCTACATGGCGATGTCGGTCGAGGGCGTGGTGGCCATGCAGGCCTGCGCGCGCCTGGGCGCCGTCCACACCGTGGTGTTCGGCGGCTTCTCGGCCCATTCGCTGCGCGACCGCATCGCCGACACCGGCGCGGTGGCCGTCATCACGGCCGACGAGCAAATGCGAGGCGGCAAGGCGCTGCCGCTGAAGGCCATCGTGGATGAAGCGTTGGCGATGGAGGGCTGCGAGGCCGTGCGCCAGGTGATCGTCTACCGTCGCACCGGCGGCAAGATTGCGTGGCAGGCGCGTGACCGCTGGATGCACGACATCACCGCCGCGCAGGCCGACACCTGCGAGCCCGAGTGGGTGGGCGCCGAGCATCCGCTCTTCCTGCTCTACACCTCGGGCTCCACCGGCAAGCCCAAGGGCGTGCAGC
>NZ_JBDSQX010000149.1:0-46469 GCF_039929605.1 Roseateles sp.
GAGGCCGTGCTGCGCGAGTTGAAGCGCGGCGGCCAGGTCTACTTCCTGCACAACGAGGTCGAGACCATCGAGAACCGGCGCCAGAAGCTGGCGGAACTCGTGCCCGAGGCGCGCATCGTCATCGCCCACGGCCAGATGCCCGAACGCGAGCTGGAGCGCGTCATGCGCGAGTTCGTGGCCGGCAAGCACAACCTGCTGCTGTGCTCCACCATCATCGAGACCGGCATCGACGTGCCGGCCGCCAACACCATCATCATTGCCCGCGCCGACAAGTTCGGGCTGGCACAGCTGCACCAGTTGCGCGGCCGCGTGGGCCGCAGCCACCACCAGGCCTATGCCTACCTGATGGTGCCCGACCTGCAGGGCCTGACCAAACAGGCCATGCAGCGGCTGGACGCCATCCAGGCGATGGAAGAACTCGGCTCGGGCTTCTACCTCGCCATGCACGACCTGGAGATCCGCGGCGCCGGCGAGGTGCTGGGCGACAACCAGAGCGGCAACATGATGGAGGTCGGCTTCCAGCTCTACAACGACATGCTCAACGAGGCCGTGCGGTCGCTCAAGGCCGGCCGAGAGCCCGACCTGCTGTCACCCTTTGCCGCCACGACCGAGATCAACCTGCACGCGCCCGCGTTGCTGCCGGACGCCTACTGCGGCGACGTGCAGGTGCGCCTGAGCCTCTACAAGCGCCTGGCCACGGCCGAGAAGAACGAGCAGATCGACTCGATGCTCGAAGAGATCACCGACCGCTTCGGCACGCTGCCGACGCAGGGCCAGACGCTGTTCGACACCCACCGCCTGCGCGTGCTCGCCAAGCCCTACGGCGTCAGCAAAATCGACGCGGCGCCATCCATCATCAACATCAACTTCCGCAAGGACCCGCCCATCGACCCGATGCGCGTCATCGAGCTGGTGCAGAAGAACCGCAACATCAAGCTGGTCGGCAACGAGAAGCTGCGCGTGGAGAAGGCGCTGAGCAGCCCGCAGGACCGGGCGCAGGCGGTGCGGGAGGTGTTGAGGCTGCTGGGCCAGCCAACGCGGGAAGGTTGACGCCACATATGCCAAGGCATATGCTTGGCTGACAAGGAGGCTGTCATGCACAAAGTCGCCGAACCCACCGCCCGTTACGCCGCTACGGCGGAACCCACATCCGAGCGTCATGTCCGCCTGTTCCGCAATGGCGCGAACCAGGCGGTGCGCATTCCGAAGGAATTCGAGCTGCCCGGCAGCGATGCGGTGATGCGCCGCGAAGGTGACCGGCTGATCATCGAATTGGTGAAGCCCCAGCACCCGAAAGGCAGCCCGGCGGCATTGCTGGCAGCGCTTGAAGAAATGGCAAGGCTCGGCCCTATCGAGGAAGTCTTTCCCGATGTCGATGCCGGCCTGCTGCCGCTGGACGACATCGATCTGGAGCGCGACTGAAGATGGCTGAGCCCGGCATCTACCTGCTGGACACCAACGCCGTCAGCCACATCATGCGCAACACGGCCGGCGCCGTCGCACAGCGTTACCGCGAACACTTGTTGAGCACGGAGCCGCCGCGCATGGTGACGAGCGTCGTCGTGCAGTGCGAGCTGGCTTTTGGCCTGGCAAAAACGCCGTCGCCCCGATTGCAGGCTGCCTACGACATCCAGATGCAGCAGTTGCCCGTGCTGCCGCTGGACGAGGACGTGGTCGGCTACTACGCCAGCTTGCGTGCTGCGCTTGAACTTGCGGGCACGCCGATGGGCGCCAACGACCTGCTGATCGCCGCTCACGCCTTGGCCGTAGGTGCCACGGTCGTCACCAACGACACCGACTTTCTTCGCGTGCCGGGGTTGGCGGTCGAGAACTGGTTGCTGGCGCCAAGCTAGCAGGCTGTCGCGCTGCACGCCCTGCGCGCCGCCACTGAACCGACCGGGATAATCCCGGCCATCGCTGGCCCTGACTCCCGACCCCGTGACCTCTTCCGCCCCTGAAGGCCTCGTCCTGCGCGACGGCCCCGCGCTGCCGCCGCTCTCCCACTTCAGATTAGCCGCCTTCGACATGGACTCGACGCTGATCAGCATCGAGTGCATCGACGAGATCGCAGCGCTCGCCGGCAAGGGCGATGAGGTGGCCGCCATCACCGAAGCCGCCATGCGTGGCGAGATCACCGACTTCAAGGACAGCCTGCGCCGCCGCCTCGCCCTCCTGGCCGGCGTGCCCGCCAGCGTGCTGGACCGCGTGCTGGCCGAGCGCCTGACCTTCAACCCCGGCGCGCGTGAACTCTGCGCGGCGTTCAAAGCTGCCGGCATGAAGCTCGTGCTCGTCTCCGGCGGCTTCACCTTCTTCACGCGTTATGTGGCCGCCGAGTTGGGCATGGACTTCGTGCGCAGCAACGAGCTGGAGATTGCCGACGGCGCCCTCACCGGCCGCGTCGTCATGCAGGACTGGGGCGACATTTGCGACGGCGAGCAAAAGCGGCTGATGCTGCTGGCCTGCTGCGCAGAGGTCGGCTGCCGGCCCGACCAGGCCATCGCCGTGGGTGACGGCGCCAATGACCTGCCGATGATGGGCGCGGCCGGCCTGTCGGTGGCCTATCACGCCAAGCCCAAGGTGCGCGAGCAGGCCAGAGTCGCGATCAACGAGGGCGGGCTGGATCGCTTGCTCAGCCTGCTGCGACCGTGAGGCTCGCGGCGTTGCTGCTCGCTGGCACCCTGCCCTGGCAGGCGTGGGCAGCCGAGCCAACGCTGCGCTTCATCGCGCCGCTCAACCATGCGATGCCCTTCAGCGGGTTCGAGAACGACCAGCTGACCACCGGCATCGTCAAGGACATCAGCGCCGCCATCGCCGAACGGCTGGGCCGGCCGGCCGAGTACGTCTCCGTGCCGCCACGGCGGGTGGCGCAGGTGCTGGCGGCCGGCGAGGCGGATGGCGTCTGCTACGTGGCGCGGGACTGGATCGACGGCAACTTCCACTGGAGCCCGCCGGTGATGCAGCATCAGGGCGTGGTGGCCGCCCGGCCGCAGGCACCGCCCCTGACCCGGCTGCAGGACCTGGCCGGGCAGCCACTGGGCACGGTGCACGCCTACCGCTACCCAGAGGTCGAACAGCTGCTGGGGAAGCGGTTCGTGCGCGACGACGCGCCCAGCATGCTGATCAATCTGCGCAAGCTGGCGGCCAAGCGCACCCAGTACGCCTTGACCGAACAGATCACGCTGGAGTTCCACAACAAGCTGCGGCCGCAGGACGGGTTGAAAGCGGCCTTGCAGACCACGCGCTACACCACGCACTGCGCGTTCACGTTGGCGCACCCGCTGCCGCTGGACCGGCTGGACCAGGCGGTCAGGGACATGGTGCGCGACGGCAGCGTCGAGCGCATCCTGGCGCGCTACCGCTGAGCGGTAGCGCGCCGTTTTTAGCCGCGCAGGCGGCGGCGCGTGATGCCACCCACGACCGCCAGGCCGGCCAGCATCAGCGCGTAGCTTTCGGGCTCGGGCACGGCGGTCACGGCCAGCACGTCGGACACGATGGGCGTCGCGTTGGAGGCCTGCACGGTCGACCGTTTTCGCCTTCCTTGTACTCACGCACCTGGATGCCGCTCAGGCCGGTAGCGGCCGTCGGGTTGTCGGGGCTGGCGTAGGTGCCGCGGTTGGAGATGGCACCCAGGAAGGTGATGGCGGCGGGTTGGTAGTTGGTCGTGTACGACGCGGCCTGGAAGACGTAGAGGATGTCGCCGCCGCTGGAGAGGTTGGACGCGCCGCAATCCCTGAGGGCATCGATCTGCGGGGTGAGGCGAACCCGAGGGCGGCGTTGTCAGGCGTCGGCTGGCAATACCGTGACCTGCTGGCCGCCGAAGCTCACCACCTGGCCGGCGCGCATCTTGGCCGTCTTGCGCAACTCGACCTGACCGTCCACCTTGACCTCGCCGGCCGCGATCAGCACGCGCGCGCGACCGCCGCTTTCGACCAGGCCCGTCGCCTTGAGCAGCTTGTCGAGTTCGATGTAGTCACCGCGGAGTTGGAGTTCAAGCATGGGGGTTCTTCTGAGCCTTCTCGGCGGTCTCGCGGATGGCCGTGAGCGTGGAGCGGGAGGTGGAAACGTCGGCCGACAGGCGCAGGTGAATCAAGGCTGGCTTGCCGGCCGCAATCGCCGCGTCCAGCGCCACGTCGACCTGCGCCGTGCTCTCGGCCTTGAATGCCGCGAAGCCATAGGCCTCGGCAAGCTGCGCGAA
The DNA here is from genome assembly GCF_039929605.1 of Roseateles sp. Classification (GTDB taxonomy): domain Bacteria; phylum Pseudomonadota; class Gammaproteobacteria; order Burkholderiales; family Burkholderiaceae_C; genus Pelomonas. The sequence continues at coordinate 4,196 of NZ_JBDSQX010000149.1, forward strand.
GTCGGGGTTGAACAGGTCGCTGCCCGACACACGGCCGGGGTACTCGCGCTCCTGGTGCATGCGGATGGTGCCGTAGGTGCCGTTGTCGACAACGATGACGAGCAGCTTCTTCGCGCCGTAGCCGGTGGCCGTGGCGAGTTCCTGGCCGGTCATCAGGAAGTCGCCGTCGCCGGCGATGTTGACGACCCAGCGAGCCGGCGCCGGGCCGTCCCAAGCCGGCGACTCCCCCTCGGGGGGCAGCTGACGCGCAGCGTCAGCGTGGGGGCGCCAGTCCTGCTGCAGCAGCGCCGCAGCCACCGCAGCCGGCACGCCGTAGCCCATCGCACCGGAGGTCGGCGCCAGCTGTGTCTTGCCAAAGCGGTGCAGCGCCGTGTAGCGGTGAAAGCGGTGCAGCCAGCCGCTGTAGTTGCCGGCGCCGTTCGTGAAGATGGTGCCCTCGGGCAGCTTGGCGTCGATGAGGTGGATGAGCTCGGCCATGTCCAGCGGCGCGACGGGCGTGGGCACCAGGTTGGCCACGTAGTCGGCGTTGGCGGCGGCGGTCCAGTCGCGCCAGGCGATGTCGGCCGGCGGCACCAACCCGGCCAGCGCCGGTGCAGCCTGGCTCATGCTCGCGTTGATGAGCAACTCGGCGGTGTAGACACGGCCCAGTTCCTCGGCGCCGGCATGGATGTGGATGAGCGCCTGCGCCGGGCGCGGCGCCTGCAGCAGCGTGTAGCCGCCGGTCGTCATCTCGCCCAGGCGCGGGCCGATGGCGAGGATGAGATCGGCCTCTTTGACGCGCGCCGCGAGCTTGGGATTGATGCCGATGCCCACGTCACCGGCGTAGTTCGGGTGGACGTTGTCGAAGAGATCCTGGAAGCGGAAGGCGCAGCCGATCGGCAGGCCCCAGGCTTCGGCAAAGGTCTGCAGCGCCGTCGTCGCCTCGGGCGTCCAGCCGCCGCCACCGGCGATGACAAGCGGCTTCTTCGCCGCCGCCAACCGCTCGCGCAGTTCGGCCAGCGCAGCCGGCGTGGGCGCGGCTTCGGCCGGGCGCGCCGGTGCGACGACGGGCGCCGTGATCGGCTTCGTCAGCATGTCCTCTGGCAGCACCAGCACGACCGGGCCGGGGCGGCCTTGCATGGCGGTGTGGAAGGCACGCGCGACGTATTCGGGCAGGCGCTCCGCGTCATGCACCTCGCCCACCCACTTGGCCATGCCCAGCGTGCCGGGGCCGAACATCTGGCGGTAGTCCACCTCCTGGAAGGCCTCGCGGTCGCGCTGGTCGCTGGCCACCTGGCCGATGAACAGGATCATCGGCGTGCTGTCCTGGAAGGCCGTGTGCAGGCCGATGCTGGCGTTGGTCGCACCCGGGCCGCGCGTCACGAAGCAGATGCCGGGGCGGCCGGTCAACTTGCCTTGCGCCTCCGCCATGAAGGCCGCGCCGCCTTCCTGGCGGCAGGCGATGAAACGGATCTTGTCGGCGTACTCGTGAAAGCCGTCGAGCACGGCGAGGAAGGATTCGCCAGGAACGCCGAATGCGGTGTCGATGCCCTGGGCAATCAGCGCCTCGACCAGCTTGTGGCCGGCAAGGACGGGGGTGGTAACTTGTCTAGTCATGTTGGAACTTTAGCCGGCCAAACCGTCACCGCGTCACCGCACCCCGTCGATCGCCCGCTCCATCATCTTGTCTTTGAGCGTGGCTTCCTGCTTGATGTCCAGTGCCTGGTGCAGCAAGGGCGCGCTACTGGACGCCGCCGGCTTGGGCACCGGCGTGGCGGGCAGCACGTTGACGGGCGGGGCAACCACGGCCTGTTGCTTGTGCCCGGCGGGGCATGCGGCGTTCGTGTACGAGACCTGCTGCCCGTTGACGCACTTGCGCAGGGGTGCCGCACTCGATGCGGTCAGCGCTTGAGTCGAGCCGACCCAGGCCTGAAGCGCCTCCCGCTTCTGCCAGCCGAGGACCAGCGCCGCCACGCAAGCGGCTGCGACAACGAGCCCGCGAACCGACATGGCGCTCAGGCCTCAGGCGTAGCCGGGCCGGCGGGCGTGTCGCCTTCGCGCGGTTCAGGCGTCGCCAAGGCCTCCTCCCGCGCCGTCGCAAACAAGTCCCACACCGCCATGAACATCGCCGCGATCACGGGGCCGATGACGAAGCCGCTGATGCCGAAGACGGCCATGCCGCCGAGGGTGGAAATCAGCACCAGGTAGTCCGGCATCTGGATGTCCTTGCCGACGAGGATGGGGCGCAGCACGTTGTCCACGAGCCCAATCACAAACACGCCGTAGATGATCAGCGTCACGCCCTGCCAGATGGCGCCCGTGACCAGGAAATACAGGGCCACGGGCAGCCAGATCAACCCCGCGCCGATGGCCGGCAGCAGCGACAGGAAGCCCATCAGCACCGCCCACAGCAGCGCACCCTGGATACCGAAGAACCAGAACGCCAGGCCGCCCAAGGTGCCCTGCGTCGCGGCCACCAGGATGTTGCCCTTGACGGTGGCACGGATCACGGTGATGAACTTCACCGCCAAGTGCTGTCGATGCGCCGGCGCCAATGGCACGGCAGCGCGAATGCGCCGGGTCAATGCGGCGCCGTCACGCAGCAGGAAGAACGCCAGGTACAGCATCACGAAGAAGCCGACGATCAGGTCCAGCGCGTTCTGGCCCATGCTGTAGACGTAGGTCGCAATCATCTGGCTGCCGCGCCCGATGGCCTCGGTGATGCGGGCCTGCAACTCGCTGACGTCCGTCAGGCCGAAATGCTTCAGCAGATCGTGCAGCCCGCTGGGCAGCACCGCGACGACCTGCTCGAAGTAGCGCACGAAGTTCGTCTGCCCCGACTGCACGCGCTGGTAAAGCGCCGCGCCCTCCTTGACCAGCATGCCGGTCAGCAGCGTCATGGGCAGCACGACCATCAGCACGACCAGGAACAACGTCGCCAGCGCCGCCAGCGTGCGCCGCTGCTTCCACTTGCGCAGCAGCCAGACATAGATCGGCATGAAGACGATGGCGATCACCGCGCCCCAGAACACCGCGCCGCTGAAGGGCAACAGGATCCACACGAAAGCCAGGCTGGCGGCGATCATCAGCGCCAGGAAGGCCTTGTTCTCAAGGCTGGGTGAGGTGACGAAGGTCTTGAATTTCATGTGGCGCGACGGGGCTGCCCGAGGGCGGGCGGAGTCGCGCATGGTACGGGTGGGCGGGGGCTGACCCCCGCGCCATCAGGCCGGCACTGCAGCGGCCAACCGGCGGCGGCTCAGGCCGAGCCCCACCATGCCCGCTGACAGGATGCCCAGCATCAACGCCGCCGCCGACCCGGCGAACACGCCGCGTGGCATGCCGTGGTCGAGGATGGCGCCGAACACCGGCGCAGCCAGCGCGAAGCCGATGTCCAGGCCGGAATAGACGGTGCCGTAGACGCGGCCCGTCGCTCCCGGCGGCGAGGCGCGCTTGATGAGCATGTCGCGCGACGGCCCGGCCAGCCCGGTGCCGAAGCCAGCCAGTGCCGCGACCGCCGCCGCCAGCCCGCCCGGCAGCCAGCCGGTGGCCACCAGCAACAACATCGCGGCAGCAAATGCCATCGCAACGGCAATGACGCCCTCCAGTCGCTCGGCCTTGGCCACCAGGAAGCCGCCACACACCATGCCCGCCGCGCCGGCCAGCATGTAGCCGGTGACGACGTAGGCCGTCAGCGCCAGCGGCAGGCCGTAGATCTGGTGCAGCGCGGGGCTGGCAAAGCTCTGGATGGCCGACAGGGCTGCGGTGGACCAGAAGAAGAACGAGAAGCACAGCCACACCGACGGCAGCTTCAGGAAGGCCATCGGATGTTCGGCCTTGACGCCCACGGCCGGCTTGGCGTGGCCCCATGAGCCCTGGCGGTCGTCTATTGCCCCGCGCTGCCAGAACAGCAGCGCCATCACCGCCAGCGCGATCAGCGCCGTGCCGACGTAGGCGAAGCGCCAGTTGCCCGTCGCCTCGGCAATGCCGATGGAGAACACCGGCGCGAAGGCCCAGCCGAGATTGCCACTGATGCCGTGCACCGAGAACGCGTGGCCCAGGCGCGGCTGCGAGACGCGCTTGTTCAGGATGGTGAAGTCCGCCGGGTGGAAGGGCGCATTGCCGAAGCCGGCGAGCGCCGCCGCCAGCATCAGCCCGCCAAAGCCTTGGGCCAGGCCGGCGGCTATGGAGGCGAGAAAGAAGCTCGCCATCGCCGCGAACAGCACGGGCCGCGCGCCAATGCGGTCGACGATGAAGCCCGATGCCGCCTGGCCGGCACCCGAGATGACAAAGAACGTCGTCACCAGCAGGCCCAGCTCCGAATAGCTCAGGCCGAAGGCCTGGATGAAGGCCGGGAACAGCGGCGGCAGCAGCATGTGGAAGAAGTGCGAGGTGCCGTGGGCCACGCCGATGGTGGAGATCGTCGTGACGTCGCGCCGCCGTTGCTGGCCGGCGTCGAAAGAGGAAGCGAGGGTCGTGTCCATGGCTGCCAACTGTAGAAAGGCGAGCGGCGGCCCGGTTACGATGGTTCGTCAAGTTCTATCGAAATCCAGCCATGGCCCGCCGGCAGAGTTTTCCCGCCTTCTCACCCGAGCGTTTTGCGCCCACGGCCGCGCGCCCGCTGCGCGCCAAGGCCCGTGTGCTGGAGCATCTGGCCGACATCCAGCCGCACCGCCATGACTGGGCCCAGCTCGTCTTTTCGATGACGGGCGCGGTGCGCGTCAGCACGGAGGCGTCGACCTACATCGTGCCGCCGTCGCGGGCCGTGTGGATTCCGCCCGGCATCGTCCACGCGGTGACGGCCATCGAGCAGGCCGACCTGCGCACCCTGTACCTGGGCGCCGAACTGCTGGCCGGCGAGGCCTGGACGGTGGGCCGCGTGCTTGAGGTGTCACCGCTGTTGCGGGAGCTGGCAGCCGCCCTGCCCGGCGACCCCGACCCGGCGCCGCCCGAGACGCCGGCCGACGCCGAGCGGCGCCATAGCATCGAGCGGCTCGTGCTGATCGAGCTGCAACGCGCGCGGCCGCTGGCGCTGGGCGTGGCCCTGCCGCAGGACGCGCGGCTGCGCAAACTCTGCGAGGCCATGCTGCGCGAGCCGGGCCGCCACGCCGGGCTGGACGACTGGGCCGCAGAGGCCGGCGCCAGCCCGCGCACGCTGAGCCGCCTGTTCCGTGAACAGTTGGGTACCAGCTTTGCGCAGTGGCGCTCGCAACTGCTGCTGGCCCACGCGCTGACGCTGGCGGCGCGCGGCCGGCCCATGAACCTCATCGCCAGCGAGCTGGGCTACGCCAGCGCCAGCGCCTTCACGGCGATGGTGACGCGCACGGTGGGCATGCCGCCGAGCCGGTTCTTTGCCGAAGCCTGACACTTGTGCGGGCTGTCCACCGCCGGGCGCGCTTCAGCGTTGATGGGCAGCATGCAAGGATGACGGCATGAACAAGGAGACCCACATGAAACGACGTCAATGGATGGTGGATGGCGGCAGCGCACTTCTCGCCGCAGCGCTGGCAGGGCTCACTCTGCCGGCCGCAGCACGCAACGACGACGACGGCGAGTTCGTCATCCTGCAGGCCCGTTACGGCACGCAGGAGAACCATGTCGACGTGACCGACCGCCTGCGCGATCTGGCTCGCCAGGACCGGCGCCTGCGGCTGACGAACGACCTCTTCGGCGTCGACCCCGCCCCGGGCCGCGCCAAGACGCTGCGCATCTTTGCCCGTGACCGCCAGGGCCGCGAGCGCATGTTCGAGACCCGCGAAGGCGGCTGGATTGACGGCGCCCAGTTCACCGGTTGGCGCGGCGGCAATTGGGGCGACGCCAATGGCGAGCGCGGCTGGCACGGCCGCAATGACGGGCGCGGTGATGGCCGCGGTGATGGCCGTGATAGCGGCGAATTCACCATCCTCTACGCCACCTACGGCACGCAGCGCCGCGAGGTGGACGTGACCGACCGGCTGCGCGAGCTGGCGCGGCGCGATGAGCGCTTCCGCCTCGGCAACGACAGCTTCAACGTCGACCCCGATCCCGGCCAGACCAAGCAACTGCGCATCGTTGCGCGCGACCGCAGCGGCCAGGAGCGCAGCTTCGAGTACCGCGAATACATGACCGTCGACGGCGCCCAGTTCATCGGCTGGGGTGGCGGCAACTGGGGCGGTCACTGGGACGGCGGCCACACCGGCCCGGCGCGGCCGGGCAACGGGCACCTGATCATCGAAAGCGCCAGCTACGGCTACGGCAACCGCCGGGTGGACGTGAGCCAGGCGCTGCGCGCACGGGTGCGCGGCGACCGCTTCGAGGCCGAGGTGAGCAACGACCTGTTGGGCGTCGACCCGGCTCCCGGCAAGGACAAGCAACTGATCGTGACCTACCGCCGCAACAACGAGGCGCCACAGACCGTGCGCGTCAACGAGGGCGACTGGGTCCGCCTGCCGTAAGCGTGGGCTTGGCGGCGCCGGCCGGGCGCCATAGGAGTCTGCGCGGCAGAGCGCAGACTCCTCAACCGCTCTGCGCGACACTTGCGGGACGAACTGCGGCCACCACGGCCGATGCCCAAGATGTCCCAAACACTTTTCGACTACACCAAGCAGGACGCCGCCGGCGCCTGCTCCACCGCGCACGCCTGGGCCAAGGTGCCGGCGCCGCTGACGCCGACCGAGCGCCACGCGCTGGCCGAGCGGGCTGCCGCGCTGCTCAAGAAACACAACGCCGTGCTCGTGGCCCACTACTACGTCGAAGGCGCGCTGCAGGACCTGGCGCTGGCCACCGGCGGCATCGTGTCCGACTCGCTGGAAATGGCCCGCTTCGGCCGCGACCATGCCGCGCAGACGCTGGTGGTGGCCGGCGTGCGCTTCATGGGCGAGACGGCCAAGATCCTCAGCCCCGAGAAGCGCGTGCTGATGCCCGACCTGGACGCCACCTGCTCGCTGGACCTGGGCTGCCCGGCCGACGACTTCGCAGCGTTTTGCGACGCTCACCCGGACCGTCAGGTCGTCGTGTATGCCAACACCAGCGCCGCCGTGAAGGCCCGCGCCGACTGGATGGTGACGAGCTCCTGCGCGCTGGAGATCGTGGCCGACCTGCATGCCAAGGGCCAGAAGGTGCTGTGGGCGCCGGACCGGCATCTCGGCCGCTATATCCAGGACGAAACTGGCGCCGACATGCTGATGTGGAACGGCGCCTGCATCGTCCACGACGAGTTCCGCGCCCTGGAACTGGAGCTGCTGCGCGAGCAGCATCCCGGCGCGCTGATCCTGGTGCACCCGGAGTCGCCCAAGGGCGTCGTCGAGCAGGCCGACGTCGTCGGCTCCACCTCGGCGCTGATCAAGGCCGTCGTCGAGGGCACGGCGCAGGAATACATCGTCGCCACCGACAACGGCATCCTGCACCGCATGCGCCAGCTGGCGCCGGGCAAGACGCTGATCGAGGCGCCCACCGCCGGCAACAGCGCGACCTGCAAGAGCTGCGCGCATTGCCCGTGGATGGCGATGAACGGCTTGGCCAACCTCGTCGACTGCCTGGAGAGCGGCGAGCCGCAGATCCATGTCGACGAAGACGTCCGCGTGAAGGCCCAGGGCTGCATCAACCGCATGCTGGATTTCGTCGCGGCGAGAAAGACTGCCGCTGCGGGCATGACACCGGGCATTGGCGCGGCCTAAGGAAACGCCGAGCAAGCGCCTCGCGCGCAGCGCATCCCAGCTTTGGGCGTGCTGCTGCGTTGCAAATGCTCGCCGGGTGTTCAACCCGGCTCCGCTTTGCGCCTTGCAGCACATCCCAAACCAGGGCGCGCTGCATCGCAGGAGCTTGCCCGGCGTTTCCCGCGCTATAACTCGGCATTCCGACCGCCCCATATCCTCGCGAGGACACCCGCCATGAATGCCGACTTCAGCTCCCTGTACAACCACCACGAGCGCGAAGTCTTCGGCGCGGTGGTCGATGCCTCCAAGGACTTCCCCGACATCGCCGCCAGCAACGACCTGCTCTGCGACGTCTGCTGCGTGGCCCTGAACCGCCTGCCCCCGCGCTACATCCGCCACGAGGTGGACTTCAGCTTCTACCTGACCGAGCACGAGCGCCTGGAGATCGACAACGGCATCGCCGAGGCGGTCAGCTACGCCTACAACTTCGTGCAGGCAAGGACGGCGCTGCGGGCGCGGAAGTAAACCGCGCCGAGATCCCTGGCTTTGCCCAACCGCGCTGTTCGAGCAGCCCTAATCGCGTGCCTTTTGCCGGCCGCGCTCGCTGCGGGGGCTGCGCCGGAGCCCCGCCCCGCCGATTCGCAAGCCGTCACGCGGCTGTTGACACGGCTGAGCGACGAAGGCCTGTACGGCGACAGGCTTCGACAGGGCTGCGCCTTCTTCCTTCCAGTCGCTTCATCAGAAGCAGGATGGCTTGAGATCGGCGCGCATGAAAAGCACGACAGCCCATGTGGCGGCGACCCGCAGACGGCGCCAGCGCTTGATCATTTCCGCGTCCACCATGACACGGGACTGATCTTGTGGCTCGACCCAATATCGGGCGACTTCCTGAGCTTCGAGAGCATCTGCCGCGTCCGGCATTGCGCCAAATCCCGGCCACCGACACCGCCGCCGCCCTGAATCCTCGCCTCCGACGGAGAACTTCAATCTGCCGTCGGGATGCGCAGGAAGCGCCGCAGGCCGAGATCAGCCAGGGCCGACTGCAAGGCAGGAACCAATCGCTGCAGGACGATCAGCTGATTCGAATGTGCTTCGAGCACGATCACCACCAGCGGCAGGCTGGCTTCATGCTGTTGATATCGCAGGTTCTGGTCCACGGTGATGAGGGCGTCGAACTCATTGCCGGCGAGCGCGAGCAAGCGGCCGTTCTTGGCCCCCGACCAGCCCATCTGCACCACCGTGCGAACCTCGTGCCCGATGAGTTCGCGGGCCAGGCGAGCCGGTACGCACTCGTCAAGCAGCAGCCGCATCGGCGAGTAGCTGCAATCGTGCGGCCTCCAGAACGGCCACGGCGCGAGTGCGATCAATCGCCGGGAAGTCCTCCAGGAAGTCTTCCAGCGTCGAACCGTTCTCGAGGTAATCGAACAGATGTTTGACCGGCACGCGCGTGCCGGCAAAGCACAGCGCACCGCTCATGACGTCGGAATCACGGGACATGATCTGCATGGTTGCCTCCGCTGCGGTCGGTCGGCCAAGTTTAGGCGCGCCTCAGCGCCGCCGCCGCTCGCTGATCAATACCGTCGGGAAACTCACCGGCAACGTGCGTGGGTAGTCGCGGCTGAAGTGCAGGCCGCGGCTTTCGTGTCGCATCAGCGCCGAGCGAACGATCAGCTCAGCGCAGTCCACCAGATTGCGCAGCTCCAGCAGGTCACGCGTGACGCGGAAGCTGCCGTAGTAGTCGTCGATCTCGCCGCGCAGCAGCGCGATGCGGTGCAGCGCCCGCTCCAGCCGCTTGGTGGTGCGCACGATGCCGACGTAGTTCCACATCAAGAGGCGCAGCTCGTCCCAGTTGTGGGCGATGACGACCTGCTCGTCGGCGTTCTCGACCTGACTCTCGTCCCAGGCCGGCAGCGGCGCCGGCTCATGGATGGGCTGCTGCAGGATGTGCGCCGCGCAGGTCTGGCCGAGCACGACGCATTCCAGCAGCGAGTTGCTGGCCAGGCGGTTGGCACCGTGCAGGCCGGTGTAGCCGGTCTCGCCCACGGCGTACAGGCCCGGCAGGTCGCAGCGGCCGCTCAGGTCGGTCACCGCGCCGCCGCACGTGAAGTGCACGGCCGGCACGACGGGGATGGGCTGGCGCGCGATGTCGATGCCGAGCTTGAGGCAGCGGGCGTGGATGGTGGGGAAGTGCTCGATGAGGAAGGCTTCGCCGAGGTGCGTGGCGTCCAGCAGCACGTAGTCCAGGCCATGCTTCTTCATCTCGAAGTCGATCGCGCGGGCGACGATGTCGCGCGGCGCCAGCTCTAGGCGCTCGTCGTGGGCAGCCATGAAACGCGTGCCGTCGGGCAGCTTGAGATACCCGCCCTCGCCGCGCAGCGCCTCGGTGATCAGAAAGCTGCGCTCCAGCGGGTGATACAGGCAGGTCGGGTGGAACTGGATGAACTCCATGTTCGCAACGCGGCAGCCCGCCCGCCAGGCCATGGCAATGCCGTCGCCGGTGGAGGTGTCGGGGTTGGTGGTGTAGCGGTAGACCTTGCCGGCGCCGCCGGTGGCCAGCACGACAGCGCGCGCGGCCAGCGTCTCGACGCGCTGGCTGTCGATGTCCAGCGCGTAGACGCCGTAGACCTGTGTCGGCTCGTCGCGCTGGGCGTGGCGCGAGGTGATCAGGTCCACCGCCATCGAGCGCTCGCATAACTTGATGTTCGGGTGGCGGCGGGCAACGTCCAGCAGCTGGTCGTGGATGGCCTTGCCCGTGGCGTCGGCCGCGTGGGCGATGCGGCGCACCGCGTGGCCGCCTTCGCGCGTGAGGTGCAGTCCCATCGGGCCGGTGTCGTCGGGCGTGAAGGGCACGCCCTGCCCCACCAACCAGCCCACGGCGGCGGCGCTGCGCTCGGCAACGAAGCGGGCCGCCGCCTCGTCCACGAGGCCGGCGCCGGCATCCTGGGTGTCGCGCACATGGCTCTCGATGGAATCGTCCTGGCCGAGCACGCCGACGATGCCGCCCTGGGCCCAGGCCGTGGCGGCTTCGGTCAGCTCGCGCTTGGCCAGGACGACCACGGGCACGGTGTCCGCCAGGTGCAGGGCCACGGTGAGGCCGGCCAAGCCGGCGCCAATGATGACGACGGGCGCGCCGTCGGGGAAGGCAGCATTCATGGCGAGGCATTGTCCAGCAGCGCCACCCCTGGCGCGGCGAGGTGAGGATTGCCGTTTCGGGCACCCCAGGCTCTGCACCGGCCGCACTATGCTGCGCGCCGATGACAACGCTGCCACCGAGCAGCTGGAGGGGGACCTGTGATGACTTTCAGACGCTGGGCCGGCGCGACCGCCGGTTTGCTGCTGGCCGCCGCTGCGCATGCCGCGCCGCCGCCGGTCGAGGCATTCTTCGGCGATCCCGACATCGGCGAGATCGCGCTGTCGCCTTCGGGCAAGCGGCTGGCCATCACCACGGCCAAGGGCGCCAAGCGCGTGGGGCTCGTCATCCTGGACCTGGCGCCAGACGGCGCCCTGACGCGGCCGGTGCAATACAGGCAGGAAGACGTCACCAACGTCCACTGGGTCAACGATGAGCGGCTGATCTACAGCCTGACTGACTTGAGCGGCGAGCACTGGAAACCGCCCGGCCTGTATGCCGTGAACGCCGACGGCAGCGGCATGCGCACCCTCATCGAACGCGCCAGCCGGTTCGGATTCAACAAGGGCGAGCCCAACTACAGCGTGCTGGACTGGAACCACCACTTGCGCCTGGTGCCCGAGCCGCGTGCCGGCGAGGTCAACGACGAGGTGCTGGTGTCCCAGTACACCCGCGATGGCCAGACGCTGTTGTGGCTCAACACCCGCACTGCCATGACGCGCGATGTTGCCAACCAGGCCCCGGCCGGCCACGTCCAGCAATGGCTGGTCGATGCCTACGGCGTACCGCGTGCCGCGCTGAGCTTCAAGGACGACCGCGTGCAAGCGCACTGGCTCAAACCCGGCGGCACGCAATGGGAGCAACTCTTCGACACGACCGTGTTGAAGCAGCCCTTCCAGCTCCACGATGTCGACAGCAACGGCACTCTCTACGTAACCCACTCCAAAGCCGGCGGGCAGGCCGTGCTGACCCGCTACGACGCCCAGACCAAGGCGCCTGCCCAGGCCGCCATCGTGGCCACGCCGGGCTTCGATTTCGCCGGCCAACTGATCACCGAGGGCGATGCCGTGCTGGCCGTGCGGGCGCAGGTGGACAGCGAGGCGACCGTCTGGCTGGACAAGCGCATGGCCACGTTCCAACAACTGGCGGACAAGCGCCTGCCCGGTCTCATCAACCGCGTCTCCTGCCGCCGCTGCGGCCAGCCGGACATGGTTGCCATCATCAAGTCCTATCGCGATCACGACCCTGGCAAGGTCTGGCTCTACCTGGGCCAACCGCCCGACGGTGAATCCCACTGGCGCGCCATCGGCCGCGTGCGCGAAGCGGTTGACCCCGGGCAGATGGCGACGATGGATTTCCAGACCATCAAGGCCCGTGACGGGCGCGAGCTGCCGGTCTGGATCACCCGCCACGACAACGCCAAGGGGCCCCGCCCGGCCGTCGTGCTCGTGCACGGTGGGCCTTGGGTTCGCGGCCAGATCTGGCAGTGGGACCGCTGGGGCCAGTTCCTGGCCTCGCGCGGCTACGTCGTCATCGAGCCGGAGTTCCGCGGCAGCGCAGGCTATGGCGAGGCGCATCTGCGCGCCGGCTTCAAGCAATGGGGCCAGGCCATGCAGGACGACGTGACCGACTCCTTGCGCTGGGCCCAGCAGCAAGGGCTGGCCAGCGACAAGGCGTGTATCTTCGGCGCCAGCTACGGCGGCTACAGCACCTTGATGGGCCTCGCCAAGGACCCCGAGCTCTACCGCTGCGGCGTCGCCTGGCTGGCCCCTGCGGACCTGGAGCTGATGGTGCAAGGTTCGTGGTGGGTCGCGGACGACAGTTCACTGGCTCGCAAGCTGACCATCCCCGAGATGATCGGCGACCCCAAGCAGGACGCTGCCATGCTGGCCGCCAATTCACCCGTGAAGCTGGCTTCGCGCATCAAGGCGCCGCTGCTGCTGGCCTATGGGGAGGCAGACCAGCGCGTGCCGATCACGCACGGCACGCGCATGCGCGACGCGCTCAAGGCAGCCGGCAACCCGCCGGAATGGGTTTCCTACCCCGACGAGGGTCACGGCTTCGCCAAGCCCGAGAACCGGCTGGACTTCGCGCGCCGCGTGGAGGCGTTTCTGGCCCGGCACCTGGGCGCACCCTTGCCCTGACGGAAGTGCACTCAAGCAGCCGACGCTCGGCCGTGCATCACCTGCGGCGACTTGTCTTCGCGCTGGTGCTCTGCATGGTCGCGCTGGTCGCCGCCGTCGGCTTGGGTTTCGGCAGGATGGTTGACCATGTCGCGATTCGAGATTCCGGCCTGCACCCACCGTCAGTGGGGCACGTGGCCTTCGCCGTACACGTCGACGATGGGATCGACATGCCGGTTTACTCGACAGGCGCCATCCAGATCGGATGCGTGGTCATCTTCCCAGGGCAACATGGGCTCGCTGGCGGATTTGAGGGCCACATCGCGCCACTGATGGCCTCGCGAGGCGTAGCAGTCTTCACCCCCACCTACGCTTCGACGCCGAACGGACCGAAACTCACGTTGGAGCAGGCAAGGCGCTTTGCGTCTGAAGTTGTCGGGCAAGTCGAGAAACGCTGTGGTCCGAGATACGTGGTGGTCGGCCGCTCCCTCGGATCCATGGTCGCGGCATATGCCGTCAAAAATCACCGGCCAGCTGCCCTACTGCTGGAGGGTGCAAGCCCAAGCCTCGCCATGGCGGTGCGCTCAGCGCTGGGTCGTCGCCTGGTGCAGGTCCCAATGCCGCTCGAACGACTGCTGATCAAGAACTACAGCTTGCGGGACGCCCTTGGCGCAGAACAACGCTTCCCCGTGACGATCTTCCAAGGCACCCTTGATTTGCAGACTCCGATCGCTGACTTGACGGAGCCAGGAGCAGTGCCATCTTGGATCGAGATTGTCCAGGTCCCGGACGCCGATCATCAAGGAACTTGGAAAGCAGCGATGCCGCAAATCGCGGATCGAATCACAGGCGCCCTGACGAACCGCGCGCTCTGATCTTCGGCGCTTCACACCGCCGCCACAGGACGCGTCACTGACGCTTGACGGAAAGGATCTCAGAGCGCATCGACGCCTTCCTCGCGCAGTGTCTTCAGCCCTGATCCTGAAACCCGTTGCCGTGGCGCCGCCACTCCGGCGGCATCCACAGGTGCGCCAGGCGCATGCCCCAGGTCTTCTCCTGCGCCATGTCGCTGAACATGGCCCGCCACTCATGCGCGTTCAGCCAGAACAGGTTGCGCGTCGGGAATGGGTGCTCCAGGCCGTAGTCCACCGGCGCTTCCTCGGGCACGAAGCTGCCGAACAGCCGGTCGAAGACGATCAGCGTGCCACCGAAGTTCTTGTCGATGTATTGCGGGTTGCGGCCGTGGTGGGCCCGGTGGTGCGAGGGCGTGTTGAAGATGCGCTCGAACCAGCGCGGCATCTTGTCGACCCACGTCGTGTGCACGAAGAACTGGTAGCCGAGGTTGAGCGACAACGCGAACAGCACCCAGCGCGGCTCGAAGCCCAGCCACACCGCCGGCAGGTAGAACAGCCAGTTGCCGGCGACTGGGTAGAACCAGCTCTGGCGCAGCGCGGTGCCGAAGTTCATCTTCTCCGAGCCGTGGTGCACGACGTGGGCGCACCAGAACCAGCGGATGCGGTGGCTGCCACGATGAAAGCCGTAGTACAGGAACTCGACCAGCAGGAAGAGGCCGAGGAAGCGCAACGGCGTCACGTCTATCGTCCACAACCGGTGCTCGTAGACCCAGCCCATGGCCGGCAGTACAAGCACGGCCAGCAACACCAGGTCGGCCACCAGATAGCTGCCGCCGCTGTTCATGCTGTCGAAGGTGTCGCGGAAGTCGAAGACGCCGGTCTTGCGAAAGCGCCAGGCCTCCATCGCGAGGAAGACGCCGAAGACGGGCGACAACATGACGAGGGTGAGGTCGCGCCAGTCGAAGTGGCGTTGATAGAGATCAAGCAAGGGTCCGGGCAGCCAGTCCATGGTGAGATATTGCCGCCAAACCGGTATCGCCCCCCGGCGGCAAAACCCGCATGGCCATCGAGCTGAAACCTGCTCCCGCTGCGGTCGTCATCGACGGCCAGCCCGCCCATGGGCGCTACGCGGGCAGCATCGCGCGCATCGACTGGTCACCGCTGAACCCGCGCCCAAGCTGGCTGTGGCGGCGGCTGCACAACAAACGCTGGCACTACGTCGGCCTAGGCAACGACGCCGTCTTCATCGGCGTGGCCATCGTCGATGTGGGCTGGGCCTGCAGCGCCTTTGCCTACCTCTTCGACCGGCAGGACCGCAGTCTCCTGGCCGACTGGAGCCAGGACGGCTTCGCCGGCCTGCAGGCTGGCGTGTCGGACGCGCCGCTGGCCGGGGCTGACAGCTGGTTTCGCGGCCCGGGCGCGCGGCTGTCGCTGCGCCATGAGGCCGGCGACCGCCTGCACCTTCACGTAGCCACCCGCACGCTGCGTGTCGAGGCCGAGCTGGACCTGGCCGCGATGGCTCCGCCGCTGCTCGCCATCGGCCCCATCGAAGGCGGCCCAGGAGCGTGGGCGGCAGAGGGCATAGCCCGCGTTGAGTCTGGCAAGGGTGCAGGCAAGGCGCGAGGAGGCCGCGGGCTCGTGCCCGCAACGACGAGCAACGCCGCATGCGCCCTTGCCAGGCTCAACCCGGAGGGCTGGCGCGGGCTATGCCCTCTGCCGCCCACGCTCCTAGTCCACGCGACGCAGAAGACCAGCGCCCTGCCCGTGCGCGGCTGGGCCGAGGCGCAGGGCCGGCGCTTCGCGTTGGACAGCGCCTGGGCGGCGGTGGACGCCTCCAACGGCCTGCTCGCCCGCGACACCGCCTGGCGCTGGGCCAGCGCCCACCGGCCCGACATCGGCTTCAATCTGCAGCAAGGCTATTTCGGCGCTCAGGAGAACGTGCTGTGGCTTGACGGTCAGCCCGCGGCGTTGAGCGCCGCGCACTTCGACTTCGCCCCTGAGCAGCCTCTGTCGCCCTGGCGCATCCACACCAGCGACGGCCTGCTCGACCTCGTCTTCACGCCCGAGGGCGCCCGCGCGGCGAACAAGCACCTCGGCTTTGCCGCCAGCCGCTACGTGCAGCCCGTGGGCACGTTCTCGGGCGCCGTGAACGGCAGAACCGTCACGGCCCTGCCCGGTGTGACCGAGGACCATCGCTCGCTCTGGTGACCTATGCCACAAGTCTAGGCAAGCGGGGTGCAGACGCCGCCGCCTGCAGGGCCTACAGTGACCAGCACTGCGGCTGTCGGCTTCCCCTGAGTGCGATTCGACCTGAGCAAATCCAATCTCCTGATGGGCGGCATCGCCCTGACGCTTGCCGTGCTGGCCGGCCTTGAGCTGTTGCCGGCACGCACGTTGGATCTGACCGCGCCGGGCGCCGTCAGCAACCTCTATCTCATGACTGCCAGCGGCAACGCTGCTGACACGGCCGTGCAATGGCTGGACGCCGATCACCTGCACTGGCGCTGCAACTACACCTCCTTTGATAAATACCAGCCCTGCGGCCTGAGCTTCTCGCTGACCGGCGAAGACCCCGTCCGCGGCCGCGACCTCAGCCGCTTCGACACGCTGGAGATGGACCTGACCTACAAGGGGCCTGCCGCCCTCGTGCGCGTGGCCATCCGCAACTTCGACCCGCGCTTTTCCAACGCGGACGACGGCAACAGCGCGCGCATCCACTCCGTCAACCTCAGGCCGCGCGACATCCAGAAGCCGGTGCGACTGGAGCTGAGTGAGCTGACCGTGCCGGAATGGTGGGTCAGCCAGTTCAACCTGGCCCGCGAATACAACCGCCCCAGCCTGGAAAACGCCATCGCTCTGGTCATCGACGTGCCCTCCGACATGGCCGGCCAGCAGCATGAGCTGGAGCTGCGCCGGCTGACGCTCAAGGGCGAATGGGTCAGCCGCGACCGCGTCTACCTCGGCATCGTCTGCGCCTGGATGCTGGGCGCCAGCCTGATGCTGCTGCACGGCTGGACGCAGCTGCGGCAGAACAGCAACCGCCAGCAGCGCGAGATCGACGCACTGATGGCGCGCACCCGCCAGCTGCGCATCGAGCAGGACAAGCTGCGCCGCCTGGCCACCATCGACGAGCTGACCGGCGTGCTGAACCGGCGCGGCATGGAGCAGTCGCTGGACGACTTCGAAGAGGCGTGCCAGGGCATGACGCTGGTGATGCTGGACATCGACCACTTCAAGCGCGTCAACGACCGCCTCGGCCACGACTGCGGCGACGAGGTGCTCAAGCGCGTGGCCGCCGTCGTGGCGGCCAACCTGCGCGCCAGCGACGTCTTCGGCCGCTGGGGCGGGGAGGAATTCCTCATCGCCTGCCAGGGCACCCGCATCCGCGACGCCACCCGCCTGGCCGAGAAGCTGCGCGAGCGCGTGGAGCAGAGCGAGATCCACAGCTCGGGCGGCCGCATCAACGTGACGGCCAGCTTCGGCGTGGCGCTGGCGCCACCCGGCGCCCAGGCAGGCGGCGCACTCAAGCGCGCCGACGAAGCCCTCTACCGCGCCAAGGAAGCGGGCCGCAACCGCGTCGAGATGGACCGCGCGCTGCAAAGCGACGCGCCGACCACCGTCTGAGCGACGGTCGCCATGGGGATCGGTGCAAGGTGTGACCGATTCGACGGACCGCGGACGGACCGCGGACTGACTTCAGGACCCGCAGGCCCTAAAGTGCGCTGCACTGCGACTGTCAGACGACTTGCGTGCGATACGACCTCAGCAACCCCAACCTCCTCTTCGCTGGTATCGCCCTGACGCTTGCCGCGATGGTCGGCGTTGAGCTGCTGCCGCCGCGCACTCTGGATCTGATGGCGCCTGGCGCCGCGAATGGCCCCTATCTGATCAATTCGGACGGCACCCAGAACGACGCCTCGGTGCAATGGCTGGACGAACGGCAACGACGCCTGACATGCCGCTACACCACTGCCAAGCCTTACCTGGGTTGCGGGCTGGTTTTTGTGCTGACCGGCGAGGACTTGACTCACGGCCTTGACCTGAGTCGATTCGACAGCGTCGAGGTGGACATGTCGTACAAAGGGCCCTCGCCCTTCGTGCGGCTGGCCATCCGCAACTTCGATCTGCGCTTCTCCAAGGTTTCGGCCCCCAACAGCTCACGCTTTCACTCCGTCAACCTGCGGCTGCGCGACATCGGCAAACCGGTGGAGGTGGACCTGAACGAATTGACGGTTGCGGATTGGTGGATTCTTAACAACGACCTCCCCCGGGAATTCAACCGCCCCGGCCTGGAGAACGCCATCGTGGTGTTGATCGACCTGCCCATGGTGGAACTCGGCCAGGGCCACGAGATGCAGTTGCGCAGCATGACGCTGAAGGGCCACTGGGTCAGCCGCGACCGCGTCTACCTCGGCATTCTGTGCGCCTGGCTGCTGGCTGCGAGCGGGATGGCGCTGCGCGGCTGGAGCCAGCTGCGCCAGAGCCACAGCCGCCAGCAGCGCGAGATCGACGCGCTGACGGCGCGCACCCGCCAGTTGCGCGTCGAGCAGGAGAACCTGCGCCGCCTGGCGACCATCGACGAGCTGACCGGCGTGCTCAACCGCCGCGGCCTGGAACAGTCGATGGACGACTTCGAAGAGGCGTCCCAGGGCATGACGCTGGTGATGCTGGACATCGACCATTTCAAGCGCGTCAACGACCGCCTTGGCCATGACTGCGGCGACGAGGTGCTCAAGCGCGTTGCCGCCGTCGTGGCGGCCAACCTGCGCGCCAGCGACGTCTTTGGCCGCTGGGGCGGCGAGGAGTTCCTGATCGCCTGCCAGGGCACGCGCGTGCGTGATGCGGCCCGCCTGGCCGAGAAGTTGCGCGAGCGCGTACAGCAAAGCGAAATCAACAGCAGCGGCGGCCGCATCACCGTGACGGCCAGCTTCGGCGTGGCGCTGGCGCCGCCCGGCGCCCCCGCAGCCGGCGCCCTCAAGCGCGCCGACGAGGCGCTCTACCGCGCCAAGGGAGCAGGCCGCAACCGCGTCGAGATCGACCAAGCCCTGCAAAGCGACGCGCCGACAACGGTCTGAGCCCGCCGCCGGCGGTGCGTCAATGCACCACTCGGCCGAATGAGAACTCGCCGCCCTCCACGTCCACCGGGATCACATCCTTCGGCCCGAACTTGCCCTCCAGGATGAGCCGCGACAGCGGGTTCTCCACGCGCTGCTGGATGGCCCGCTTCAACGGCCGTGCGCCGAACACCGGATCGAATCCGACCTTGGCCAGTTCGTCCAGCGCCGCCTCGCTGATGTCGAGCTTCATCTCCAGCTTCTCCAGCCGTGTTTCGAGCAGGCGCAACTGGATGCGGGCGATGGACTTGATGTGGTCGGCACCCAGCGCGTGGAAGATGACGGTCTCGTCGATGCGGTTCAGGAACTCGGGCCGGAAGTGCGCCTTGACCTCGCCCCACACCGCCTCGCGAATGACTTCATCGCTCTCGCCCGACAGCGCCATGATGTGCTGCGAGCCGAGGTTGGACGTCATCACGATGACGGTGTTCTTGAAGTCCACCGTGCGGCCCTGGCCGTCGGTCAGGCGGCCATCGTCCAGCACCTGCAGCAGCACGTTGAACACGTCCGGGTGCGCCTTCTCGACCTCGTCGAGCAGCAGCACCGAGTAAGGCTTGCGCCGCACCGCTTCGGTCAGCGTGCCGCCTTCCTCGTAGCCCACGTAGCCGGGCGGCGCGCCGATCAGCCGCGACACCGAATGCTTCTCCATGAACTCGCTCATGTCGATGCGCACCATGTGGTCCTCGCTGTCGAACAGGAAGCCCGCCAGCGCCTTGCACAGCTCGGTCTTGCCCACGCCCGTCGGGCCGAGGAACAGGAAGCTACCCAGCGGCCGGTTCGGGTCGGACAGGCCCGCACGTGAGCGGCGGATGGCGTCGGACACGGCCTGGATCGCCTCGGCCTGGCCCACCACGCGCTCATGCAGCTTGCCCTCCATCTGCAACAGCTTCTCGCGCTCGCCCTGCATCAGCTTGGCGACCGGGATGCCGGTGGAGCGCGCCACCACTTCGGCAATCTCCTCGGCGCCCACCAGCGTGCGCAGCAGGCGCGGCCGGGCCGTGCCCTTGCCCTTGCTGCTGGCTTCCTTGTCCTGCGCCTCGTTCAGCTGCTTTTCCAGCTTGGGCAAGCGGTCGTACTGCAACTCGGCGAGCTTGTTGAAGTCGCCCTTGCGCTTGAGTTCCTCGATCTGCTGCTTGATGCGGTCGATTTCTTCCTTCACATGCGCCGAGCCCTGGGCCTGGGCCTTTTCGGCCGTCCAGATTTCTTCCAGGTCCTCGTACTCGCGCTGCAGCTTGAGCAACTCGTCCTCGATCAGGCCGAAGCGCTTCTGCGAGCCTTCGTCCTTCTCCTTGCGCACCGCCTCGCGCTCGATCTTGAGCTGGATCATGCGGCGGTCCAGCCGGTCCATCGCCTCGGGCTTGGAGTCGATCTCGATCTTGATCTTGGCGGCCGCCTCGTCGATGAGGTCGATGGCCTTGTCGGGCAGGAAGCGGTCGGTGATGTAGCGGTGGCTCAGCTCGGCCGCGGCAATGATGGCCGGGTCGGTGATCTCCACGCCGTGGTGCACCTCGTACTTCTCCTGCAGGCCGCGCAGGATGGCGATGGTGGCCTCCACGCTGGGCTCGTCCACCAGCACCTTCTGGAAGCGACGCTCCAGCGCGGCGTCCTTCTCGACGTACTTGCGGTACTCGTTCAGCGTCGTCGCGCCGATGCAGTGCAACTCCCCGCGCGCCAGGGCGGGCTTGAGCATGTTGCCGGCGTCGATGGAGCCTTCGGACTTGCCGGCGCCCACCATGGTGTGGATCTCGTCGATGAAGAGGATGGTCTGGCCGGCGTCCTGGCTCACTTCCTTCAGCACACCCTTGAGGCGTTCCTCGAAGTCGCCGCGGTACTTGGCGCCGGCCAGCAGCAGCGCCATGTCCAGCACCAGCACGCGCTTGCCCTTCAGGCTCTCCGGCACCTCGCCGTTGACGATGCGCTGCGCCAGGCCCTCGACGATCGCCGTCTTGCCGACGCCCGGCTCGCCGATCAACACCGGGTTGTTCTTGCTACGCCGCTGCAACACCTGGATCGTGCGGCGGATTTCTTCGTCTCGGCCGATCACCGGGTCTAGCTTGCCCAGGCGGGCGCGCTCGGTCAGGTCCAGCGTGTACTTCTTCAACGCCTCGCGCTGGCCTTCGGCGTCGGCCGAATCGACCTTCTGCCCGCCGCGCACCGACTCGATGGCTCCTTCCAGCGCCTTGCGCGTGAGGCCATGGCCGCGCACGACACCCGCCAGGTCGGTCTTGGCATCGGCCAGCGCCAGCAGGAACATCTCGCTGGCGATGAACTGGTCGCCGCGCTTGGTGCCCTCCTTCTCGGCGGCCTGCAGCAGCGAGACGAGGTCGCGCCCCGCCTGCACCGCCTGGCCCGAGCCGCTGACCTGGGGCAGCCCGGCCATCAGGCCGTCCAGCGCCGTCTTCAGCCCCTGGACATTGACGCCGCCACGTTGCAGCAAAGCACGCGGGCCGTCATCCTGCGCCAGCATCGCCGCCAGCACGTGGGTGGGCTCGATGTAGGGGTTGTCGCGGGCGAGGGCCAGGCTCTGGGCCTCGCCCAAAGCCTCCTGGAAACGGGTGGTCAGCTTGTCGGCACGCATGGTGGAAATCCTCCGGTTGCGAGACAAGTGGGCGCCGCGCGGCGCTTTTCAAGTTGCGCTAGATCAAGGCCAGGATCAACTTCATGCCCAGCCATGCGGCAAAAAGCGCTCCCAGCACATGGGTCAGCGTGTGCGCGGCCGCCATACCGAAATCGCCGTGCCGCAGCAGTGCCAGCGACTCGCCCGAAAACGCCGAGAACGTCGTCAACCCACCCAGGAAGCCAGTCACCAGCAAAAGTTTCAGCAAATCATTCGGCTGGCGGCCGAACCACTCCAGCGCCATGCCGATCAGAAAGCCGCCCACCAGATTGACCAGCAGCGTGCCAAGTGGGAAGCCCACCCAGCGGCTGTTGAACATCACGCCCACCTGCCAGCGCGTCAGCGCGCCTAAAGCCGCGCCGATGGAAACCGCCAGCGCATTCAAACCGCATTCCCCGCCGCAATGCCCCAGCGCGCCAGCGCCTCGTCGTCCGCCACCCGGGCGTCCACCCAGTGCGCGCCGGCCGGCGTGTGCTCCTTCTTCCAGAACGGCGCCTGGGTCTTAAGGTAGTCCATCAGGAATTCGCAGGCCTGGAAGGCCTGTCCGCGGTGGGCGCTGGTGACGAGCACCAGCACGATCTGGTCGCACGCCTGCAGGGCGCCGACGCGGTGGATGACCCGGGCCGCGCGGATGTCGAAGCGGGCAAATGCGTTGTCCACCATCGCCTCGATGGCGGCTTCGGTCATGCCGGGATAGTGTTCAAGCGCCATGCCGCTCACCGCCTGACTGCCGCTGTGCTCACGCACCGTGCCGACAAACGCGACGACGGCGCCGACACCGCCATCCCCAAAGCGCAGGGCGGCCGTCTCGGCGCCTAGGTCGAAATCTTCTGTCTGGATGCAAACTCTGCGCATGACGCGGATTCTCTCCTCGCCCCACGGTGAGATTCACCTGTTTGGCCACGGCAACATCCGGCCGACGCCGGATACTCCCGTCCAAATTTCTCTTCACCGCATGCGGGAACCGACATGGCCCTGATGGATTTCATCAAGAAACAGTTCATAGACGTCATCCAGTGGACCGAGGACGCTGACGGCACGCTGGCCTGGCGCTTCCCGATGTCCGGCATGGAAATCCAGAACGGCGGCCAGCTCGTCGTGCGCGAATCGCAGGTCGCCGTCTTCGTCAACGAGGGCCAGGTGGCCGACGTCTTCGGCCCCGGCACGCACCGCCTGACGACGCAGACGCTGCCCGTGCTGACCTATCTCAAGAACTGGGACAAGCTGTTCGAGTCGCCCTTCAAGAGCGATGTCTACTTCTTCAGCACCCGCCAGCAGATCGACCAACGCTGGGGCACCAGCCAGCCGGTCACCATCCGCGACAAGGACTTCGGCGCCGTGCGCCTGCGTGCGTTCGGCAACTACGCCTACCGCATGAAGGACGCCAAGGCCTTCCACAGCCAGATCTCCGGCACGCGCGAGCGCTACACGACGGCCGAGCTCGACGGCCAACTGCGCGGCCTGATGCTGCAGCACATCAGCGACGCCGTCGCCAGCAGCGGCACGGCCTTCCTGGACTTGGCGGCCAACCAGATCGAGTTCGCCGCCGCGCTCAAGACCGCGACGGCGCCGTCCTTCGAGGCCATCGGCCTGGAGCTGCTGTCGGTGACGATGCAGAACGTGTCCCTGCCCGAGGAGCTGCAGAAGATCCTCGACCAGCGCATCGGCATGGGCATCATTGGCCAGAACATGGGCCAGTTCATCCAGTACCAAACGGCCCAGGCGCTGCCTGAGCTGGCCAAGGGTGGCTCCGGCGGCAGCGGCATTGCCGGCGAGGCCATCGGCCTGGGCGCCGGCGTGGCACTGGGCCAGACGCTGGCGCAGACGCTGGGCCAGGGCCTGGCGGGCGTTGGCGCCGCGGCACCCGCCCCGGCCGCCAGCAAGCCCGAGGACATCGTCTCGCTGCTGGAGAAGCTCGGCGACCTCAAGGCCAAGGGCATCCTGACCGACGAGGAATTCGCCGCCAAGAAGGCCGACCTGCTGAAGAAGCTGGGCTGAGGAGGCCGCTGTGATCGACCACACCGGCGTCGTCGTCAGCGACTTCGAACGCAGCCAGCACTTCTACCGTCAGGCGCTCGGCGCCATCGGCTACGAGCTACTCGCCGAGTTTTCGGCCGATGTCACCGGGCATACCGACGTGGCGGGCTTCGGCGAAGCGCCCAAACCGGATTTCTGGATCAGCCGTGGCACGCCCAACCAGCCGCCGCTGCATGTGGCCTTTCGGGTAGGTAGCCGCGCGATGGTGCAGGCCTTCCACCAGGCGGCGCTGGCGGCGGGCGGGCGAGACAACGGTAGCCCCGGGCTGCGCCCCCACTACCACGCCAACTATTTCGGCGCCTTCGTGCTGGATCCAGATGGTCACAACATCGAAGCGGTGTGCCACCAAGCCGAATGATGGCGGCCTCACTGCCGCATGACTGACACCGCAAACGCCCAGCGCCGCTGGCGCGCCGCTTGTCCGAACTGTGGCGCACCGGTTGAGTTCGCGAGCGCAGCTTCGGCGAGCGCCGTCTGCGGCTTCTGCCGCAGCACGCTGCTGCGCGATGGCGACACGCTGAGCAAGATCGGCCAGAGCGCCGAGATCTTCGACGACTACTCGCCGCTGCAACTCGGTGCGAGCGGCCGCTGGATGGGCAGCGCCTTCACCGCCGTCGGCCGCGTGCAGCGTGGCTCGGAGTTGGGCAACTGGAACGAATGGCATCTGCTGTTCGACGCAGGCGGTGACAGCCCGCGCGTGGCCTGGCTCAGCGAAGACAACGGCCAGTTCGTCCTCAGCCTTGAAGCACCTCTCACCGAATCACCGCCGCTGGAACTCCAGGTCGGCCTGCCGCTGACGCTGGCCGGCCAGCGCTGGCAGGTCGCTGCCGTCGTGCAGGCCGTCGTGCGTGCGGCCGAGGGCGAGCTGCCGCGCGTGCCGCGCACGGGTCGCGTCGTCGAGCTGCGCAATGCACAGAATGAAGTCGGCACGCTGGAGTTTCGCGAGGACGGCCCACCGGTCTGGTCCGTCGGCCGCGCCGTGCAGCTGGCTGAACTGGCCTTGCAAGGCCTGCGCACGACGGCCGAAGGCGAGTCCATTGCCGAGGCAAAGTTCGCCGGCCGCAGCATCGCCTGCCCCAGTTGCGGCGCGCCGCTGGCGCCCAAGCTCGCGCAGAGCAAGAGCATGGCCTGCGGGCAATGCCAGGCGGTCGTCGATCTGCCGGAAGGTGATGCCAAGGCGCTGGGCTTCACCGCGCAATCGCCCGGCGCCGAACCGCTGATCCCGCTCGGCCGCACCGGCATGCTGGCCCTTGCTGGCGAGAAACCGCAAAGCTGGACCGTCGTCGGCTACCAGGAGCGCTGCGACATCCCCGAAGACGCCGAGGACGAGCAGAGCTTCTGGCGCGAATACCTGCTCTTCAACCGCCTGACCGGCTTCGCCTTCCTCATCGACACGCGCGAAGGCTGGAGCTTCGTGGCCACGACGACGGGCGCGCCCGAGGCTGCGCGTGGCGGCGCCAAATGGCAGGGCCGCGCCTACGACGAACGCTGGACCTACCAGGCCAAGACGACCCACGTGCTCGGCGAGTTCTACTGGCCGGTGCGCCTGGACGACCGCGTCAAGGTCACCGACTACGCCAGCAAGGACGGCCAGTACCTGCTGAGCCGCGAGCAGCAAGGCCCCGAAGTCACCTGGAGTGGCGGGCAGACGCTAGAGGCGGCCACGGTGCAGAAGGCCTTCGGCCTGTCGGCGCCCGCCGCCCAGTTCACGCGCGACGCCTCGGCGTTCAAGAGCGGCGGCACGCTGCTGCGCAATATCGTCATCGGCCTGCTCCTCATCGTGCTGTTGTTCGCTCTGCTGCGCGCCTGCTCCAGCGACGACTGCCAGCGCTACAAGGACAGCTTCGGCGAAGCCAGCAACGAGTACCGACAATGCCGCGCCAGCGCACGCAGCGGCGGCTACATCGGCAACACGGGTGGCAGCTACGGCGGCTACAGCAGCGGTGGCGGCGGCCACAAGTAAGAAGACCCACAAGGAGCGCTCACCATGACCCTCGACTGGCTCAGACCCGAAGTCGTCCTCGGCTCGACGATGTACGCCCTCATCGGCGTTGTCATCTTCTGGCTCTGTTTCATCATCGTGGACAAGATCACGCCCTACAAACTGTGGGAGGAACTCGTCGAACACAAGAACGTGGCCCTGGCCATCGTCGTCGGCGCGATGTGCATTTCCATCGGCAACATCGTCGCTGCTGCCATCCACGGCTGAGGCCGAGTATCGAGCGCTGAAGCCGCCCGTTCCGCCCTGCACGCAGCCTGTCGCAACGCGCCTCCCGGTGCGGCGCGCGTCGCCACAATCGCGCCGTTTCAATACCCGGAGGACTTGATGAAGAAATGGTTGACCGCCCTTGCACTGGGCATGGCCCTGACGCTGGCCCAGGCGGCGGACACAGACACCGCCGCAGCCCAGGCCCAAGCTCAAAAAGCCGACGCCACCGCCCAGGCCTCCGGCTTCAAGATCCGCCCCGTCGACGACGCCTGGCGTGCCGCCCTGCCCCGCAATGCCGAGGCCGCGACCCAGGCCTACATGGACCGGCTGCCCGCCGAGGTTGTCGCCAAGTCCGACGCCTACTACACCGGTGGCTACTGGCTGCAGCTGTGGGATCTGCTGCTCGGGCTGGCCGTTGCCGTGCTGATGATGAGTGGCGGCCGCGCCGCACGGGTGCGTGACTGGGCGATGCGCGTCGGCAAAGGGCCGGTGCGCCGCGACATGCTGGTCGGCGCCGTCTATGTGGCCGCATCGACGGTGCTGACCCTGCCGCTGGCCGTCTACGAGGGCTGGTGGCGCGAGCAGGCTTACGGCATGTCGACCCAGACCCTGCAGGCCTGGCTGGGTGAGGCGGTGCTCATCCAGGGTTTCAACATGCTGTTGATGGCTCTCGTTGTCGCGGGCCTGTATGCGCTGATGCGCCGCACCGGTGCGCGCTGGTGGATCTGGGGTACGGCCGGCGGCATGGCCGTGCTGATCGTCATCGTCGCCATCTCGCCAGTGCTGATCGAGCCGGCCTTCAACACCTACAAGCCGGTCGAAGACGGCCCGGTCAAGAGCGCCGTGCTGCAGATGGCCCATGCCAACGGCGTGCCGGTGGACAACGTCTATGTCTTCGATGCTTCGCGCCAGACCACGCGTGTCAGCGCTAACGTGGCCGGCCTGTTCGGCAGCGCCGCCGTGCGACTGAACGACAACCTGCTGCGCCGCACGTCCGAGCCCGAGATCCGCGCCGTGATGGGCCATGAGCTGGGCCACTACGTGATGAACCACGTCGCCAAGACCATGGCCATGCTGACCCTGGTGCTCTTCGTCGGCTTTGCCACCGTGCAATGGCTGCTGGGCCGCCTGCTGGCGCGCTTCGCCTCCGCCACCGGCGTGAGCCGGGTCGACGATGTGGCCGGCTTGCCGATGCTGATGGCCGTGTTTTCGGTCTTCTTCGCGCTCGCGACGCCGATCAACAACAGCATCATGCGTGTTCAGGAGGCCGAGGCCGACCAGTTCGGCCTCAACCTGTCGCGCGAGCCGCATGGCTTTGCTGAGGCTCAGCTGCGCATCGTCGAATATCGCAAGGCCGACCCCGGCGCCGTGGAAGAGTTCATCTTCTTCCACCACCCGAGCACCCGCCACCGCGTCTATGACGCAATGCGCTGGCGCGAGGCCATGGGCACACCATGAAAATGGAGCCCGTCGTCCAAGGCGTACCTTGGCCGGTCTCCCCGGGGGACGGTGCCCTGCCCGCAGTTGGGCACGCCACTGAACGGAGAAACGGATGTCCTTCGCCCACGACTTCGCCGCGCTGACGGACAACGCCCAGGAGAACTGGACGCTGTTCGCCGTGCGCTTTCACGACAAGGCCGGTGCGGGCGAGCTGCGCCGCGAGTTGCTGCAGGCCCATCTCGAATGGGTCGCTGCCCATGCCGACACACTGCGCGCCGCCGGCTCGCTACGCGAGTCGCCGGGCGCAACGCCCGTCGGCGGCCTGTGGGTCGTGCGCGCGCCGGACAAGGCTGCGGTCGAGGCGCTGATCGCGACCGACCCCTTCACCACCGGCGGCCTGCGCGCCGGCTGGGACATCTTCTACTGGAGCAAGGCCGTGCCCCAGCCGGTGTCGTTCTAGGAGGCTGCCGGGATTGGGGTCGGGTGCGCGACCCCAAGCCCGACAGCCTCCTAGCGGCGGCGGCGCAGGCCGACGGCCACCAGGCCCGCCACCATCAACCCCCACGTGGCCGGCTCGGGCACTGCGGCAGCGAAGGGCGTGATTTGGATGGCCTCGATGGTGCCGAAGCGGTGGTAGTACTGGCTGCTGGCCGGGCTGAAGAAGAACAGGTCCATCTTGGCAGCCGCATCGCTCTTGCTCAGATCGGGCAGCGTGGTGCCGATGATCTGGAACTGGCCCTTGGGTCCACCGAAGGGCGAGAACCACGGGTATTTGTCGGACGGGTCCGCACCGCCCGGGCCGAAGTGGCCGACGACCAGCACGTCCAGTGCCCCCCAGGCGTAACCGGCCGGCACCGGGCCCGCGACGGCACCGCCGTTGAGCGTCAGCTGTTGGCCGTTGTAGTCGGCGTACTCTTCGATGCGGCTGCCCGTGGCGCCGAAATGCAGGCCGGCCACATCCAGGCTGGTGCTGCCCTGGGTGGCGTTGCTGATGTAGTCCGTCCGCACACCCGAGATGATGGCAATCGGGTTGGACGAGATCACCGTGTCGAAAGTGAAGCTGGCCTGGAAGACCGCACCCACCGGCACCAGGGCGGTGAGGTCGGCCGGCGTGCCCGCCATGACGGGGTCCATGTGGCCCTGCACATACCAGGTCACCTCCACGGCACTGGCCGGCGCGCTCAATGCCAGGGCCAGCAGTGCGCCGGCGATGGCGCCGGTGCAGCGCTTCAGGGTCTTGTCTTCATTCATTCCATGCTCCTCGCGCCGACCGCCGGCGCCATGGGCTCACGTTAGGCAGGCGGGGGTTACGGATCGGTAACGCCGGCACCCCTCAGGAGAGGGGCCTGTGCCGCCGCGATTGGGGACGCGATCGGGGACGCGACTTGGGAAGCTTTAGCGCCCGCCGCGCAGGCGCTCGCGCAGTTGCTGCACCGGCGGCGACTGGCAGCCGGCCAGCAGCAGGCCGGCCAACGCGGCCTGGGCCGGCAGCGGGTGGTCCAGCCAGGGCCAGAGGTCGCAGCTGACGCACAGCTCGTTGAGCGCCAGCACACCGTTGCGCAGCAGCACGGCGTCGTGGCCCAGCCAGGCGCGCAAGCGATGCACGGCCACCTTCAGCGACGCCGCTGCCTTGTCGCCTTCGGTGTCGGGCCACAGCCAGTCGGACAGCTCGGCCTGCGTCGCGCCCTGGCGGCGGCGCACCACCAGCACGGCCAACAGTTCGCGCAGCTTGACCGGCGGCTTGGTGCCGCCAGGCAGCGCTGCCGCCGGGTCGTCCACCTCCACCTCCAACGGGCCCAGCGCGCGGATGCGCACGGGCATGGGCCAGAGGCTGGCGTCCTGGCCGGGCGGCGGCGCCAGGCGCTTCTCGCGTATCCACTGGCGGGCGGTGTCCGGCAGGATGCTGCGCTCCAGCGCGAAGGCGAGCAGACGTGCACGCATCGGGCTGCGCCAGCCGCAGTCGCTGTGGAAGCCGCCGAGCTGCTTGACCCGCAGCATGCGCTCGACCTGCTTGGCCAGGCCGGCCTCGTCGCCCTGCTGCAGCGCGATCTCGGCGCCGGCGCAGAAGGCGATGTAGGCAAAGGTCAGGTTGCCGCTGCCCTTGGCCAGGGCGAGCTGGGCGCGGTAGGCGGCCTCGGCGCCGGCCAGGTCACCGGCGTGCAGGCAGGCGGGCGCCAGCGCCGACAGCACGATGATCTTGTGGAACAACGAGCCCAGGCTCTCGGCCAGCGGCCAGGCGGTGCGGGCGTGGGCCAGCGCCAGCGCGGCGTCGCCCCGGCTGAGCGCATACCAGCTGCGGAAGAAGTGATGGACCATGCTGTCCAGCCGCTTGTGGCCGCGCTCGGTCAGCGCCAGCCGCGCCAGATAGCCCTCGGCGCGCGGCCAGTCCTCCTGCGACAGCGCGCAGAAGATGCCCTGGGTCAGCAGGAAAAAGTCGCGCACGTGGATGCCGCTGGACTCGGCTAGCGCCAGACCGCGCTCGACCTTGGCGTGGCAGCTCGCCGGGTCGCCGCACTGCCAGTCGACGATGGCCGCGTTGGACCACCAGATCAGCCGCGCCAGTGGCGGCATGTCGGCACCGCCGCGGTCGACCTCGGCGTCGAAGGCGCCGTAGAGCGCCCGCCCGCCGGGGAAGTCTCCCGCCCACCACAGGCGGTAGATCAGCAACTGGGCTGCCGCCGTGACGCGGCTGGCGGCGTCGGGCGCCTGCTCCACGGCCAGCGCGGTGGCCTGCGCGTAGCGGGCCAGGCGCGGGTCTTCGGCACGGCCGTACATCAACGCGGTGAGAGCGTCAGCCGCGCAGCGGAAGCGCCATTCGCCGGGGGGTTCGCCCAAAGCGGCCTGCAGCAGCTCCAGTTCGTCCACCAGCTCGGCCAGGCCCTGCACGGCGCCCCACTGCACGACGTAGCTGGCCACCTCGCCGCACCAGGCGCGGCAGGCGTCCTCGGCGTTGCCGGCGGCGACGAAAGCCGCCCGGCTGCGCGCGAACAGCGGCCGCGCGTCCTCAGGTGCCAGCGGCACCAGCGCCTCGGCCCGCCAAAGCTCACGCGCCGGGCCGGGCTCACCCGGCAGCGCATCCAGCCAGCCCAGCACTTGGCGGTGGCGGCCCTGCGCCAGCCAGCGCCGGCCCTGCTCGGCCAGCAGCGCCAGCGCGGCCGCCTCGTCGCCTGCGGCCACAAGCAGGTTCATGGCCATGTCGGGCGTGCGAGAGCGGACCCACGCCGCACGCTCGCGCCGCGCCTCAGCCAGCTCGGCGGGCGACTCCAGCGCGCGGTTGCGCTCGCGCAGGCCGTCGCGCAGCAGGTCATGCAGCCGCCAGGCGTCAGCATCGGTCAGGTCGACGAAGTAGCGACGCTGCGCCAGCTCGTCGAGTAACCGGGCCACGGGCGGCGCGAGGCGGACCTCGGCACGCGGCAGCTCGGGCAGCTCGGCCGCCAGGCGCAGCTCGCGCCGCGCGTCGGCCGGCAGCAGGGCCAGGATCTCCTCGGCCAGGAATTCGCTGAGCGCACCACCCACCGCCGCCGGGCCGCCCGGGCGCGCCAACGCCAGCACGTGGGCCATCCAGCCGCCCGCCTCGGTCAGTCGGTCGGCCTCGGCCGCGCTCCAGTCGCGGCCGGACACGGCACGCGCCACTTCCGTCGCTTCGTCCGGCGTCAGGCCCAGGTCGTCGTAGACCGCCAGCCAACCCGCCATCAGGCCGCGCGACAGCGGCAGGGCCGGCGGCCGGCGGCTGATCAGCAGAAAGCCGAGCCGGCCATCGGCACCGGCCGCCACCTCGCGCGCGGCCTCCAGCAGCTCGAACAGCGCGGCGTCCTCGGGCAGGCGGTGGCAGTCGTCGAACACCAGCGTCAGCGGCTCCGGCGACAGCGCCAGCCATTGCTGGAAGAACTGGCGCGCAAAGCTGCGCAGCTCGGTCTGGTGCTCGGGCGACCAGGCCGGCAGCCGCGCTGCATCGCCGTGCTCGGGGTGGCGGCGCAGCGCGTCGAGCAGGCCGGCGATGTCGGCATCGTCCTCGTCGAGCCGGTACCAGACACAGCGCCGCGCGCCGGCCTGCGCCAGCCACTGCGCGGCCACCGAGGTCTTGCCGGCACCCGGCAGGCCCAGCAGCCAGACCAGCGGATGGCTGCGCAGCCGCTCGTCCAGCGCCTGCACCTGCCGGTGGCGCAACACCTGCCCCTCGGGGCGGGGCGGTACGAGTTTGTAGGGCAAGGCGGGCATCCGGCGAGGTTACCCTCGCTGGATGCCTTCCTCCCCTGCTGAGACCCCTCGGTCACGGTCCGCTTCACAGACCTCTCAGCCCTCTCGGGCCACGCTGGCCGAGCTGCTGCTGCTCGCCAGCGTCTTCGTCATCGCCGCCTGCGGCCTGGTCTACGAACTGGCGGCCGGCGCGCTCGCGAGCTACCTGCTCGGCGACTCGGTGCTGCAGTTCTCCACCGTCATCGGTGTCTACCTGTTCGCGATGGGCCTGGGCTCGTGGCTGTCGCGCTTCGTGGAGCGGCAGCTCGTCGGCGTCTTCCTGCAGGTCGAGCTGCTCGTCGGCGTCATCGGCGGGCTGATGCCGGCGGCGCTGTTCGCCGTGCACAGCCTGCTGCCGCCGGGCGACGCCTTTGTGTTCCGCGTGCTGCTCTATGCGCTGGTGCTGCTGGTGGGCACGCTGGTGGGGCTGGAGATTCCGCTGGTGATGCGCATCCTCAAGCGCCACTTCAGCGCGCGCTACGGTCTGAAGGATCTCGTCTCGCAGGTGCTGACCTTCGACTACCTCGGCGCGCTGCTGGTCGCACTGGCCTTCCCGCTCGTGCTGGTGCCGCAGCTGGGCCTCGTGCGCACAGGCGTGGCCTTCGGGCTTCTGAATGTCGCCGTGGCCGTGTGGGCGCTGTGGATCTTTCGCGCGGAGCTGCGCGCCAAGGCGTCGATGGCGGCGGCCTGTGCGCTGTCGGCCCTGGTGCTGCTTGGCGCCCTGTTCAGTGCAGAGCAACTGACGACCTGGGCCGAGGACCGTTTCTACGGTGAGCACATCGTCTTCAAGCAGAGCAGCGCCTACCAACGCATCGTCGTCACCGACGGCGGCGCCGGCACGCGCCTGTTCCTGAACGGCAATCTGCAGTTCCATTCCAAGGACGAGTACCGTTACCACGAGGCCCTGGTGCAGCCCGCCATGGCCGCGCATGGCGCGCCCAAGCGCGTGCTGGTGCTGGGCGGTGGCGACGGCATGGCGGTGCGCGAGATCCTCAAATATGCGAGCGTCGAGCAGGTCACCCTCGTCGAGCTGGACCCGCAGATGACGGCGTTGTTCCGCGACACGCCCAAGCTCGCCGCGCTGAACGGCCACTCGCTGTCGTCACCCAAGCTGCGCATCGTCAATGCCGACGCCTTCGGATGGCTGGAGCAGCAGGCCGACCTCTTCGACGTCATCGTCATCGACTTCCCCGACCCGTCCAACTTCGCCATCGGCAAGCTCTACACGGCCAGCTTCTACGAGCTGATCGACCACCACCTCAGCGCCAGCGGCTATGCCGTCGTGCAAACCACGTCGCCGCTGATCGCACGGCGCAGCTTCTGGACCGTGGTGACCACCATCGAGTCGGTCGGCCTGACGACGACGCCGTACCACGCACATGTGCCGTCTTTTGGCGAATGGGGCTTCGTGCTGGCCTCGCGTCGGCCCTTCCGCCTGCCGACGGCCTTCCCACCTGGGTTGCGCTTCCTCAGCCCGCAGAGCCTGCCGGCGCTGCTGGACTTTCCGCCCGACATGGCCCGCGTGTCCACCGAGGTGAACCGCCTCAGCAACCAGGTGCTGGTACAGGAGTTCGAGGCCGAATGGGGCAAGGTTCATTGAGCCTCGTGGCCTTCAGTTGCCGATCACGCCCTTGAGCCCACTCGCCACCGAGCCGAGCGCCGTGGCGGTGGCCATCACAGTGATCCCCAGATTGCGCAGCGCATCGAGCTGCTTCTGCAGAGCGACCGGATCGCGCGCGGCGCCCCAGGCGGTCGTCGCAGCACGCGTCAGCCAGCGCCCTTGCGGCGACGGCGCCTGTGAACGAGCAATGACCATGCCGGTGACCAAGCTCAGCAGGATGCTGACGACGTAATAGCCGAACTCGCGCAGCTCCCGCGCATTGGCCGGCAGCACGGTGGCGCCGTCCACCAACGCCACCACGACGCTCATACCGAGGACGGCCAGCGCGGCGGTGATGGCCGCCAGCAGCAGGTTGCGCAACGCGCCGGCGCTGCTGCCCCGCTGCAGCAGATAGCCGAAGGGCAAGGGGATGGCCAGCGAGGCGAGGCGCAGCCACAGCGTGGGCAGGTCTAGCGCCATGACGATGACGTAGTGCGCAGCTAGCAGCAGCACGAAGGCGGGCGGCAACACAGCCCAGGCGGGCAGCGCGGCAGCGCCGGCCGGCGGTGATGTGGGCGCCGTGTCGGGCGGCTCGTCATGCGTCGGCGCGGCGCCAGACTCCAGTACCGCGACGCGCGCCATCACTTCGTCGAGCGCCGTTTCCTGCGTCTGCAGGCGCGCCAGCAAGGGCTTGAACAGGAAGAGGTCGCGCGTGCAGTGCGGGCAGGCCAGCGCCTGCTCGTCGATCACGCTGACGCAGTAGGGGCACTTCACGGTGCCGCGACGTTGAGCTGCACCACGGTTTCCGACTCGCGGCCTTCGCTGTCGGCCACCCGCACGAGCAGGCGGTGCTGCCCCGGCGGCACGGAGACGCCGCTCAGCTCGATGCCGCCGTCGCTGATGCCGGCGCGCAGCCGCGGCGTCAGGTCGACCGACGGCTTCTTCAGATAGGTCACCTGCAGCGTCGACACGTCGATGCGCGCGCCGCCCATGGCCTTCAAGCCGACCTTGAGCTGCAAAGGCGCCCGCACGGCGGCGCCGTCCTTGGCCGGCAGCTCCTGCGTGATGCGCGGCCCACGCGTGACGCCGCGCGTGCCGAAGGGCACGTCCGGCCGGCCGGCTTCTTCGGCGGTGACGAGGTCCAGCGCAAATGCCGGCGACAGCGTCAGCGCCATCAGCAGCGGCAGCAGGAGACGCAAGGGCTGGGCAAAGGTCATCGGGCGATCTTCCTTTTCAATGAAATGAGGCGGCCGGCGCGGCCGTCAGCGCTGCAGCTTCAACGGTACGCCGTACTGGACGAATGCTGCCCAGATGCGCGGGTCGCGCAGCGCATCGCCGTGGCGGCCTGCGGCAAATTCACGCTTGGTGGCGGTCAGCGCGGCGATCACGTCCATGCCGCCCTGCCGCACCTTGGCCAGGAAGGCCGGCATGAACACCGACGTGCCTTCATCATCGATGGGCCACAGCGTCATCAGCGTGTTGGTGTTGCCGGCCAGCATGAAGGCATAGGGCAGGCCCATCACGCCCTCACCGCTCTCCGCGCGGCCAAGGCCGGTCTCGCAGGCGGACAGCAGCACGAGGTCCGAACGCAGCGTCAGCGCGGCGATGTCGCCGTCCTGCAGATAGGCCTGCGGCAGGTTGGTGCCCATGCTCAGCACCAGCGCGCTGCGCTGGTCGTCCACGTAGCCGTGCGTGGCGAAATGCAGCACGTCGAAGCCGGCCAGCTCGTCGCGGCTCTGCAGGTCGAGCAGGGCGGCTCGCGACGCCGCCTGGCCCAGCAACTGGCGGCTGCCTTTCGCGAACAAGGGCAGCAGCGCCGCCGACTCCTTGCGGGTGCCGGGCAACGGCGTCCACTCCAGGTCGGCCATCCAGTCCGGCAAGGCGCCCTCGCCGGGCGCGATGGCGCGGTAGACGGGGTCGGCGATGGACAGCAGGCGCGGTGCCGTCGTGCGGGGCCGGGCAGCGCGCCGGCTCAGCTCGGCATGCACGGCCAGCGACTGCACATAGCCCACATCCATCTGCGCCACCAGTTGCCGGTCGCCCAGCCAGAGCGCCTCGAATGGCAGCTGCGTCAGCACGCCATCGGGGCTGACGAACAGGCGACTGGCCTCGCGCATGGCGACCGGCAACGGGGCCAGCAGCCAGCCGGACACCTCGCGCCCCAGCGTCGCGAGGTCGGCCACGCGGCGGGCGCCGTCCGGTGCTTCGGCGGCCGCGACATAGCGCCCGTCCGCCGTGCGCCAGATCGGCCGGCCGCGCAGGCTCAGGCCCTCCTCCTGCGCGGCGGCATCCCCGGAGAACAACAGCTTGCGGTACAGCTGCAGCGCGTTGCGCTGCTCCACACCGAGCGCAACGAAATGGTTGGAGAGCCGAGGCGCCTCGTCCGGCGCGAGCTTCAACAGCAACGTCGCCACGAAGCCGCCCGGCACCTCCAGCCAGCTGAGGTAGGCATCGCCCGGCGACAGACTGTCGCCTTCGCGCGCCCCGACTCCGATCTTGCGCATCTCCAGCATCTGCAGCGGCCCCTTGCCCGCCGCGTTGTTCAGCCACTGACGGTCGCGGTCGCTGGCCGACAGGCGCAGCACGGCCAGCGCTTCCAGGTAGGCCAGTTCGGCCATCGCGTCGCCCTCATCGGCCGACGACTCGAACAGGCGCTTCACGCCCTTGGGCAACTGCACGGCCAGCGTGCGCAAGCGCTGCGCATCGGCGCGCTGCTGTTGACGGCGTGCGTCCGCGTCGGCGTCGCGCAGCCCCTTGAACTGGTCGGCCAGGCTCTGCGCCCGCAGCCGCCTCAGCAGCGTCTGCGCCCGCAGACCTTCGGTCACTGATGGCAGCAGCGGCTGCCCCTGCTCCACTGAAGCCCGCGCGGCGAGGCGGTGCAGGCTGTCGAAACGAGCGAGGTCACGTTGCTCGGAGAACGAAGGCAGCCGCGTCGCATTCGTGCGCAGCAGCACCAGGCCCTGCACCTGGCGCAGCAGGGCCAGGCTGGGCTCCTGCAGGGCCGGCTCGCGCAGCAACGTCGCCGCGACGGCCCAGTCCACCCTCAGCTCGGACTCCGGGCGCAGGCCGTCCAGATCGTTGCCGTCGATCCGTTCCTTGAGCAATGCCCGCAAGGCCACCGGCGACCCGCCCAGCAGAGCCTGCAGCGCGCGCAACTGCGGAGCGCGAAAGGTGGAGCAGCGCTCCGGGCTGCAGGCGCGCACGGCTTCATCCAGCACCGTGCGCAGCACCGCACGGTCCTCGGCGCTGGGCCCGTCCGGGCGCAGCAGCGCATCGTTCACCAGGTCGAGCACCGGCGCGGAATAGCCGCACTGCTGCGTGACGAGCGACCGCAGTCGCGCGGGCGAGTCGGCAGGCACCTTGCGCAGCGCGCGGTCCCGGGCAATGTCGGTGCGCCAGCGCAGGCTATGGTCAGCGCAGCCGGTCGCCCCTTCCCCTCGCAGCTCGGCGTAGGTGCGCTCGAAGTCCTCGGCGATGTCCACGTCGCCCAGCCGCCAAGACAGCCGGGCAATCTGCAGCGCCGAAATCCGGCCCAGTGCGCTGGCGGGGTGCTGCGCGGCCAGACCCAAGGCCGCCATCCAGCCCTGGCGGGCGCTGTTGAGGTACCCGTCCAGCTCGGCCTTCTCCGCCGAGATCCACGGCGCGACCTCGGGCAGCGCGGCCGCCGTGGAAGCCGACTCCACTTGCCCCTCGTTCTTCAGCCACGCGCGGTACTGTCCACGCATGAAGTCGTAAGCGCTCAGGTAGTGCAGGAAGAGATATTCCTGGCCTTCCTCCTGCCAGCGCTTGGCCGCGTCGTACAGCCGGTTGCTCAACTGACACACACCGAAGGGCCGCTGCGAACTGTCGGGGAAGCTGCCGCAGAAGTCGGCGATGACGCTGAGCATCACCGCCGCCCTGGCGGAACTCTCGGCCGGCAGCTCGCGCACGGCGCGATCCATGGTCTGCAACTGGGCGGTCAGCAGCGGCTGGCAATCTGCCGCCTGCGCACGGCACGCCGCCAGGAACTTCGTCGTCGCGGGGTTCCAGACCTGCTCGTTGACGCCCGTCTCGGTCATGCCGCCCCAACGCATCCGGCGCAGAGGCGGCAGCAGCTCCTGGTACTCCAGCAGCGACGCGCGCAGCAGCGTGGGCAGCGCCTGCGTGCCGCTCGCAGCGACGGCCAGCGGCAGCCGCAGCGTCTGTGCGCTCGCCTGGCCGGCCACCAGCCCTGCGAACGCCAGGCCGGCCAACACAGTCCGGCAGCAGACGGAAAACCAGGCAGATGAAGCGGGCATGCTGATTGGCGTCTTCTTCAAAAGGTGGGCGAAGGCACCCGCCAACGGCGGCGGGACCATACCACCGGCCACCCGGAAAAACTGGCCGGCATGCCGCTTGCCGATAGCTGGCATCGCCGGCACGGTGCCGGCGCTGGAGCCCTCATGCCAACGACGATCTCTTCCACCGCCGCCACGACCGTGCCGACCACGCCGGCCGACACGGACGCCTCGAACATCGACAGCGTCTACGCCAACCTTGTCCACGGCGTCGGCCACGAGCACGTCACCGAGGCCAATGTGCAGGCGCTGATCCAGCGCGCCGAGGCGGACAAGCATCCCGTGCTCGCCGCCGAACTGCGCGAGTGGCAAGCGCCCTGCGGCTGACCTTCCCTGTCGGGTAGAGCCGGCGGCTTTCGCTGCTAGGCTCGCCGCCTTGAGCGCAGCCTTACCCGACCACCCCGACTCCTCCACCGGCCTGCAACGCCGGGCCGTGATGCTCGGCCTGCTGGCCGGCGGCTGCACGCCCGACGCGCCAGCGCTGCAAGGCAGCTGGGTCGGCACTCACCCCGAGCGCGGGCATCGGCTGCGCGAGCCCCCACGCGCCAACGACGGCCCGCTGCGCAAGGCCAATGTCGTCATCGTCGGCGCCGGCATCGCCGGCCTGGCCTGCGCTCGCGAGCTGACGCGGCGCGGCGTCGACGACATCGCTCTGCTCGAACTCGAAGACCAGCCCGGCGGCAACAGCCGCGGCCATGTGCTGGCCGGCGCGCCCTGCCCGCTCGGCGCCCACTACCTGCCCCTGCCCGGGCCACAGGCAGGCGAGGTCTACCAACTGCTCGAAGAGCTCGGCCTCGTGCGTCAGCAACTGGGCCGCGCCGTCTGGGACGAGCGGCACCTGTGCCACAGCCCGCAGGAACGGCTTTTCGTCGATGGCGAATGGCGCGAAGGCCCGCTGCCGCCGAGCGACTCCGCCGGCACGCTGGCCCAGTACCGCCGCTTTGCCGAACTTGTCGCTCAGGCACAGCGCGACATCGGCTTTGCGATGCCCACCCACCGCGCCCGCTGGGGCGTGGGCCATGCCGCGCTCGACGCCCAGACCTTCGCCACCTGGCTGGACGCTCAGCAGCTCACCGCGCCGCGCTTGCGCTGGTACCTCGACTACTGCTGCCGGGATGACTACGGCGCCCCGGCCGCCGAGGTCTCGGCCTGGGCCGGCCTGCACTACTTCGCCAGCCGGCATGGCTTCCATGCGCCGGGCGACGAGACGGCCGAGCGTGAGCCGGTGCTGACCTGGCCCGAAGGCAACGGCTGGCTCAGTGCCCAGCTCGCTGCGCCGCTGCGCGAGCGCATCTTCAGCGGCCGTGTCGTGTTGCGCGCCAGCGAGTCGCGTCAGGGCGTCGAGCTGCTGGCCTGGGACGAAGCGCGCGGCGCCCGCGAGCGCTGGCAGGCCCGCCGCGTCGTCTTCGCCGTGCCTCTCTTCATCGCCGCCCGGCTGATCGAACACCCCGCCCTGCGCGCCGCTGCCGGCGCGATGCAGTACGCCCCCTGGCTGACCGCCAACATGGCGCTGCGTGAGCCGCTGCTGGACCGCCCTGGCGTGCCGCTGGCCTGGGACAACGTCAGCTACGGGCAGGCCGGCCTGGGCTATGTCAACGCCCGCCACCAGACGCTCGACCCCACACCCCGGTCACCACGGCTCACGGCCTACCTCGCCCTGCCGCGATCACGGCGCGGCGAGCTGCTCGCCCAGCCCTGGCAGCACTGGGCGCAGGTCGTCGTGCGTGAGCTTTCGGCCACGCACCCCGATCTGGCCGGCAACCTGGAGCGCGTGGACCTGTGTCGGTTCGGGCATGCCATGAGCATCCCGGCGCCTGGGGTGCGCGGCAATGCGGCGTTGGCGGCGTTGGCGGCACGGACAGCACTGACACATGGCGCGGGCCGCGTCGCGTTTGCGCATGCGGATCTGGCGGGGTATTCGGTATTTGAGGAGGCCTACACCGCAGGCATCGAAGCAGCGCAGGCGATCACGCGGAGCTGAGCACGTGCCCGCCTGGCGAGCATCGCCGTACTCAGCCGCTGCGCTGCAGCTGCGCGGCACGCGCGGCGGCGAGAAAGCCGTCGAGCAGCGGTTCACCGCTGAGCAGCCCCGGGTTGACCGCATGGAACTCCGGATGCCACTGCACACCGGCCACGAAATTGGCGCCGCTCGCGCGGATGGCCTCGACGATGCCGTCCTCGGTCGAACGCGCCTCGACCCGCAGATCGGCGCCGAGCCGGTCGACGGCCTGGTGATGGATGCTGGTCACGCAGCCGCCCTCGCGCTCCGCGTACAGCTCGGCCAGCTTGGAGCCCGGCTCGAACACGACCATGTGGCTGTGCCGGTCGTAGAGCTCCGCGTCGACGTGGTTCTTGGCGTCCTCGCGCTGGGTGGCGATGTCCTGGTAGAGCGTGCCGCCAAAGGCCACGTTGAGCAGTTGGCAACCCCGGCAGATGCCGAGCACCGGCTTGCCCTGCGCGAGGAAGCCTTCGAGCAACTCCATCTCGTAGCGGTCGCGCACGATGTCGCCGCCCCACTCGGGCCGCATCGGCTGCTGGCCGTAGCTGGTCGGGCTGACATCGGCACCGCCCTGCATGACCAGGCCGTCGAGTACATCGACGTAATGCCGCACCGAGACGCGCCGCCGCTCGACCTCGGCATCAAAGCCCAACGTCGGCAGCATCAGCACCATCGCGCCGTGGCCCATGATCCAGTGCGCCGCCGCCTGCTCAAGGTATTGCAGCGTCTTGTTGCGAAACCCGAGCTCCAGCGGCGGCTTGTGCATCAGCCGCGCCGACATGCCGATCTTCAGCGGCGCGAGCCCGGCTTCACTCATGGGCTGTCGCCCGCCCAGCGGCGGCACTGCTGGCGCACGACTTCGGGCAGCAGTTGCTCGTGCTCGTGCACGCCACGCAGCCAGCTCGCATCGTTGCCCGCGCCCGCAAGCTCTTTGCGCAGGTAGCTCAGCGCATCCTCGGCACCGAGTTCCATCGCGTGGATCTCCAGCGCCTGGAAGCTGGCCTCGATGTCGTCGCGCAGGACGCGGTGCTCGCCGGTCGACGGGTCGACGAACGTGCCATCCAGCCCGAAGCGGCAGGCCTGGAACCGGTTGAAGGTGTAGGGCAGGTAGTCGTCCTCGTGCGGCTCGAACGGCTTTTCGATGCGCAACCAGCGTGCCAGGCACTGGATGTAGCCGGCCAGCGCTGCGGCCTTCTCGATGGTCAGCGGTGTGTCGAGCACCCGCACTTCGATCGTGCCGAACTCGGGCTTGGGCCGGATGTCCCAGTAGAAGTCCTTCATGCTCTTGACCACGCCGGTGCGCGTCATCTTCTCGAAGAAGATGAGGAAATCGTCCCAACGGTTCACGAAGGGCGCACGGCCCGACAGCGGGAAGGCGAACACCGAATTGAGCCGCGCCGAATGGAAGCCCGTGTCCGTGCCCTGCACGAACGGTGAGGACGCCGACAGCGCGATCAGGTGCGGGATGAAGCGCGACAGCCCGTGCAGCAGCACCAGCGCCTGGTCCGGCCCGGGGCAGCCGATGTGCACATGCTGGCCGAAGATGGTGAACTGCTTGGACAGGTAGCCGTACAGCGTCGCCACCTCGTGAAAACGCGGCGTGTCGAAGATGCGACGCTCGCTCCAGTCCTGGAAGGCATGCGTGCCGCCGCCGCACAGGCCGACGTTCAACTGCGCCGCGCAGGCCACCAGCGCATCGCGCGTCTCGGTCAGCTGGGACAGCACCTGCATGTGGTTGTCGCAGACGCCGGTGCACAGCTCGATCATGCTTTCGGTGATCTCCGGCGTGACGTTGCCGGGCAGCTTGTACTTGCCCATCAGGCGCAGCAGGTCCTTGGAGGCCGGCGTGAGGTCGTAGTCGTGATGGTTGACGATCTGCAGCTCAAGCTCGACGCCCAGCGTCAGTGAGCGCGAATCCGCGAATCGCTCCAGCGAGGGTCCACGGCTGACGGTCATACGCTGTGCTCCGGCGCCCGCTTGGGTAAAGAGATCGGCGTTTTCACGGGCCGGTACTCACCGGCAAGGCGCAGGCCACCCTGCACCAGCACCGGTCCCAGCAGTGCCATCACGGCCAGCATCGCCAGCATCACCGGCATCAACTGCGCGCCGATGGCCGGGTGGGTGGCCTGCAAGTCGGCCAGCAGAATCAGCGAGGTGGCCGAGACCGGCGTCAGGCTCATCGCCAGCGCCAAGCCCTGGCGCGGCTCGATACCACTGACCCGCGCCAGGCCCACCAACACCAGGCTTTTCGTCAGCACGCGCACGCCCAGCAGCAGCAGTGCGCCGACGATGCCCACCGTCAGCGCCTCGACGGACCAGGCGGCACCGACGATCACGAACAACATCAGCACCAGCACGCCACCGGCCGTGCCGAAGTGGCGTGGCCAGATGCACGGCCGATCACTCGCGTTGCGCAGCATCACGCCGGCCAGCAGAGGCACCAGCAGGGTTGACAGGGCGAGCAGCCGCGCGGCGGTCAGCGCCAGCAACACCAGGCCCAGCAACAGCAGCACGGCGTTCTCCTCCTTGAGGTTGAAACGCCTCAGCACCCAGCCGACCGCAGACGCCAGCAGCCCCGCGACCACCACCGAGCCGCAGAAGGTGTAGCCCGGCTGGGCCACACCCGCGACCCAGTCACTGTGCTGGTCCACATGCAGCCAACCGATCACCAGCTTGAGCAGCAGCACGGCGTAGAGCGTGTTCAACGCACTCAGCACGATGGCCCGCTCGGTCACCTGGCCAGCAGTCTTGAGCTCGGTCGTCACGCGGGCGATCACCGCGCCGGCCGATGCGCCGAACAAGGCCGCTCCGGCCGCCGCCAGCGGCGCCGCCAAGCCATACCAGCGCAGTGCCGCAAAGACGGCGCCGAATGTCAGCAAGGACTCGGCCGCACTGGTCAGCAGCAATGCCGGGTTGACGCGCAACCAGCGCAGGCTGACGCGGCTGCCCAGCTCGAACAGCAGCAAGGCCATGGCGAGGTCGACGATCA
>NZ_JBDSQX010000150.1:0-9442 GCF_039929605.1 Roseateles sp.
GTGGGGCGCAGGTTGGACTCGCCGCTGGAGAACACCGGGAACTCGACCGGCCAGCCACCCGCTTCGATGATGCCGCGCTTGACGTGCTCGGCCAGCTTGCGGAAGTGGGCGTTGCAGGGCGTCAGCTCGCTCCAGGTGTTGCAGATGCCGATGATGGGCTTGCCGTTGAATTCATGGTCCGGGATGCCCTGGTTCTTCATCCAGGAGCGGTACATGAAACCGTTCTTGTCCTGGGTGCCAAACCATTCGGCTGAGCGCAGCTTGACCTTGCTCTTCTTGTCCTCAGTCGTCATGTCTTTGTCTCGGATGTTTCGTTCTGGCGGCGCGCAGGGTCTGCCGTGTGACTAAGCGGTGCGCCCGTTGGCTGCCGGGCTTGGGGCAGCTTGTAGCCCCCGAAGCCGTGCGCTTCGGCGGTCAGCCCAGTAAAACGATGCTAGGGGCCGGCGGAATTGCAATCCAATCAATTTCCACGGCGTACCGATGTTGTTTCCGGCATTGGTAGTGACCCTAGTCAAGCCGCGAGGGCGTGCCGAACAGCGGCATGCCCTCCGCGCTCCAGCGCATCGGCTTCACGAAAGTGTGCCGGTCCGGGTTCCACAGCGGGTCGCCAATGATCTCGGTGTAGGTGCGTGCGTGGTAGACCAACAGCACCTCGTCGGGGTTCTCACCCTGGGTGAAGCTGTTGTGCCCGGGGCCGAAGACGCTGTCCGCCGCCGCGCTGCGCATCACGGGTTCGGCGGACTTGTGCCAGCTCGCCGGGTCCAGCAGGTCGGCGTTCTCGTCGGCCCATAGCAGGCCCATGGCGTAGTTCTCGTCGGTGGCGCTGGCCGAGTAGCTGATGAAGACGCGGCCGTGGCGCTGCAGCACCGACGGGCCCTCGTTGACGAGAAAGCCCCGGCATTCCCAGTCGAACTCGGGCGTGCTCAACCGCACCGGCGCGCCGGCGAGCTGCCAGGGCGTCTTCATGGGCGCGATGTACAGGTTGGAGTTGCCGGCAATGGCCGGGTCCTTCTGCGCCCACAGGTAATAGAGCTGGCCGCGATGGGTGAAGGTCGTCGCGTCCAGGCAGAAGCTGTCCATGCCCGAGTCGACCTGGCCGAGGAACTCCCAATCGCCGCCTAGCGGGTCTTTCGCCATGTTGCGAATGGCGAACATGCGGTGCTGGAACATGCCTTGGTGATCCAGCGCACGGGTGGCGGCGGCGGCGAAGTAGACAACCCAGGCGCCGCCGTTGAAATGCAGCTCGGGCGCCCAGATCAGCTCGGACCACGGCCCCGTGTCCGGCTTGCGCTGGCTAGCCCTTCAATGGTCAGCGCGCGCCGCACCTCGATGCGGTCGTACTGCGGCACCGACGCGGTGAAGTAGTAGTAGCCGTCGGCATGGCGCGAGATGTGCGGATCGGCGCGCTGGCGGATCAGCGGCTGAAGCAGGTCTGACATGGGTACAGCTGAAAGCAAAAAGGGCGTTGCCCGGGAGGCCGGTGCAACGCCCGAACGAGCAGGGAGTTGAAGCCTCGCGGTTTACATCTTCCAGCGGAAGCCAACGGAGACGGCGCGGCCGATCTGGACCGTGCCGAAATTGGTCAACTCGGGGCTGCCCGCGTTGCCGAACTTGTAATACTGCTGCTGCATCTCATTGGTCAGGTTGACGCCACTGATGTCGAACGCCATACGGTCGTTGATGTTGTAGGTCAGCTGGAGGTCCACGCTCTTTTCCGGTTGGCGCCAGATGCCGATCGGGTTGGCAAACAGTGCAGCCTCGTTGGCGGCCAGGAAGCTGGAACGACGGACATACGACAGACGTGCGCCGAGGGGACCCTTTTCGTAGGCCAGCGTGGCATTCCACGACAGCTTGGACACGCCGAAGAACGGCGTCTCGAGCTGGGAGACGATCTCGCCGGCA
Organism: Roseateles sp.; assembly: GCF_039929605.1. Lineage (GTDB taxonomy): Bacteria > Pseudomonadota > Gammaproteobacteria > Burkholderiales > Burkholderiaceae_C > Pelomonas. The sequence continues at coordinate 1,903 of NZ_JBDSQX010000150.1, forward strand.
TCGTTGGCGGTCGGCACGTTCTGCGACGAGGTCAGGCGGGTCACGCTGCCCTGGAAGCCCAGGCCGTCCAGCAAGCTCGGCAAGCCCTTCGGGAAGTAGATCGCACCCAGTTCGAGGCCGCTGATCTTGCCGTTGGACGCATTGACCGGCGAGCTGATGACATAGTCATAGCCGTTCGCATGGCTGCCGCCCGAGGTCGAGTTGCGGAACGGGTCGTTGGCCGGATCGACGTGAACGCGGCGACGCAGGGGCACGACCAGGCCCTCGATCTTGCGTTGGAACAAGGTGCCGTAAAGCGCACTGTCCTTCTGGAAATACCACTCGCCCGTCAGGTCGAGGTTCTTGGAGCGCGTCGGCTCCAGGCCGGGGTTGCCGCCGCCGCCGCCGCCGTAGCCGACCTTGGAAAGATCGTCACTGAGTTGCAGGACCGGGTTCAGATCGCCAAAGCCCGGGCGGCGCAGCGTTTCGCCGTAGTTGAAGCGCACCAGAACATCCTTGACCGGCTCATAGCGCAGCGTCAGGCTGGGCAGGAACTTCTTGGCCGTTTTATCGCCGTTCGTCGGCGTCACCACCTTGGTGGTGGCATCGACGCTGTAGGCAGTCATGCCGGTCTTGACCTGCACATAGCGCACGCCGAAATTGGCGCGCAGTGGGCGGCCGAACAACTCGTGCTCTGCATCCGCCATCAGGAACAGATTGGTGGTGTCTTCCTTGACCTGGAAGGTCTTCTGCAGACTCAGCTTGTCGGTCGTCAGGAAATTCGCATCGACCGAGTTGTAGAGCTTGCGCCAGTCGTCGATGTTGTCGCGAATGTAGTAAGCATTCGGCTCCATCCAGGAGCGCGGGACGTCCGAGATGGCCGTGCCGAAATTCGAATTGACGTGCTGGTAGTTCGCATCCAGCGAGGCCAGGTTGCGGCCCAGGAAGGCCGATTGGCCCCGGTTGGCTTCCGACGCCTTGCGGCTGTCGAAGCGCACGCCGAAATGCAGCGTCTTCAGCGCACCCCAATCGGCGTCGTAGACGCCCGACAGGTTGGCCGTCGCAGCACTGCCTGCATTGCGGTTGGCGTTGTCGTAGAACTGCGCCACGTTCCATTTGGCGGCGTCTACCAATTCGGCATCGTCGTTGAAGTGGAAGCCCATGTTGCCGCCGCCGGCACTGAAGTCGACGTTGATCGACGGTGCAACGCGATCAAGCCGGGTGGCCATGAATTGAGTATTGAAAGTGCTTTTTTGGTACGACACATCCCCGTCCAGCTTCAAACGGTCACTGATATTCCACTTGCCGTTCAGGGCGTAGATATAGGAATCAGTTTTAGAGGTGGTGTAGTCGCCGCTGTTGAAGCCATAGACATCATTCACGGTCCGCGTCTTGATGACATTGGTTCCCGGGAATGTGCTGATCGAAGCAGCCGGGTTGCTGCCGAGACTCCCCCACCAGTCAACAAAGCTGAACAGCAGCTTGTTGAAGGTCTTGTTGCGATAACCGTTGTACATCGCTTCAAACGTGTAGACCGAATCCTCGTTCGGCTGCCACTGCAGGGCGAGATTGGCGGCCGGGCGCTCGCGCTGGCCCTGCACATCGCTCTGGAAGACGGCGTCACGTGCTAAGTAATAGGGAACGTTCTTGCCGTTGATGGCCAGGGTTGCGCCCTCCTGTTGCGACAGGCCGGCATAGGTGCCCGGCGTCCAGATCTGCTGATTGGGCGCACGTCCATCCGTGGGCTGAATCCGCTCCAACGGGGTCCAGCCGGCCGGCACTTCAGCGGCATTCGGGCTAGCGAACACCACCATGGCGCCCGGCGTCACGCTTTCATTGCGGTAGTCCGTCTTGACCATCGACAGATTGACCAGCGCACCGAATTCACCGGCGTCGGTTTTCCAGCGGTTGCTGCCCATCGCGCTCAGCTGGGGGTTCCACTTCTTCGCGGGGTCGAGATAGGTTTCCCGCGCCAACAGCGACAACTTCGCGCCCTTGAAATCGAACGGGCGCAGCGACTTGACGTCGATCTGGCCGGCAATGCCGTTTTCCAGCTGGCTGGCGTCGCGCGTCTTGTAGACGTCGATCTGGCGCACCAGCGTCGACGGAATGTCCTGGAGCGCAACCTGCGTACCGGACGCGGTGAAGATGTTGCGGCCATTCCAGGTGGTGGCCACGTCGGGCAAGCCGCGAATGGACAAGGTGCCGACTTCACCGCCAGCGCGGTTGGTGACCTGGATACCCGTCACACGCTGCAGCGCTTCGACGACGTTGTTGTCGGGCAGCTTGCCGATGTCTTCGGCGACGACCGATTCCACGACCTGGTCACTGGTGCGCTTGATCGCCAAGCTCTTCGTCAGGGATGCCCTGACGCCGGTGACGACCACCGTTTCCAGCTCGTTCTTGGCGGTTTCCTGGGCCACGGCGGCGGCGGACATGGCGGCCAGCGCGGCGGCGGCGGTCAGGCTGAGGGCAAAACGGGAGGAATAAGCATGCGCGCGCTGCGCCGCCAGGGCTGGTTTCTTCATCTTGTCTCCGGAATCGTTATTGGGGATCGGCCAACCTCTTCAGCCGTTCAGCGCCTCTGTAGCGGGCCTGTGGCGCTGGGGTCTCAATTCACTCTATGAGGCTCACCGATTCGAGACAAATCACATTTTTGGATTTCTCGATGCCCGTTTTCGCATCGACTCTCGGGGTAAGCACCGACTTTCCCAGGGCGGTGGCCGCGCAACGGCGCCTCGCGCGGCAGCGGCGAGGAACATTGAGTTTCAGCCGTTGTAGAGCCCGCGCAACAGTTCAGCGTGGCCACGGCCGCAACCACTACGCCGCAGCGGCGGCAAGCTGCAGCGCCACGCGATGCAGCGACACCATGTGATACGGGTCGGGCTGCTCGTCCTTGCAGCCGCCGCTCTTGCAAGGCAGCGCGTCGGCGGCGCGCCAGCTGCCGTGCTCGGCGTCCACCAGTTGGTCGCGCACGAGGCCCAGCGTCTGCTCGTAGCGGCGCCACAGGTCATTGCGCCCGCTGGCCGTGGCCGCCACGACGAGCGCACGCAGGCATTCGGCCTGTTGCCACCAGCCCTTGCTCATGTCGGTGCGCACGGCGTCGGGGAAGGCACGCCTGCCACAACCGCCGTCGTTGTCGTCGTAGCCCGCGCTCAGCGCGTAGGCCAGCACGCGCTCAGAGACTTGGGCATAGACCGGCGAGACGGCCGCGCCCGAGGCCAGCAGATGGCTCCACTCGAACTGATGGCCGAGGTCGATGTAGCCGCCGTCGCCCTTGGTCGGCAATGGCTTCCAGGTCTCGTCGTACCACTCGGGAATGCGCGCGCCGCCGCCCGCCGATTCAGCTTGGCCCTGCAGCAGCTGGTAGGCAGCGAAGTCGCCCAGCTGCCGTGCGCCGGCCTGCACAGACTTGTCGCCCGTCGCTTCATGCAGCGCCAGCAGGGCCTCGAACATGTGCATGACGGGGTTCTGCGTGCGGCCGGCGGGGATGGGCTTGAAGTCGCGCCCGCACTCGTTGACGAGGCCACCACGCGCGTCGAAAAAGCCCGCCTGGACAGCACGCCAGGCCTTGAGCGCTGCGTCGCGGTGGCGCGCGTCCTGGCCGGTGCGGTAGAGCTGGGCCAGCGCCAGTAACACGAAGGCATGGCCGTAGGCGCGCTTGATCGTGGCGCGCGGGCTGCCGTCGGGGGCCACAGTGTGGAAGAAGCCGCCATGCAGCGGGTCGCTGAAGTGCGCCAGCAGGAAGTCCGCACCACGCCGCGCGGCGTCGAGGTAGCGGGCGTCCTGCGTGAGCTCATGCCCCGCCGCGAAGGCGTAGACGAGTCGGGCCTGGCCGGTCAGCTCCAGCTCGGGCTGGGGTCGCGCCTGCCAGGCGCGGTTGAATGCCAGCTGGAAGCCGCCACCCGGCAGGGGCGCCTTCGCCAGCCAGCGCTGCAGCAGGGCGTCCAGGTCGGCACGGTGCCAGGCGGCATCGATGCGGCTGCGGGCCCGTGAGGCAGGGTCGCCGCAGGCGGCCAGCGTGGCCAGCAACGCCAGCACGGGCCGGCGCTGCAGCCCGTCAACGGCCATGCGGCCAGGTGGCCTTGCTCGCCGGCCCCTTGGCCTGTTTGCCGCGCGCCGCCCAGAGCTTGTAGGCGGCGGGCGTCAGCTGGCGCTTGAGCAGGGCCACCAGCTCGCCGTGGCCGATGCCGTGCTCGCGCAGCACCTTGCCATAGGGCGGCAGGTCGTCCCAGGCGGTGGCGATGACGCGTTGGATGTCTTCGGGGCTGAGTCGGGGTGCAGTTTTGGCCATGGTCGATTGTCGGCGTCAACTGAAACGCTGTGCCACCCAGGCTGCCGCCGCGCCCGCCGCCGTGCTCGCGAATGTGCCCCAAGCCGTGTCAGCCAGTGCCAGCTTCAGCGGCCATTGGCGCAGCGTGGCCGCGTTGGTGAGGTCGTAGACGCCGTAAGCCACCAGGCCCACCAGTGCCGCGCGCGCCACCTGCGTGGCGACCGGCTGGCCGGCCGGAAACAGCGCCAGCGCCACCAGTGCGGCCGGGTAGGCCAGGTAGAACACCAAGGCCGGCGCCCAGCGGATCTGCTCCGCCATCTGGGCGCCGATCTGCTCACGGTAGAAGTCCTTCGCGACCAGGCCGAGCCAGAGCGCGTCAAGCACCCCCATGACGATGAGGGCGGCGAGATAGGGTTTGATGGCCTGGCTCATGGCGGACGGAGTGTGCCGCGATCGCCGCGCCCGCCCTGTTAGGAGTTCACCCCAGAACGCCCTAAAACGCGGGCGGCGGCTTTTGTCCTACAGCGGCTGTCGCTGCAGGCTGGCATCCCACGCGATCACTGCACCGCAGCATCGAGCCATCCAAAAAGCAAACCGGCTCTGCCGACCAGGCCATGACAACCACGCTGCCTCTGAACGCCAAGACCGCAGTCCCCACGTACCCGGCGCCGCGCCGGCCCTCGCTGTCGTTGCTGGCCACCGAGCCGGCGCGTGCCACGATCGAGGCCCTCCAGGCGCTGAACCTCTGGCGCAAGACGCCCGAGCAGGTCGGCCAGGGCCGCACGGTGATGCTGTTCCCGGGCCTGGGCACCGACAGCCTGTCGCTGTGGCCGCTGCGCCGCCACCTGGAGCGCGCGGGCTTTCGCGCGCTGGACTGGGGCCAGGGCGTGAACCGCGGCCCCCAGGGCAACGTGGACGACTGGCTGGACAAGCTGGCCGAAGCCGTGCACGAGCGCATCGCGCCGGCCGACCAGGCCAGCCTGGTGGGCTGGAGCCTGGGCGGCTTCTACGCCCGCGAGCTGGCCAAGCGCCTGCCCGAGCGCGTGCCCCACGTCATCACCATCGGCACGCCCTTCAGCGGCGGCCCTGACGACACCAACGTCGGCTGGCTGTTCCGCCTGCTCAATGGCCGCCAGGCGCAGGATCACCACGCGATGCGCGAGCGCCTGGCCGAGCCGCCGCCAGTGCCGACCATCTCGCTGTACAGCCGCAACGATGGCGTCGTGTCCTGGGAGGCCTGCATGCACACCGCGCGCTGGCCGTTGGCACGCGACATCGAGGTGCAGGCCAGCCACATCGGCATGGGCTGGAGCCCCGAGGTGCTGACGCAGGTGACCAAGCTGCTGGCCATCCGCCGCAGATCAGCTTCAGCGGCCAGCGCGCCGGCAACGCCCACGGCCATGCAAGCCGCCAAGGCCACCTCGTGAGCGCCGCAGTGATGACCGCTGCGGGGCGCGTGCTGCACCACGCCGGCCCGCGCGAGGAAGTGCCTGCGCCACCGCCGGTGCCCGAGAAGCTGCCGCCGCGCGAGCCTGTGGTGCCCGTCAAGCTGCGCAGCACGCTCAAGCGCGTGTTCGGCCTGCGCTCGCTGCGGCCCGGGCAGGCCGAAGTCATCGCCCGCGTGCTGGCCGGGCAGAACACGCTGGCCGTCATGCCGACGGGTGCGGGCAAGTCGCTGTGCTACCAGCTGCCCGCCGTGCTGAGCGGGTCGCTGACAGTGGTCATCTCGCCGTTGATTGCGCTGATGAAGGACCAGTGCGACGCGCTGGCGGCGCGTGGCGTGGTGGCGCGGCAGCTGCATTCGGCGCTGGACGCGAACACGCGTCTGGAGGCCGAGGCGTTGCTCACGCGCGGCGCGGTGCGGGTGTTGTTCACGACACCCGAGCGCCTGGCCGACCCGCGCACCCAAGGCCTGCTGCAGGAGCAGCGCGTGGGCCTGCTCGTCGTGGACGAAGCGCACTGCATTGCGCAGTGGGGACACGACTTTCGCCCCGCCTTCAGCGCGCTACGCGACGCCCGCCGGGCACTGGGCCGGCCGCCCGTGCTGGCGTTGACGGCCACGGCCTCGGCACCCGTGCAGCGCGAGATCGCCGAAGCGCTCGGCATCCCGAGTGACGGCGTGCTCAGCCATGGCGTCTACCGGCCCAATCTACGCCTGGCCGTCGAGCTGCCGCAGACTGAAGAACAGCGCTGTGACTTCATCGTGCGCCGGCTGCAAGCATGCGAGGGCAGCGCCATCGTCTACTGCGCCACCGTGCGTGAAGCTACCGCGCTGCACCGCCGGCTGCGCGAGGCCGAGCTGCCCGTGGGCCTGTATCACGGCAAGCTGCCGGCCAGGGAACGCACGGCGGCGCAGGAAGCCTTCATGGCCGACGAGACCCGGCTCATGGTCGCGACCAACGCCTTCGGCATGGGCATCGACAAGCCCGACATCCGCCTTGTGCTGCATGCGCAGATGCCGGCATCCATCGAGGCCTATGTGCAGGAGTTCGGCCGTGCCGGCCGCGACGGCGAAGCGGCCGACTGCGTGCTGCTGTTTCGCGAGGGCGACCGCGCGCTGCAGCAGTTCTTTGCCGGCGGTCAGACGCCCTCCCGCGAGGAGCTGAGCACCGTCTGGCGGGCGCTGGCCAGCCAGACGCCGCAACGCGGCTGGTTGCCAGCGGCGTTGGCCGAGATGGTGAAGCTGCCGCAGCGCCGCCTGGAGCGGGTGCTGGCGGCACTGCGCTCGGTGCGCGCGTTGCGCGGCAGTGATGTCGACGGGCTGCGCCCGGCCACACGCCGCGCGGCCGATGCCGTCGTCTCGGATGCCCAAGCCGCATCGCTGCAGCGCCAGCAGAACGACCGCGATGGCCTGGCGGCCATGGTGCTCTATGCCAAGGCCGGCGGCTGCCGCTGGTCGAGCGTACTGGCCCACTTCGGCGATGTGCTGGACGACGACGCCGCGCGCTGCGGCCACTGCGACAGCTGCGAGCGTTTCACGCGGCTGATGGCGGCCGAGTGTTCTTCAGCACCCGAGGCCGCCGCAGCGCCCGCTGCGGCCGACGCACCCTTCAAGCCCGGCCAGCGCGTACGCGTGCGCCGCTTCGGCTGGGGCGACGTTCAGTCCAGCAGCGCCGAAGCCGTGCGCATCTTCTTCCCGCGCCACGGCCTGCGAGAGATCCACCCGGACTTCGTCCTGGCCACGGCAGGCCGTTAACCGCCGCGCGTCACGGGCATGCTGACCCGGTCGGCCGGGAGCTTCATGTGGCTGGCCAACTCCAGCTTGGCCAGCGAGTTGCGGTGCACTTC
>NZ_JBDSQX010000151.1:0-6449 GCF_039929605.1 Roseateles sp.
ATAGTTGTAGCCGCCCATCAGCGGGAAGATCATCGACGCGCCACCCTCGCTGCGGGCGCGATGCATCTGCGGATGGGTCAGCGTCTCGACGACACCGATGACGGTCGTCGGGGAGTTGCCGAACACATAGAGCGTCTGGCCCAGCGCCGAGCGGCCTGGAAAGAGCTTTTCGGCCATGACCTTGTTGATGATGATCTGGCCAATACGCGGCTCGGGCACGCTGAAGACCTTGAAGCTGTCCAGCACCTCGTCGGGGGTGAAGTTGCGCCCTTCCAGCAGCTTGAGGCCAAAGGTCGGGATCATCTGGTCGTCGGCGGTGTACTGCGACGCGATCAGACGCGTGCCCTTGTTGTCGGGCTGCAGATTCACGCCGCTGTTGTTGCTGTTGTCGGCGTAGACGATCTGGTTAGCCGGCGTAGCGGCCTTGACACCCGGGATGGCACGCAACTGGGCTATGTCCTCGGCCACGACGGCGGCCACGCGCTCGCGCGGCGTGGCCTTGCTGCCGCGCAGGTTCAGCACCACCAGCTCGGCCTCGGCCATGCCGCTGTCGGCGTTCAGCGCCTCGACGCGGGTTTGGATCAGGTGCAGGGCGTTGGTGACGATGGCGCAGGTCAGCGCCACCTCCAGCACGATGAGGCCGGCGGCAATCCGATGGCGGCGCAGCGTCGACAGGATGGGCCGTAGGTCGCCCCAGAAGCGCCCGCCCATCCGGGGGGTAACGGTGCTGGCGCGGCGGGCAGAAGCGGCAGAAAGCGTGGAGGTTTCGGGCATCACTGCACCTTCAGTTGAACGGCCGGGGTGACCAGGGCCGCGCGCCAGGCAGGCAGCAGACCGGCGATGAGGCTGGCCAGCAGGGCCAGGCCCAGCGTCAGCGCCAGCATGCTGGCGTCGAGTTCGGCCAGCCGGGCGTAGTCGTTGGGGCTGCGCCGCACCAGCCAGAGGCCGACGTTGGCGAACAGCAGGCCCAGCGCGGCGCCCACCAGGCCTAGCAGCCCCGCCTCGACGACGAACTGCGCAAAGATGTCGCCGCGCGTCGCGCCGAGCGCGCGGCGCACGCCGATCTCGCCGGAGCGGCGCAGCGTCTTGGCCAGCAGCAGCCCCACCATGTTGACGATGCAGACGGCCAGGAAGCCGAAGGCCAGCCAGGTCTGCAGACGCACGTCGGCGGGCAGCACCTTCTGCGCGCCCATCCACTCCATGACGCTGCGCAGCCGCACGTTGGTCGGGCGCACGAACCGGCCCGCCTTGCGCTGCGCCTCGGAGTAGGCGACGAGGTAGTTGCGGTAGGCGGCGGCATCCTCGGGCCTGGCGAACTCCACCCAGTACTGCACCCAGGCGCAGGCTGCGTTCATGTCGTACGAGCTGCCCCCGGCCGCGCCGCGCGCCCAGCAGTCGGTGTTGCCCCAGTGGCCCAGCTTCAGCGCCATGGCCGTGGAGAAGGGCAGGAACAAGTCCTCCGTCTCGACATAGCTGCCCAGCGTCAGGTCCCAGAAGTGCGGCTTGACGTGCCAGGGCTTGAGCACACCGACGACGCGCAGCGGCTGGCCGCTCACGAGGATCTCGCGGCCCACGCTGTTGGCGCCGCCGAAGAGCTTGTCATTCAGCGCCGCGGAGATGACGGCAACGCGCGCCTCGGCCTCGTCGTCGGCAGCGTTCCAGCCCCCGCCGTGCTGCCAGGGCGCGTCGAACATCGCGAAGAAGTCCGCCGTGCTGTAGCGAGTGCTGGAGAAGATCGGCTTCACGTCCGCGTCAGCCAGCGACACGGCCACGTTGATGCCACCGGACATCGCCTGGCGCAGCGCCTTCCTGTCGCGCAGCAGCGCCGTCGCGTCGAAGCGGGTCAAGTCGAAGGTCGGTTCTTCGCCGGCCTTCCAGCCGATCAGATCGGCCGCGTCCAACTGCACGTTGAACAACCGCGCGCTCTTGGCCGGGATGGGGTCGCCCGACAGCACGTGATAGACCGTCAGCGTCGTCATGCAGGCGCCGATGCCCAGGGCCAGGGCCAGCACCATCAGCGCGCTGAGGCCCTTGGAGGCGCGGGCGCTGCGGGCGGCGAGTTCGAGGTAGTGAAGAAACATCAGTTGTTCTCCAGGAGAGCGTTGACTGCGGCCAGTTCGGCGTCGCCGAGCGAGCCGGCGGCCTGGTGCAGGGCGAGCAGGGCTAGCACGTGGCGGTGGCGGGCCTGGGTCTGGGCGTTCTGCGCGCCGGCCAGGGTCTGGATGGCGAGCAGCAGATCGGTGGTGCTGCGCGTGCCCAGCGTCAGGCCGGTGCGCGTGGCCCCCAGCGCGCGCTCGGCAGCGGCCACGGCGATCTCGGCAGACTGCAGCTGCGCCGCGCCCTGGCTGACGGCCAGGTGCTCGTAGCGCACCTCGCGCAGCACGGCGCGGCGGCCGGCTTCGAGCTGCTCGCGGGCGGCGTCGCGCTGGAAGCCGGCGCGGTCGGCCGCAGCAGCCACCGCGCCGCCGGCAAACAGCGGCACGGTCAGGCGCAGCGCGACCTGCGTGGGGGTGCGGCCGGCGTCCAGCGGCGGCACGCCGTCGCCGCGCTGGCGAATGGTGTCCACGCCCAGGCTCAGCGTGGGCAGATGGCCGGCGCGGGCGGCGGAGATGCGCTGCTCGCTCGCCTGCACGTCGAGCTGCAAGGCGCGCAACGCGGGGTTGGCGGCCTCGGCGCGGTGCGCCCACGCTTCTGCGTCATCCGGCAGCGGCTGGGCGGCGAGCGCCTTGCGCAGCGGCTGCAGCGTGGGTGCCGTGGCGCCGGTCAACTGGGATAGCGCCTCGCCGGCATCGGCCACGGCGGCCTCGGCGGCCAGCGTGCCGGTGCGGGCCAGCTCGCGGTAGGCACGCGACTGGTCGGCCTCGACCTGGGCCGACAGCCCGGCGGTGAAGCGCGTGTCCGCCTCGCTGACCTGGCGGGCGAAGGCTTCCTCATTGGCACGCGCCGTGGCCAGTTGGGCCTGGGCCGACAGCAGGCCGAAGTAGGCCTCGGCCACGCGTTGCCGTGCGCCCTGCTCGGCGGCGGCCAGGCGCGCGGCCTGGGCCGAGGCCTGGCTGCGGCCGGCGTCCCATTCGCGCAGTGCGGCGAGGTCGACGAGGGTTTGGCTGAGGCTGCTGGTGGTGGTGTTCCAGCGGTTGCCACCGTTCTCGCGCAGCTCGCTGCTTTGCAGCTGCCACTGCGGCAACAGCGCCGCGCGCGCCTCGCGGGCCGAGGCGTCCTGCGCGCCGCTGAGTGCGGCGGCCTGGCGCAGCAACGGGTCGGCCGCGCGGGCCTGGGCCCAGACCTGCAGCAGGTCGTCGGCACGGGCGGCCAGGGGGGCGACACCTAGCGAGAAAAGGAGAACACAGCCACGGAGCCACAGAGGCACAGAGGGGGCGTCACCCTGCAGCCTCTGTGCCTCTGTGCCTCTGTGGCTTTGTTGGTATTTCATGTCAGGCGGCCAACTCCGCCGTGAGGTCGACGACCTGGCCATCAATCACATGGACATTGCGCTGGGCGCGTGCCGCGAGCTGCGGGTCGTGCGTGACCATGACGATGGTGGCGCCGTCGCGGTGCAGCTCTTCCAGCAGTTCCATGACGCTGCGCGCCATCGCGCTGTCGAGGTTGCCGGTGGGCTCGTCGGCCAGCAGCAGGCGCGGCTCGCCGGCCAGCGCGCGGGCAATGGCCACGCGCTGCTGCTGGCCGCCGGACAGCTCTGCCGGGTAGTGCTTGCCGCGCGCCGACAGGCCGACACGGCCCAGCGCGTCCGCCGCGCGCTTCTTGCGCTCCGTCGCGCTGAAGCCGCGGTAGCGCAGGGGCACTTCGATGTTGTCGAGGACGTTGAGATCCGGGATCAGGTTGAAGGCCTGGAAGATGAAGCCGATCTTCTGGTTGCGGATGCGCGAACGCTCGGCGTCGCCCATGCGGCTGACGTCGATGCCATCGAGCTTGTAGCTGCCGCCGCTGAAGGCTTCGAGCAGGCCGGCGATGGTGAGGAAGGTCGTCTTGCCGGAGCCGGACGGGCCGGTCACGGCGACGAACTCGCCTTCATTGACTGTGAGGTTGAAGTCGCGGAGGGCGTAGGTCTCGACCATTTCGGTGCGGTAGACCTTTTGGAGTTTTTCCATTTGCAGCATTTGCGGTTTCCTGTTCACTCGGATTGGCGGTTAGCTTTGCCGACGGCTTGGTTGTTTAAGTGGCGCTTGCTTGGTGGCAAGGTGCCGGGAGTCCCGCCCGGCGGCGGGGTAACTTTCTTCTGCGGAGCCAGAAGAAAGTCACCAAAGAAGAGGCTCTGAACCGCACTCGACCGCGGCGCCGCCAAGAGCAGCGCGCGAAAACGACCGCCGTCATTGCGCCCAGACGCGACCCGCTGCGCTCTCGCTGCTGTCCTTGTCACGAGCCCCATCCATCGCCACTTCATGCCGCTTAACGCCGGCTGCACGCCGGGCTCACGAGAACAGCCGAAGACAGCGTCGCTCGGGCGACGCGGCATTTGCATTCCTGGTGAGCACGGCGTGCAGCCGCGCGTTAAGCGGGTCGCTGGTGCGATGAGTGGTGCTGGTGAAAAGGACAGCAGCGAGAGCGCAGCGGGTCGCGTGTGGGCACAGTCCAGTGCCAAGCCCGCATTGCCGCTGGCGTGCGGATTCAGGGCCTCTTCTTTGGTGACTTTCTTCTGGCCCCGCAGAAGAAAGTTACCCGCCCGCCGGGGCGGACTCCCGGCAACTCGGCAGCGAGTCAAAGGAACACCCCCAAAAGCAACCTGATGCCACATCACGCCCAAAGCCCTCAATCCGCAATCAACACGCGATCCGCGCTCTTGAAGTTGTCGGACCCCGAGATCACGACTCGGTCACCCGCCACCAACCCAGAGAGCACCTCAACGCGATCCAAAGAGCGAGCCCCCAACTTGACCGCAACCTTCTCCGCAAACCCATTGCGCACCACATAGGCATACGAGCCCCCACCGTCATCCACGAAGCTGCCCCGCGCCACCCCCAGCACCTTGTCACGCCGATCCAGCAGCACCCGCACGCTCAACCGCTGGTTCTGCCGCAACTGCTCCGGCTGCTTGCCGTCAAAGCGCAACCGCGCCGCCACCTCACCATTCACAACTTCTGGCGACACCGAACTCACAAGCCCGCCCCACCGCTGCCCATTGCCCGAAATCTCTCCCGGCATCCCCGGCTGCAACTCGCGCGCAAAGCTCTCGGCCACCTGCATCTGCACTTCCAGCGCCGACAGGTCGATGACCGACAGCAGCTTGGCGTCGCGGGCCACATTCGTGCGGTCGGCAATGAAGAGCTGGCCCACCTGGCCGTCCACTGGGGAGCGCACGGCCAACTCACCCACCTGGCGCTCCAGGTCGGCCACCATCAGTTGCTGGCGAGACAAAGCGCTCTTCTTGGCCTGCACGTCCAGCGCCAGGCTGTCGGTCTTCAGGCCACGCAGGCCGGCCGCCTGGTCCAGCGCCAGCTTCGCCTTGGCCAGCGCATCCTGCGCGCGCTCCACCTGCATGCGCGCCGTGGCGCCGGCCTCGAAGGCCTGGGTCTGGCGGGCCAGATCGTTCTGCGCGGTCTGCTGGTCGATGCGGGCGTTCTCGAAGGCGCTCTGCAGCGCGGCTGCCTGCTGGCGGGCCTCGACCTCGGCGCGGGCCAGGTCGGCACGCAGGGCGTCGACATTGCTGCGTTCCTGGGCGAGGCGGTTGGTCAGCTCGGGCGAGTCCACACGGGCCAGCACCTGGCCCTGCTTGACGGGGTCACCCGCCTGCACCGCCAATGCCACAGTGCCGGCGCCCTGCGCGTACAGCGTGGGGCTCTGCGCGGCGACGACGCGGCCTTCGCCCGCCACGTCGCGGGTCAACGGCGCGATGTCGACCGTGGCGATGTTCAGGCGCGCGGCGCTGATGGCGCTGTCTGCAGACAGCGCCTGACGAATGCGCCCGCCGCCGAGCCAGGCCAACAGCGCGATTGCCAACACGCCGCCCGCCAGCAGCAGCGGCCAGCGGCGGCGGCGGGAAGCGAGGGGGCGGTCCTGCTCGGAGGTGTCACGAAAGCCGGTGTTCATGGCCGGTATTTCGCAAGCGTTGTGCCAGGGGGCTGCGCGTTATGAATCAAGCACTTGGCGTGGCGGGTACTGTCCGCGGACAGTGACCGGACAGTCCGGCGGGGCCCGCAGGTCGCGCCGCCCGCCAAACTGCCGCGTCGCCCGAGCGGCGCTATCTGGTATTCCTGGTGAGCTCGCTTTGTTCGGTGCTTGATGCGTTTAAGCGGCGCTTGCTTGGTGGCAAGGTACCGGGAGTCCCGCCCGGCGGCGGGGTAACTTTCTTCTGCGGAGCCAGAAGAAAGTGACCTTGCCCCTGGAATCCGTATCCCTTAACCGAGCCGTGAATTGGCTTGCTTGGACTGCGCTGCAAGCCAGTTTTTCTCGAACTGCATCGGACTGAGATAGCCCAGCGTCGAGTGCAGCCGGGT
>NZ_JBDSQX010000152.1:0-78338 GCF_039929605.1 Roseateles sp.
ACCCGGCTGCACTCGACGCTGGGCTATCTCAGTCCGATGCAGTTCGAGAAAAACTGGCTTGCAGCGCAGTCCAAGCAAGCCAATTCACGGCTCGGTTAAGGGATACGGATTCCAGGGGCAAGGTCACAACAAGCTCCGGTGGTCAAACGTTGGGGTTCGCAGGCTCACCCCAACCTACGGGCTACGCCAGCAGCGTGCGATGACCGTCGGCTTGCACCGACTCCCGCCGGGCGCACGCCATCCTGCTTGCGACTCCCACCGCAAGCAATCCACCGAGCAGCATCAGCAGCGTGGAGGGCTCTGGTACCGCCGTCAGGAACACGCCCGAGGCCGAGGAATACGACTGGTACTCGGGAAGCAGCGCAAGAGAAAGGCGCAAGGTGTGTCCTGCATCAGCGATGCCGCCCCCCACCGCCGTCGCCTGGAGGTTGGCAGAGAGCAAGATGGAACCGCGGCCTTCAAAGTCGGTCGAAGTGATGACCAGAGGCAGGGAGAAGACCTCCTGAACGCGTCCGCCCTCTTTGCACGGCAAGGTGATGGCGCTGCAGTCGGTCGAGACGAATCGCATCTGCGTGTTGCCAGGCGCCGTGGCGACCGCCACGTTCGACAGCGCCGAAATCCCTTTGAACGTGGCTTCGTAGCCTGTGTCGCTGGTGAGCATCGCCTCGAAGGAAACCCTCAACTCACCCACATAGGTGCCGACCGACGCTCCGTTGAACCAGAGCGAATCTGCGAACGTGGCACCGGCCGAGCCGACGGCCATCCCGTCTCCCGGCCTGCCGCCCGAGACGTACGCCTTCAAGGCACCGGTCGCGAGGTCGGCAGAGGAACGTGTTTCTAGTCCGCCGACCAGCAGCGACCCACTGGCCTGTTGCAGCCCCGTGTCCGCGTAAGTGAGGACTTCGCCGTCGACCTGCACCGCGCCCCCCGCGTAGGTCTGCTGGGCCTGACTCAGCCCTGTGAAGACCAAGCATGCAGCGACTGCAATCCGACGGCTCCATTGATTGACTTGCAAACGGCTCTTTTTCATTCAGGTATCCGGGTTGAAATGGCGTTAGGCAGGATACGTTCAGCCAATCGGGCGATCGATCCCTAGTGCGCTGAGACAGTCGCGCGGAGGTGCCGCTGGCGTGTTGGTGTGTGCCCGCGACGTTGGGGTTCGCTGCACTCACCCCATACATGGACGCCCCCGTTTGCCAAGCGGTCTTTCAGTGGTGACGGAGAGGAAAAGATTGCAGCTATACATTCGGGCTTTGAATGCGCTTGAGCGCTGCTGCCCCTGATGGAATTCGCTGATCGGCGCCTCTATCAATTGACGCTGCCCCCAAGGCGTCGATGACGCCTTCGCGAATCAAGCGATGAATGCTGGGGTACGGCCAGCCGGCTGCCCGTTCGGCCCAGCCGTGCTTCACCGGATTGAAGCTGTTCCGCGGGCCGTCGATAGGGTCCGTCAGCATTTGCCCGCTGCGGTTGGCCACGTTCAACTTGAAGAAGCAGGTAGCGCCCGGGGGTGTCGGCGCGGCGGTAGCTCCTTCGGCCAGATTCTTTGAAGCCGTTTTTCGGCCGGCGGCTTTGGGCCGTCGGCCGCCTGCATTGCCGTCTCAGGTATCGGACATTGCCTGCTCATTGCGGCGATGGATCCAATGGGCCGCGCTCTCGAACAAGCCGACGGTCCAACACATCGGGCAGCCCTTGAACATCCACAAGGCCATCGGCATCAGAAACAGGCTGGGCACCCAGCTGCTGTCGATGGTGCTTAGCGACCACCACAGCGCGGCGGCGCCCAACGTGCCGCGCAGCAGGTGCACACCGAGACTGCGGTTACCGAAGATCACGGGCGCCCCCAAGTTTGCGAGGGCTACGTCCCGCCATCGCGCACATCGGGCAGTAGCCCACCACTGCGGTGAGCCCGCTAATCACGCCGGCGACAGCGAAGCCGATGCCCACAGGGTTGAGCCCGAAGTGCCAGGCGCAGGCGCCCATCAGCATGCCAGCCAGGAGGCGCAGCCCGCGCTCCCAGGCAGGAAGGTTTTTGACGTACCACATAGATCCAACCCTTTCAGATGAAGACATCCGCTAAGAGGCTCGGCGGCGCCGTTTCGGTTCAACGATCAACGTGATTCAGAGGGTCAGCCGCCGGCGCATCAGCGCGCGCGCTCGATGCAGGCGACTTTTTGTTGTCTCCAGGCCGACGCTCAGCGCGTCGGCAGCCTCGGGCACGGTGTGCCCCATCACATCAACCAGCACCAGGACCTCGCGGTAGATCGGTGCCAATTCCTCCAGCGCGCGGGCGAGATCCAATCGCAAGGCATCCTGCGATTCCACCGCGTGGAAAGGTTCCTCCTCGTTCAGCGGCTCCGTCGGCTGCCGCTGCTTGAGCAGCCGCATGCACAGCCGCCGGACGGTCACGAACAGCCAACTGGAAAGCGCGGCGGCCACCCGCAAGGTCGGCACGCGGCGAGCGACGATCCACATGGCGTCCTGCACCGCGTCGTCGACATCGTGACTGGCGCAATGACGGCGGGCATAGCGTCGCAGGTCGGGCTGGCAGCGGCGAAGCAAGGCCTCAAGCGCCTGAGCGTCGCCCGCGCGTGCGCAGGCCACGAGTTCGTCGTCGGGCATCGAGGATGAAGGCATGCGTTCGGCGGAGGTGGACGTTGAAGCTTAGAGGCAGCGCAACGAGCAATCGGTGCATTGGGGGGGTGCCAGGCTTCGACATGACGCCGCCGAACGGGGTCAACCGGTAGGTTAATGGGATGGACGCCCCCACCTTGAACGGCATCGATGTGCCAGAGTGGAAGGGCAATGTTCAACCACTGACCTATCGGGCTGCGGTCGGCCGCATTCGACGTGAAGAAGTACATGACGCCGGCCGTGTTGGCGCGGCGGTAGCGCATGGGGCGTGGCGTCAAGGCGGCTGGGGGCGTTGGGGTTCGCTGTGCTTGCCCCAACGTACCGAGCTGGCCTGATGACCGACGGCACGGGACGGCCCGACATCGGCCGACCACAATCCGCCGCCATGCGCATGCTCTCACCCACCCACCGGGGCGCCCTGCTCGCCGCTCTTTGGCTGTTGCCCGTCCTCGCATTCGCCGCGACGACGCAGCATTGGCTGGTCGCCACCGACCTCTGGGGCAACCAGGCCTATGCCACGCTGGCGCTGGTGCGCGATGGCCAGCGTTTGAGCGGCACGCTGGATGGCGACGCCCTGGAAGGCAGCACTGACGCCGGCGTGCTGCGCTTCACGACGCGTGACAGCAAGGGTGAGCGCTACACCTATGAAGGCCGCATCGACGCCGACCGCTTCGCCGGTGAAGCCGACTGGCCGGATTCCAACCATGCCGGCGTCCGCATCCGCCACCGCTTCACCGCGCGCTTGCTGCCCGAGCAACCGCCTGGCGGGCCGCAACAGCACACCTACGACCCCAAGGACTTCTCCAATCTCTTCACTGCGGACCGGGAGCCCGTCCTGACGATCTGGCCGGGGGACACGGTGCACACGCGCACGATCGACTCGGGCGGCGTGGATGAGCGCGGCGTCACGCGGGCCCTGTTCGGCAACCCGCAGACCGGCCCCTTCTTTGTCAGCGGTGCGGAACCGGGCGACACGTTGGTGGTGCATCTCGTGAAGCTGACACCCAACCGCGACTGGGCCGACAGCCTGGACAGCATCGTCGGCCGCGCGCTGGGTGCCAGCCTCACGAGCCGCGCGGGCGATCTCGGCCAGCCGGTGCGGTGGGCACTCGACCGCCAGGCAGGCGTCGCACGCCCGCAGAACGCCAAGGGCGCGCTGCGGGCGTTCGCCGTGCCGCTGCGCCCGATGCTGGGCGGCCTGGGCCTGGCACCCGGCTTCGGTTCGGCACCGATGTCCACCGGCGACACCGGCCGCTCGGGCGGCAACATGGACGTCCCGGAAGTGGTGGAAGGCGCAACCGTCTATTTGCCGGTGCAGCAACCCGGCGCGTTGCTCTACCTGGGCGACGCGCACGCTCTGCAGGGCGATGGCGAGACATCGCAGTACGCGCTGGAGACGTCGATGGACGTGAGCTTGCGCGTTGAGCTGATCAAGGGCCGCGAGCTGCCGCTGCCGCGCGTGGAATCGGCGACCGAGATCATGGCGCTGGGCCAAGCGGGCTCGCTGGATGACGCGCTGAAAGCGGCCAGCACGGGGCTGATCCGCTGGCTGGAACAGGACTACGGACTGACCTTGTCCGAGGCCGCGCAGGTGCTGGGCAGCGCGGTGCGCTACAGCGTACCCAACCTGGCGGGCCGCAGCGTGGGCGTGGCGGCACGGCTGCCCAAGGCGCTGCTGCCGCCGAAAAAGACGGACTAGCCCGGTAGGTTGGGGTGAACGGAGTGAACCCCAACGAATCCTAGCGGCCCAAAACGTTGGGGTTCGCGGGGCTCACCCCATTAACCTACGAGCTGCCAGGCCATCGGTTCCCGGTGCAACCAAGCGCGTCGGTGCCTCAAGGCATGCGCATGACTGCAGCACACGCAGCAGCTGTCTACGATGTCGCCAGACTTCTCAGCCGATTGACACGCATGCGCCGCCCTGCCCTGCCCACCGACCTCAAGCACGTCTTCTCGATCTACTCCCACCCCGCCGTCGTGCCCTACCTGACCTACGACCCGATGGAGGAGTCAGCGTTTGTTCCCATCTTCGACGAGCTGCTGCGCAGCGGCACGTTCTGGATCTGGGAGCTGGACGGCGCCATCGCGGGCTTCTACAGGACGACGCGCTACCCCGGTCGCGTGAGCCATGTCGCCCAGCTGGGCACGCTGGCCGTCGACCCGCGACTCCATGGGCGGGGCGTGGGGCGCGCGATGATCGACGACGCGATCCGACATCTGCGCAGTGACGGTATCCGGCGCGTGGAGCTCTACGCGGAAAGCGACAACCAGCCGGCGCTCGCCTTCTACAAGCGGCTGGGCTTTGTGCACGAAGGAACGCTCAGGGCCTTCTACAAGCGCTCCCACGAAGCGCACTACGTCGATGAGTATGTGTTGGGGCTGCTGCTGGACTGAGCGTCGTCGCTCGCTGCGGTGCGGTTCCGCAATGCATCGATGTGCCGGCCACGCCCGCTGCGCAGGCCTCTCCTCACCCCCAGCCCTCCACCGCATCAGGCCAGGGGGTTGAAATTTGAGACCTGACCCTCGGCTCCCTCCCACGAAGCGCACTACGTAGATGAGTATGTGTTGGGGCTGCTGCTGGACTGAGAGTCGCCGCTCGCTGCGGTGCGGTTCCGCAATGCATCGATGTGCCGGCCACGCCCGCTGCGCAGGCTTCTCCTCACCCCCAGCCCTCCACCGCATCAGGCCAGGGGGTTGAAAATTGAGACCTGACCCTCGGCTCCGCGTGACCCTCGGCTCCGCGTACCAGCTGAGCTGGCACGATGAAGGCTGCCTTCGAATTCCCTAACGTCTGTGTATGCTGCACGAAACAGTAGGGAGGAGAGGCGATGACCGAGAAAAAGGTGCCCAGGCTTCAGGTAACGGCATATCTGTTGAAGGCAACCCGCGTCGCAGAGGCAACTACTTTTTTCAAGACGCTCACAGGAGAGGACGGCACGCCGCTCCGGGAAGGGGCCGGTGAGGGTCATTTCTTTGCACTCCCCTCTGACGCACAAGATCCGCCTTGGCTTGATCAGGTGAGCTTGTTGCTGGCGACGGCGTCACCGCCCTTGCAAGCGCAGTTCCCTAGCGCAGTACTGCTCGCAAAACGGGGCGGCCGCTCTTTCCTGCTCACTTTCGGACAAGCGCACAACAGGGTGAAGAACGACTGGATTGAGCCCGACTTTGGCAAGATCACCGCGCAGGCAGTACTGGCCGGCGGTCAGGTCAGAGAGATGCGATCCGAGCAGGTCTTTGGCAGGCAGCACACCGCCAGTGAGCGATCCCCCCGTGGCGCCGGGGTCCGTGACTTTGGTTTTGAGCCTGATCGAGATATGGTTGGCGCCGTCGAAGGTGCAGTCAAGTTCGAACATCGACCACTACTCGGTGCCAAGGTTAGCGGGGGCCAAGCGCTCCGTTTTGAGCTCGACGTCAAGAAGCTCCCGGAAACGCTGGACCTGCTGATAGAGCGGTTTCGATCTGATGACCACAAGCGCAACTGGCCTGAGCTAAACAATCTCGCTCTGATACGAGACAACGACAAACTTGAAGCTCTGAACCTCCTGTTAGACGCCGTTCTTGCTGACCCAAACGCAGCCGCGAAAGTCGCTCTTTCCGCTTCAGCAGAGCGCACCGGAGATGGCCAGCTTCCGCAGCACTTCATCATCGGTCGGAAAGGCAAGCTCCCTGCGACTGCACCGTACCTCATGTATGGCAACTGGCTAGCTCATCTCAAGAAGGAGAACTTATCGCCATCAGTTGCCTCCGCCATTGGGACGACGGTTCATATGCTGGATGGGGATAAGGAAGACCTGGGCAGTTGCACCATGTTTGACTGCTTTGGCATAGAGGTCTCCGATGCGTCAGGCTCATTCGCGCTGTCGTCTGGGAAGTGGTACCAAGCCGACCCCGCATTCGTGCAGCGCACCAATCAGGAACTCGCTCAGGTACTTGCTCCGAAGTCAGGCCTATGCGCTTGGGCCACAAATGAGGATGAGGGCGTCTACAACCAGAGAGCCTGTGCCACAGACAAAACGCTCTGGTTGTTTGACAAGATGGACGTCCACTATGGTCAAAGCAAGTCGAAGTTTGAGTTCTGTGACATCCTGCACCTTCCGACGAAAACCTTGTACTTCGTCAAACACCCGACGCGCTCAGCAAGCGTGAGTCATCTCAGTGAACAACTGCGAAGGACTGCTGAATTGTTCTTCGGCAATGACCAAACTTATCGCGATGCGCTTGCGAAGGCCATTGCGAAAGCCGGAACGAGTTGGGACGCAAGCTGGACAAGCGCAAAGCCGCGACGCGACGAGTGGACTCTCTGCCTGGTTTCGATGGGTACGCCGATGAACAAGCTACCGTTCTTCGCCAAGTGCGGCTTGGCAAGGCTTCTACGAGATCTCGAACAGCGGAACTTCAAGATCGCGTTCCTATCCGTTTGAGATCCAATCAAATTCACAGAACTCAGGCTGCTCGGAGGAGCATTTCATTGGGGCCAACATGGTCAATAGGTCAGCCAAGGCCATGCATACATTACGCGTCTACTGAAACGTAGAAGTTCTGTCAGAACAAGAAATACCTCTGCGCCATCGGCAACTCCTTTGCCGGCTCGCAGGTCAACAGCACGCCGTCCGCCCTCACCTCGTAGGTCTGCGCGTCGATCTCCATGACCGGCAGGTAGTTGTTCAGCACCATGTCGGCTTCCTGACCGAGCGGCAGCCCTTCACCGACACCAGCGTCTTGGCCAGATTTCGCTGGTCGTCACGAACCGTTGATTTGAAGCTGCATGAAGGCCTTCCGCTGCAAGTCGTACACGACGCCCCAGATAGCTGGGCCACCGTCGCAAATGATGATCGCGCCCTTCCACGGGGGGCCGGCCTCTTTGAGCACGTCCACCGGAAAGAAACTCCCGTAGATATAGCGCCGCCTCTTGAGGGTGTAGCCCACGTACTGGCGGGCGTAGTTGCCCGAAGCGTGCGGTGCCGCGGAGCTGTCGCGGGCTGTGGCTGCAGCGACAAAGGCGGGTAGTCCGTTTTCAAGTTCTTTGATCTGCGCCGAGCTCGGAATCCACAGCGCGGCTTTCGGCACCTTTGGTGCTTTGCGGCTGCATTGACGAAAAATGCCCGGCGCCTCTTCGAGCGTGAGCAGGGCCACCGCCTCGCTCGCCAGAATGGGTGCCGGCTCAATCGCTATGACCAAGCTGGACATCCCGAACAGCAGCAGGAGGATTGTCAGATCCGTCCCAACGGTTGTGACGCTGCTGTTCATATCAATGCACGGAATCGGATGCCCTAAAACAAGAAATACCTCTGCGCCATCGGCAACTCCTTCGCCGGCTCGCAGGTCAACAGCACGCCATCCGCCCTCACCTCGTAGGTCTGCGCGTCGATCTCCATGACCGGCAGGTAGTTGTTGAGCACCATGTCGGCCTTCCTGACCGAGCGGCAGCCCTTCACCGGCACCAGCGTCTTGGCCAGGCCCAGCTTCTCGACATTGCCCTGCCCCGCCTGGCTGACGAAGGTCAGCGAGCCCTGCGCCAGCGCGCCACCGAACGAGCCGAACATCGGCCGGTAGTGCACCGGCTGCGGCGTCGGAATGCTTGCGTTGGCGTCGCCCATCGCGGCAACGGCGATGAAGCCGCCTTTCAGGATCAGTGACGGCTTCACGCCGAAGAAGGCGGGCTTCCACAGCACAAGGTCGGCCCATTTGCCGACTTCGATGGAGCCGACCTCGTGGCTGATGCCGTGGGCCAGCGCGGGGTTGATGGCGAGCTTGGCGAGGTAGCGCTTCACGCGGGCGTTGTCGTTGCCAGCGCCGTCGCCGGGCAAGGCGCCGCGCTGCACCTTCATCTTGTGCGCGGTCTGCCAGCAGCGCAGACTCACCTCGCCCACGCGGCCCATGGCCTGGGAGTCGGACGAGAACATGCTGATGGCGCCGAGGTCATGCAGGATGTCTTCGGCGGCGATGGTCTCGCGGCGGATGCGGCTTTCGGCGAAGGCCAGGTCCTCGGCGATGCCCGCGTCCAGGTGATGGCAGACCATCAGCATGTCGAGGTGCTCGTCCAGCGTGTTGACGGTGAACGGCCGCGTCGGGTTGGTGCTGGAAGGTAGAACGTTGGCTTCGCCCACCACACACATGATGTCCGGCGCATGGCCGCCGCCCGCGCCTTCGGTGTGGAAGCTGTGGATGGTGCGGCCCTTGAAGGCGGCAATCGTGTCTTCGACGAAGCCCGACTCGTTGAGCGTGTCGGTGTGGATGGCGACCTGCGTGTCGGTCAGCTCGGCCACGTTCAGGCAGTTGTCGATGGCTGCGGGCGTGGTGCCCCAGTCCTCGTGAAGCTTCAGGCCGATGGCGCCGGCGTCGATCTGCTGCATCAGCGCCTCAGGGCGGCTGGCGTTGCCCTTGCCCATGAAGCCGAGGTTCATCGGGAAGGCTTCCGCCGCCTTCAGCATCGTCGCGATGTGGTGCGGCCCGGGCGTGCAGGTGGTGGCCAGCGTGCCGGTGGCGGGGCCGGTGCCGCCGCCGATCATGGTGGTCACGCCGCTCATCAGCGCCTCCTCGATCTGCTGCGGGCAGATGAAGTGGATGTGGGTGTCGATGGCGCCGGGCGTGACGATGAAGCCCTCGCCCGCGATGATTTCGGTGCCGGGGCCGATGACGATGTCCACGCCGGGTTGCACGTCGGGGTTGCCGGCCTTGCCGATGGCGGCGATGCGGCAGCCGCGTAAGCCGATGTCGGCCTTGACGATGCCCCAGTGGTCAAGGATGACGACGTTGGTGATGACGGTGTCGACCGCGTCACCCGGGCCGGGGCCGTTGATGCGCTGGGACTGGCCCATGCCGTCGCGCACGGTCTTGCCGCCACCGAACTTGACCTCTTCGCCGTAGCCACCGGCACGCAGCGTCAGGTCTTGCTCGATCTCGATGACGAGGGCGGTGTCGGCCAGGCGCAGCTTGTCGCCAACGGTGGGGCCGAGCATCTCGGCGTAGGCGCGTCGACTGATCTTCATAGCTTGCCTTGAACCAGACCGCGGAAACCGTAGACGGTGCGGTCACCGCCCAGGTCGACCAGCTCGACCGTGCGCGACTGCCCCGGCTCGAAGCGCACCGCCGTGCCGCTGCAGATGTTGAGCCGCATGCCGCGCGCGGCCTCGCGGTCGAAGCCGAGGGCCGCGTTGGTCTCGGCGAAGTGGTAGTGCGAGCCGACCTGGATGGGCCGCTCGCCGGTGTTGGACACCTTGAGAGTCAGCGTGCGGCGGCCGGGGTTGAGTTCGTGCTCGCCGTCGGCGGTGATCAGCTCGCCGGGGATCATCACTTGCGGCCCTTGGTGAACCACCAGAAGGCCACGCCGGCTGCGGCCACGAGGGCCAGCGTGCCGGGGCCGTCCCAACCGTGCATGTGCGGGCCGGCAGCGCCGTGGCCGTCGTGGGCCAGGGCCGAAGCGCCGATCAGGGGCAGCAGCAGAAGCATCTTGCGCATGGTGTGGGCTCAGGCAATGGGTTGGTGGACGGTCACGAGCTTCGTGCCGTCGGGAAAGGTGGCTTCGACCTGGATCTCCGGGATCATCTCGGCGATGCCGTCCATGACGTCGTCCCGGGTCAGGATCTCGCGGCCTTCGCTCATCAGCTGCGCAACGCTCTTGCCGTCGCGTGCGCCTTCGAGGATGGCGGCGCTGATGAAGGCCACAGCCTCGGGGTAGTTGAGCTTCAGGCCGCGTGCCTTGCGCCGTTCGGCGAGCAAGGCCGCCGTGAACAGCAGCAGCTTGTCCTTCTCACGTGGGGTCAGTTCCATCTCGCTACGCTCGATTCGTTCAAGTCAGCACGTGCAGCCGCAAATGCCGGCTGACCTCGGGGAGTGAGTTCCATCTCGCTTCGCTCGATTCTTTTCAGTTAGCCCGAGCGGCCGCAAAGGCCGGCCGAACACGTGGGGTCAGTTCCATCGCGCTACGCTCGATTCGTTCAAGTCAGCACGTGCAGCCGCAAATGCCGGCTGACCTCGGGGAGTGAGTCCATGCCCGACCTGCCCAGAGTTGCAAAGCCGAGAGGTTAGCGCGAACCGTGCCAGGCGCCGCGACGACTCGGTCACCACTTGATGAAGGCCCAAGGCGACGATTGCGGATTTTTCAAGTTCAAACGTGGGTGTCGAACCGGCTTACAGGACGCTGGTCCCAGCAACATTTTTCTCATAAAAATCCAATCAATTCAAAGACTTGCCTTCCTGGATCAGTTGTTGCTAAAGGCCGAGCTGACAGACCATTTATGTCGCGCGAATTCAGGAGACAAACATGAACCGCCCTTTTCGCTTCCGCCCTTCCCCGCTGGCCGCCGGCCTGATGGGCCTGACGATGCTGCTGGCCGCTGGCAGCGCCAGCGCAACCGTCAGCTTCCTAACCTTCATCAAGGCCATCGACATCAACGCCACGCTGGGGCAGAACAACACCATCGCCATCACCTATGCCGGCGACAAGTTCGTCGGCACTGTCTATTTCGGCCCCAACAACCTGCAGCTCTACCAGAGCGATCTGAGCGGCGGCAACGTGCAGAAGTTCGGCACGCCGATGCCCACGGGCGGGGGTGAACCGGTGGTGGCGGCTGGGCTGGGCCAGGCCGGCTTTGCTGCCGGCGCGATCTACGCCTCGGGTTCGGACACCAAGATCTATCGCTATGCCGCCAATGGCGGCGCCCCCGTGCTCTTTGGCAGCACCGACGATGGCTCAGGCGTGCGCCAGATCTTCTTCGACCCTGGCTCCAGCTTCGGCGGCGTGATGATCGTCACGACGACCTCCGGCCACGTGTTGAGCTTCGACGCCGGCGGCACCCGCAGCTTGATCGCCAACGTCCATGAAGACACTGAAGGCATGGATATCGCCTCCGCCAATTACGGCCAGTACGCCGGGCAGTTGCTGGTGGCGTCCGAGGGCTCGGGCAAGATCCGGGCGATCAAGGCCGATGGCACGGTGACCGACCTGCAGCTGCTCAATGTCGGCGGCAGTGCCATGGCCATCCCGGTCGCCGAGACCGTCAGCACCGTGCCGCTGGACCTGGGCCTGTCGGGCAATCCGCTGGAGGGCTTCTACGTCGCCAACTATGCGAGCGATGTGCAGAAGGCCGACGCCAGCCAGTTCGCAGGCCTGCTCGGCGACACCATCGTCACCAGCGAGTTCGGCTCGAATTCAGCGCTCTGGGACCTGCACTACAACGGCGACCTGCTCAACAACTTCACCGTCACCCAGGTGGGCACGTTGCCACTGCAGTCCGAGGACGGCATCTTCGTCACGGCACAACGCATCAGGGATGTCGGGCAGCCCCTGCCCGAGCCCGGCATGCCGGCGCTGGCCGCGGCGGCCTTGCTGGCCCTGGGCGGCGCGAGCCGCTATCGCCGCAAGGGCTGAACAGCGCTCAAGGCCAGTCGATCAACACCTGGCCCGGGCCCGGCTTGCGGGACGGGCCGGTCGGCTTGCGGGCCGGGGTGCCCAGCGCGATCCAGCCCACCAGGGTCTCACCGGGTTCGCAGAAGGCTGTCGCGATGGCCGCGTTGCGGACCTTGGCGCCGCTGAGCATCTTGCCGCCGAAGCCCAGCGCATGCGCCGCCGTCAGAAAGTTGGCGACGGCGCCGCCGACCGCCGCCCACTGCTCGTGCGCCGGCACCAGCGGGTGGCCCAGGTCGATGCGGGCGACGACGGCGACGGTGACCGGCGGCCGCAGCGCCCGCTCGGCGTCCAGCGCCGCGCCCTCCTCGCCCTTGCCGGCGGCGCGGGCGGCGTCGGCGAACAGCTCAGCCATGGCTTGTTTCGCCAAGCCCCGCACCAGCTTGAAGCGGTAGGGCACCAGCTCGGCATGGTCGGGTGCGCGCAAGGCTGCTTGCACCATCAGGGCGAGTTGGGCATCGTCGGGCCCGGGCTCGGCGAGGTGCTTGGGGCCGACCGAGTAGCGGGTCAGCAGCGCGTCCAGGGCGGCTGTCGCCGTCATTGCCGACTTCAGCTGTTCTTGGAGATCGAGATCGTCGGGAACTTGGCCGAGTAGTCCTTGCTCTGCGCCGCCACCTTGGCCGCGACCTTGCGGGCCAAGGCCTTGTAGAGCGCAGCGACTTCGCCGTCCGGCTCAGCAGCGACAGTCGGCGTGCCGCTGTCCGCCTGGGCGCGGATGCTCATGGCCAGCGGCAGCGAGGCCAGCAGCTCGGTGCCGTACTGGGCCGCCATCTTCTGGCCGCCGTCGGCGCCGAAGATGTGCTCGGCGTGGCCGCAGTTGCTGCAGATGTGCACAGCCATGTTCTCGACGATGCCGAGGATGGGGATGCCCACCTTCTCGAACATCTTCAGGCCCTTCTTGGCATCGATGAGGGCGATGTCCTGCGGCGTGGTGACGATGACGGCGCCGGTCACGGGCACGCGCTGCGACAGGGTCAGCTGGATGTCGCCGGTGCCGGGCGGCAGGTCGATGACGAGGTAGTCCAGGTCCTGCCAGTTGGTCTGGCGCAGCAACTGCTCCAGCGCCTGGGTGGCCATCGGGCCGCGCCAGATCATGGCCTGGTCGTCGTCGACGAGGAAGCCGATGGAGTTGACCTGCAGGCCGTGGGCCACGTGCGGCTCCATGGTCTTGCCGTCCTCCGACTCGGGCCGGCCGCTGACGCCCAGCATTAGCGGCTGGCTGGGGCCATAGATGTCGGCGTCGAGCACGCCGACGCGGGCGCCTTCGGCATGCAGGGCCAGCGCCAGGTTGGCAGCGGTGGTGCTCTTGCCCACGCCGCCCTTGCCCGAGGCGACGGCAATGATGTTCTTCACGCCGGGCAGCAGTTGCACGCCGCGCTGCACGGCGTGGGCAACGACGTTCGTGGCGATGGCGACGCTGACGTTGCCGACACCCGGCAACGCCTTGGCGGCGGCCACCAGCGCCGCAGTCAGCGCCGCATGCTGGCTGGCGGCCGGGTAGGCCAGCTCGACGGCGATGGCCACGTCGCTGCCTGTGAGCTTGACCGACTTGATCGCCTTGGCCTCGCCCAGCGTGCGCCCGCCGTCAGGGCCTGCCACGGCTTGCAGCAGGGGTTGAAGCGCGGCTTCGGAGATGGCGGTCATGGCAAGGAAAAGTTCGCGTGGAGACAGGGTCAGGAGTCTAGTTTGCATCCAGCCTCCGAGGCCGCTGCCGTCACGCGGCAGACTGATTCGCATCAGCGCCCGTAAAGAACTTTTTCGTTCGCGGCGGCGCCACAGAGCGCGCCGGGCCGGAGGGCAAACTGCGGACCCATGCATCACTACCGCCTCACCGCCGCCGCTGCACTGCTCGCCTGCAGCGGCCTTGCTTCCGCCCAGAACACGTCTGCCACCCCCGCCGCCCCGGCCGACTCCGCCTCAGCGCCGCAGCGCCCCACCGGCAGGCCCGCTGCCGACGCAAGGTCCGCCGAGCAGCTCAAGCGCGTGGAGATCAGCGGCACGGTCAGCGACGACTCCATCCGCCGAGCGTCCACGGCCAGCAAGATCGTCATCACGCGCGAGGAGATCGAGAAGTTCGGCGACTCCACGGTGGGCGAGGTACTCAAGCGCCTGCCCGGCGTGACCACCGGCGGCCGCCCCGGCCGCGGCGGCGACGTGCGCATGCGCGGCATGGGTGGCGGCTACACGCAGATCCTCGTCAACGGCGAACGCATGCCGCCCGGCTTCTCGCTCGACCAATTGCCGCCCGAGCAGGTCGAGCGCATCGAGGTGCTGCGCGCGCCCACCGCCGAGTACGGCACGCGCGCCATGGCCGGCACCATCAACGTGGTGCTGCGTGAGGCGCTGAAGAAGACGCTCAACGAGTTCCGCGCCGGCTTCCAGGTCGAGCGCGACAAGCTCAGCCCCGGCATCAGCTGGAGCCGCAACGACGCCTTCGGCGCCGGCCATGCCTACAACATCAGCGTGTCCGCGATACGCGGCGAGCGCGGTGACGACATCATCAACGACACCACCACGCGCACCATCGCCACCGGCAACGAGCTGCTGCAAACCACGCGGGGCCGCGACGAAAACACGCGCGAGAGCATCAACCTGAACAGCCGCGTGCAGTTCAAACTCAGCGGCACGGACAGCCTGACCGTGATGCCGTTCATCGTCGCGAACAAGTCCGAGTCGAGCTCGACCCTGCTGCGCACCAACGACAGCTACAACCGCGCCGACACGGCCGGCGACAACCGCTTCACGATGGCACGGCTGAACCTGCAGTGGATGGCGCGCCCGAGCCGCGAGACGCGCATCGAGTTGCGCGGCGGCCTGGGCCGGGTCAGCGGCGACAGCCACAGCCTGCGCCAGGAAACCGGCCTCATCAACCGCACGCAGGAAGACACGACCGACAGCAGCGGCCGCAACTGGAACCTGGTCGGCAAGTTGTCACGCAGCCTGGAAAACGACCACAGCCTCGTGTTCGGTGTCGAGGGCGAAGGCAGCACCCAGCACCAGAACCGCATGACCCTCGTCAACGGCGCGCCGCAGCCAGGTCTGGGCGAGTTCGGCGACGACCTGGATGCGTCGACGACCCGCTTCGCCGCCTATGCCCAGGACGAGTGGAACGTCGGCAAGCAGTGGGACTTCTACGCCGGCCTGCGCTGGGAGGGCATCAAGACCGAGAGCAGCGCGGCCAGCTATGCGGCGAACAACAAGTCCAGCGTCTTCACGCCGCTGGCCCACGCGCGCTACAAGCTCGACGCCAATGGCAAGGAAAACATCCGCGCCAGCCTGACGCGCAGCTACCGCAGCCCGCAGGTGCAGGACTTGATCGCCCGCCCGAGCATCAACAGCCAGGTGCCTCACCAGGCCAACACGCCCGACCGCGCCGGCAACCCCGACCTGAAGCCCGAACTGGCGACGGGCGTGGAGATCGGCTACGAGAAGTACCTCAGCAAGGGCGGGCTGCTGAGCGTCAACCTCTTCACGCGCCGGATTACCAACCTGATGCGCAGCGTGACCGAGCTGGAAACGGTGCCCTGGGCCGCCACGCAGCGCTGGGTCTCACGGCCGCGCAACATCGGCAAGGCCAGCACGACGGGCGTGGAGTTGGAGGCGAAGTTCCGGCTGGACGAGTACTTCGACGACGCGCTACCCGTCAGCATCCGCAGCAACCTGAGCTTCTTCACGTCCAAGGTGGAGGGCATTCCGGGGCCCAACAACCGGCTGGATGCACAGCCGAAGGCGACGGCGACGGCGAATCTGGGCTTCGACTACCGGCTGCGCTCGCTGCCGCTGTCCATCGGCGCATCGTTGAACTGGACGCCGCAGTCGGTGATCCAGCAGAGCTTGTTGACGGAAGCGACAACGAGCCGCAAGGCCGTGACGGACGCCTTCGCGCTGTGGAACTTCACGCCGGCGCAGTCGCTGCGGCTGTCGGCCAGCAACTTGGCGCCGCTGGACTACTTCACGGGCAGCGTGATCAACACAGGTGCACAGGTCATCACGAGCAACAGCGGTGGGGCGAGCTATACGTCGTGGCAATTGCGGTGGGAGATGAAGATCTGAGGTTGGGTTGGTTGGGTTGCTTTTGCGAGGAGAGCGCCTGCTCGCTGCATTGCCGGAAGTCCCGCCCGGCGGCGGACTCCCGGCAATGCCCCGAGCACGCACTCTCTCTGTCATAGCAAGCAGTCAACGCCCGCGACTAGCCGTCACCCACGGCCCCGTCAGCCCATCCAACTCGCAATCCCACAACGCCTGCGCATCCATCTCGTCGACGACGCCCTCGCCGTAGACCTTCAGCGCCAGGCTCCTCAGCATGATCACCATGCCCCGCACAAACGCCGCCCGCCCCGCCTCGCCGGCAACGCCGAGCAGCACGGACGCATCCAGCTTCACGTAGTCCAGCCCCGCCTGATACAGCCGCTCCACCTGCGCCAGGCCAGCGCCGGCGTGCTCCAGGCCCAGCTTCACGCCCAGCGGCCGCAGCTGCAGGCCCAGCTCCAGCAGCCGCTCGAAATGCTCGGTCGCCGCCGCCTCGGATAGATCCAGCAGCAGCGCCCGTGCCGCCTGCGGCCATTGGCTCAGCAGCTCGCGTAACTGCGGCAGGAAGCTGGCATCGGCCAGCGACGCCGGCGCCACGTTGATGCAGCGCGCCTGCCCATCGGCCGCGATGGCCTTCAGCGCCAGGCCGACGGCGAACAGGTCCACCGCCGCCGTCATGCGCGCCCGCGCTGCGAACGGCAGCCAGGATGCGGCGGGCAGGAAGGACTGCAGATCGCCGGCATCGAGCTGCAGCTGCAGCGGGCATTCCAGATGCAGCACCCGGCCACTGCGGTCACGCACCGGGAACTCGACCAGCCGGCCGCGCTCCTGCGTCACCGCCTCCTGCAACTGCTGGCGCCACAGACCCTCGCCCTGCTCGCGGCCCACGCTCGGCTCGGCCACGATCTCGACGACGAAGCCGCCACGCGACTCGCTCAGATGCTCGGCCCGCGCCAGCGCCGCATCGGCCTCGCCGAGCCAGACCGTGCTGGGCCGTTCGCGCGGCAGCTCGATGGCGCCGAGCGCCACCTGCACGCCCGGGCCGAAGGCCGGCAGGCTGGCGCGCAGCGCGTCGGACAGCGCATGCGCCGTCTCGGCCGCCACGCCCTCGGCCGGCAGCCACAGCGCGAAGTCGCCGCCGTTGAGCCGGCCGACGCGGCAGCCGGGCACCGACTCGGGATAGGCCTGCAGCGCCGTCACCACCGTCAGCAGCACGTCGTCCACCGCGCCCCGGCCCAGGCGGCCATTGAGGTCGCCCAGGTCCCGCAGGCGCACAAGCACGAGGCCGGCCACGGCCGGGCCGTCGTCGCGCTGCAAGGAGGCGTCCAGTTCGGCGAGGAAATGCTTGCGCGTGGACACGCCGGTCAGCGGGTCGTGGTGCACCTGCTCGCGCAGCACCAGCAACTGGCCGGCCTGCGCCTCAAAAAGATCGCGCACGCGCTGCACCATCGCGTTCATCGCGCGCGTCAGCCGCTGCAGCTCGGGCACGCGCGGCTCGGCCACCTGGCCATAGCTGCCGGCCAGCACGCCCTCGGCCTGGGCCACGGCGGCGTCCAGCGGGCGGCGGATGCGGCGCAGGCCAGCCCAGGCCAGCACGGCGGCGGCAATGCCCACCACCAGCAGCCAGGCCAGCAGCCGACGCGAGGCCAGCCAGAGGGCGTCATGCGCGTAGCTGGACTGGCTCTTCAATTCGACGGCGCCGATGGCGTTCCAGCCGCTGGACAGCTGGGCCACGCCCACCGGCGCCTCGATGGGCACGAGGTTGCGGAACCACGTGGGCGACTGCCCCGGCCGGGCCGCGCCAGCGCGCTCGAACAGCATCTCGCCCTTGGCGCTGCGCCAACGCACGAACTCGTAGGAGCCGGTGTCGAACTGGGCCGAGATCAGCAGCTTGATGAGCTCGGCATCCCCGCCTTGCTGCGACAGCGCCAGGCCCAGGGACTGCGCGTTGTCGGCGTTCTTCAGCTCGAGCTGCGTCTGCATCAGCTGCCGCAACGACAACGTCGACAGACCGACCGCGCCCACCAGCGCCGCCAGCACCACGCCCAACACGAGCCAGGCGATCTGCCGCATCAACGACATGTCTCATTCCTCATAAGAATCCCTCGGCTTTGACCTTGGCCACCAGCTCCCGCCACAGCGACAACCGCGCCAGCGGGTCGCCCGCCGTGACCTGGCCCATGCCCTGCCACAGGCCCTCGGTGTTGAAGCTGAACACCGGCGTCAGGTCGGTGCGCTGCGAGGCCGGCAGCACCTCGGGGCGCAGGTTGTCCAGGATCAAGGGCTCGGCGCCCGGCTCGGCATAGTAGGCCAGCACCATGTGCGCCAGCGACTGCCCCTGCTGCCGCGCCCGCACGTAAACCATGCGCAGCCGCACCGTGGGCACGCCGGCGGCGGCAAGGCTGAAGTACTTGGCGATGGCGTAGTCCTCGCAGTCACCGGCGCGCTTATCAAGGCTTTCCAGCGGCGAGGCCCAGTAGTCGGGCAGGCCCCAGGTAACGGCATCGTCCCTGAAGTCCAGGCGGTGGTTGAAGAAGTCGTTGACGTCCTTGAGCCGCTGCAGCTCCTCGTGGGTGCCGCTGCGCTCGATCTGCTGCACCAGCGCCCGGGCCTGCTCCACGACACGCGGCCCGCGCTCGGCGGCGGCCTCCAGCACGCGCCCGGCGTCATAGGCCGCAGAGGCCAGCAGGGGCAACGCGAGCAACGCGGCCAGCCACCAACGGCGGGGCGGGGTTGGCACGGCGAAACGGGCGGGCGAAGTCGGCAAGATTGACGGCGGGCAGGGATTGATTTCACTGTACCCGGGCCAACTGCCGCCCCGGCCCTCTAAGATTTTTGCCATGCAGAACCCGGCACCTTCCCACGCGAGCGCCGTTGCTGCCGCTCCCGGCGCGCGCGCGCAGCAGATCCGCGACGACCTCGACCAGTCGCGCCGCCGCGGCCCCTTGCAGCACATCCAGATCCCGCCCTGCCCCGAACTGCTGGCCCAGCTGCAGCAGGCCATGAGCCAGCCCGAGCCCGACCTCAACCTCGTCGCCCGCATCGCCTCCAGCGACGTGGCCATGGCCGCCACGCTGCTGCGCACCGCCAACAGCCCGCTGTTCAAGCCCGTGGGCCTGCCCTGCACCACCGTCGGCCAGGCGATGACGCGCATCGGCCTGCGCGAGAGCGTGGCCGTCATGACGGGCTTTCTCGTGCGGCACGCCATCCCCGTCAACTCGCCTCAACTGGCCCGCTTCTGGGAGCGCAGCGCCAAGCGCGCCATCGCCATGGCGACCATCGCGCGCGAGCTGCCGGGCCTGTCGCCCGAGCTGGCGCACAGCTTCGGCCTGTTTCTGCACGTCGGCGTGCCGGTGCTGCTGCAGAGCGTGCGCGGCTACGCGGCGACGATGGTGGAGGCCGGCGCGCGCATCGACCGGCCCTACATCGCCACCGAGAACGCCAACCACCGCACCGACCACGCCGTCGTCGGCGCGCTGGTCATTCGCGTGTGGAACCTGCCGGCGCCGCTGCTGGCCGCCATCCGCCTGCACCACGACTACGCGGCCCTGGGACACGCCGGCATTGAGCCCGAGACCCACACCTTGATCGCCGCCGGCCTCATCGCCGAGCACCTGATGCGCCGCCACGAAGGTCTGCCCGAAGACGCTGACTGGGCCAGCCACCACGCGAGCGCCATGGACTGGCTGCACATCGACTGGGAAGAACTCGGCCACTGGGAAGAAGCCGTCGACGAGCAGTTCGACGCGGCGTGAAATTGCCTCGCCTGCGCGTCGTCGTCCTCGTCGCCATGGTGGTGGTGACGCTCGCCACGCTGGGCTGGTGGATCTTCGGCCCCTCGGGCGTTGCCGTGCAGCTGACGAAACGCAGCTGGCGCATGGAGATCGTCATCGAGCGGCTGCGCAGCGAGTCGGGCTCGGACTGGTGCGACGACCTGCCCGCCGATGCCCGCGACGTGACGCGCCGCCTGAGGGCCGACCTCACGGGCAAGCGCGCCGAGCCCAGCGAGCATTGCCGCTACACCCAGATCGTCTGGCGCCGCCAGTGGATCGCCCAGAGCGCCGGCGGCCCGGCCGACCGGCCCGACTGGCCCCGCCCGCCGCTACGCGTGGCCCCGCCGGGCGAGGCCGGCAGCGAACGCCTGGGCAAGCGCGAGGCTTACTTCGAGATCGAGCTGCGCGACCGCAGCGACCACGCCTGGGTCTGCCGCGTCACGCAGGCGCGCTGGCAGCAGCTGCGCGTGGGCCAGCGGTTCCGCGTGCCGGTGGACCGCTTCGGCACGGCGAACTGCCCGGCGATGTACGAGTCGAGGCTTTGAGCTTTCGGCGTCAGTGCAGCAACTGCCAGGCGCCGACGATGACGTGGCCCCACAACGTGACGTTGAAGCACAGCAGCGTGAACACGCGCAGGAAGGTCCAGAACTTGCGCGCCCGCAGGAAGGCCTCGTCTTCGCCAGTAAAGACATAGATGCCCATGAAGAGCGCCGACGGCAGCAGGCTGGCGGCCATCACGAAGGCCATGAACCAGTAGAAAAAGGTCATGTGCCATTGTGGCGGGCGGGCTGGCGCATCTGCTTACTCGCTTGCAGAGAACCGTCCAGCCTGCCGCTCCGGCCGATCCGGGTCAACCAGGAGGCCGCACGCGACATTGAACCGGCCTCTCGGCTATTTGTTCCTTCATGTCGCTCAAATCCACCCTCACCCCGGTGGCCGCTCTCGTGGCAGCCCTGCTGGCCGGCTGCGCACAACCGCGCCACGTCGATCTGCACGCCGATGTCCGGATGAACGTCGCCGCACCGGCCTGGACGCCACTACCGCCGCCGCCCACGATCAGCGTCTACATCGAGCCGCCGATGGTCCAGCCAGACGCCGTGCTGGTGGACGTGGCGCCGCCGCCGATGCTGGTCGAGGCGCCACCAGCGCCACCGATGCCGGAGGCCGTCTGGGTGGGCGGCTACTGGGGCTGGCAAGGCCAGTGGGTGTGGTGCGCCGGCCGCTGGTTGCCGCCGCCGCAGCCGGGCTACCACTGGACCCAGCCCTACTACGAGCATCGTGACAGCGCGGTGGTCTACGTCGCCGGCCACTGGGCCGCAGCGGGCGTCAACTTCGCCCCACCGGCGCCCGGCCTGCGCTTGTCGTTACAGGTCTCCATCGGCGGGGGCGAGCGGCCCATCGGCCCAGCCGGTGTGTTCATCCCGCCGCCTCCCGGCTCGCGCGCGGGCCTGATCATCCCGGCGCCTATCGGCACGCCGCCTGCGGTGGTGGTCAGCGCACCACCAGTGGTCAACGTGGGCATGCGCGTGACCAACAACAACGTGACGAACAACGTCTCCCGCAACACGACGATCAACAACATCAACCACGTCACGAACATCACCAACGTGACAAATGTGACCGTGGTCGCCCCGCCCACCGCGACAGCCAACGGGCAGGCCTTCCATACCGAAGTGCCGGCGCAAGCCCACCTCGCCGCCGCGCTGCCGGCGCTTGTGCACGCCCAGGCTCCGCGACCGACCAGCACGACCCCGGTGGCCAACTTCAGCACCGGTCACACCCCGCCAGCGCTGCCTCCGGCCCAAGCCGTGCGCCTGGAGCCCGCCGCGCCGCACGGGGCGACGCCCACCAGCACGGCCCGCGAGCCCGAGCCACATGCGATGCCGCTACAGCCGAGGGGTGCCCAGGGCGCGGAGTTTGCTCGGCCGCCTGCCTCGCCACCCCGCGCTGCGACCGAGATGCCGACACCGCATGCCATGCCCGCGTCCGAGGGGCCGCGTCCAAGGCCACAGGACGACCGCCCACCGGAGTACCGCCCTCAGGCTCCGCAGCCGTTTCATGCGCAGGAACCCCATCCCCAGCCGCCCCACCCGGAACCGACTCGCGAGGCGCTTAAACAGGAAGCGGCACATCCACAAGCACAGCGTCACGAGGCGCCTTCAGCGCCCCCGGCCGACACGCACCGGCCACGCCCACCGGCGAAGCTGGCCACGCCGCCAGAGGCCCGCCACGACGAAGAGCGCGGTGAGCACAAGCCGCATCGCAAGGACGAGCAGCATCGCGAGCCCCCCAGCGAGGAGGCGCGCTGAAAGACAAAGGCCCGACGCTGGAGCACCAGGGTCGGGCCTTGCCTGCGCAGGCCGGGTCAGCGCTTGCGCACCGGCGGTATGTCCGTGCAGGACCCGTGCGCCACTTCCGCCGCCATGCCGAGCGACTCGCCCAGTGTGGGGTGCGGGTGGATGGTCTTGCCGATGTCCACTGCGTCCGCGCCCATCTCGATGGCCAACGCGATCTCGCCGATCATGTCGCCGGCATGCGTGCCGACGATGCCGCCGCCGATGATGCGGTGGCTCTCTTCGTCGAACAGCAGCTTGGTGAAGCCCTCGTCGCGGCCGTTGGCAATCGCACGGCCCGAGGCCGTCCACGGGAACAGGCCCTTGGTGATCTTGATGCCCTTGGCCTTGGCCTCGTCCTCGGTGATGCCGACCCACGCTACCTCGGGGTCGGTGTAGGCCACGCTCGGAATCACGCGGGCGTCGAACTGGCTCTTCTTGAGCTTCTCGTCGCCCAGCAGTTCGCCGGCGATGACTTCCGCCGCGACGTGGCCTTCGTGCACCGCCTTGTGGGCCAGCATGGGTTGGCCAACGATGTCGCCGATGGCGAACACACTCGGCACATTGGTGCGCATCTGCACGTCGACCGGGATGAAGCCGCGGTCGCTCACCGTCACGCCGGCGTTCTCGGCGCCCACCTTCTTGCCATTGGGCGCGCGGCCCACGGCCTGCAGCACGAGGTCGTAGCGCTGCGGCTCTTTCGGGGCGCCCTCGCCTTCGAAGGTGACCCAGATGCCGTCGGGCCTGGCCTCGGCGCCCACCGTCTTCGTGTTCAACATGATGTTGTCGAAGCGGTGCGCGTTGAACTTTTGCCAGACCTTGACGAGGTCGCGGTCGGCGCCGGTCATCAGCGTGGGCAGCATCTCGACGACGTCCAGGCGCGTGCCCAGCGTGGAGTACACGGTGCCCATCTCCAGGCCGATGATGCCGCCGCCGACGATGAGCATCTTCTCGGCCTCGACGTCCATCTCCAGCGCGCCGGTCGAGTCCACGATGCGCGGATCGTTGGGCAGGAAGGGCAGCCGCACGGCTTGTGAGCCGGCCGCGATGATGAGGCGCTTGAAGGCCACGGTCTGCGAGGACCCGGTCTTGGCTTGGCCCACGGCGCCTTCGGTCGCTTCGACCTTGAGGTTCTGGGCATCGAGCAATGTGCCGACGCCTCGTAGCACTGCTACCTTGCGCATCTTGGCCATCGCCGCCAGACCACCGGTCAGCTTGCCGGTGACCTTGTTCTTGTGGGCGCGCAGCTTGTCGATGTCGACTTCGGGCTCGCCGAACTTCACGCCGAGGTCGGCCATGTGGCTGACCTCGTCCATGACGGCCGCCACATGCAGCAGCGCCTTGGACGGGATGCAGCCGACGTTCAGGCAGACGCCGCCGAGGGTGGCGTAACGCTCGACGAGAGCCACCTTCAGGCCCAGGTCGGCGGCGCGGAAGGCAGCGGAGTAGCCACCGGGGCCACCGCCGAGGACGACGAGGTCGAAGGCTTGGTCGGCGCTGCCCGTGTACGTCGCAGCGGCAGGAGCCGGTGCGGCGGCAACGGGAGCCGCCACAGGCGCCGCAGCAGCAGGAGTCGGCGCGGGGGCAGCGGCTTCCGCCGACTCCAGCGTCAGCACGACCGAGCCCTTCTTGACCTTGTCGCCGATGTTGACGCGCAGCTCTTTCACCACGCCGGCCGCAGACGACGGGATCTCGATCGACGCCTTGTCGCTCTCGACGGTGATGAGGCTCTGCTCGACCTTGACGGTATCGCCGGGCTTGACTAACAGCTCGATGACGCCGACTTCGTCGAAGTCGCCGATGTCCGGAACTTGAACTTCAATGATTGCCATGAGTCCAGCCCCTCTTACAGCGCGATCCGACGGAAGTCGGACAGCAGCGACGCGAAGTAGACGTTGAAGCGAGCAGCCGCAGCGCCGTCGATGACGCGGTGGTCCCAGCTCAACGACAGCGGCAGGATCAGGCGCGGCTGGAAGGCCTTGCCGTCCCACACGGGCTCGATGCTGCTCTTGCAGACGCCCATGATGGACACCTCGGGCGCATTGATGATGGGCGTGAAGTACTTGCCGCCGATGCCGCCGAGTGACGAGATCGAGAAGCAGCCGCCGGTCATGTCGGCGGGGCCGAGCTTGCCGTCGCGGGCCTTCTTGGCCAGCTCACCCATTTCGGCGGTGATCTGGAAGATGCCCTTCTTGTCGGCGTCGCGGATGACGGGCACGACGAGGCCGTTGGGCGTGTCTGCCGCGAAGCCGATGTGGAAGAACTGCTTCAGCACCAACGTGTCGCCATCGAGCGAGCTGTTGAACTCGGGGAACTTCTTCAGCGCCGCCACGGCCGCCTTGATCATGAAGGCAAGCATCGTGACCTTGATGCCGGCCTTCTCGTTCTCCTTGTTCAGCTGGACGCGGAAGGCTTCCAGCTCGGTGATGTCGGCATCGTCATGGTTGGTGACGTGCGGGATGACCACCCAGTTGCGATGCAGGTTGGCGCCCGAGATCTTCTTGATGCGCGACAGCTCCTTGCGCTCGACGGCACCGAACTTCTCGAAGTCGACCTTGGGCCAGGCCAGCACATTGAGGCCAGAGCCACCGCCAGAAGCTGCCGGGGGTGCGACAGCCTTTTGCGCAGCGGTCTGCACCGCGCCGCTCATGACGGCCTTGACGAAGCCCTGCACGTCGCTCTCGACGATGCGGCCCTTGGCGCCACTGCCCTTCACCTCGGCCAGCGGCACGCCGAGTTCACGGGCGATCTTGCGGATGCTGGGCGAGGCGTGCGGCAGGTTGCCAGTGGGCGCGGAGGGCTGGTGCGGCGGCAGCGCGGCGGTTGGCACCGTCTTTACTTCGGCGGCTGCGGGAGCCGCAGGCGACGGGGCCGGAGACGCAGCGGCCGTGGCGGGCGCTGCGACGGGCGCAGATGCGCCACCGGTAGCAGTCACGCGCGCCAGCGGCGAGCCCTTCTTGACCTTGTCGCCGATCTTGACGAGCAACTCCTCGACGACACCGGCGGTCGACGACGGGATCTCCATCGAGGCCTTGTCGCTCTCGACGGTGATGAGGCTCTGCTCGACCTTGACGGTGTCGCCGACCTTCACGAGCAGCTCGATGACGGCCACTTCGTCGAAGTCGCCGATGTCGGGCACTTCGATGGTGACGGGGCCGCTGCTCTGCGCGGGGGCCGGCGCAGGCGCGGCGGGCTCGGCCGCAGGAGCTGGGGCCGGTGCAGCAGCGGCAGGGGCCGGGGCGGCCGCCGCAGGCGCGGGCGCAGCAGCGCCCTCGCCTTCGACGAGCACCAGCACGCTGCCCTGCTTGACCTTGTCGCCCACGGCGAC
Organism: Roseateles sp.; assembly: GCF_039929605.1. GTDB lineage: Bacteria > Pseudomonadota > Gammaproteobacteria > Burkholderiales > Burkholderiaceae_C > Pelomonas. Next base: position 25,504 of record NZ_JBDSQX010000152.1, read on the forward strand.
CTTGATCTCCTTGACGACGCCGGCCTGCGACGACGGAATCTCCATCGACGCCTTGTCGCTCTCGACGGTGATCAGGCTTTGCTCGACCTTGACGGTGTCGCCCACCTTGACCAGCACCTCGATGACGCCGACTTCGTCGAAATCGCCGATGTCCGGAACCTTGACTTCAACCAATGCCATTTTTTTGTCTCCCCGGGCTTACGCGTACAAAGGATTGATCTTGTTGGCGTCAATGCCGTACTTGGCAATCGCCTCCGCCACGCGCTCGACCGGCACCGCGCCGTCATCGGCCAACGCCTTCAGCGCGGCCACGACGATGTAGTGGCGGTTGACTTCGAAGTGCGCACGCAGCTTGCTGCGGAAGTCCGAGCGCCCGAAGCCGTCGGTGCCCAGCACCTTGTACGAACGGCCACGCGGGATGAAGGCGCGGATCTGCTCGGCGTAGTTCTTCATGTAGTCGGTCGACGCGATCACCGGGCCCTTGGTGTGGCCGAGTTGCTGCGTCACGAAAGGCACGCAGGCCAGTTCGGTCGGGTGCAGCAGGTTCCAGCGCTCGGCGTTCTGGCCGTCGCGGGCCAGCTCGTTGAAGCTCGGGCAGCTCCACACGTTGGCGCCCACGCCCCACTCTTCTTCCAGCAGCATCTTGGCCACTTGGCTCTCGCGCAGGATGGTGCCGGAGCCCAGCAGGTTGACGGCGATGGTCTTGCCCGCGTCGGCCTCTTCGAGCAGGTACATGCCCTTGAGGATGTGTTCCTCGGTGCCGGCCTTGAGGCCAGGCATCGGGTAGTTCTCGTTCAGCAGGGTGATGTAGTAGTAGACGTTTTCCTGGTCTTCCACCATGCGCTTCAAGCCGCGCTGCATGATGACCGCCACTTCGTGCGCGAAGGTCGGGTCATAGGACACGCAGTTAGGAATCGTGCTGGCCAAGATGTGGCTGTGGCCGTCCTCGTGCTGCAGGCCTTCGCCGTTCAGCGTCGTGCGGCCGGACGTGCCGCCCAGCAGGAAGCCACGGGCCTGCATGTCGCCGGCGGCCCAGGCCAGGTCGCCGATGCGTTGGAAGCCGAACATCGAGTAGTAGACGAAGAACGGAATCATCACGCGGTTGTTCGTCGAGTACGACGTTGCCGCAGCGATCCAACTGGCCATGCCGCCGGCTTCGTTGATGCCTTCCTGCAGCACCTGGCCGGCCTTGTCCTCGCGGTAGTACATGACCTGGTCGCGGTCGACCGGCGTGTACTGTTGGCCCGCAGGGTTGTAGATGCCGATCTGGCGGAACAGGCCTTCCATGCCAAAGGTGCGCGCCTCATCCACCAGGATGGGCACGACGCGCGGGCCGAGCTCCTTGTCGCGCAGCAGCGTGGTCAGGAAGCGCACATAGGCCTGCGTCGTCGAGATCTCACGGCCTTCCGCCGTCGGGTCCAACACGGGCTGGAAGGTGGCCAGGTCGGGCACCTTCAACGCCTCGTCGGTCTTGGCGCGGCGCTTGGGCAGGTAGCCACCCAGGGCCTTGCGGCGCTCGTGCAGGTACTTCAGTTCCTGCGAGCCTTCGGCCGGTTGGTAGAACGGGATCTTGGGCAGGTCTTCATCCGACACGGGGATGTTGAAACGGTCGCGCATGGCGCGGATGTCGTCGTCCTGCAGCTTCTTGGTCTGGTGGGCGGTGTTCTTGCCTTCACCGATCTTGCCCATGCCGAAGCCCTTGACGGTCTTGATCAGCAGCACTGTCGGCTGGCCGACGGTGTTGACCGCCTTGTGATACGCAGCATAGACCTTCTGCGGATCGTGGCCGCCGCGTTGCAGGCGCCAGATGTCCTCGTCGCTCATCTTGGCGACGAGTTCCAGCAGCTTGGGATGCTTGCCGAAGAAGTTCTTGCGCACGAAGGCGCCGTCGTTGGCCTTCATGGCCTGGTAGTCACCGTCGACGGTGTCCATCATGACCTTGCGCAGCAGCTCGTCCTTGTCGCGCGCCAGCAGCGGGTCCCAGTAGCCGCCCCAGATCAGCTTGATGACGTTCCAGCCGGCGCCGCGGAACTCGCCTTCGAGCTCCTGGATGATCTTGCCGTTGCCGCGCACCGGGCCGTCCAGGCGCTGCAGATTGCAGTTGACGACGAAGATCAGGTTGTCGAGCTTCTCGCGTGCGGCCAGGCCGATGGCGCCCAGCGATTCCGGCTCGTCCATCTCGCCGTCGCCCAGGAAGACCCAGACTTTGCGCTTGCTCGTGTCGGCGATGCCGCGGGCATGCAGGTACTTCAGGAAGCGGGCCTGGTAGATGGCCATCAAGGGGCCCAGGCCCATCGAGACGGTCGGGAACTGCCAGAAGTGGGGCATCAGCTTGGGATGCGGGTAGCTCGACAGGCCCTTGCCGTCTACTTCCTGGCGGAAGTTGATGAGCTGTTCTTCGGTGATGCGGCCTTCCATGAAGGCGCGGGCGTAGATGCCCGGGGCGCTGTGGCCCTGGATGTAGAGCAGGTCGCCACCGTGCACGCCGTCGTCGGCATGCCAGAAGTGGTTGAAGCCGCAGCCCAGCATGGTGGCCAGCGACGCGAACGAGCTGATGTGGCCGCCCAGGTCACCCCCATCTTCGGGGTTGTGCTTGTTGGCACGCACCACCATCGCCATCGCGTTCCAGCGCATGAATGCGCGCAGACGCTCCTCGATCTCGATGTTGCCGGGGAAGCGTTCTTCCTGGTCGGTCGGGATGGTGTTGACGTAGGCCGTGTTGGCCGAGAACGGCACGTCGATGCCGGCCTGGCGGGCGTGGTCGATCAGGGTTTCGAGCAGGAAGTGGGCGCGCTCGCTTCCTGATGCATCGCCCTCCTCGCCGATGACGGCCGAGAGGGCATCCAGCCACTCACGGGTTTCCTGCGGGTCGTTGTCGTTCGCGGCGGCGCCGAGAAACTCTTGTGGCTGGGCTGACATGGCCGTGTCTCCTTCAAGTGCCACCTCTACGGGCGGCGGGTGTTCTACAAGGGCGTGCGCGAACGCAGGCGCTGCGGGCGGCCGCAGTGTCTCATAAAGCGCTTGAACTTCCCAAATGGCGCGAGACGATTTCTTATTGTGAAATTACGGTGACTGCCGCCGCCCCGGATAATTTAGCGATGGCCCTTGATTCGCACGCTCCCGTGACCCGCACACGCCGACAACGCCTGCTGGCGCCTTGGCGCCGCCTGGTCGCCACCTGGTGGTTCCGGCAGTCGCCGTCGCGCCAGGACAGGCTGGCCACGCTGGGCCCGCTGATCTCCGTGCTGCTTTTCCTGGCGGCCATCATTTCGGCCTTCTGGTATCTGCGCAACGAAGAAATCGAGCGCGAGACCGAGTCCGTCAAGCGTGACACCGAGATCGCCCAGCAGCAGATCCGCCTGCGCCTGATCGAGAACCAGGAGCAGCTCGTGCGCATTGCGCGCGAAGTGGTCACCCGCCAGATCGACGCGCATGAGTTCTCCGCCCAGGCCCAGGCCTTTGCGCGCGACCGGCCCGAGCTGACGCATGTGACCTGGCTGAGCAACAAGCGCGAGCGCCGCAGCAGCGTGGGCGCGTCGGGCTTCCAGGCCGACGGCCTGATGTCCGCCGACGGCAACGACCCGTCCATGCCCATGCCCAACCAGTCCAACGCGGCGGAACAAGCCTTCGAGGCCGCCAAGGACCGACGCCAGCCCGTCTACTCGCCGCCATTCACCGACAGCAACGGCGTCACCGTCTTCCAGCTGCACATCCCGCTGATCGACCGGGGCGGCTTCGTCGGCGTGCTGATCGCCGAGTACACCGTCGAGGCCCTGCTGCGCTACTACGTGCCCAGCGAGGTCTCCACGCGCCACAGCATCGCCGTGCTGGATTCGCGCGACCAGGTCGTCAGCAGCACCGTCACGCCCATGCCCGGCCAGCGCCTGCGCCGCGCGGCGCTGCTGCACGACGTACCGCTGGCGCCGGCGCTGAACGGCCTGGTGCTGCGCGGCCAGGGCTGGCGCACGTCCATCGGCCTCATCAACAACGCGCTGTTCTGGCTGGTGCTGGCGCTCGCGGGCATGACGGTGTGGATGCTGCTCGGCACCTGGCGCCACATGCGCCGACGCACACAGATTCAGAACGCGCTGACGCTGGAGACCAACTTCCGCCGCGCGATGGAGAACTCCATGCTGACCGGTATGCGCGCCATGGACATGGACACGCGCATCACCTACGTGAACCCGGCCTTCTGCGCGATGACGGGGTTCTCGGACACCGACCTCGTCGGCCGCACGCCGCCCTACCCCTTCTGGCCCAACGACCGCCGCGAGGAGAACGCGCGGCTGCTGCAGCAGGAGCTCGGCGGCCGCAGCCCCTCGGGCGGCGTGGAGGTCAGGATCCAGCGCAAGGACGGCTCGACCTTCGATGCGCGCGTCTATGTTTCGCCGCTGGTGGACACCAAGGGCAAGCAGACCGGCTGGATGACCTCGATGACCAACATCACCGAGGCCAAGCGCGTGCGCGACCAGCTCTCCGCCTCGCACGAACGCTTCACGACCGTGCTGGAAGGGCTGGACGCGGCCGTGTCCGTGCTGTCCGTCACGCCGCCCGAGCTGCTGTTCGCCAACCGCAGCTACCGGCTCTGGTTCGGCGCCGACCCGGCCGGCCACGCGCTGCTGGCGGGCGGCCAGTTGATGGGCACCACCAACCGGCGCGGCATCGACGACAGCGCCGACGAGGTGGACGACTATTCCGGCCTGCCCGCCGAGGCCCTGACCGACCTGGGTTCGGACCCGCGCGAGGTCTACGTGGAATCGCTGGCGATGTGGTTCGACGTGCGCGCCCGCTACCTGCAGTGGACCGACGGCCGCCTGGCGCAGATGCTGATCGCCACCGACATCACGATGCGCCGCGCCGCCGAGGCCCAGGCCGCCTTGCAGGCCGACAAGGCGCAAGTCACCAGCCGGCTGATGACCATGGGCGAAATGGCCTCCAGCGTGGCCCACGAGCTGAACCAGCCGCTGACCGCCATCACCAACTACTGCAACGGCATGGTCAGCCGCGTGCGCGCGGACAGCATCGACAAGGAGTCGCTGATGGCCGCGCTGACCAAGACGGCCAAGCAGGCCGAGCGCGCCGGCCAGATCATTCACCGCATCCGCAACTTCGTGAAGCGCAGCGAGCCGCAGCGCGCGCCGGCCTTTGCGCCCGACATCGTCGAGGACGCCGTGGAGCTGGCGGGCATCGAACTGCGCCGCCGCAACGTCGCCATCCACACCTACATCGCGCAGCGGCTGCCGCAGATGATGGTGGACCCCATCCTCATCGAGCAGGTGCTGATGAACCTGCTGAAGAACGCGGCGGAGGCCATCGACAACGCCTCCCTGCCCACCTCGCGCCGCCACATCGAGCTGCGCGTGGTGCCCAAGCACAGCGCGGAGCTGGGCGGCCACATCGAGTTCTCGGTGACCGACATGGGGCCCGGCTTGCCCGACGAGGTGCTGGCCCGCATGTATGAGGCCTTCTTCTCCACCAAGGCCGATGGCCTGGGCATCGGCTTAGGGTTATGCCGGTCTATCGTCGAGTCCCACCAGGGCCGGATAAAAGCCGAGAACCTCTACAATGGCGCCCTCGTCGTTGGGTGCCGATTCGCCTTCACGATCCCGGTCACCATCACCTCAGAACACCTGCGCGCGGACGCCTCCAACGGTGCCGCCGGCCACGCTCAGAGAACCGAACCCACCACACCATGAGCTTGATCCCCAAAAAGGGCAACGTCTACGTCGTAGACGACGACGAAGCGGTCCGCGACTCCCTGCAGTGGCTGCTTGAAGGCAAGGACTACCGGGTCAAATGTTTTGACTCGGCCGAATCCTTCCTCACGCGCTACGACCCCCGCGAGGTCGCCTGCCTCATCGCAGACATCCGCATGGACGGCATGACCGGCCTGGAACTCCAGGACCGTCTCATCGAGCGCAAGAGCCCCTTGCCCATCGTCTTCATCACCGGCCACGGCGACGTGCCCATGGCAGTGCAGACGATGAAGAAGGGCGCGATGGACTTCATCGAGAAGCCGTTCAAGGAAGAGGAACTGCTGGCACTCGTGGAGCGCATGCTCGACCAGGCCCGCGAAGCCTTCTCCAGCCACCAGGAAGCCGCAAGCCGCGACGCCCTGCTGGCGCGGCTCACGACACGTGAAGCGCAAGTGCTGGAGCGCATCGTCGCCGGCCGCCTGAACAAGCAGATTGCCGACGACCTCGGCATCAGCATCAAGACGGTCGAAGCCCACCGCGCCAACATCATGGAAAAGCTCAACGCCAACACGGTGGCCGACCTGCTCAAGATTGCCTTGGGTGCGACCGCCAAGGCTTGAGTTCTTGATTTACCCAAGAGGCCGCTGAACTTTCAGCGGCTTTTTGCTTTCTGAACATGAACCGAACTCATCTGCCATGACTGCCCAACTGATCGACGGCCTCGCCCTGGCCAAGCAACTGCGTGCCGAAGCCGCCACCCGCGCCGCCGCGCTGACCGCCAAAGGCCACCAGCCCGGCCTCGCCGTCGTCCTCGTTGGCGACAACCCGGCCAGCCAGGTCTATGTGCGCAACAAGGTCAAGGCCTGCGAGGAAGCCGGCATCCACTCGCGGCTGGAAAAGTACGAGGCGACGATGACCGAGGCCGAGTTGCTGGCCCGCGTCGAGGCGCTGAACAACGATCCGACCATCCACGGCATCCTGGTGCAGCTGCCTCTGCCCAAGCACATCGACGACCACAAGGTCATCGAGTCCATCTCACCGGCCAAGGACGTCGACGGCTTCCACGTCGCCAGCGCTGGCGCGCTGCTGGTGGGTGAGCCCGGTTTCAAGGCCTGCACGCCTTACGGCTGCATGAAGATGCTGGAACACATCGGCATGAAGGACCTGAAGGGCAAGCACGCCGTCGTCATCGGCCGCAGCAACATCGTCGGCAAGCCGATGGCGCTGATGCTGCTGGCCGCGAACGCCACCGTCACCGTCTGCCACAGCGGCACGGCGGACCTGGGCGCCATGACGCGCCAGGCCGACGTGATCGTCGCCGCCGTGGGCAAGCGCAACGTGCTGACGGCCGACATGGTCAAGCCCGGCGCCGTCGTCATCGACGTGGGCATGAACCGCAACGACGACGGCAAGCTCTGCGGCGACGTGGACTTCGACGGTGTGAAGGAAGTGGCGGGCTGGATCACCCCCGTGCCGGGCGGGGTCGGCCCGATGACGATTGCCATGTTGCTGGTCAACACGCTTGAATCGGCAGAGCGGGCTTGAATCTGTCGACTGACCGTTGCACTATGCTGCAACGAATCCGTTAACAGGAGTTGCCATGAGCATACGAAGCAGTGACGTGGTTCCCATCAGCGATGCGCGCGCCCGGTTGACGGAGCTCGCGGAAGACGTGGTGAGCGCCGGTCGCGAGAAGGTGCTGACGAAAAACGGCAGCAGCTATGTCGCCTTGGTGGACGCCCGCAAGCTCGACTACTACCACGCGCTCGAAGCCGAGCACGGCCACCTGATGCTCGGCCAGGGGGCGCTGGAAGGGTTGGCTGACTTGGCCTCTGGACGCGTGGTGGACGACAGCTTGCTGGATGCCGCGCTGGCCCTGCCTGCACGCTGAGCTTCGTGCCACTGCCCGTCCACGCCCGGCTCCAGGCCTCGCAATCCTTCATCCGCGACGTGCGGGCGAGCGGCGAATTCATGCGCCAGCAGGATGACGCCAGTGCAGATGCGCGCTACGCCCGGCTGCTCTCCCAGTTGGCCGAGGTGCGGGAACTGCTCAGTTGGAATCCTGCTTCCGGCCGCCCGGCTCGCTTCCTGCAGGCGCAATCTTTTCAGGGGCGAGCGCTGGCCGAGCGGGCCATCGCGCAAGCGGCGGCTCAAGGCCTGCCGCATCTGCGCGAACTCGTCGTCAAGCCTTACGTCCTGCTCTACGCTCATGGTCAAGATCGTGTACTTTTGCTCGCACTAAGACACGAACGCCAGTTGAGTTTCGGCCTCTGAGCCCTACTGCATCTCCATCATGACCAATCCCCTGCTCTCCACCGCCGCCCTGCCCGAGTTCGCGGCCATCTGCCCCGAACATGTGCAGCCCGCCATCACCGAGCTGCTGGCCGCCGCGCAAGCCGCGCTGGACGAGGCCACCAGGCCCGAAACACCGGCCGACTACGACGTGTTGTCACGCATCCTCGACACCGCGACCGAGCGCATGGGCACGGCCTGGCATGCCGTCGGCCATCTCAACGCCGTGGCGGACACGCCCGCGCTGCGCGAGGCCTACAACGCGGTGCTGCCGGCCGTCACCGAGTTCAGCACGGCGATGGGCGCCAACGAGGCGCTGTTCGCCAAGTACAAGGCCGTCGTGGCCGCGCAGGGCGATTCCTTGAGCGCGCCGCGCCAGCAGCTGCTCAAGCACGCCATCCGCGACTTCGTGCTGTCCGGCGCCGAGCTGCAGGGCGAGGCCCGCGAGCGCTACGCGGCCATCCAGGAACGCAGCGCCGAGCTGCAGCAGCAGTTCAGCGAGCATGTGCTGGACGCGACCGATGGCTGGAGCTACATCGCGACCGCCGACGAACTCGCCGGCGTGCCGCAGGACGTGCTGGACGCGACCAAGCTGGACGATGGTGGCCACAAGATCACGCTGCACTTCCCGGTCTACCTGCCCGTCATGCAATACGCCGAGAACCGCGCGCTGCGCGAGAAGCTCTACCGCGCCTACGTGACCCGCGCGAGCGAATCGGGCAAGCCGGAGTGGGACAACACCGCCGCGCTGCGCGAGATCGTGGCGTTGCGTCAGGAGGAAGCTCAGCTGCTCGGCTACGCCAACTTCGCCGACGTGTCGCTGGCGCCCAAGATGGCCTCCACGCCGGCCGAGGTGACGACTTTCCTGAGCGACCTCGCCAAGCGTGCCCGCCCCTTCGCCGAGAAGGACCTGGCCGAGCTGCGCGAGTTCGCCAAGGGGCAACCGCTCGAATCCTGGGACGTGTCCTACTGGAGCGAGAAGCTCAAGGAAGCCCGCTACGCCTTCAGCGACCAGACGGTGAAGCTCTACTTCACGGCCACGAAGGTGGTGCCCGGCCTGTTCTCCATCATCGAGCGGCTGTTCGATGTGTCGATCAGCGAGGCCCACGCCTCGGTCTGGCACGAGACCGTCAAGTTCTACGAGATGCGCCGTGGTGGCGTGTTGATCGCCCAGTTCTACCTCGACCTCTACGCCCGCAACGGCAAGCGCCCCGGCGCCTGGATGGACGAAGTGCGCAGCCGCTGGCTCAAGCCTTCCGGCGAACAGCAGACGCCGGTCGCGCTGCTGACCTGCAACTTCGCGCCTCCGGTGGGCGACAAACCTGCGCTGCTGACGCACGACGACGTCATCACCCTCTTCCACGAGTTCGGCCACGGCCTGCATCACATGCTGACGCAGGTGAACGACCTGGGCGTGTCGGGCATCTCCGGCGTCGAGTGGGACGCCGTCGAGCTGCCCAGCCAGTTCATGGAGAACTTCTGCTGGGAGTGGGACGTCCTCTGCCAGCTGAGCGGCCATGTCGACACGGGCGAGCCGCTACCGCGCGAGCTGTTCGACAAGATGATCGCCGCCAAGAACTTCCAGAGCGGGCTGATGACGCTGCGCCAGATCGAGTTCTCGCTGTTCGACATGCGCCTGCATGCCACGCCGGGCTCGGAGGCCGACGTGCAGAAGGTGGTCGACGACGTTCGCGCCGAAGTCGCCGTGCTCGTCCCGCCGAGCTTCAACCGCTTCCAGCACAGCTTCTCGCACATTTTTGCGGGCGGCTACGCGGCGGGCTACTACAGCTACAAATGGGCCGAGCTGCTCAGCGCCGACGCCTGGAGCGCCTTCGAGGAAGAAGGCGTGTTCAACCCGGCGACCGGCAAGCGCTTTCTGAATGAAGTGCTGGAGCAAGGCGGCGCGCGCGATGCCATCGAGAACTTCAAGGCCTTCCGTGGCCGTGAGCCGAAGATCGACGCGCTGCTGCGGCACCAAGGCATGGCCTGAGGAAGCGCCGAACCCGCCCTCGAGCGCAGCGCTTCCTTGACGTTTCCTTCACGCGGCCTTGCCTAGACTGACGCGCATCGCCTGCGCCGAGGAGACGCCGTGAATCGCATCCTGGTCGTCGAGGACCATGCGCCGCTGCGCGCCCAGATCGCGGCGCTGCTGCAGGGCGCGGGCTGGTTGGTGGAGGAAGCCAGCGACGGCCGGCTGGGCCTGCAGCTGGCGCTGGAGCAGCCACCCGACGTGCTGGTGCTGGACCTGGGCCTGCCCGGCCTGGACGGCATTGAGCTATGCCGCCGGTTGCGCGAACAAGCCGACCGCCACGTGCCCGTGCTGATGCTGACCGCCCGCGACGGCCTGGACGACAAGCGCCAGGGCTTCGGCGCAGGCGCCGACGATTACCTGCTCAAGCCCTTTGCCGGCGAGGAACTGCTGTGGCGCTGCCAGGCGCTGGCGCGGCGCGGTGAGCTGGGGCGCAGCCCGGTGCTGCAGCGTGGCCCGCTGCGCATCGACCGGCGTGCAGGCGCAGTCAGTGCCGGGGATGGCCCGGTCTTGCCACTGCCGCGCCAAGCGTATCGGCTGCTGGTGGCCCTGGCCGAGGCCTGGCCGCGCACCGTCACGCGCAGCGAGCTGCAGCAGCAGCTGTGGGCAGACGAGCCGCCCGAGTCCGACGCGCTGCGCAGCCATCTCTACACGCTGCGCCAGGCGCTGGCCGCGGACCAGGCGCTGGTCAAGACGGTTCACGGCGTGGGGCTGCGCCTGGATCTGCCTGGATGAGCGCAGCAGCGCCTGCTTACCGACCGCGCTTGCGTCGCCGCCTGACGCTGGCCTTCGCCGGCTATGCGCTGGCGGTCAGCGCGCTGTTCGGCCTGTTCGCGATGCTGTTCGTCTACGCCGTCGAGGACGAATTCTTCGCCAGCGCGCTGCGCCAGGAACTCAGCCGCCAGCAGGCCCACCATGCCCGGCATGGCGACTGGGCCGTGCCGGCACAGGACTTCATCCGCATCTACCGCGACGGCGCCTCGCTGCCCGATGACTTCGCCCGAGCACTCGCCGCGCGCCCGCAAGCCCGCGAGCTGCCGGGCGAGGCGGGCCGGCACTATCACCTGCAGCCACTTGATGCCGCCGGGGCGCTGCTGGTGGCCGAGGTGGGCAGCCAGTTGGTGGTGCGGCCCATGCGCCATCGGCTGCTGCTGTGGCTGGGCCTGTGCTGCGGCGGTGCGACGCTGCTGGCGCTGGCCCTGGGCGCCTGGCTGGCCTGGCGCAGCAGCGCGCCGCTGGCCCGGCTGGCGGACCGCGTGGCGCAAAGCCGCCCCGAGCAGTTGCCGCTTGATCTGGCCGGCCCGCCGCAGGCCGCGGAGGATGAGGTCGGCCGACTGGCCCGCCACCTGGACGCGCTGAACCGGCGCACCCGCGATCTCATCGCACGCGAACAAACCTTCACGCGCGACGCCAGCCACGAGTTGCGCACGCCGCTGGCGGTGCTCGGCATGGCCCGCGAGGACCTGCAGCGCAGCGCCTCGCCCACACAGCAGGCGACGCTGGCGACCATGGACTCGGCGATCTGGCAGTTGCACCAGACCGTGGACCTGCTGCTCACCCTGGCGCGCGAGAGCGACGTGCCCGCCGCCGCGCCCGAACTGGCACTGCTGCCCCAGATCGAACAGCTGGTGCTCGCCCACGCGCCGCTGCTGGACCGGCACGGCGTGGCGCTGGAGATCGATGTGCCGCCCGGCTTGACCCGTCCCTGGCCACCGGCGCTGACGCGACTGTTGCTCGCCAATTTGCTGGCCAATGCGCTGGCGCATCGCGGCTCGCCGCACATCCGCATCGAGGCCGACCCGCGACGCCTGAGCCTCAGCAATGCGAGCGAACCGCCGCCGCCAGCGCTGCTGCAGGCTGGCGCGGCCGGCCGCGAGACGGGCCTGAAGGGCGAGGCCAGCGCCGGCCTGGGCCTGGGCCTGTCCATCGTGCGGCGGTTGGCCGAGCGCCACGGCCTGAGGCTTGAACTGAGCCACGAGGCCGGCGTCACGCGCGTCAGCCTGGTCTCCTGAGGCCTCACGTTTCCTTCACGCGTGGTCTCACAGACTGGCGGCCTCTCCCCACCAGACAGCCACCACGATGATGAAGAAAGCCGGCAAATACATCTCTGCTCTCCTTGGGCTGGCCGCCGCCGCAGGCGCCGTCTGGTGGGCCGCCTTCGGTCTCAGACCCTATGACCTCTCGCCGACCGAGCTGCAGTCGCGCCACGCCCTTGCGCCGGTGGCCGGGCTGGAGGTTCGGCTCGACCCGCTGGAAGATATCGACGGCGGCCACCGGGCGCAGACGCTGCGCTTCATCAGCTTCGACGGCCGCGAGGCGACGGGGCGCATCGTCTACCCCAGGGGCGCCACCGGGCCCGTGCCCGTGCTGCTCGGCCTGCACGGCATGGGCCGCAACCACCATCGCTGGTGGCAGGCCGAGTTCAAGGAACGCCCCACCATCGAACAGACGCAGCGCATCACCGCGCTGGCGCTGTCCCGCGGCTACGCCGTGCTGGCGCTCGACGCGCGCGAGCACGGTGATCGAAAGAACCCTGACCACACCGTCCGACACATCATGCGCGACCTGCACCTGTGGGGCCGGCGCGAAGCCTACGAGCGCATGGTCGTCGACACGGTGAAGGACTACCGCGTGCTGCTGGACTGGGCGGTGCGCCAGCCCACCATCGACGCCCGCCACATCCGCGCGGCCGGCTACAGCATGGGGGCGCAGATGGCACTGTTGCTGGGCGGCCTGGACACGCGCATCGAGGCGGTCGCGGCCATCGTGCCGCCTTACGTGGACGACAAGCTGGCCGCCGTCTCACCGCAACGCCTCCTCGCCGGGCTGGCCGGCAAGACCGTGTGGCTGCTCAGCGCGGATGACGACGAGCACGCCAGCGCGGCGCAGAACCAGGCCCTGTTCGACGCGCTGCCCGGCACCAGCAAGCAGCACCTGCGCTTCCCGGGCGGGCATGTGCTGCCTGAGGGCTACGTCGAGAGGCTGCGCCCCTGGTTCTGAGCTACAACCCCGGCTCGGCAGCCCGCCTTTTCTTTCACAGGAGTTCGGAACATGCGCTACGTCGCCCTTTGGCGCGGCATCAACGTCGGCAAGGCCAAGCGCCTGGCGATGGCTGACCTCAAGGCGCTGCTCACTGAACTGGGCGCCACGAACGTCGCGACGCTGCTGAACAGCGGCAACGCGGTCTTCGACGTGAAGAAGAAGCTCAGCGCCGACAAGATCCGCGCGGCAGTGGCCGAGAAGCTCGGCGTCGACGCCGTCGTCATCCTGAAGACGGCCGCCGAGTGGGCCACCATCGCGGCGGCCCATCCGATTGCCGAGGCTGACGACCCAAGTCGCCTCCTGGTCGCCATCCCTGCCGACACCACCACGCTGCAGGCCGCCGCAACCGTCATGGCCGACAGCGGCGAGCGCTTCGTCATCACGGCGTACGCGGCCTATCTGTGGTGCGGCAACGGCATCCTGGAAAGCAAGGCAGCGGTGCTGTTGCTCAAGAAGCTCGGCGAAGCGGGCACTACACGCAACTGGGCGACAGTGCAGAAACTGGATGCGCTGGCCCAGGCCTGAGCTGACGGCACAGTCAGCCGGTGCCTGAGCTACTGTTGTCGGCTTGGCGGCCACCATGGCCCATCCGCAGACCTATCGCCGCATTTCAGCGGTTGGCGCAGAACCCGAACTGCGTTGTCGCGCCTGCGGCCAGCGTCTTGTTCCAGTCCGCCCCGGTCGCGGTGAGCTGGGTGTCCGACTGGGTCAGGTTGCCATTCCACGAGCTGCTCACCGTGCCGGCGATGGTGATCTTGACCGTCCAGGTCAGTGGCGAGCTGTTCGGGTTGGTGACGTTGACATTGGTGCAGTAGCCGCCGTTCCATTCGTTGATGGGACTCAGGCTCGTCGTGGCTCCAACGGTGGTAGTGGTGCCGGGCGACCCGGACGACCCGCCGCCGGTCACGCCCGTGGCCAGAACCTGTGGGAACTGCTGGCCCGTGGAAATTTCAGTGGTGACCGCCAGCGCCACCGAGCCGACGTTGAGCACGTTGCCGAAGACATCCGTGATCTGCAGGTCATAGGGCCCCGCGCCCATGCCGCCGGACGCGATGAAGTAGTTGTACGACTCACGCGGCAGGCCGGCATAGGACGACCCGCTGCCCGTGCGCCGGTAGGCAACGCTGGCGACCGGGTTGCGATGCTCGCGCACCTGGATGCCAGCCCACCATTCACTGGAGCCTTCCTTGAAGTACACCTTGGCCGGCGTGGACGTGCCGCTCACATACGTCCAGCTGATCGGAATGATGCCCGCGCCCAGTGGAGAGATCTTGGCGAAGGCTTGCTCCGAAAGATCGACATCGCCGACGCCGCATCCAGGGCATTGGTCGTCGATGCGCACCACGACCTTCTGCATCGTGTTGAGGTTGGTCACCTCGATGTAGGCACCACAGGCTTGCGAGCCGTTGTAGTCCGCCGCATTCATGGCGGCTGTGAGGGTGGTGCTTGCCGGCATGGGCAAGCTGCAATTCCCGCCACCGCCGTATCCGTAGTAGGTACCTTTGCCGGTATGGGTCGACTGATAGCCGGCCTGTGCCAACGCGCCGACGCTCAGCAGGGGGGTCATGACCGCCACGATGGCGCAGCGAATCCAGTTTGAGAATTTCATGGTGTTCCTCCAATAGTTGTTCATGGTCCCAGCCCGAGATGACCCGCCAATAAGCAAGCCATCTGGCACGTGCCCTGGGTCGCCCTGGGTCGGTCAGGCGCGGGAGTATCTCCAGCAGATGCGCGAACGCAGATCGCGGTGGATTCGCTTACCGACGTTACGCTTCTCTCGAATTCACGAGCCGCGCATCGGCGTCCATCAATCGCCGTTCTCGCGATGCGCGAGTCGCAACCCAGCGCCAGCAGCTCCTTGACGCCCGGGTCGGCGGCGGCCTTGGCGCCGAGCTGCCTGCCGACCAGGCGCTGCGCGCGGCGCAGGTTCTGCATGCGCTCGTGGTCGCCCAGGTGCTCCATGATTCGGCTAGCGTGGGGGCCAGCTGTCGCCATGGCAACGGGTCGCGTTGTGGTCAGAAAGGCCGCGAGCAAGGCGCAAAGCGGAGCCGGGTTGGGCACCCGGCGAGCATTTGCAACGCCGCGCGCGGCCTTTCAGTCCACAACCCTTCGGGAAGGTCCGCCAGCGGCGCGCGGCGGTTCATGTCCCACGACTGCGGGCCGCGCGGCTTGAAGAAGCCCGGCACGCCGCTGGTCAGCGTCTGCCGGGTCTGCAGGCCCTGCTGCCACAGCGCCGTCCAGGGGCTGGAGGGCAGTTGCGGCGCAAAGGCCGGCCGCGTCACGCGTTCCCAGAAGCTGCGCATCGCCACCACCCGATCACCCGGCGCATTGCCGGCGATCAAGGCCGCATTGATGGCGCCGATGGACGTGCCCACCAGCCAGTCCGGCGGCAGGTTCGCGTCCTCCAGCGCCTCGACAAAGCCCGCCTGGTAGGCGCCCAGCGCGCCGCCGCCCTGGAAGCCATGTCAGAGGTTGAGTGCGTCGTCACAGGGAATGGCGCGGAACACCGGCAGCGCTTCCATCGCCGCCGCGTGCGCGGCCAGATGCGGGAAGCGAGCGGCCGGTGCCGCGTCGGGCAGCATGAACTGCGTGAAGGTCCAGGCCACGCCGGCCGTGATGGCGGCCTGCTGAAGACCGGCCTCGCGCGTGTCCAGCGGCTGGGCGGCCAACTCGGCGTCCAACTCGCCATAGGCGGCATGCAGCTGGCCGGTGACGCGGTCTATCCAGGGCTGATGCAGCTTCTCGGCCGGGCGCAGGCCGCGCTCGTAGACGATCTGCGCCGTCTTCTCGCAGCCCGCCAGCGCCAGGCCGACGAGGCGCAGTTCGCGCAGCAACGCGGCCGGCTCGGCGGGCATCAGGCTGCGCCCGGCGAGCGCCTCGGCGTAGATCAGCATCAGCGTCGAGTCCATCAAGACGCTGCCATCGTCGGCGATCAACGTGGGTGCCTTCACGACCGGGTTGATCTGCTGAAACTCGCCGAAGCCGCGAAACACCGACACGGCCGCATGCTCGAAGGGCAGGCCCAGCAGGCGCATCGAGATGGCGACGCGGCGCACGAAGGGGGAATCGAGGATGCCGATGAGCTTCATGGCGGTGCCGCCTTGTCCAGCTTGGGGAGTCCACTGTCGCGCAACAACCGTTCCAGGAAGTCCTGGCCATGCAGACGTTCGATCTCGGCCTGCACCACGCGGTTGTAGCCGTCGGCGTAGGCCTGCGACTGCGGCGTGGGCACGGCGCCGCGGCTGATCCAGATGACGCCGTAACGCGTCTTCAGGCGCTCGGCCCTGGCCAGGTCAGCCTTGCTCGGCGGCTGTTCGAGGAAGGTCTGCAGCTGAAGCAGGCCGTCGTCGAGGTCCTTGCGGGCTTTGGCTTCGCCGCGTGCAAGCTCCACCACCGGGTTGCCGATGCGCAGGTCGACGGTCGCGACCAGTTGCCGGTCCGTGTGCGTCGAAGGGCCGACGATGCCGAAGCTGTCGAACAGGTAGAGCACCGTGCCTGCGGCGATCACGCTGGCCAGCACGGCGGCCACCTGAACGCGGCGGGATCGGGGGCGGTGCCATTGCATGTCAACGCGCTCCCAGGCGATGGCCGCCGATGGGCCGCGTGACGCGGTACTCGCCGAAGCTGGCGATCAGCGGCCGGGCCTTGGCGATGACGGCCTGCACCGCCGGCAGCTTGAGCGAGGCCTGGTGCGCGTCGGCGCTGTCCCAGACTTCGGTGATCCAGACGGTCACGTCGTCGGCCGGGTCCTCGGCAATCACGTAGCTCAGGCAGCCCGGCATCTCGCCCGTTTCGGCCAGCATCAGCGCGATCAGTTCGGCGCGCCGGCCCTCTGCAGCCTTGAAGCTGCCCATCAATCCATGCATCGCATCAGTTCCTTGAATTTCCATTCCGTGCCAGCGGCGCCAGGGCCGCCTGCACGCGAGTCTGCCAGCCGGCGAGCTCGGCCGCGCTCCAGTCCGGCCAGCTCGGCGACTGCGCCTCCAGCTCGGCCGCCAGCATGCGCAGGTCGCCCGAGTCCGACACGGCTGCCGCCAGGCTGAGCCGCGCCAGCCATTCCTGCGCCTGGCGCATGCGTGGATAGGCCGCGAACAGCCAACGCGCCACGTCGGGCCGCGCGCGCCAGTCGGCGCTGCCGAAGCGCTCGACGGCCTGCGCCGTCAGCCGTTGGCCGGCGCCCAAGCAGTCGAAGGCCACGCAGCCGGAAAACCCCCGCTCGATCAGCCCGTCATGGATGCCGCAGCGGAAGTCCGCGCAGAGATGGTGACAGGCCTTCTCGGCGGGCTTGTCGAAGCCGAAGCCCTGCACCGCGTCGAAGGGCGGGATCACGCAGCACAGCGCCGCGCAGGCCGAGCAGTCGGCCTTGAGGTGCGCGGGCAGCTGCAATCCGTTCTTCACTCCGCATCAGGCGACACGCCGACCATCCAGCCCACGCCGAAGGGGTCGGTGACCATGCCGAACAGCGGCGCCCAGAAGGTCTTGCCCAGCGGCATCGTCACCTTGCCGCCAACGGCGAGCGCGGCAAAGGCCTCGCGGGCGGCGTCGTGGTCGGGGCAGTCCAGCGACAGCGAGAAGCCCTTGAAGCTGCCTTCGCCCGTGCACATGCCGTCGGACATCATGACCAGCGCGCCGCCGATGTGCACCGAGGCATGCATGATCTTGTTCTCCGAGCCCGGCGGCAGCATGCCCTCGGGCTGCGGCTCGGGGCTCTCGGAGTTGCGCATCATGAATTCCACACGGGCGCCGAGCGCCTTCTTGTAGAACTCGATGGCCTCTTCGCAGCGGCCGTCAAAGAACAGGTAGGGGTCGATCTTCATCGCGGGTCTCCTGAAGGGGAATGGCCAACTCTAGACCTACTGCTACTTGAAGTCGCCTGCGGTCGAAATGATGAAGTTCTTCGCGTCAATGTGCTTGCGCCAGGCGGCGTTGGCCTGCTCGACGGTGACGGCGGCCAGTGCTTCGTCGCGCTTCTGCGCCGCCGCCCAGGTCTCGCCGCGCTCGGCCAGGCTGGTCAGGCCGCCGGCCAGTGCGCCGGGGTCGGCACGGCCCTGCTTGCGGCCCTCCAGGATGTCCTTCTTGGCGCGCGCCAATTCGGCGGCCGTCACGCCGTCGGCGGCCATGCGGGCCACCTCTTCCTGCACGACGGCGATGACGCGCTCGCGCTTGTCGGGCGCGTAGCTGGCCTGGATGGCGAAGCTGCCTGCCGTGCCCCAGTAGCTCGCGCCCAGCGACGCGCCGATGCCGTAGGTCAGGCCCTCCTTCTGGCGCACGCGCTCGGACAGCCGGCTCTCCAGCCCGCCGCCGCCGAAGATGTGCACAGCAAGCTCAAGCGCGGCGTAGTCGGGGTCTTCGCTGTTCAGCGGCAACGTCTGGTGCATGCGCACGATGGCGTTGGCCTTGTCGCGCGCGATGGCGTCAAAGCGTGCCGGCGGCACGGCCAGGTGCTGCGGCACATGGCGCACGAACTTCGGTGCGGCGGGCTTCTTCCAGTCGCCGAAGAGCTTGTCCACTTCGGCGGCGAGGCCCTCCGGCAAGGCGCCGACCGCGCTGACCTGGGCCTCGTTGGTCGACCAGTAGTCGGCGTAAAAGCGCTTCACGTCGTCCAGCGTCGTGGCCTTCAGGTTGGCGATGCGCTCGTCCACGCCCATGACGTAGTCCGGATGCCCGAGGGTGACGCCGCGCGCCTTGTTGTAGTGGCCGCGCGTGGCCTCCTGGCGCAGCACGCCGGGCTCCTGGCGCGAGGCCTCGATGCCGGCGATGCCGGCCTTGATCTCGCGGTCGAAGGCGTCCTGCGGCAGCAGCGGCTTGCGCAACGCGTCGGCGGCCACGCGCAAGGCCGGCAGCAGCGTATCGCGCTCGGCGCTGATGAAGAGGGTGGCGCCCTGGTCGTAGCTGCTGACGTTGAGGCTGGCGCGCAGCTTGATGAGGGCGTCCTGCAGCTGCTGCTTGGTGTAGCCGGCACTGCCCTCGTCCATCAGCGCGCCGACAAGGCCGGTGCCGTTGCGCGCATAGGTCGCGTCACGTTCGCCCCAGCGCAGCTGCATCTGCAGCACGACGGTGTTGCCGCGCGTCTGCTTTTGCAGCGTGTGCAAGGCGATGCCGCTCGGCAACGTGGTGCGCTTCATGCGCGACTCCAGCACCGCCGGCACGGGCTCCAGCTGCTCGCCGGCCTCCACCTTGGGCGGGCCTTGCAGCGTGGCCAGGCGCTGGTCCAGCGCGGGCGCGGCCGGGATCTCGACGCGCTCCACGGCGTCCGCCGGCAGGTAGCGGCCCAGCGTGCGGTTGGCGGGCCTGAAGTAGGCCGCGCGCACGCGCTCCACGTCGGCCAGCGTGACCTTGGGAATGTCCTCCATCAACTGGAAGAGCAGGCGCCAGTCGCCCGCCGCGACCAGGCCCGAGATCTGCTGGATCAACGCCTCGGGGTTCTTCATCCGCTGGCGATAGCTGTTGACGGCGATGTCGCGCACGCGCACCAGCTCGCTCTCCTCGAACGGCTTGGCGCTGCGGCCCTCGGCAAGGTCCAGCAGCAGCGTCTCGACCTGGCTCACGTCCGCACCCGGCGGCAGCGCCGCGAAGGCGCTCACGGTGCCCGGGTCGACCCCGCCCGAGCCGCCGATGCCGGCCGCCACGGCCAGCTTGGGCTCAACGATCTGCTTGTAGAGCTGGCCACTGGGTTGCAGGCTCATCAGCAGGCCGTAGACGATCAGGGCCGGCGTGTCCGGGTGGGTGATGGCCGGCACGTGATAGGCCGCCAGCAGGATGGGCTGGCCGCCCACGCGGCGCACGACGACGCTGCGCTCACCATCCTGCGCGGGCTCCACCGTGTAGGGAAGCTGCACGGGCGTGGCCGGCTTGGCGAGGGGGCCGAAATGCTTGGCGATCAGCGCCAGCGTGGCGGGCTTGTCGAAGGCGCCGGCGATCAGCAGCGTCGCGTTGTCGGGCCGGTAGTAGCGCTTGTAGAAGCCCTGCAGCTTCTCGATGGGCACGTTCTCGATGTCGCTCTTCGGGCCGATGGTGGCGTGGCCATACGGGTGCCACGCAAAAGCCGCCGCGTTGACGCGCTGGGACAGCACGGCAAAGGGCTGGTTTTCGCCGCGCTCGAACTCGTTGCGCACCACCGTCATCTCGGTGTCAAGGTCGGCCTTCGCGACGCGGCTGTTGGCCAGGCGGTCGGCTTCCAGGTCGAGCAGGAAGTCCAGCGTCTCGGCGTTGGCGTTGAAGCTCGCGAAGTAGTTGGTGCGGTCCGCCGTCGTCGTGCCGTTGAACTGGGCGCCATGGTCCTTCATCGCGCCGGGAATGTCCTTGTGGCGCTCGGTGCCCTTGAACAGCATGTGCTCCAGCAGATGGGCCATGCCGTACTCGCCCGGCGCCTCGTGGCGGCTGCCGACGCGGTAGGTGATGTTGACGGTGGTGGTGGTCTGCGTCGCGTCGGGGAACAGCAGGATCTGCAGGCCGTTGGGCAGGCGGTATTCCTCGATGCCGCCGAGTTCGCGCACGAAGCTGGGCTCAACGGTAACGGGCGCGGCCACCGTGCGCACCAGCGCAGGCCTGGGCTTGACCTTGGCCACAGGCTGGGCCTGTGCGCCTCCCAGCGTCAGGCCCAGCAAGGCGACACCCAGGCCTCGCGACACCCACCCATCCAACTTGATCCGCATCTGTCTCTCTCCAAGCAGCCGCATCTTCGGCTTGGCGCGGATTCTGCGTGGTTTTCCGAGGGCGGCCGTTCGTCAGTTCCAAACGCCCCGTTGGGTGCGATTGCAGCCGCCCGATGGCCCGTCGCCTTGCCGCTAGATCCGCCCGAGCAGCATCGCCAAGGCCTGCTCGCCGGCCGGTTTGGTCAGATGCTCATCAAAGCCGGCGGCACGCGAGCGGCGCTTGTCCTCCTCGGTGCCCCAGCCGGTCAGCGCCACGAGCAGCGTCGTTGCGAAGCGCGGGTCCTGGCGCAGTTGGGTCGCGAACTCGTGGCCCGTCATGCCCGGCATGCCCACGTCGCAGAAGACGGCCTGCGGCTGGAACACGGGCGCGGCGTCCAGCGCTTCGGCGCCGCTGTGCTGGACGCGCACCTCATGGCCTTCCAGCGCCAGCAGCATCGCCAGCGACTCTGCGGCGTCCTCGTTGTCGTCCACCACCAGCACACGCAGCGCCTTGTGCGACGGCGCCGCCGCCTCGGGCGCGGCAGCCACGGTCACCGGCTGCGGTGCCAGCATGGGCAGGCGGATCGTGAAGGTGCTGCCCTGCCCCGGCCCCGGGCTGGCGGCGCTGACCTGGCCGCCGTGCAGCGCAACCAGGCTGCGCACCAGCGCCAGGCCGATGCCCAGGCCGCCCTGGGCACGCTCCAGTGAACGGTTGACCTGGGCAAACATGTCGAACACCCGGGCCGTCATGTCGGGCGGCAAGCCCACGCCGCTGTCCTGCACGGTCAGCACCGCCTGCTGGCCTGCGCGCGCCAGCGTGACGGCGATGCGGCCGCCGTCGGGCGTGTACTTGGCCGCGTTGTTGACGAGGTTGCTCAGCGACTGCGCCAGGCGCGCCGCATCGCCGTCGACCCACAGCGTCTCGTCGGGCAGGTCCACGCTCAGGTGGTGCCCACCGCGTGCCACCAGGGGCGCGCAGGATTCCAGCGCCGTCTCCACCACGCGGCGCAGGTCCAGGCGCTCACGCTGCAGGATGAGCTTACCGGTGGAGATGCGTGACACCTCCAGCAGGTCGTCGATGAGGCGCAGCAGCTGGCTCATCTGCCGGTCCATCATGGCCGTGACGGTCTCGCGCCGGGGCGCGTCTGCCGGCAACTGCGCCAGCAGCTCCAGCCCGGTGCGGATGGGCGCCAGCGGGTTGCGCAGCTCGTGCGCCAGCGTGGCGAGGAACTCGTCCTTGCGCTGGTCGGCACGGCGCAGGGAGTGATCGGCCTGCACCAACGTTTCGATCTGGTCGCGGATCTGGTACTGCCAGCGCCGCCCGCGCAGCGCCGTCATCACGGCGCTGAGCATGGTGCGCATCGACGTGGGCCGGTCCAGCACCGTCAGGTTGCGCAGCCCGGCCTCACTCAGCGTCGGCGTGAGCAAGCCCTGGCGACACAGGGCCAGCAGCGGCAGGTTGGACCACGCCGGCTGGTTCTGCAGCGCGACGAGCAGACCGGCAAAGCCCGGGCCGGCCAGCGTCAGGTCAGTGAACATCAACGCACCGGCGCCGTCGTGGATCAGCTCCTGCGCGTGGCACCAGTCGCGCGCGACGGCGCCCTCCAGGCCGGCCCCCGCCAGCGCGCGCCGCGTGACATCCGCATCGCGCACCGTCGGCGCGAGGATGATCACCCGCTCGCTGTAGGTCGGCTCAGAGCTGCCCGCCGCCATCGTCGGCCCCTCTCACGGGCACAGGGGTGCTGCTGAGCTCGACGGGCACGCCCGACATGACGCCGCGCAGATGCGTCAGCGGCGGCCCGACGTGAACGCCCTGCTCATCGAACCAGAGCTGGCGGATGGTCTCTTCATGCTTGCCGCTGCGCTTCTTGACAACCGAGATGGCCTTGCGCACCGCGCCGGCATGCTCGTACATGCGGAACAGCACGATGGCGTCGGCCAGGTAGCTGGTGTCCACCACATTGCGCATGCCGGCGCCCATCAGGCCCGACTGCGTCGCGACGATGAAGGTCGCGACACCGTGGTTGTTGAGGTAGCTCAGCAACTCGTGCAACTGGACGGTTAGCGCGCGCTCTTCCGGCATCGCGTTCAGGTAGCCGTTGAGGCTGTCGATGACGACGACCCGTGCCCCGTCGTTCTCTACGGCGTTGCGCACGATGTTGGCGAACTGGCTGGGCAGCACCTCGGCCGGGTCGAGCTGACGAACGACCAGCTTGCCGTCCAGGCCATCGATGTCCATGCCCAGGCCTTCCAGACGGTCCAGCAGCAGCGTGCGGGACTCCTCAAAGGTGAAGATGGCTGCATGCGTGCCGCGCTGCGCGGCCTGCACCGCGTACTGCGACGCGATGGTGGACTTGCCCGCCCCCGCCGGGCCGATGAGCAACGTGGACGTGCCGCGGTCCACACCGCCGCCGAGCAGTTGGTCCAGCGCCGCGATGCCGCTGGACAGCGTGTCGCGGGCGTAGGCCGAGCCGTGTTCATTGGGCGTGAGCCGTGGGAACACCTGCAGGCCACCGCGGCGGATCAGCAGGTCCTGCTGGCCGCTGATGAAGTCGCTGCCGCGCAGCTTGGTGACATGCAGTTGCCGCTGGGCCGGCCCGTAGGCAGGCACCCTGCGCTCCAGCGCAATGACGCCATGCGCAATGCTGTGCACCTGCGTGTCGATGGTGTCACCCGAGCGGTCATCCAGAAACAGCGCCGTGCACTGGCGGCCGACGAAGAACTGCTTGAGCGCAAGGATCTGGCGGCGGTAGCGCAGCGAACTCTGGGCCAGCAGGCGCAGCTCGGACAGCGAATCCAGCACCATGCGGCTGGGCTTGCCGCGCTCCACCGCCGCCAGGATGCGCCGGGTCGTCTCGTTGAGCTCGACCTCCGAGGGGAGATACATCGTCAGCTCGGTGTCGCCCAGCAGGTCGTCCTCGTCGACGACGAGCTCGACGATCTCGATGCCGTCCAGCGACAAGCCGTGCGACTCCGCTCCCGCGCGCAGCTCGTCGGCCGTCTCGCTCAGCGTCACGTACAGACAGGGCTCGCCTTCCCGCACGCCCTGTATCAGGTACTGCAACGCCAGCGTCGTCTTGCCAGCACCCGGCTCGCCATCGATCAGGTAGACCCGGCCGGCAATCAGCCCGCCATGCAGCACCTCATCCAGGCCAGGCACCCCGCTTGCGGAACGGGTTCTGCTCCCAATCATTCGCACCTCTCCAGTCAAAGTGGCTGCGTGCGCGCAGCGGCAAGCAGCGGTGAATTTCAGTGTATTGACGCCAAGCCGTCCGATCGGCTGCGGCGGCCCAAACGAGGTGCTGTCCGACAAGGGCGCGGCGTACACTTCCCCCCGCCTGTCGCGCGTCTGCTCACTGCCGCGACACCTCGGTAGGCTGGACGCCACGCATCACACCCGCGTCTCCCGGTTTGTCGGCTCCCGCCGGCGCACATCGGTCGTCACCTGCCTCCAGCGGCGAGCGCCACACTCCCCTTCTCGAATCCGCTTCGAGCCGGCACCGCTGGCGCCGCACCCTCTGCCCAAGCGCGCCCGAACGCGACCTTGCGCAACCCATTGACGACCTGCATGACAGGGCCGATCTCGTCCTTCGACGAAGCTCCCCTGACATGCACCCTGGAGATCCTGATGAAGCCGGCCCGCCCCGCCCCCGAAACCCTGCGACGCGACGCGCTTCGCGACGGCTTGCTCGCCACCGTTGACCTGCTCAAGCGCCGCCGCGCTGCCGACATCGACGAGGCCACCATCGAGGAGTACGTGACCCTGAACTGGCTCGAATGGCATGGCGGCTCACTGCGGCTGACCACGACGGGCGAGAACATGTGCAAGCACCTGACCTCCGTGCTCGACCGCAACACTCCGCGCAGCGCGTACTGACCGCACGCCGGGGGCAGCCCCCGAAGCGCTCTACACAAGCTGGCTGCGATTGACGCGCCAGCTCTGCAGCAGCTGGCGCGCCAGCGCCGGCAGCGCGCCCCGGCCCACTCGCTTGGCGAAGCCGAAGCGCTCGCCGGCATAGATGCGGTCATAGGCCATGCGCGACACATGCGCAGGCCACCCCTGCCCGGCCATCAGCGCCGAGAAGCGCTCCAGCGCCCTCAACTCGGCCTGCACCGGCCGCTCGTGGCAAGGGATGAGGTCGTCGACGACCAGCCTCACGGCTCCGTTTGCGAGGCTGATGCGACGCGGTGCGAGGCTGGGCTGCGGCAGCGGCCGGCGGTGGCGGTGGCGGGAGTTCATGGCCGCCAAGATAGACCGAGCGCTGCGGCGCGCCTGCCGAAAAACACCGCTTCGGCGGCCGCTCGACACACGGTATGCGATCAGGCGGCCAAAGCCGTGGCTTAGCTCACGTCCGCGCTGCCGCAGCGCAGGCTCAGTCGACATGGTTTGAGCCAAGGGATTGGAGAAGCGTTGGCGCCCGCTTCAGGCTGGGTCCTGTCCTTCGCCGGCGGCGTCCGAGGTTCAGCAAAGTGCCCCGAGCGGCCGCCAACAGGTTCGACTCAGTTGCCCAAAACGAGCGTTCAAGGCTCGTTGGAAGCCGCAAGGGGTAGCCGAGCTGACGTCTTGCCCAACGTCAACCTGACTTCACAGTACGCTCACCATCATGTTAGGTGCTCAGGGACGGAACATGGCAAATACAAAAATCGCTGCCGCTATTCAAGCAAAGATCAGAAATCCAGCAAAACGGTATTTGGGAATCTATCATTTTCGGGAGCTGATGCCTGAAGGTGAGTATTTTTCTGCGTACCGAAAGATTTTCCCGCTTAAAGGTTCATTGCAAGACTATCACGGCCCTGCATTTCCGCGATCGGCCTCACAGTTATTCTCTTCAAGAACTCCACGCGAGGCAAGTAACGCGGTTCGCGAGATGTTGTGGGGTCTGGCGCGAGCGACCGTTTTTTCTCAAGAGATTGCCGATTTCCTTACACAGAGAGTTCTGTTTGAGAAAGCCATCCTGCGTAGTGATTATGAGAGCGCCTCGGCTGTTCTTGACGGTATCGAATCGGCATTTGGAAAATCGATCTGGTTGTACCAAAACAGGATTGCGTGCTCATATATTTCGCCGCGAGATAGCGCTCCGGCGGAAATGGCTAGAAAAACGCTTGAAGAAGTGCATCTCAACGGTAGATTGCACGTTCTGGTGTACTTTATTGCCAAGCGGGCAGAAGGGGCGAATCTTCGGGATAAGATTCGCGAGGACATTGCAGAAAGCGTCCAGTCGCCAATATACAAGTCCTATTATCAGGCGAAAGTATTTGATCTAGTTACTTCCTCTGAGCAAGCCGTCTCCAGTCGCCTTTTTGTTGATTCCCAGGCTTCGGTAATCGATCACTACGAGAGTCTCGTCCATTGCCTACAAGCGGCGACCTCAGATGACATGCTTCCGGCTGAGCTGACGAGCCCAATACTAAAAGCCGTGAATCGTTTATACCGAGAGACTTCTGACTCTCGACTTGGCGGGGTCGTCACGATGCTCGGCGGCCCTGTGAATTTCAATGCTCTATCCCTTCGACACGCTACGCGCGCTCAATCAATCGAACGATACACGGCTGGTGACTATCCTGCTTGTAAGAGCCTGACGAAAGGATTGTTGGATGAGGATCCCACTGATGGAGCGATGCGGGTCCTCTATGTCAAAGCGTGCGTCGCTTTAGATGAGGCGTTAACTGGTAGCGAGAATATAGGCGAATTAGTTAATCAGCACCTTTTCAGCGTTCTATCTGCAGGAGCAGCGTTCTTTAAAGGTGCACACAACTTATTCATATTGGCTGATCGTTTCGCGGACCATTGCTGGGCGCTTTATCTACGCGTCGTGGTCATGTATGAGATCACGCCTGAACAAGATAAGAACGTTCAGGACTGGATGCGAGACATGTTCACGAGGGATCCATACACCACGCCGTTTACCGCGCTCTGCATGGTAGCGCCTGAGCGTGAAGCCGTGATTGAGAAGCTGAAGACTGCGGGAAAATTCCCGATAACATCGGCACTGGTTGAAGACGTCATTGGTAGCAAATGCTCCAATAAACTGGATATACGGGTGGCGCGATACAGGGCTCGTTTTCTACTCGTGCAAAAGTGCTATGTGGAAGCAACTGCGCTGTATATCCGCGTAGTAGAAAGCGACACAAGGGCAGCGGTGAAGCTCCGCTGTGCGGGCGGGGCGGCGCTAGCTTTGATGCTCGATGGCAAATATCTGGAAGCCGTCGATATGGTTGTTGGCGCATACATGAATTCCCCTGATGCGCCGACCTTGCTCCCTACCACGCGCCTCGTTGAATGTTTGCCGGATATTGATTTATGGCCCAATAGCATTTGCATGGGGATCTTGTTGAGCCTCGATCAGCAGGTCAATGGCGAACCTGGAGATATGAGCATACCTCGACTGGCCTTCGAGAGGTTTTGTACAGAAAATGAAATATACACTCCGTTCCAGCTTCTTGCGCGAAGCGACCAGTTCGGAGTGGACTTCGTGGCCGCCTATTTGAAATACGTTTGGCAACCCGAGGTTATGCGCCAGACCCTAATTTATAATTCCGCAGAGGAAATAGAAGAGGCGCGTATAGAGGCGTGCAAGGTCTTGGCGCAAGTTGACCCCGAAAATGCCAAGGTGTACCACGAGGAGCTTGCCTCTCGTATTAAGCAGCAGGAAATAGCAAAAACTACTGCGTTGGTTGAGAAAAGCAAGGTGCACGTTGACATTGAAGCCATCAAGCGCTCGCTGAAGGGGCGCCTAAAAAATCCATATGCACAATACAAAGGTTCCGTCGGGGCTCACGGCAAGTCAATCGACGATTTGCTGCGCAAGTTTGAAAATGCCGTTGCGGGCATGGAAGGACAGGCTTCAGTTCCGTTCCTATTGTCCAAGGTGCATCTCGTTGATTTCGAAGAACCTCCCAGTCAAGCGGACATTCAGTTCACCGCAATATTTGAAGAGATATCTAAGGAGTTCCTGACCGGCGATCACGGTCTCAATGCCTATTTGAGCACCCGTGTTCGACACGGAAAGTTCGTCGATGCCCTTCGCAAAGCGGTCATGGATGAGCATCTGGTAACTGCGAAGAATTCATCAGGCGAGTATTCTAAAAACGTGTATTGGCAGCAGCGCGTTCCGGAAGATGCAGCTAAAGAAGCACTAGTAGCACTAGTAGCACTGGATAAGTTCTCAAGCACTTTTGATGACCTGTTGTCAAAAACAAGAGATGAGCGTATACAGATTCAATCGTTTTACGGTTTTAGGCCTGGCGACAAGCAGTCTGCCGCTCTTTTTAAGTATTTTTTCTCCACGCTGGAGAAGAAGCTCTTCCAACGATATGACGCGGACTTCAAGGATCTGGATGAGCTTATCGTTCGCTGTGTAGACGCGCTGTGGGAAAAGACTGACGATAACTTGTCAAGAGTCAGGCTGTACTTGGAACAACTGCTGCGTGTTGAGCTTATGGAAGCCTTCAATCAGCTAGACGCGGAGCTGTCCGTCGTCGCAATTCGCACCGGTCTGGGCGGGTTGCAGAATGCCACGGCCCGCGCGCGCACTGCGACTCAACAGGCCTTGGAGAACGTTATTGGTTGGTTCCGGCGCAGCGAAGTTTATGACCGCAAGGATTTTGACATCGACTTCCCGCCGCAGATAGCTGCGGCGATGGTCAATCGCACAATGTCCATCCCAAATCCTTGGATAGGCCCGCAATGCGCCATCGAGACTGCGGACGCACAGCTTCCTGGACGCTCATTGGATACGTTAGTCGACATCTTTTATGTGCTGTTTGAGAATGCTGTTAAGCATTCTCAAGACGCAGGAGTCGCTCTGCGTGTTGATATTTCGCTTTCCTATGTGAGCGGAGACTTCAGGGGTGAAGTATTGAGCGACGCTGGTTTGCCGAGCGATGAGCAACTTAGCCATTTGGAGCATTTGAGGGAGACGTTGGCCACGCCGGAGTCTCGTAGACTTGCACAAGGAGAGGGTCGAAGTGGATTTCGAAAGATCTACATTGCCCTCGATAGTCCTTTATACAAGAATCCACTACTGTCGTTTGGGTACGAGGGATCTAAATTCCGAGTTGTTTTTTCCTTCAAAACTGCGGAGCTGCAATGAACTTGCTGTTTGTGGAAGACGATGAAGACAAGGCAAACAAGATCATTATTGAGCTCGAGGGGAAACACCCAGAGGTGACTCTACTGCGCGCTCGGTCATTTACGTCTGCACTTCAGATGCTGGTTAAGCGCAAGAACGAGATAGCCGGAATTGTTTTGGATATGAGCATGCCCAATTACGATAATTCTTTGGAGGCGCCAGAGCATTTTGCTGGTCGGGATCTCCTAAAACAATGCAAACTGAGAAAAATCGAGAAGCCCACTGTCGTTGTGACAATGTTGGATAGATTTGGGAGCGGCTCAGCCCAGCTGACTTTGGAGCAATTAGATCGTCAGTTGGAAGAGGAGTTTTGTCCAGCATACTTGGGTGTTGTCTACTTTAGTTCGACTCAAGAAGCATGGAAAAGTCAGCTTAGTGGGTTCGTTACGAAGATCATGGAATCTGCCAAATGAATGTCTTGATAGTCGATGACACGCACCAGAAGGTGGAAAAGGTCTATGACGTGCTCAAATCTCTTGATCTAGCGGTGCAGATCGTTCATGAGACGAACGTCGCATCTGCGCGCAGAAGGCTGAGAAAAGAGAAGTTCGATTTGCTGCTCATCGATCTAAAACTGCCGCCAAATGCGGGGGCTGCGCCCGCAGAACGTGGAGGCCTAGATTTTTTTGATTTGCTTCTTCTAGACAATAGGTCTAGCTTTCCGGGTGACGTCGTTTTCGTCACTAGCGAAGATGGGCTATTTGCTAAGATGCAGAGCGAAGTGCTGATCCGCGGGTGCGCCATTTGCGAAATATCGGATCGCGCGGATGATTGGAAGACGCACCTTTCCGGCAAGGCCACGCTAGCGCTCAAGCGGGCGGCACGAAGCATTCCCAAGGTTGATGTGGCGGTCGTAACTGCCATGGGCTCCGAGTTGGAAGCCGTGCTCCAGCTGGAATATGGCTGGACTGACTTTCGCATTCCGGAGGACCCCACGCTTTATCGCTTTGGGAAAATTCAACTGCAAAATGGCGAGATCTTTTCAATCGTCGCCGCCAGTGCCCTGAGGAAAGGTATGGCGGCTTCTGCTGCGATCGCGACTAAGCTTGTTTTGAACTTTGAGCCGTCACTGCTAGCGATGACAGGTATCTGTGCGGGAGTTAAGGGAAAAGCAAATCTTGGCGACGTGATTGTCGGGTCGCCAACGTGGGACTGGGGGAGTGGCAAGCATGCCGAGGCCGATGAGGGATCGAACGTGTTTCGGCTCTCCCCTAAGCAAGCGGATCTCGGTGTCGGCATCGAGAATATGTGTGACGAAATCTCTCGATGTGGGACGTTTGCGGCTCGCGTGCGCGACGGTTGGCGGCGAGATTTGCCTTCGGGAAAATTCGGATGCCATGTCGGCCCGATGGCTTCCGGCGCTAGTGTGATTGCTAACGAATCCGTGGCGCTTGAAATTGTGAATCAGAATCGTGATCTCATTGCCATCGAGATGGAAGCGTTTGCCGTAATGGTGGCTACGGAATACGCGACCACCCGCCCGACGATGGGTATCGCCATAAAGAGCGTTTGTGACTATGCCGATAGTCAAAAGCATGACGGATGGCAGCCCTACGCGGCTTACACCAGCGCGTCGTTTGCTGATGAACTTTTCAAACGCTTTCTGGCTGCGCAGTAGGCCGCTGCGCTTCATTAACGTTCGACGAGCAACCTAGTTTGCGGTTGTTGATCGCCACTTTGGGGCGGCTGGTTCTGGAGGGCAAAGCGCCGGCTAGGCCAGTCACGCTGAGCGCCCTGTGTTGGTGGGAGCTCTCGTGCTCACTGGTCCGCGTACGACTCAGGCCAGTCTGAAGTTCGTTGCAAGCAGCGGCTTTGGGCACTTTGCTGTCGCACGGACGATGGCCGCGACGGTCAGCAACCGCTGCAGAGCAACCGCTCGTCATGAGATGACGGCTCCTAGCTGACATCGGATTCGGAAACCCAAGGCATCGGCCACTGTCCAACAGGATCTCTCTCACAGCCTGCGCGCAGCAGACGCGATCCCAACTGAAATGCTTGGGCGTACCCGGGATCGCCACTGGACGGCGAAATGGACAGGCAGCACGCGCCACCACGCCGCCGCCCCGCTCGTCGATCACTCGGTCGGTCCGTCCGTTGGCCGGGACGGCTGCGCCAGCAGGCGCTTGCGCACCGCATAGATGTTGTTGCGCAGCGCGTAAAGCTCTTCGGCATAGGACAGCGGCACCGCAATGCGGTGGGTGACACGGTCCAGCTCGTCCAGCTCGTCGAGCAAAGCGGCGCGCTCGCCTGTGCCGGTTTCCAGCTTGGCTTCCACCTCGCGTAGCCGCGCATACCAGCGGAACACGCGCGAGCGCACGCGGAAGGTGTAGAGCGGCGGCACGACGCGCGACAGCGGCAGCATCAGCACCAGCAGGCCGCCGAGCACCAGCCACATGCGCTCCAGCAGATTGCCGGCCCAGAAGGGCAGGTAGCGCGCCCAGGCCGGCGGCGTGCCGTTGATCGCGCGGTCGCCCTCGGCACTGACAGGCAGCTCGCTGGTGCGGGTGTTGGGGAAGTCGCGCGCGCCATTGAACCAGCCGGCCTCGCTGTGCTGGCTCAGCGCCGCCTGCGCGAACAGCTGGCGCAGCGCAGGGTGCGTCTGCTCGCGCGCCAACAGGGCGGTGGTGGTGGCGAGCAGCGGCACGTCGTGAGGTGGCAAATCGGCCGCCAGGTCCACCACACCGCGCGGCAGCCGCACGGTGGACAGGAAGGGCAAGTGGCGCGAATAGGCCTCGTCCTGCTCGAAGGCCATCAGCGCAATGGCCGGGTCGCGCAGCAGCGCGCGGATCAGGTCGTCCTGCGGCGCCGAGATCAGCACCGTGGCGTCCAGCCGGCCCTGGCGCAGGGCCGCGCCGGCAGAGTCAGGCGCCAGGTTGGACAGCTGCAGATCGGTCGGCTTCAGCTGATTCAGCGCCAGCAACTTCTCAACAATCTGCGGCACACCACTGCCGTCCTGATCCACGTTGACTCGCAGGCCGCGCAGCTGGGCCAGGCGCTGCAGTTCGCCGCCGGGTTGGCGGCGCGCGATGCCGAGATCGCGGCGATAGAAGATCCAGATCGGCTCGTAGAACAGGCTGCCCAGAGAGGTAATGCCGGCCTCGGTATCGGCCGCCGGATCGGCCATGCCGCCGCGTACGAAGCCCACATCGGCCGTGCCCGCGCGCAATTGGGCCAGATCGTCCTGTGCGCCTTCGCTGGCAATCAGCTTCACCTGGATGCGCTCGCGCGCCAGCGCCTTCGCATAGCCCTCACCGAAGCTGGCGTAGGCACTGCCGGCCGGGCCGGTGGCCAGCCGCACCTGGCGCGGCGGCTGCGGATCCAGCCACCAGTAGGCCGCCACCAGCAGGCCTCCGCCAAGCAGCAGCAGAGGGCCCATCGAGACCGTCATGTCGCGCAGCGTCTGCAACAGCAGGCGCAGGCTGCGGGTGGCATTCCATTGCTGAATCGGGGTCATGGCTTGCCGTCCTGAGCTGGCAAGGCCTGGGCCTGCATGTTGCCGAGTCGCTCGCAGGGCTGGGCGCCCGCATGAGTCGTGGCCGCAAGGGTGAGCATGATCGTGATGCCGAGGCATCGCATGGGCGGGGCCTTTGCCGATGGAGGATCGGCGCATCGTATTAGGGCCGTGCTGGCCGGGCTAGCGCCGCCACGGCGCGCGGTGGATCGCCTGGGTCGCCTCGGCCTCCGGCAGCGCCTTCGCAAACAACCACCCCTGCCCCACCTGCACGCCCAGTTGCTCCAGCAGCGCGGCCTGCTTCTCGTCCTCGACGCCTTCGGCCAGCGTCTGCTTGCCCAGCGCGAGGGCCAGGCCGACGATGGTGCGGACGATCTCCTGCGCCTCGCGGCCGGCGGCCAGGCGGATGACGAAGCTGCGGTCGACCTTGAGCGTGTCGAACGGGAAACGATGCAGGTAGGCCAGCGACGAGTAGCCGGTGCCGAAGTCGTCAATGCTGAGCTTGAAGCCCATGCGCGCCAGCTCCTGCAGCACCTCGGCGCTGCGCTGCGGGTTGGCCATGGCCATGCTCTCGGTCACCTCCAGCTTGAGGCGGTGCGTGGGCACGTCGCCCAGCGCCGCCAGCGTGGCGCGGGCGTCGGCCAGCAGCTCGACATCACGCTCCAGCTGCACGCCGGACAGGTTGACGGCCACTTCGCCCGTGAAACCGATCGCCTGCCAGCGGCGCAGTTGGGCGGCGGCTTCGAGCAGGCCCCAGCGGCCGATGGCGCAGATCTGGCCACTCGCCTCGGCCACCGGGATGAAGTCGCCCGGCATGATCAGGCCCTTGGTCGGGTGGCGCCAACGGATCAGCGCCTCGAAGCCGAGCAGGCTGCGGTCCGACAGGCGCACGAAGGGCTGGTAGTGCAGCTCGAACTGGTCGCCTGCGGCCAGCGCGGCGTCGATGGCGTCGCGCAGCCAGCGGCGGGATTGCTCGACGAGTTGCTCGGCCGGATCGAACTCATGCGTGTGGCCCGGGCCGCCGGACTTGGCGCGGGCCAGCGCGCCTTCGGCGGCGGCCATCAGCTCGTCGGCGCTGCCGGGGCCGTGGCGGCGCTGCGCCCAGGCGATGCCGGCGGTGATAGCGAGGCCGTGTTCGCCGAACGGTGGCGCCAGCAAGGCCTGCACGCTTTGCGACAGCTCGCTGGCCACGTCGCCACCGGCCAGCAGCAGCGCGAACTGATCCGGCCCCAGCCGGGCGACCAGGTGGCGCGCACCGAAGGCCGCCTTGAGGCGCGCCGCCAGTTCGGTCAGTACTGAGTCGCCCACCACGGGGCCGTGGGTCTCGTTCAGCGCGCGAAAGCCGTCCAGGCCCAGCAGCAGCAGGCCGGTCTCGGGGGCGGACATGCCGCTGAGCAGCTGCGTCAGCTGCTCGCGAAACAGCACGCGGTTGGCCAGGCCGGTGAGGCGGTCGTGCAGCGCGTCGTAGCTGATCTGGCGCTGCAGGCGCTGGCTCTCCGAGATGTCGGTCAGCGAGCCGGCCATGCGCACGGGTTTGCCGTTCTCACGAACCGCCAGGCCGCGTGCCAGCAGCCAGCGCTCCTGGCCGCCCTGGTTGAAATGCAGCACGTGGTGGAACTGCAGGCTCTTGCCCTCCAGATGCGCCTGCAGCTCGGCGTTGAAGGCGTGCCTTGCGGCCAGCTCCAGGGGCTCGGTCCAGGCGGCGATGGACTGGCCGGCCTCGGCGGCCGACAGGCCCATCAGCGACAGCCAGCGCGGCGAGTAGTAGACGTCGCCGCTGGCAAGGTCCCAGTCCCACAGGCCATCGTTGGCGCCTTGGGCGGCAAGGGCGTAGCGCTGCTCGCTGGCGGCCAGGCGCCGGGACGCGACGCCGCGCTGCCTCTGCTCGACACCGGCGCGCAGCACGCTGGCGCCCAGCGTCGCCAGGGCCAGGGCCAGCAGCGGCGGCGCGAGCGACATGACGAAGTAGCGGCTCTCGAAGCCCCATTGCACCAGCGCCAGCAGGGCCAGCGCGGCCAGCGCGACCAGCGCCAGCGCCCGGCCGAGCGACAGGCGCGCCAGCAGGCCTGCGGCGGCCAGCGGCAGCAGCAGCAGCGCCGCCAGCTCGGCCGCACCGCCCCAGGCCGGGCGCACCAGGCTGCGACCGGTCAGCAGGTTGTCGGTGACGGTGGCCAGGCGCTCCATGCCGGGCAGGCCGGCGTCGAAAGGCGTGGGGAAGTGGTCGCCTGCCGCCAGCGCCGCCACGCCGATGACGGCCACCCGGCCACGCAGCCGGGCCATGTCCGCCTTGCCGGCCAGAAGCTCGGCAAAGCCAATGGACTCGAACGTGCCGCTCGGGCCGTAGTAGTTGACGCCCAGCCGCGACAGGCCGTCCAGCGGTGCGTGCAAGGCAGCACCGATCTGCACCTCGCGGCCAAAGCTCGCACGCACCTCGCGCCAGTTCACGCCGCGTGCAAAGGCGGCCAAGCGCAGCGCGAGCGAGGGGTAGACCTCGCCGTTCAGGCGCAGCAGCGGCAGGTCGTGGCGCAAGCTGCCGTCGCTCTCGCGGTGCACGCTGACATGGCCCAGCCCTGCGGCGGCGGCGACCAGTGCGGCCTCGGGCGCGAGCAGGCGGCGGGGCTTGTAGAAGTCGGCTTCGCTGCGGGCGAGCGCGGCCTCGTTGTCATAGCCCAGCAGCGCCTGGGCGAGGATGGGCGCGGGCGCGGTGGACGCGTCCTGCGCACCGTCGTCGGGTAAAGCGAACGGGATCAGCGTGCGGCCGCCGGCCTTCATCGCGCCGGCCAGCGCCGCGTCGCCCTCGGGCGTGCCGCCGCCGGGCAGCAGCAGGATGTCCAGCGCGATGGCACGGGCGCCGCCGTCCTGCAGCGCCTGCACGGCGCGGGCGATCTCGCTGCGGTCGGGCACGCGGCCGCCCAGGGTCTCCAGCGCGGCGTCGTCCACCCGCACGAGCAGCAACGGCAGCTCGGTGCCCGGGGCCAGGTGGCCGCGCCAGTAGGTCTGCGCATCAAGCGCCCAGTGATCCAGCCGCTGGAAGGCGGCCACGTCGGCCCGCAGCGCCCACACGGCAGCGCCGAGCAGCGCGGCGGCCAGCGCGATCAGCACATAAATCAGCGCATAGGCCAGGCCGGAAGTTGCGCGCCTCAATCCAGGGACCCCAGCCGCTGCTCGACGCGTTGCACCTTGTCCGCCGTCCAGGTCATGACGTCGCTGCAGTCCTTGGCGTCGCAGCGCGTGCCGCTGTTCGTCTTGGCCAGGCGCACCGGGTAGCGTGGCTTGACGCTGCGGGTCTGCGGGCCGATGGGTTCGACATCGACCTCGCCGGTCTTCACGAGCACGGCGGTGGCGCGGTCGTCACCCACCTCAACCGTGAACTCGGTGCCGCGCACGGCCGTCACGGCGGTGGGGGTGCGCACCTTCCAGCTGCCGCCGACCGACGGGTTCACGCGCTGGCCGATCAGCCCCAGCTCCAGCAGCAACTCGGCCTCGCGCGGCTTGGTGCTGCCAGCGCTGAAGGACTCGATGCGCAGCTGGCTCTTGTCGGCCAGCACGAGCACCGAGCCGTCGATGAACTTCAGCCGCACGCGGCCGGCCGTGCCGGTGCGCAGCGTGGTGCCGACGTCGAGCTTGTCGCCCACGGCCAGCGCCTTGCCGTCGATGCGCTGGGCGTCGCCGCTGACGGCCACGACCTCGCAGGCTTGCTGGGCAAAGGCGGCTGAACTCAGCAGGGACAGACACAACACGACAGACTTCATTTCATTGCTCCAATGCGTAGTGCCCCACCCAGCGGCCGCCATGGAACCGGCTTTGCCGGGCCATCGGCGGCGCCCCTGGAGGGGCCGGCGTAAGCCGGTAGGGGTGGTCAACGGGACGGATCGCCGAAGAGGGCGTATCCGGCCCAGTAGAACGGATGCGCCCAGCGCCCGCCACCGAGAGTTCCCTCGATCATCCCCACTTGCGCCAAGCGCAACGCCTCGGCGCGCGGGGCCTTGGCCGAGAACGTGGCCGCTGTGAGCGCGGCGGCCGAGGCGGTCTCGACCGACCAGTGCGTGGCCAGCACCGAGCGGCTGCCGGCGAAGAAGAAGCCGCGCACCAGGCCCGACATGGCCGCCCCGCCCTGCTCGCCCGCCGCCGTGTTGCAGGCGGACAGCAGC
The DNA here is from genome assembly GCF_039929605.1 of Roseateles sp. Classification (GTDB taxonomy): domain Bacteria; phylum Pseudomonadota; class Gammaproteobacteria; order Burkholderiales; family Burkholderiaceae_C; genus Pelomonas. Next base: position 61,931 of record NZ_JBDSQX010000152.1, read on the forward strand.
ACGGCTTGGGCGTTCAGGCGCAGCGTCAGCACGTCGTCCAGCTCCAGCAGCGGCGAGGCGGTGGCGTCGGACGTGGGCGCCAAGGCCAGCGCAGGCTTGGACACGCCCGGCAGCTCGCCCGGCATCAGCCCGTGCGTGGCGAAGGCGATGAGGCGGCGGTCGTCCAGCTTGGCCGCGAGCACGGCCTCGCGCGTGGCGGCGGCGCCGAGCAGCAGGTCGGTTTGCGGGTTGGCGCCAACGGCCTTGGCCAGCACCGTCAGCTCGGCGCGGGTCTCGGGCAGCGGCGGGATGTCGCCATAACTGAAGCCCCAGGCGGCGTCGTACTTGGTGGCACCGCTGCCCAGAGCCGCACGGCCAGCCTTGGCGCTGGACTTGAACTGCGGGTCGCCCACGCCGAACAGCGCCTTGGCCGCCGGTGCGGGTGACGCCGCGCGGCGCAGCGCGTATAGGGCGCCGGCCGACGGCAACTGTGTGACGGCCATCTGCCGCGCCACGAAGGCATCGGGCTGGGCGGAAGTCAGCGCGGCGGCAAAGGGCATGGCGGCCAGCGCACCGTCGGCGGCGACGAGCAGGCTTCTCACACCGCCACTCGGTGGCATCAGCGGCGCGATGAGTTCCTTCCAGACCTCGTGCAGCACGGCCACGGGCAAGGTCGGCGGGCGGCCGGTGCTGAGGTCCAGCGCCGTGCGGGTCTGCGCGACCCGCTCCGCCCAGCCGGCCGCGCCGATGCCGGACGCGGAGAAGCGCGTGGCCTCGCCCGGCACGATGAGCCAGGTCAGCGTGGCGCCCTCCAGTGGCTGCACGACGAGCAGCGCCTCGCCGGGCGACATCAGCTTGGCGAGCGCGGCCGGCGCCGGCAGCGTGGGCGTGACGAGATCGGCATAGGCGGGGTAGGCCTTGGCAACGCGCTCACGCTGGGCGGTCAAGGCCTCGCGCGCGGCCTGAGCCACCTCGCGCTGCAGGCGCACCTGCTCACGCACGGCGGCCAGTTCGTCGGCATTGGCCTTCTGCTGCTTCTTGCGCTCGGCGTCGGGCAAGGCCTTGAGCTGGGCCTTGGTCTCGTCGCTGCTGTTGCGGCGGCGGATGCGGTCTTCCTCGCCCAGCGACGCGTTCAGGGTGCTGTGCCTGGCCGCCGCAGCCGCACGCAGCGCCTGCTCTTCCTCGATCAGGCCGCGCAGCGCGGGCGTGGCGGCCAGCACGCGGGCGCTGGCGTCCACCAGCGCGCGGTGGGTGGCGCCGGTCTGCATGCGGTCGGCCACCTGCATGGCGCGGTCGGCCCAGGCGGGGTCGACCTTCTCGCCACGCAGTGAACGCGCGGCGATCTCGCGCAGGAACTCGTCAAACGCCAGGCCGAGCACGAAGCCGCGCGCGCCCGACAGGTCCAGGTCCAGCCAGCCGCCGGGCGTGTCGAGCAAGGCAGCAAACAAAGGCTGGTAGTCGCCCCAGGCGCCGGCCATGTCACCTTTGAGCACGCGCACCAGCGCCCGCACGCCAGCGGCCTCCTGCGTCTGCGGATGCGCGTCGCCGTAAAGCCGCAGGCGTGAGCGGTGGATGCGCTCGACGATCTCCAGCGCCTCGTCGGAACGGCCGTTCTTGGCGGCCAGCAGCGCGCGTAGCCGCCAGTCGCTGGCACGGTCCCGAGCCAGGCTGTCGGCGGGCAGGCTGGCCAGGAACTCGCGGTAGAAGGCATCGGCCTCGGCCCAGCGGCGCAGGCCGATCAGCGAGCGGACCTGCTCCTGCCGCGCCAGCCAGCGCGCGTGGCTGGCCGCGCCGGCACCGGCGCGCTGCAGCATGTCGTCGGAGCGCTGGGCGTTCTCCAACGCGGCGGCGTACTGGCGCGACGCGACCTGGGCCTGCGCCAGGCGGTAGCTCCAGCGGGCGCCTAACGCGTCGGTGAGCTGGCCGGAGCGCCACAGCGCCAGGTTGCTCTGACCGATCTGCACGGCCTCGGGCGCGCGGCCCTGGCGCACCAGGGCGTAGGTCAGCATGCCCTGGGAGCCGTCGTACCAGCCGTAGGCGTCCTGCACGGCGGTGTCGCGGGCGCTTTTGTTCATGTCCTTGGCTGAGCGGCGCGCGTCCTCCACGCCCTTGTGCGACAGGCGCACGGCCTCGCGCAGCGTGGCGCTGGCCTCGGCCAACCGGCCGCTCCAGCGCTCCATCTCCGAGCGCACCTGCAGCCGGTCCACCTGCAGGCGCAGCGCGCCGGCGGGGTCGCTGTCGCCCAGGGTCTCCAGCGCCTGCTTGGTGAGGGCCTGGGCGCGTGACCAGGCGCGGTCGAGCATGGCGCGGTCCTTGGCCTGGGACAGCGCATAGACCTGGCGCAGCGCCGCAGCCGCGCGCAGCGGCGGGCTCAGCGACGTGTCGCTGGCGTAGGCATCGGCAACCGCAAGGCCCTTGCCCGAGCTGCCCCAGACGAACTCGGCGCTGAGGTACTGGCGCACCCAGAGATCGCCGCCCGGCTGGCCGCGGCTGAGCTGGGCCAGTTCGGCCAGCAGCACCACCCAGCGCCCGCGCTGCTCCAGAGTCTGCGCCGCACGGGCCTGGCGCTGCAGCAGCGCGTAGCGGGTAGCGGGGTCGGCCGGTAGCGCTTCAGCGAGCACGGCCCGGGCCTCGTCCGCGGCCATCAGCACAGGCGGCTCGCCGCTGTCGTCTTCGTCCACCTGCGCGCAGGCGCTGCCCACCGCGAGGGCCAGCATCCAGGCCCAGATCTTGTGTTGTCGCATCGCTGCCTCCGGGCCACAAAGTAGCACGGGCTCGACAGCAGGCGGCCAAGCCCGACGCCGCGACCGGCCGGCGACGCCGCCTACACTGCCGCCCGCATGGGACCGGCCGCCAAAACCTTCATCGCACTCGTACTGACCCTGACGGCCGCCTTGTCGCCGCTGCGGGCCGACGCGGCCGAGGTCGCGAGCCGTATCCGCCTGCTCATCATCGAGGGCGTCAGCAACCACGACTGGCCGCGCCGCCTGGCGATGGTGCAGGACATCCTGGCGCGCGACGGCTCGTTCGACGTGGATGTCTCCATCACGCCTGCCGACGCGCGCGACGCCGACGCGTGGGCCCGCTGGCGGCCCGACTTCGCTCGCTACGACGTCGTGTTATCCGGCTACAACGACCTCGGCGGCAAGCCCGCTTGGCCTGCCGAGGTGCAGCGCGCCTTCGAGGCCTTCGTGCGCGGCGGCGGCGGCTTCTACGCCTACCACGAGGCCAACAACGCCTTCGCCAGCTGGCCGCAGTACAACGAGATGATCGGCCTGGGCTGGCGCGACAAGCACTTCGGGCCGGCCCTGCTGGTGCGCGACGACGAGACGCTGCAGACCGTGCTCGCCGGCGAGGGCGACGACACCGGGCATGGCGACCGCACCGATGCGCTGGTGCATCAACGCGGCCAGCACCCCATCCACGCGGGCCTGCCGCGCGCCTGGCGCGCCGCCGACATCGAGGTCTACCGCTACGCCCGCGGCCCGGCCCGCAATGTCGACGTCATCGCCTATGCGCACGACGGCGTGGACGAGCGGCGCTTCCCCGTCGAATGGACGGTGCAGTACGGCAAGGGGCGGGTCTTCGTGTCCACCTACGGGCATGTCTGGTTCGGCGAGGGCGTGCCGCCGAGCATGCGCTGCGCGGGCTTCCAGACCCTCATGCCACGCGCGCTGAAATGGCTGGCCGGGCGCGAACCCGGGGCCGCCGTTCCATCCGACTTCCCCGGGCCGGACGCCGTCTCGCTGCGGCCTTGACGACGGCGGGCGCTCGTCGTTGGGCTGCCGGCCTCATCGCCGCTGCGGCTGGCCGGTCGCATCGTGCGGGCAGAGTTGGCGCGGGCCGCCCACACTGCGGCCGTCACTGACCTTTGAAGGGAAGACCGCATGGACTACCGAGCCCTCTTGAGCCTCCCGCTGGCGGCCCTGGCGCTCACCGCCGGCGGGGCCGAGACGATGCGCCAGCCTGCGGGCTGGATGGCGGGCGCCAGCCACCCCTGGCCGGGCCCCACGCATGAGGCGGGCGTCGCCCCCGAGACGGAGAACGGCGGCCAGCGCGCCCTCACCATCAAGGCGTTCGACAAGCGCAAGGCCTTTGAGATCGGCAGCATCAGCCAACCGCTCTGGGGCTATGCCAATCGGCGCATACGCTTTTCCGCGCAGGTGAAGGCGAGCGGCGTGGATGGCTGGGCCGGGCTCGCGGTCGCCCCGGAGGGCACGCTGCTCTTTCTGGCGCCGAATTCCCCGGAGGCCGGTGCCGACGCCACCGCGCCGCGCGGCGCTGCCGGCTGCCCCGACTGGTGCGACGTCAGCGTCGTGGCTGACATCCCCGCAGCAAGCGACGGCATGGCCACTGTCGGCCTGGCCCTGATCGGCAACGGCCAGGTCTGGGCGCGCGGCTTCAAGCTCGAGACGGTTGGGCGCGAGGTGCCGGTCACCTCGCACCGCTTTGGCGCCGAGGCCGCTGCGCTCATCAAGGCCGACAGGGTGTGGTACGAGAGGCAGAGTCGCAACCGGAATCCCACGCCACCGCAAAACCTGTCGCTGCAGTAAGAGCCGCCCACCCACCGGAACCCTGCCAAGGCCACCACACATGGACTACCGCACCCTCCTCCTCGCGCCGCTGGCCGCCATCGTGCTCAGCGTCGGCGCCACCATACCGATGCGCATGCCCGACGGCTGGCTTGCAAACAACACGTTCATCTTCTCCGAGCTCTCGTCGACGGCCTCGCAAGGCTACGAAATCGGCATCGATCCCGCCAGCGACGCAGCCGGCATGCCCACCCTCACGATCCGCTTGCTGAAGCCGACACGGCCGCTGGTTGTCGACATGGGTGCCGCGCGCCAATCCGTGGATGGCTACGCGGGCAAGCGGTTGCGCGTCAGCGGCCAGTTGCGGGCCGAATCCGTGAAGGGCTGGGCCGGCCTCTATCTCGGACAGGGCGACGGCACCCTGCTAAACCGGATCGCCATCGCCCCTCCAAATGCCGAGGCGTTGCTGCCTGCCGGTGCGGCAGTGGCGGCCGATGGCGGCTGGCATGACACCAGCGTCGTGTTCGACGTGCCGGCCGACGCCGCCAGCGTCGACTTCGGCGTGGCCCTGGTGGGCGAGGGCCAGGTCTGGGCCCGCAACCTGCAGTTCCAGGTGGTGGGCTCCGAAGTGGCGACGACGGCGACCACCCTCCGCGTTGACCTGCAGTCGGTCCGGCGCGCCCAAGCCGAGAACACGGCGCGGCTGGCGAAGCTGCCACCCGGGCCCCTGGTCAACGCGGCGCTGGACTGAGCGTTGGGCCCGCCCATGCCACGCCCGCCACTGCGCCGCGCCCTCCTCCCCACCTTGCTGTTCTGGGCAGCCTGGGGCCTCTTGCACTGGGCCTGGCCGCAAGCACGCTGGCTGGCCCCAGCTGCCCAGCTCTGGCTGGCCTACAGCGCCGCCTGGTTCACGCTCGGCTGGCGCTGGTGGCCGCTGGCCGTGCCGCTGGCTGCGGCGCTGGGCTCGGCGGCAGGGACGCTGCTGCTGCCCGCGATCGACCTGGCGCAATGGCAGAGCCCGCTGTCGCAGTGGCGCCCCTGGCTGCCAGGCTTCGCCTTCGCGCTGCTGATGCATCTACCGCTGCGCTGGTGGCGCTGGCGCGACGAGCAGGCCCTGGCGCTGCGGCTGATGCGTGCCGAGCAGACGGCGGCCATGGCCGAGCTGTCGCGTCAGGTCAGCCTGACCGAACTGAAGGCGCTGCAGGCCCAGGTCGAGCCGCACTTCCTGTTCAACGCGCTGGCCAGCCTGCAGCAGTTGATCCGCAGTGAGCCGGCCACGGCCGAGCGCTTTCTCGGCGAGCTGCATGACTATCTGCGCCTGGCCCTGCCCTCGCTGCGCGAGCCCACGAGCACGCTGGCGCGCGAGTTCGAGTTGGCGCGCGCCTACCTCACGGTCATGGCCACGCGGCTGGGTGCGCGGCTGCACTTCGGGCTGCAGGCCGAGCCCGGCTGCGAGGGCCACCCGCTGCCGCCGCTGATGCTGCTGACGCTGGTGGAGAACGCGGTGCGCCATGGCATCGAGCCCAAGCCGCAAGGCGGTCGCATCGAGCTGGATGCGCGGCGCGAGGGCGAACGCTTCGTGCTCGAGGTGCGCGATGACGGCGTCGGCCTGCAAGCGGCCGCAGCGTCACCCACGCAGGACCAGGGCCTCGGCCTGGCCAACCTGCGCGACCGACTGGCCGGCCTGTACGGCGGGTCGGCCCGGCTGATCATCCAGCAGCCCCCCACCGGCGGCCTGAGCGCCCGCATCGAACTGCCCTGGGACGCGACCCGGAACCCATGAAAACCCCCACCGCCCTACTGATCGAAGACGAACCCCTGCCGCGCCAGCGCCTGCGCGAAGGGCTGGCCGAGCTGTGGCCGCAGCTTCAGTTGCTGGCCGAAGCCGAGGACGGCGAGCGCGGCCTGGCACTGGCGCTGGAGCTGCGGCCCGACATCGTCTTCGTCGACATCCGCCTGCCCGGGCTGGACGGCCTGCAGCTGGCGCGGCGCATCAAGGGCCTGTGCCACATCGTCTTCGTCACCGCCTACGACGCCCATGCGCTGACCGCCTTCGACCAGGGCGCGGTGGACTACCTGCTCAAGCCGCTGGCCACCGAACGCCTGCGCGAGACGGTGCAGCGCCTGCAGCAGCGCCTGCAGTTGCCGCCGGCCGAACTGGCGCGCTGGCTGCAGCAGTGGGCGCCGCCCGAGCTGCCGCCCGCGCCTGTTGCCGCCGCCCCGCTGCGCTGGCTGCAGGCCTCGCAGGGCGACCGCCTGCACCTGGTGATGGTGGCCGACGTGAGCCACTTCCGCAGCGACAACAAGTACACCTGCGCCGTCACGCCGGAGGGCGAATTCCTGCTGCGCCTGTCCTTGCGCGAGTTGCTCGCCCAACTCGACCCGGACCAGTTCTGGCAGATCCATCGCGCCGTCGTCATCAACCTGGCCCAGGTGGCACGCGTGGAGCGGAGCCTCACCGGCATGGAGGTATTGCTCAAGGACAACCGCACGCGACTACCGGTGAGCCAGAGCTTTCAGCCGCGCTTCAAGCCGATGTGAAGACCTCAGTCGGAGCCATCGCTGCGCAGGCCCCGCGCCGGCCACTGCGCCAGCAGCAGCAGCGAGGCCATCAGCCACATCGGCGCAGTGAGCGCCGTGGCCGCAGCCAGCAAGCCGAAGCCGGCCGGCATGGCCACCGTGGCGCTGTTGACGGTCAGCATGCGCAGGCCCAGCGCCTGGCCGTGGCGCTCGGCTGGCGTCACGCGGTGCAGCATGGCCATGATCATGGGCTGCACCGAGCCCAGCGCGACGCCGAGCAGCGCCGAGCCGCACATCAGCCCGGCCGTGCCGGGCAGCCACGCGTAGGCGATGAAGGTCAGCGTGGCGAGCAGCATGGCCGAGCGCAGTGCCTTGACCTCGTCGATGTTGTCGGCAAAGCGGACGATGGTCAGGCGCACCAGCGTTGCGGCCGCCGCAAAGCAGCCCAGCACCAGGCCGATGCTGGCCGCCGACAGCCCGCGCGAATGGCCGACGACGGGCACGACGAAGCTGTGCGCATCCCAACCGGCCGACAGCACCAAGTTGACGAGGATGAGGCGCCTGAAGGCCGGCAGCCGGAACAGATGCCAGGCCGCCGGCTCGCGGAAGCTCTTGCTGTAGACCGCCGGCGCATGGCGCGGCACCTTCTGCGCCAGCGCCCAGGCCAGCAGCGGCAAGCTGGCGGCGAAGCCGAAGGCGGCCCTCATGCTGACGTAGTCGATCAACAGGCCGGCAATGATGGGCGCCAGCGCGTTGGACATGGCCGGCCCGAGCGCCATCCAGCTGAAGATGCGCTTGAGCTCGCCCGGCTCCTCGGCCATCAGCCCGGCTTCGCGCTGCAAGGCGACGGCCGCCACCGCGACGGCGCCGCCGCAGAACAGACAGCCGATGGCAATCGCCCAGAGCTGCTGCACGCCCAAGGCCAGCAGCGTACCGGCGCTGGCGAGCAGCACGCCGACGCCGACCGGGCGGTGAAAGCCGTGGCGGTCTGCCAGCCGGCCGGCCCACAGCGACAGCGCGATGGGCGCGACAGCGAACAGGCTGAGCAGCAGGCCGACCGAGGCCTCGCCGTAGCCGCGGTCAAGCACCCAAAGGCTGGCAGTCACGCGCGTGACCGCCATGCAGGCATGCACGCAGATCATGGTGGCGATCAGCCACACGAAGGCGTGGCGCAGGCTCCTGCCCTGGCCTGGCGCGGGGTCGGTCACTCGATGTCCTCGCCGAGGCTGGCGAGTTTGTCGAGCTGCAGCAGCTGCTGGGATGCATCGTCCGGCAGCGCCTCCACGCCCTTGAGCTTGCGCGTCATCGCCCGCGTACGCACCTCGGCCTCGTTCAATGTGTTGCCGGCCTCGTCGAGTTTTTTCTTGACCTTGGTGAGTACGTCGCCGAACTTGCCGAATTCGGTCTTGACGGCGCCCAGCACCTCCCAGACCTCGGCGCTGCGCTTGCCCAGCGCCAGCGTGCGAAAGCCCATCTGCAGGCTGGTCAGCGTGGCCAGCAGCGTGGTGGGGCCGCAGAGCATCACCTTGTGCTCGCGCTGCAGGCTTTCCACCAGGCCGGGCCGGCGCAGGGCCTCGGCGTACAGGCCCTCGGTGGGCACGAAGAGGATGGCGAAATCGGTCGTGTGCGGCGGGCCGATGTATTTCTCGCGAATCGTCTTGGCTTCCAGCCGCAGGCGGCCCTCGATGGCCTTGCCTGCCGCCTCGGCAGCGGGCGCATCGGCGCGCTCGTGCGCGTCCAGCAGGCGCTCGTAATCCTCACGAGGGAACTTGGCGTCGATCGGCAGCCACAGCGGCTGGCCATCGTCGCGCTGGCCCGGCAGCTTGATGGCGAACTCGACCCGTGCGGAAGAGCCCGGCAGCGTCGCGACATTGGATGCGTACTGCTCGGGCGTGAAGACCTGCTCCAACAGGCCGGCCAGCTGCACCTCGCCGAACACGCCGCGCGTCTTCACATTGGTCAGCACGCGGTTCAGCGAGCCGACATCGCGCGCCAGCGACTGCATTTCGCCCAGGCCCTTGTGCACTTGCTCCAAGCGCTCGGCGACCTGCTTGAAACTCTCGCCCAGGCGCTGTTCGAGCGTGGCGTGCAGCTTCTCGTCGACGGTGGCGCGCATCTGCTCCAGCTTCTTCTCGTTGTCCTGCTGGATGGCGGTGAGGCGCTGCTCCACCGTGTGGCGCAGCTCGGCCAGGCGCAAGTCATTGCTCTTGGACAGGGCCTGCAGCTGTTCGCGCATCGCGTCGCCCAGGCGCTGCATGGACTCGGCCTGAGCCTGCATGCCACGCAGCGCGGCGGCGTCCTGCGCCTCGCGCGCGGCCAGCGCCTGCTGCGCAAGCGACTGGTTGCTGCCCTGCAGGGCTTGCGTCAGCACCTGCTGGAACTGCGCCAGGCCCTGCACCAGTTCCTGGCGGGTTCCACTGGCACTGCGGCCCAGCTCGTCACGCAGCTCGCGCTCCAGGCGCTCCGTGCCTCGCAACAGCAACTCGGGCGAGATGGATTTCTGGCGCAGCCAGATCAGCACCAACAACACCAAAACAAGGGTCAACAGACCCAGCAGCAACACATCGATCAGGCTCATGGCGGCATTGTCTGCGCCAGCGTTCGCTCAGGGCGCAAGCAACCCCTTGACGGCGCGCGGCAGTTCGGCCTCGATCAAGGCCTCCAGCGCCTTCACGCGCTGCTCGGCAGTCGTCGCGGCCCAGGGGTTGGCGGCGGCCTCGCGCGCCACCGGCAGCCGGGCGGCCACGGCGAGGGACTGCTCGCGCTTGAGCCGCATGTCCGCGAGGTCGATCAGCGCGACGCGGAGGGACACATAGGGCACGAACACCGGCAGGTCCGGCTGGCCGTCGAAGCCGATGTTGGCGCTCAGGCGCTGGTCGAGCACGAAGCCCGGGCCTTCGAGCATGGCGAGGATGCGTGCCGGCAAGGCTGCAGCGAGCCCGGGCTCCTGGCGGCTGCGCGTCACCAGCAACAGTTGCGCCGCGCCGCTCTGGCGCAACGCTGCGACGAGGTTGCCGGGCAGCGTGAGCTTGCCATCGACGAACAGGTTGGCCGGGTCGCCGAACAGGCTGCGCGTGGACGAGGTGTAGAGCTTGGTTTCGAGCTTGTCGCTGCGGGCCTTGACGGCGTCGTTGATCGCCTGCAGCGCGGCAGCGTCCAGCTTGCCGGCGGGCGTGGCCGTCCATTCGCCGCTCTGCACGGTGTCGCCACGCGCCGCGGTCAGGCTGATGAGCTGCACGCTGTCGCCCAGCAGGGACAGGGCGGCGTACTTGTTGGGGTCGCGCGGCGTCTTGTCCTCCACTTCGGCCGCCGGTGCAGGTGCAGTCGGGGGCTTGAGCCGGGATTGACCGATGGCCAGCGCGGGCACAAGCAGGACAAGGGCGAGGAGAAAGGGTTTCATCAAGGTTCCATTCAGTATTCGGCACCGCGACGCAAGAATTTGCGGGCCAAGCGCCGGGCCGCTCCCAAGCCGGCCCGCACTGGCGATGTGCTTGCCGGTCGACCCGGCAAGCATCGCCGTCCCCTCGGGGGACCGGCCAAGGTAGGCCTCGGACGAGGGGCTCACAACACCTCAGGATTCAGCGGCGTGGGCGGCGGGGCGCCGGTCAGCGCGGCGACGAGATTGTCGGCGGCCAGCCGAGCCATCGCGAGGCGGGTGGGCATGGTGGCGCTGCCGATGTGCGGCGTGAGGACGATGTTGGGCAGGCTCAGCAGCGCCGGGTTCACACGCGGCTCGCCCTCGAAGACGTCCAGGCCGGCCGCAGCGATGCGATGCTCGCGCAGCGCGGCGGCCAGCGCGTCTTCATCGACGAGGCCGCCGCGCGCGATGTTGACGAGCGTGGCCGTCGGCTTCATCAAGGCCAGCTCGGCGGTGGCGATGCAGTGGTGGGACTCGGCCGAATACGGCAGCACGAGGATGAGGTGGTCGGCCTGGCGCAGCAGCTCGTCTTTACTGAGGTAGCGCGCGCCGAGTTCGGCCTCGGTGTCGGCGGGCAGGCGCGAACGGTTGTGATACGCCACGTTCATGCCGAAGCCGAAGCGCCCGCGCCGCGCGATGGCCTGGCCGATGCGGCCCATGCCGAGGATGCCCAGCGTCGTGCCGTGCACGTCGGCGCCGGCCAGGAAGTCCCAGGCCCAGCTCTTCCACAGGCCATCGCGCAGCAGGCGTTCGCCCTCGCCCATGCGCCGGGCCGTGGCCATCAGCAGCGCAAAGCCGAGGTCGGCCGTGGTCTCCGTCAGCACGTCGGGCGTGTTGGTGACGAGCACGCGGCGCGCGGTGCAGGCGGCCAGGTCGATGTGGTTGTAGCCGACGCTCATCGTGCAGACGGCGCGCAGCTCCGGGCAGGCGGCCAGCAGCTCGGCGGTGATGCGCTCGGTGCCGGTGATGTAGGCGCCGACCTTGCCTTGCAGCCGCGCACGCAGTTCGTCGGCACTGAGCGGCGCCTCGCCGTCATGGAAGTCCACATCGAAGTGGGCCGAGAGCTTTTCGACGACATCGGCCGGCGCGCGGCGGGCAATGAGAACCTTCAGCTTCAACGCATCCATATCCAACCCGTCACGAAGAACAGCGGCAGCAGCACCGAGCAGGACCACAGCAGATAGCCGCCGAAGCTGGGCATCTTCACGCCGCGTTCCTCGGCAATCGCCTTGACCATGAAGTTGGGCGCGTTGCCGATGTAGGTCAGCGCGCCCATGAAGACGGCGCCGCCGGAGATGGCCGCCAGCACCGGCGCGCCTTCGGTCATCAGCCGCGCCGCGTCGCCGCCGGCGAGGTTGAAGAAGGCGAGGTAGGTGGGTGCGTTGTCCAGCACCGAGGACAGGCCGCCGGTCAGCCAGAAGTAGGCGGCCGGCGACGGTTGGCCGTCGCTGCCCGTCAGCATCGCCGCGAGCGGTGCGAACACGCCGGCCGGGCCGGCCTTGAGCATGGCGATGACGGGCACCATGGTCAGGAAGATGGCGATGAAGAGCTTGGCCACTTCCTGCATCGGCGCCCAGGAGAACTGGTTCTTCTCGCGCACGCCGGCGGGTGTCAGCCACAGCGAGGCGAACGTCACGGCGACGAGGCCGGCGTCACGCACCAGCGCCTGCAGCGGCAGCGGCGTGCCCCACAGGTCGAAGACGATGCCGGGCTTCCAGGTGCCGCTCATCAGCACCAGGGCTATGGCCACCGCCAGCGGCAGCAGATTGATGGCGCCTTCCAGGCCGAGCTGGGGCGAATCGGGCGTGGGGTCGTCGCGCGTGACACCTTCCTTGCGGTAGAGCCAGGTGTCGATGGCCCAGAACATGGCCAGCAGCGAGGTCTGCAGGAACAGCGTCTCGGGCCACAGGTGGCCCACGGTCCAGAGGAAGCTGACGCCCTGCAGAAAGCCGAGGAAGAGCGGCGGGTCACCCAGCGGGGTGAGCGACCCGCCGACGTTGCTGACGATGAAGATGAAGAAGACGACGACGTGGGCGTTGTGAACGCGGTTGTCGTTGGCGCGCACCAGCGGGCGGATTAGCAGCATCGATGCGCCCGTCGTGCCCATGAAGCTTGCGAGCACGGCGCCGAGCAGCATCAGGCCCGAGTTCAGCGCCGGGCTGCCATGAAGATTGCCGCGGATGAAGATGCCGCCCGCCGTGGTGTAGAGCGCGGCGAGCAGGATGGTGAAGGGCAGGTATTCCTCCACCAGCGTGTGCACCAGCACATGACCCGTTGCCCCCGCTCCGAAGGCCAGCGCGAACGGGATCAGCAAGGCCGCCGTCCAGCCTGCGGCGATCTTGCCGAAGTGGTGGTGCCAGAAGGCCGGCGCCGCCAGCGGCATGACGGCGATGGAGACCAGCATGCCCGCAAACGGCGCGGCCCAGGCCAGGCCCAGCTCGGCTCCAGAGAAGGCCATCAGATCTCCCGGAAGCGCGTGAACTCGGCCACAGGCGCACGTTCAGTGACAAGGCTGTTCTCGACGGCGGCCGGGTCGGCAAAGCCGAGCGACATGCCGCACACGAGCATCTGCTCGGGCGCCAGCTGCAACTCCTCGCCGATCAGGCGATGGAACTGCGTGAACGCCGCCTGCGGGCAGGTGTGCAGGCCGCGCGCGCGGGCGGCCACCATGACGTTCTGCAGGAACATGCCGTAGTCCAGCCACGAGCCCCGTTCCATGACACGGTCGATGGTGAAGAACAGGCCCACCGGCGCGTCGAAGAAGACGAAGTTGCGGCCATGCTGGTGCTGCATGCCCGCCTTGTCGGTCTTGGCGATGCCGAGCAGGCCGTAGAGATCCCAACCCACCTTGCGGCGGCGGTCGATATAAGGGCTGCGCCACTCGTTGGGGTAGTAGTCGTACTCCTGCTTGTGGGCCGCGTTCTGCTCGGCGTCGAGGTAGGCAGCCTGGATGCGGCCGGCCACGCGCTTGAGCGCAGCGCCGGTCAGCACATGCACCTGCCAGGGCTGAGTGTTAGTGCCCGAGGGCGCCCAGGACGCGACTTCGAGGATGTCCTCGACCGTCTGGCGCGGCACCGGCGCCGGCAGGAAGGCGCGCAGCGAGTGCCGGGTCTTGATGGCGGCGTCGACGGCGGCGGTCTGCTCGGGCGTGGGCGTGGCGAATCGGGAATCAGGGCGACTCATGGGGTCAGGGCCTTCAGGGCGGAGAGATAGGCAAGCGGCAACTCGGCCACCGGGCGACGGCTGTCGCGGTCGACGTAGACATGCACGAAATGACCGCGCGCTGCGCAAAGGTCGCTGCCTTCGGCGAACAGGCCGATCTCGTAGCGCACGCTGGAGCGGCCTTGGTGGGCCACGCGCACGCCCGCATCGACACCTTGCGGGAAGGCCAGCGACTCGAAGAAGTTGCAGTGGGTCTCAACGACGAGGCCGATGACGGCGCCGCCATGGATGTCCAGCGCGCCGGCCTCGATGAGCAGGCGGTTCACCGCCGTATCAAAGAGGCTGTAGTAGACGACGTTGTTCAGGTGGCCGTAGGCATCGTTGTCCATCCACCGTGTCGTCAGCGACACGAAGCGGGGATAAGCGTTGCGGGCGTCGGGCTGCGGTCGCATCATGCGAGGCATTCTTCCATGCGACCGGCGCAACACGGTTTGCAAAGGCTTGCGGCATATGCACTTGCCTGGCGAGAATTTCCGGAGCGGCGCTGCTGCGGAGCCTTTCGGCTTGGTCTCGGCCGCAAAGTGAAGGTTTGGGTAATAACTGATCTACAACGGCCACAACGGCTCGAAAGGAACACTCGCATGAATCGAACGCTTGCAGGTCTTGCCCTCGCGTGCGCTGCGCTCGTCGGCGCGCAGCCCGCCCTCGCACAGAACGCCACCAAGGACGACGCCGTGGCCATCGTCAAAAAGGCCGTGGCCTACATCAAGGCCAATGGCAAAGACAAGTCCTACGCCGAGATCACCGCCAAGAGCCCGCAGTTCGTCAAGCAGGACCTCTACGTCGTCGTCTACGGCCTGGACGGCAAGTGCCTGGCCCACGGCGCCAACGAAAAGCAGGTCGGGCGCGACCTGATCGAGCTCAAGGACATCGACGGCAAGCCTTTCATCAAGGAGCGCACCGAGCTGGGCCGCTCCAAGCCCAACGGCTTCTGGCAGGACTACAAGTTCACGAACCCGGCCAGCAAGAAGATCGAGCCCAAGCAGATGTATTGCGAGCGCCTGGACGAAACCATCGTCTGCGGTGGCATCTACAAGTAAGCGATGAAGCTGGCCGCAAAAATGCTGTTGCCGCCGATGGCGGCACTGGTGGTCGTGTTGGCGATCGGCCTGGGCAACAGCATGCTGTCGCTGCGCGAGGTCGTCACCACCAACGAGGTCGGCCAGCAGCGCAACGAGGTCTTCATGACCATGGTGGCCGTGCAGACGCAGGTGGGCGAGATGCACGGTGGCGTCTTCCGCACGATCGCCCTCATCGGCTCGCTGGATGACGCCAAGGTCAAGGCGCTGCGTGGCGAGCTCAAGCAGCAAATCGAAGGACTGACGCGCACGCTGACGACGCTGGCCGACCTGGACAGCACGCCGTCCGAGACCGCCGTGCACATCAAGGCGGCGCTGCCGCTGCTGCAGGCCTACCTGGGCAAGGCCGATGGCGCCATCGACCTGGCCTCCGTCGACCCCAACACCGGCGTGGCCGCCATGCAGGACGCCGAGGCGCGCTACAAGGAGGTGGCAGCGCTGATCGGCAAGGCCGTCCAGAGTCTGGGCGCCGACCAGCAGAGCGCCTCTGACGCGCAGCAGGACAAGGCGCGCCGCCGCGCCTTGATCTTCGCCGTCGTCTCACTGCTGGCCGCGGGCGCCGGCATGGGCATGCTGCTGGTCAACCAGCGCAAGATCGTTGCGGATGTGAACGCGTCGCTGTCGCTGGCCGAGGCTGTCGCCGCAGGCGACCTGACACAGCGCGCCAATCCGACGGGCGAGGACGAACTTGCCGGGCTGATGCGGGCGCTGAACCAGATGTGCGAGCAGCTCGGCAGCACGGTCGGCGAGGTCATGATGGTGGCCGACTCCATCCGCACCGCGTCCGCCGAGATCGCCTCGGGTAACCAGGACCTGAGCCAGCGCACCGAGCAGACGGCCTCCAGCCTGGAGGTCACCAGCTCGTCCATGGCCCAGCTCACCGGCACCGTCAAGCAGAGCGCCGACAACGCCCAGACCGCCCACCAGCTCGCCACGTCGGCGGCCACCGTGGCCCACCGTGGCGGCAGCGTCGTGCAGCAGGTCGTGGCCACGATGAACGACATCACGTCGTCGTCCAAGCGCATTGCCGACATCATCGGCGTCATCGACGACATCGCCTTCCAGACCAACATCCTGGCGCTGAACGCGGCCGTGGAAGCCGCCCGCGCCGGCGAGCAGGGCCGCGGCTTCGCGGTCGTGGCGGGCGAGGTGCGCAGCCTGGCCGGCCGCAGCGCGGCAGCGGCCAAGGAGATCAAGACGCTGATCGGCGCCAGCGTCGAGCGCGTCGAATCCGGCGCCCGCCTCGTGCAGGACGCGGGTTCGACGATGGGCGAGATCGTCGGCGCCGTGCAGCGCGTGACCGACATCATGGGCGAGATCAGCACCGGCGCCGCCGCGCAGAGCCGGGGCATCGCCGATGTCACCCAGGCCGTCACCCAGGTCGACGACATGACGCAGCAGAACGCCGCCCTCGTCGAAGAAAGCGCCGCCGCCGCCGAGTCGCTGCGCGAGCAGGCCCAGCGGCTGGCGCAGGTCGTCAGCCAGTTCCGCGTGCGCTAGGGCCTGTTAACCCTAGGGCAATGGGTCGCGAAGACCCTCCGCCAGGGGCCAATCAAGGCGCAGCGCGCCGCCCGCACTCGCGTGCGGGCAAGTGGTGCAACGCCGAGTGGCCCCTGGCGGCGGGCCTTCCCTTCGGGTTGTGGCCAGAAGGGTCGCGC
>NZ_JBDSQX010000153.1:0-36752 GCF_039929605.1 Roseateles sp.
GGCGAAGGGCAGGCGCAGCGCCAGCATGCCGATGAAGTGCATGGCCCAGATGCCGGTGCCCATGGACAGCGAGCCGGCGAGCCACCACACGCGCGCACTCGCGGCATCAGGCGTGCGCACGCGCTGGGCAAGGTCCAGCGCGACGAAGGAGGCGAAGGCTGCGGTGAGGTAGGACAACACGACGACGCCGGGGTCGAAGCGCAGCGCGAGGTCGGCGACGGGCATACTTTTCAGTATGTCCGCGAACCCGGCGGCCGCCGCATGGTTGCCCGAACACCTGTGCGGCAGCCTTCACGACTCCGCCGTTTGATGGACAAAAAAGGACCCGGTCAGCGAGCTGCCGGGTCTGCAAGCCCTCGCGGTCGAGAGCGTCGTTGGGAAAGCCAATGTAGAAGGTGCTCTGCGCCGTGGGCGGGCACTATTTACGCCGGCCTGCCGATAATCCCGCCATGTCTGCCCCTCTGCACCGCGCCGCCGAAGCCCTCACCGAAGCCGACCTGGAGCGCCTGCAGGCGCTGCTGGACGGGTTGCCCGCACCGCTCGAGCCGCTGGACGTCAGCATGGCCGACGGCTACCTCTGCGGCGTGCTGCTGCAGCCCGAGCTGGTGCCGCTGGAGCGCTGGCTGCCGCCGCTGCTGGACAGCGAGGGCCGGCCCCCGCCGCAGCGCCTGAACGACGAACTCGTCGCCTTGCTGCGCCGCCGCCACAAGGAGCTGAACATGGCCATCGTCGGCCGGCAGTGGTTCGACCCCTGGGTGTTCGAACTCGACGAGGAGGCCAGCCCGAGCGAGACCGTGCTGCCCTGGGTGGCCGGCTTTGCCCACGCGCTGGATGCCCACCCGGGGCTGATGAAGCTGCCCGAGGAGGCGCTGCTGGAGCCGCTCGCGGCCCTCTACCTGCACCTGGACCCGGACGATCTCGAAGACGCCGACGCGCTGCTGGAGGAGATCGAGTCGCTGGAGCCGCCGCTGGACCTGGAGCAGGCCGTGGAGGGCTTGGTCAGCGCCGTGCTGATGCTGGCCGACGTCTCACGGCCCCTCAAGCCGCAGCAAACAGGCGCCGCGCGTGCAGGCCCAGGCCGGTCGCGACCGAGGCAAACCGGTCGCCGGTGACGCGCGTTGCGGCGGGGAAGCCGGCGGCCATGCCGTCCACCAGCAATCGCAATCCGGTCGAGCCGCCGGTGAAGTAGAGCGCGTCGATCTGTTCGGCCTTCAGCCCGGCCAGCGCCACCGTCTCGTGGGCCGTGGCGATGATGCGGTCGAGGTCGGCGCGTAGCGCGTCCACGGCGGTCTTCTCGCTGAGCGGCAGCACCAGGCCGGGTTCGACGTGGCTCAGGTCCACGGTCGTGTCGGCGCCGCCGGAGATGGCGATCTTGGCGCCCTCGGCGCGCGCGGCCAGCTCGTGGCCCAGGCGCTCCTCCAGCACGGTCATCAGCCGCGCGTGCTGGCGCACGTCGTTGAACCAGCTCTTCATGTTGCGCCACTCGGCCACGCGCAGCGGTGAGTAGCAGGTGTTGATGAGGTGCCACGTGGCCAGGTCGAAGAAGACGCCGCTGGGCAGCTCCCTACCGGTCGGCCCCACCGAGCGATAGCCGAACTCCTGCAGCAGGCCGGCCAGCTCGATGTGTCGGTCGAAGTCGGTGCCGGCGATGTGCACGCCGTGGCTGGCCAGGATGTCGTCGCGCCGCGCCAGGCGGGTCATGCGCTCCGGGCCGACGCGCACGACCGAGAAGTCGCTCGTGCCGCCGCCGATGTCGGCCACCAGCACGATCTGCTCTCGCGTGGCCTGCTGCTCGAAGTCGAAGGCCGCCGCGATGGGCTCGTACTGGAAGTGCACCTCGTGGAAGCCCGCCGCGCGCGCGCAGGCTTCGAGCTGGGCCTGGGCCGTCGCATCCCGCTCGGGCTCGCCGTCGACAAAGAACACCGGCCGGCCCAGCACCGCGCGCGTCGGCTCGCCGGCCAGGCGGCGCAGGCGGCGCAGGTAGCCGGCGACGATGTCCGCGTACTTGGCACCACGGCCGCCGCCGACGTCGGTGGTCTGGTCGATGAGGGGCGAGCCGAGGATGCTCTTCATCGAACGCATCAGCCGGCCGTCATGGCCGTCGACATAGGCGGACACGGCGGCCCGGCCGAAGGCGCGCGGCGGGCCGTCGGCATCGTGGCGGCCCTCGGCGAAGTAGAAGACGGCGGTCGGCATGGTGCGCTGGCCGGGCTCCAGCTCGACGAGGTGCATGGCGCCGGCGCTGTCGGGCACGGCGATGGCCGAATTGGAGGTGCCGAAGTCGATGGCGCAAAAGCGGGGTACGGCAGTCATGGCGCGTTTTGTGTCATCTGGCCGGCCCTCGGGCCAGCCCTGAGAAGGGCCGCGCATTCTAGGAGGCTGGCGGGTGCCGGCTCGGGTGCGCGTTGGGCCTGCAAGCGGGCTTAGACATGGCGTAAAGCGGAGCGATACCGGGCTATCGCGAGCATTTGCAACGCCGGATAAGCCCGCTTGCAGGCCCAACCCATGGGCCGGGACAATTTGCGGGGCGATGCGGCGTTGCGGACTCGTTGCGTGGCCCGCCACGCGCCTCGCCCACGCCTTGCCTCGCCCCGCAACTTGTCCCGGCGCGCACCCGAGCCGGCACCCGCCAGCCTCCTGACACAATCGCGCGCCTGTTCTGGAGACACGATGAAGACGAGCCATTTCGCCCCGATCCTGCTGGTCGCCGCTCTTGCCGCCTGCGGCCAACGCTCCGAGCAGGACATGCTCGCCGCCGCGCAAAAGCGCTTCGAGCAGAAAGACCCGGCGGGCGCCATCATCGAGCTGAAGAACCTGCTCCAGAAACACCCCGAGAACCCCACAGGCCGCCATCTGCTGGGCAAGGCGCTGCTGGAGGCCGGCGACATGGCCGGCGCCGAGATCGAGCTGCGCCGCGCCTGGGATCTGGGCGCGCCGCGCGACGTGTTGGCACCACTGCTGGCGCAGACGCTGCTGCAGTCGGGCCAGTCGCGCAAGCTGATCAGCGAGTTCGCCGACCAGAGCCTGGCCGACCCCAAGGCCATGTCCACGCTGCTGCAGCAGCTGTCGCTGGCCTATCTGACCCAGGGCAACCTGACCGAGGCCAAGGCCACCGCCGTGCGGGCGCTGCAGCTGACGCCCGAGGACGAAGGCGCCGTCATCGTCAGCGTACGCACCAAGCTCGCTGCCGGCTTCGCGGATGAGGCTTTGACCTCGCTGGATGGGCTGCTGTTCCGTTCGCCCAAGGCCTACAAGGCCCTGCAGCTCAAGGCCGAGGTGCTGCTGGCGCGCGGCAAGGTCGGCGAGGCGGAGCCGCTGCTGACGCAGGTGCTGGCACTGGACCCGAACAACTACGAGGCCCGCTCCCTGCTGGTGCGCCTGGCCTTCGGCCGCCAGGACCTCGACGCGGCTGCCAAGCTCATCGAGGGCATGCCGCCGGCCATCGCCAAGAAGCCGCAGGGCCGCTTCCTGCAGGCGCAGCTCGCGCTGGCCAGGAACGATGCGGCCAAGGCGCGTGAGCTGTCGCTGCCGCTGCTGAAGCTCATGCCTAACTACCTGCCGTTGCTGCGCCTGGCCTCCGGTGCCCACCAGCAGCTGGGCGAGCTGGCCGAAGCAGAAAACCTGTTGAACCAGGCCCTCAAGCTCGCGCCCGAGGAACCGGGCCTGCGCCGCCAGTTCGCCAGCCTGCAATTGCAGCGCCGCGCGCCGGCCAAGACGCTGGAGACGCTGCGGCCTGTGCTGGAGAGCGGCAAGGCCGATGCCGAGACCCTGCTGCTGGCCGGCAAAGCGCAGCTGATGCAAGGCAATTTCGAGGCGGCCGACCAGGCCTTCAGCGCTGCCGCCCGGCAACGCCCCGACGACGCCAAGACCCAGGCCGCGCTGGCGCTGACGGCCATCGCACGCGACTCCGCCTTGCCGGGCGCGGGCGGGGGTTCGGGGCGCGCCAAGGCCGACGCGGCGCTGAACCAGCTGCGCGAGTTGGCCGCCAAGGACACGGGCAGCAACTACGACCTGATGGTGGTCAACGCGCTGATGCGCCGCCAGGACCTCGCTGGCGCGCTGGTCGCACTCGACAAGCTTGCGCCCAAGATGAAGGACAGCCCGGTGCCGAGTGCGCTGCGCGGGCGCATCTATCTCGTTCGCAAGGACACGGCGGCCGCCCAGGCCGCCTTTGACGCCGCGCTGAAGGCCGACGCCAGCTATCTGCCCGCCGTGCTCGGCCTGGCTGCCATCGACATGCAGGCCAACCGTGGCGACGCGGCCGTCAAGCGCCTGGAAGACTTCATTGCCAACCAGAAGGGCTCGCCCCAGGCCCGCCTGGCCCTGGCCGAACTGTTGGTGCAGACCCGCGCGCCCGTCGAGCGCGTGACCGAAGTGCTGAACGCCGCCGTGCGCGAGGAGCCCAACGAGCCCGGCCTGCGCCTGGCGTTGATCGACCACCAGCTGCGCCTGGGCAACATGCCCGCAGCCGCCCAGGCCGCGCAGGAGGCGGCGGCGGCCCAGCCGCTCAACCCCGACCTGCTGGAGCGCCTGGCGCGCACCCAGCTCGCCTCGGGTGACAAGGCCCAGGCAGGCAAGACCTACACGCGCCTGACCGCGCTGGCCCCTGCGCGGGCGCATGGCTGGTTGGGCCTGGCGCAACTGCGCTTCATGGACAAGGATTACGCCGCCGCCGAGCGCGAGGTCAAGCGTGCGCTGGAGGCCGAACCCGCCTCGGTCATCGCTCAGCGCCTGCTGATCCAGCTCGCCATTCGCCAGGGCCGCACCGACGAAGCGCTGGCCGCGCTGCACGAGCGCCAGAAGAAGTTCCCTCAGGAGGCCTACGCCCTGGTCGTCGAGGCCGATGTCGAGCTGAGCCGCCAGCGCCCCGAGCCCGCCCTTGCGCTGCTGCGCAAGGCGGCCGCCCTGCCCGACCCGGGCGACGCCGCACCGCGCCTGTTCGCGCTGCTGCTGGCCACCAAGAAGCGCGACGAGGCGCTGGCCTTCGAGACCCAATGGCAGGCCGCGCATCCGCGCGACACCGTCTTCCGCACCGCCGCAGCCGACGTGACGCTGGCGCGCGGCGACTTCGACGGCGCGTTGGCACGCTACGAGGCCTTGCTCGCCAAGCACCCCGACGTCATCCCGCTCATCAACAACGTGGCCTGGCTGCGCAGCAAGGCCGGCAAACCCGGCGCGCGCGAACTGGCCGAGCGCGGCCTCAATCTCCGGCCCGAGGACAGTGCGCTGCGCGACACCTACGCTACCGTGCTGGCCAACGAGAAGCAGTTCGACAAGGCCCTCAGCATGCAGCGCCAGCTCATTGGCGACCAGCCGGACCAGCCGACCTACAAGCTCAACCTCGCCCAGATCCTGATCCAGTCCGGCGACAAGGCTGCAGCCAAGTCCGAGCTGGAGGGCCTGGCCAAGCTGGGCCCGAAGTTCCCGCAGCAGAAGGACGTCGCGGCGCTGCTGAAGACGCTCTGATCAGGCGTTGTAGAAGCCGAACTGCATCTCGGGCTTGCGGCCGGCGATCAACTCGGCCAGCGCCCGGCCGGAGCCGGCGCCATGCGTCCAGCCCAGCGTGCCGTGACCGGCGTTGATCCACAGGTTGCGCGCCTTGTGGCTGCGGCCGATGTAGGGGATGTTGGTCGGCGTGCTGGGGCGCAGGCCGGCCCAGTAATGCGGCTCGCTCGTGTCGGCCACGCCGGGGAAGAGCTCCTCATAGCGCCGCACCAGGGCCGCGCAGCGCACGCGGGCGGTGGGTGAATCCAGGCTGAGGTCGAAGCCCGACAACTCGGCCGTGCCGGCGATGCGGATGTGATCGCCCAGGCGCGAGATGGCGATCTTGCGGCTGTCGTCCAGCAGGCTGACGACGCTGGCTGCCTCGGGCTTCTTCAACCGCAACGTGGCCGAGTAGCCCTTGGCGGGATAGATGTTGAGGTGTTCGCCCAGCGGCCGCACCAGCTCGGGCGTATAGGAGCCCATGGCGGCCACGAAGCCATCGGCCTTCAGCGTCTTGCGCTCGCCGGTGCGGGTGTGCGCGATCTGCACGCTCTCGATGCCGTCGCCAGCGCGCTGCAGGCCCAGGATGTCGTGCTCATAGAAGAACTGCGCGCCACGCTGAGCGCACAGCTGGGCCAGCTTCTGCGTGAAGACCTTGGCGTCGCCGCTCTCGTCGCTGGGCGTGAAGGTGCCGCCGCAGACCTTGGCGCCGAAGCTGGCCAGCGCCGGCTCCACCTTCAGCACCTCCTCGCGGTTCAGCACGCGGCGGTCCACGCCGTGGCGGCGCATGATCTCGGCGCCGGCCGCGCCGTTGTCGTAGTCGGCCTGGCTGGAGAAGAAATGCAGGATGCCGCGCTCCAACCGGCAGTACTCGATGCCGGTCTGCGCCACCAGCTCCTTCAGCGAGGCGTGCGAGTAGCGGCCCAGCTGCACCAGCTCCTCCACGTTGCGCTCGAAAGCGGCGGTCGTGCACTGCATCAGGAAGGCCAGGCCCCAGCGCCACTGGTTCGGGTCCAGCCGCGGGCGGAACAGCAGCGGCGAGTCGTCGCGCAGCAGCCACTTGGCCACCTTGAAGGGCGCGCCGGCATTGGCCCAGGGCTCGCAGAAGCTGACCGAGATCTGCGCGCCATTGGCGAAGCTGGTCTCCAGCGCGGCGTCGGGCTGGCGGTCAACAACGATGACCTCGTGGCCTTCGTCGAGCAAATACCAGGCGGTGGCGACGCCGATGATGCCGGCACCGAGAACGACGATCTTCATGAGGTGGGCGCTTGGAGCGGTTGTAGGAGCAGTTGTAAACCCAGGCCGGCCATCAGCAAAGCGACAAGCGCATCGATAGCCCGCCAGGTGTTGGCGTTTTGCAGCCTCGGTGCGGCCGCCGCCGCGCCAAAGCCGAGCAGGCTGAACCACATCGCCGAGGCGACACAGGCACCAGCCATGAAGGCGGCGCGCAGCGTCGGCGGTTGCCGCGCGCCCAGTCCGCCGAGCAGCACGACGGTGTCCAGATAGACGTGGGGATTCAGATAGGTGAGGGCGAAGGCGGCCGACAGCGTCGCGCCCAGGCTGGCCGCCGGCCCGCTGGCCTGCAGCCCGGCCACCGGCCGCCACGCCCGCCTAGCCGCGAGCAGCGCATAGCCCAGCAGGAAGGCCGCGCCGCCGAAGCGGAACACCTCCAGCAGCTGCGGGCTGCCCTGGATCTGCGCGCCCAGGCCGAACACGCCGAGCGCGATCAGCAGCCAGTCGGACAGCGTGCACACCGCGACGACGGCGCCGACGTGCTCACGCTTGAGCCCTTGGCGCAGCACCAGCGCGTTCTGCGCGCCGATGGCCAGGATGAGACCGGCGCCCATGGCCCAGCCCTGCGCAAAGGCGGCAGGCGCGGGGCTGGTGGCGAGAGCGGCGGCGGGCATCGCCGGATTCTCTTCAGACACCTGGTTTTAAAGAAGCGTCATTCATATTGTTCGCCCTACATTAGGCCGGCTTATGAATAACTTCGATCCCGCCGCCCTCGATTGCCTGGCCGCCCTGGCCGACGAACAAGGCTTCGAGCGGGCTGCCCAGCGCCTGTCCGTCACGCAAAGCGCCGTCTCCCAGCGGCTGCGCGCGTTGGAGACCCAGGTCGGTCAGCCCCTCGTCGTCCGCTCCCGTCCGCTGCGCCTGACCGAGGCCGGCAAGGTGTTGCTGCGCTTCGCCCGCCAATTGCAGGCGCTGCGGGTGGACGTCGCGCGTGAACTCGGCGAGCGCGTCGCGCCTCAATCTCGCCTGGCTATCGCCGTCAACGCCGACAGCCTCGCGACCTGGGTCTTGCCGGCGCTGGATGCCTTGGTTCAACAAGGCCTGCGCGAGGGCTATGGGCTGGAAATCGTCGTCGACGATCAGGACTTCACCCACGACAGCCTGCGCCAGGGTGCGGTGCTGGGCTGCGTGTCGACCGTGGCCGAAGCTCTGCAGGGATGCCGCGTGCAGCCGCTGGGCGTCATGCGTTACGTCGCGGTGGCGAGCCCGCGCTTTCTGGCTGCACAGCTACCGAGCGGCCTGCACGCCGGCAATTTCGCCGACACGCCCTTCCTCGTCTTCAACCGCAAGGACGACAGCCAGGTGCAGTGGGTGTCCCAGGCCTTCGGCGTGCGCGCGCCGAGGCTGCGCGAGCGCTTCGTGCCGTCCAGCGAGGCCTACGTGGCCGCCGCCGTCATGGGCTGGGGTGTCGGCGTGGCGCCCGAGATTCAGGTGCGACCGCAGGTGGATGCGGGTCAGTTGGTGGTGTTGCGGCCGGAGATCAGTGCCGACGTGGCGCTCTACTGGCACCAGTGGCAGTTGCAAGGGCGGGGCGCCCTGCTCGATCAAATCGGCGAGGCACTGGCCGACGGCGCCCGCCGGGCGCTGGGTTGATCAGCGACCAACCGGCGCCGAAGCGCTTTCCGCAGGGGCCGCGACAGCTTGCGCCACCAGGACGGCGCTCGGGGCACCGGGCTGCACAGCCTGCGCGATCCACAGCGTGCCAGCCACGACGAGGCCGATCATGCCGTTGGCGATCCATTTCAGTGCTGCGGAGGTCATAAGGGAAAGCCCGAACTTCGAGGGAGGGGCGCAGCTTAAGTGCATCCGCAGCTGTTTGGATCAACAGAGCTAGGGAGACTTACGGTCTATTGCAATCACGCAACGCTCAATCGTTGATGCAAATCAGCCACACACCTCAATGCCTACGGGGGCTGGACCCACCCTGAACGTGTGGTAATCCCAGCGGCGGCAATATTTACTCACAGATAGCAGGTTCGCTTGTCATATGAATCCCGCACACTGATTGCACTGAGCCGATGCGTTTGTCGGCCTTTCAGCGAAAGAGGTTTGTCATGCGATTCGTTCCAGCGCTGCGTTTTTTCCGCCGTGACGCTGCCGTTCGCAGCGAACCGGATCCAGCAGACCTCGGCACCGCCTTTGGCCTGGATGCCTGCCTCGACGGCGGCGGCGTCAGCGAATACCGCAGCCAGGGTTCAAGCGACTTGCTCGAATCGCAGTCTGCCCGCACGCCGCAGGATTCCCCGCTGGCCTGGCTGTCGCGCCGCACGGCCTGAAGTTCTGCAAGCCTGATCCCTGGTCCACGAGGGCCCGCCGCAGCAAGCGCGTTGTCAGGGCTGAGCCGGAGCTTCGCCCGCAGGTCGCGTCCGCATCCAGGCTTTGCGACACAGATGCTGGATCAGCGGGCCGATTGACATGCGCAGCCAGTGCGAACGCACGTAGAGCGCCAGACGCGCGCATCCTGTCAGGATCCCATCGCAACTGGGATGGTCGGGCATCAACGCGCGGTCATAGCAAGCGTCGAGCAGGGCGCGACAAACCGGCGTGTCGGTCGCTGCCGCCTCCAGCACGTCACTCGGCACGGGCGTGCCCAGCCAGCGGGTCGTGTAGCGCAGGGCCAGGAACAGTGGCCTGCTCAGCCCCAGGGCGCGGGCGCGTGGCACCAAGGCAGCCCAGAACGATGGATCGCGGCCAAAGTCCCGCAGCAGCGCGTCGAGGTCGAACAGGTCGCGCAGGCCTTTTTCAAGCTCGCCCTCGTGGAACAGATGCGCGGCGCTGTGCAGCACCATGGTCACCGGCGCCAGCACGCGGACGCCCGGCCGATTCGGCAGAGCCTGTGCATCTTCGAACAGCGCTGCCGTGTTGACCTGGATGCGGGCCGAGGGCGGCAGGATGGCGTGGTGGACGTCCAGGCTGCTGCCGCGGTGCTCATGCGTCAGCGGCGGGATCTCGTGCATCCACTCGCGGTAGTAGCGCTCGTCATAGGCGTCGAGTTCCTCCTCGAAGCACCAGCCGTGGGCGAGCAGGGCGGCCTCGGTCTCAGCGATGCGGGCCTTGGGGACGAGGATGTCGACGTCGCCGAACACGCGGCCCTGGCTGGCAGGCAGGCCCGCCATCAGGTAGGCCGTGCCCTTCAGCAGGATGGGCTCGACGCCCAGAGGCAGGAGCGCTGCCTGGATGCGGCTCACCTCCCAGTGGGTCAGCTTGGCCTGACGCGCGGCCGTCATCAGCGCAGCGTGAAGATGGTGGCGCGGGCCGGGCGGCACTTGCTCTAACCAAGGCGTCAGCAGCACAGCCAGTTTGGCCAGCAGCACGCCCCGCCGCGCCTGCCGCAGCAGCAGGTCCCAGTCCAGTGGACGCAGCGTCAGCGCCGAGGCCGGGTCCAGCAGCACGCGCAGCAACAGGGGGGGCGACAAGGCCGTCATGCCTGAGCCGCCAGTTCGTCGATGCGCTGCACGCCTTCGTCCAGCGACGAATACTCAAACTCCAGGCAGTCACATCGGTCGACGAGGTCGGCCGTGGCCTCGAAGCCCTTGCTGCCGTGGAGGTCGTAGTTGAAGGCCTGCTCCGCCAGCAGCAGCAGCATGCGCGCCTTGGGCATATCTGTGAGCTTCGGCTTGGCACCGGCCGTGTAGCGCGGCAGCACGATCCAGCGCGGTGGCGCGGACGCCATGATGCGTGCCACGCTTTCGGCCGGCGCCTTCATCAGGGCCAGCGTGCCTCTAGCGGTGTCGGGCACCGGGCGCGTCAACTCCGCCTGCGGCGCAAACTGACGGATCAATTCGACGGAGACATTCTTCAGGTTGACTGGACGCCCCATGCCGGTGACCTGACCGCAGGCCAGGTCATACAGCGTGATCTCGTCCGACATCAGCCGCCAGCCCCGGTGGGCCAGCGCTGCGCTCAGCGTGCTCTTGCCCGAGCCGGGCGGCGCCGGCATGACCAGCGCTCTGCCGTCTCGCTCCAACGCCGCCGCGTGATAGGACAGGTAGGGGTGCGACATCGTGCTCACAGCCCAGTTCAGCCCCCACTCGATCATGTGGAAGCCCTGCTCCGCCGGCAACGGGCTGAAGGCAGGTTCGCCGTCGGTGAAGAAGCGCGCCATCGGCTTGACCCAACGCCGCAGGCCGCCCTCGCGGCGCACCTCCAGATGGAAATCGGCGAAGTCGTCCGGCGTGCCGAGCTCGAAATCGGCGTAGAGCAGCAGCAGATCCTCCGCGACTCGGTCGACGTCCGAGCGCAGTCGCGCCACGAAGGGCGGCACCTTCAAAATCAGCTCGCCCCGGGCCAGCCGTCGACGCACGTCGCCCAAGGCCAGGTCCCGAATCTTCATGTTGGCACGGCGATCTGTTCGACGAGCCCGAGATCCCTCAGCGAGCGGAGTTGACGGTCGAAGAAGGCAGCAGCCGTCTCGACGTCCATGAGTTCGGGAATCGCATCGTTCAGCTGCGCGACCAGTTGCGCAACGGACAGCGGCTGCTGGCGCAGCAGTTCCAGGAACTCGATGGCCAGTGCGTCGACCAGATGGGTATCGCCGGAGCTGTCGTTGTAGACGGCTCCCAGCCCGTCCCAGTCACGCCAAGAGATGTCGGCCGACCGATGAACAGTCCACAAGGTGTGCAGCATCTGCGGCTCGGACGCCGGTCAGCGCTGATTTCGAAGCGGTGTGCCTTCGAAGTACCGGCGCATCCGCTTCAGCTCAGGCGGCCGATGTAGTTGTTGTGCAGGTAGTCCTTGACGTTGGTCGGCGACCACTGCTTGCCATCGGGGCCGGTGCCGCCGCCGGTACGCACGATGTTGCCCAGCGTGGTGAGCTGGTTGCTCGAGAAGCTGTCGATGACGCAGACATCGGTGCTGGTCGTGGTGCTGATACGGAAATTCAGCCAGGCAACCAGAACTGCCTTCTGGGCATCGCTACAGCTGTTGCCTGTCAGCGCCGTCCACACGGAGGTGTTGCCGCCAACGCCGGCGGTGCCGCTCGAGGTGCCGCAGGCCTTGGTGACGTTGTACGCCTTGACGGTGTTCAACTGCAGGTTGGCGCAACTGATGGACGAAACCTTCCAGCCGGCGCAGGTGGGATTGCCGTTGCTCGTCGCGCACCACTCGGCCTTGGTGTAGCAGTTCACCGTCGGCGCTTTGCTTGCCTTGCGGGTGTACTGGCTGGCGTTGGTGCCCACCAGTGTCTGGATGGAACCCCAGGCCGAGGCGGAGAAGCACTTGCCTTGCGTGGTGGCCAGCACGGGGCGGCTGCTCAACGTCAAGGCCACGGGGATGACACCCGCGCCGGCCTTGATGAAGCGGCGGCGGCGTACCGAGGCCAGTTCGCCGGCGGACGCGTCGACGGGGGCCGGCGCCTGGGGCGTCGACTGTGGGTCGTGGATTTGGCGTTCGCTCATGACAGTGGGCCTCGTGGAACCGTTTTTGCTCTGTTCTGGAAAGGTGCCGATCCTAATAGAGGGTTCGGCGCCTCGATCGGAAGTGTTTCACACAAAGCCCGGAGAGGGGCATCCGGCGCCCCCTTGATTGGGTGGGCGGTTTTCGGGGGTTTTTTACGGGTTCAGAGGGTGGCTGACGAAAAGGTGTCACACGCCTTCAGGTCCCCGGTGTCCAGCCCGCGCTTGAACCAGCGCGTGCGCTGGGCGCTGCTGCCGTGGGTGAAGCTTTCCGGCACGACGCTGCCGCGGCTGCGTTTTTGCAGCGTGTCGTCGCCGATCTGCGAAGCGGCGTTCAGCGCCTCGTCGATGTCGCCCTGTTCCAGCCAACCCTTGCCTTGCTGGGACAGCTTGGCCCAGACGCCGGCATAGCAGTCGGCCTGCAGCTCCAACTTGACGCTCATCGCATTGGTCTCGCGTTCGGAGACGCGGCCGCGGGCGCGGTCGAGCTTTTCGGTCGTGCCCATCAGGTTCTGCAGATGGTGGCCGACCTCGTGGGCGATGACATAGGCCTGAGCGAAGTCGCCCGGCGCGCCGAGGCGCTGGCGCAGCGTGTCGAAGAAGTCGAGGTCGATGTAGACCTTGCGGTCGGCGGGGCAGTAGAAGGGCCCCATGGCCGACTCGCCCGTGCCACAGGCGGTGGGCTCGCGGCCTCGGAATAAGCGCAGCTTGGGCGCGGCGTATTGCTGGCCGTTGCGCAGGAAGTAGGCGCCCCAGACGTCCTCGGTGTCCGCGAGCACGACGCTGACGAAGCGGCCGGCCGGGTCCTGCGGGTGGGATTCGGCCGGCGCGGAACTCTGCACGGGCTGGCCGCCGCCGCCATCAAGCAGGCCGAGCATCGTCAGCGGGTTGACGCCCAGCACCCAGGAGGCCAGCAGCGCGACGACGATGCCCCCCACACCCAGACCACGGCCGCCGATGGGCAGCCCGCCGATGCCTCGGCCGCCGCCACTGCTGCGGGCGTCCTCGACGTTGTCACTCTCTCGCTGGCCGTCCCATTTCATGCGGTTCTCCTGCTGACCGGGGCATCCTACGGCCTCAGTTTCGTCGAAGCGTCAGCGAACATGCCTTGTGGCTGACAGCCTGGGTTCCAATGCGGGGGTGAGTACTAGCGATCTCTGGTGGCAGACGCTGGCCGATGGCCCGCTGCTGCTGGCTTTGTTCGACGCCGAGGGGCGGCTGCGGCTGGCCAATGCCGCTTACCGCGCGGCCTGGGCCATCGGTGACGGCGAGCAGCCGACGCGGGCCGAGATCGACGACGCCGCGCGTGCGGCGGGCTTCGGTCCGGTCGACATGCCGGGGCGCCGTCAGCGCGCGCTGCGGTCAGGCTATGAGCAGGCCTGGCAGGACGGCCGCCGTCTCTGGTGGGTGGAGCAACCGACGCCCGACGGCGGCTGGGTCTGCACCGGCGTCGACATCAGTGCGCTGAGTCGCCCTCGACCAGCGTCGGGTCAACTGTTGTCGGCGCACGCCGGTCTGGCGTTGTTGCAATCCCTGCTGAGCGACCCGCGCGCCTGGCCGCTGTGCGTCGCGACGACGGCGCCCGGTGCCGACCCGCAGGCGCTGCTGGTGCACATCCGTGGCGAAGACGGCTGCGCGCGGTTGGCCGATGGGCGGTTGCTGCTGGTGCTGCCAGCCACCGGCCCGGCTCAGGCGGCGGGGCTGTGCGAGCGTCTGGGCGGGCTGGCGCTGACGGAAGCGCGCTGGGGTGAGTCGGCGACCGAGCTGCTGCTCAGGGCTTGAGCTGGAGATCACGCCCTTGCGCCTGGGCCGGTGCAGGCAGGCCGGCAATGGCGGCCAGCGTGGGCGCCAGGTCGGCGATCTCGACGCGGGCCTTGCCCTCACCCTGGCCGACATAGCCCGGTCCCCAGAACAGCAGGGGCACGTGGGTGTCGACCTCGTAGGGGCTGCCGTGGCTGCTGCCGCCTGGGCGATAGCTGTGGATCCAATTCGGCTTCAGCACGATCTGCAGCTGGGCGGCGCGGGTCGGGTCGAAGGACTTGCGCATCGCCTCCAGGTAGGGCGTCGTGCGGTCATCGCCGAGCAGTTGTTCGCGGGTGAAGACGCTGGCCACACCCGGCAACTTCAACAGTTCCTCGCGTGCGGCAGCCTGCACATCGGCGAACTTCAGGCCGCGCTCGGCGGCGAGCTGGTCGTTCAGCAGCAGGCCGGCGGCGGAGAAGCCGCGGGCGAGGCTGTCGACACCGAACTTGGCACTCAGCGCAGCGTTCACGATGGCCAGTGACGGCGATGAGGCGAAGCGCCCGGCGTCGCGGCCCTGGCTGGCGGCCCATTCGGGGGTGTCGGTGAAGCCGTGGTCGGCCGTCAGCGTGAGCACGTAGTTGCCGGCGCCCACCGTCTTGTCGAGGAACTGGAAGAAAGCCTGCAGATGGCGGTCCAGGTGCAGGGTGTGGTCGTGCGACAGGCGCGACTCGGGGCCGAAGGCGTGGTTGACGTAGTCGTGGCTGGAGAGGCTGACCGACAGGATGTCCTGCACGCCGCGTTGTCCCAGCTTTTCGTTCGTGACGGCGGCGCGCGCAAAGGCCAGTGTCAGCTCATCGCCGAAGGGCGAGGCCAGCACGCCGCCGTAGAAACGTGGGCCGGGGCCGTCCATCTTGTCGCCGATGACGGCAGGCAACTTGTTGCCGTTGCCGCTGGCGATCTGCCAGGGCTGGCCGTCGGGCACGGAGCGCGCATAGGCCGATTCAGGTAACAGCGGCGCCCAGGTCTTCTGGAAGAAGGCGTCGGCCGGCTTGGCGGCGTTGAAGGCCTTGACCCAGGCCGGCAGCCCGGCCATGTAGTAGGTGCTGGACGAGAACTGGCCCGTCTCGCCCATGTACATATAAGCCGTGCCCTTGTGGCCGGCGGGCAGGATGGCGCCGCGGTCCTTGCCGGAGATGCCGATGACCTTGGAAGCGGGCGAGCGGGTGCGCAGCACGTCGCCGAGCGTCTCGACCTTGAGGTTGCGCGGGCTGGTGCCGGCGAGCGGTGCCGTCGGGTTGTCCAGGTAGGTGTAGGCCGCGTCGCCGGTGTTGTAGACCGGTGCGCCGGTGGCCGGGTCGCGCCATTCGTTGCTGATGATGCCGCTGCGCTGCGGGTAGGCGCCGCTGAGCATCACCGAGTGGCCGGCCGCCGTGACCGTGTGGCCATGGCCGTAGTGGGCGTTGGCGAACCAGCGGCCGTGGTCCAGGAAGCGGGCAAAGCCGTCGGGCGCGAGCTGATCGCGGTAGCCGGTCACCTGGCGCATCGGCAGGCCGTCGATGACGACGAGGACGAGCAGTTTGGGCACCTGCGGCGGCGCTGCGGGAGTCGGCGCGGAGCAAGCACTGATCAGGGACAGGGCGGCGAGCACGGACAGGCCCAGCAGGCGGCGGCGGGTGTGCATCGACATGGCGGTTCGTGACAGGGGGGAGGGTGCGCGAGCTTACGTCGTCACAATGCCGCACCGCCATGGCAAAGACCGACGATTTCGACCCCGCGCGCGTCCTCGACGGCTGGCGTGCGCCCGCGCCGCCGCCGCTCGACCTGGACCTCGGCCGCTTGCTGGACGCCGGCCGCGCCACCCTCGACGAAGCCAAGAAGGCGCGGTTGAAGGCGCGCGGCTATGAGGTGCAGGACATCGAGGACATCGAGCTGCCCCAGGTGCCGCCGCCGCCGCCGATCAATGACGTGCCGCGTGTCAACCTCCCCGTGCCGCGCGCCGATCGCCCCGCGCAGCTGCTGGCGAGCTGGCAGCCCCAGGCCTGGACGGCGCTGGTGCGACGTGTGCGTGGCGCCAGTGCCGAGGTGGTGCAGGCGCCCCGAGGGCCGATCGTCGAGAACCATGCACCGCAGTGGCTGTGCGCGCTGTGGCGGCCGCAACGGCTGGACGCGCCAGTGCTGGGCCGCTGGCCCGAGCTGGCCGCCCTCGTCCCAGCGGAGACCGCCTTCGGCGCACTGCATCAACTGCTCGCCCAGCTGCCGCACGAGGCGCTGGTCTGGCCCGCCGAGCTGGACGTGGACTGGGCGCTCATCGCTGAACTCGTGCTGCACCAGGATGCCCGCCTGCGCCCGACGCAATCCCAGGCGCTGCGCGAGCTGGCCGAGGCGGAACGCAGTGCGACGTTTGCGCGGCTGAACGACGGTTACGCCTTGCGCCACCGCGTGGCGCGGCGGCGCCCGTGAGCGCTGTGCCGGGCCGCCCCAAGCAAGCTCGCTCCCGCCCGGGGGGACAGGCCGCAGGCCGAAGGGTGCACCGGTGAGCGGCCAGCCACCGCTGCTGACGGTCGAAGACAACGACGTTGCGCGCATCACACTGCGCCGGCCGCGCCAGGCCAACCGCCTGACCGTCGACGACCTCGCCACGCTGCGCGGCTTCATCGACACCGTGAATGCGAACGTCGCCGTGCGTGTGCTCGTGCTGGCCGGCGAGGGCAGGCACTTCTGCAGCGGCTTCGACCTCGGCGCGCTGGTCGCCGTCGACGCCGGTGCGCGCTTTGGCGAACTGGCCGACGCGCTGGAGGCCGCGCGGCCCATCACCGTCGCGCGGCTGCATGGGGGCGCTTACGGCGGCGCGGCCGACTTAGCGCTGGCCTGCGACTTCCGCCTCGGCACGCCGGCCGTCGACATGTTCGTGCCGGCGGCGCGCGTCGGCCTGCATTTCTATGCCGGCGGCCTGCGCCGCTTTGTCGACCGCCTGGGCCTGGCCACCGCCAAGCAGGTGCTGCTGGCCGGCCGCACGCTGGATGCGCCGGCGCTGCTGGCTTGCGGCTATCTGGACCAGTTGCTGCCCGACGTCGACACGCTCGATTCGGCCATTGCCGCGCTGACGGCCCAACTGCTGGCCATGGCGCCGCTGGCCCTGCTGCCGATGAAGCAGCATCTCAATGCCATTGCGGCCGGCCGGCTCGACGAGAGCCGCCTGGCCGCAGATGTTTTGAAGGCCCGCGACTCCGCCGATCTGGCCGAGGGACAGGCCGCCTGGGCGGGCAAGAGGCCGGCCAATTTCAAGGGGTGTTGAAAGCCCTAGGGCGAGTCCCGCAGACATGGTGGAAAATACAGGGCCCGAGCGCCTCCGGCGCCACCCCCTTTTCAAACTCTTCGACAGGACCAGTGTGGCCAAAGAAACCACCAAGACCACCATCGAAGCAGATGGCCTGCGCTACCGTTCCAAAGCTCCGGGCTCGCCATTTGCGGCGACCTCGTCTTTCGGCGCAGCAACCATGTCCTGCTTCCTATGCGGCAAGCATCGCCCTCGCGCGATGCTGAAGTCCAAGAAACTGCTCGGCAAGTCGCAGCCGGTGTGCTCACCGTCCTGCAAAGAGCTGGACGCGCAAATCGCCGCTAAATAGTTGACCCCTCGCCCGGGCTCGCCGCTGAACGCGCGCGAGTCCAGTCGGGACCGCGCTGCGGCTTGCGCCGCAACGCTTCGCCAGGCACATCGCGCCCACTGGGCGCAATGTGTCCGGGCTCAGCCCCCGAGGGGACGGCGATGCTCGCGGGGCGTGCCCCGCTCGCACATCGCCAGACGGGCCGGCTTGGGAGCGGCCCGGCGCTCGGCCCGCAGAAAGTCCCACGCCTTGCCGCGCTTCTTTGTTGACACCCCGCTCGTTCAGCCTGGCGAATTTGCTTTGCCGGCTGGTGCTGCACGCCATGTGCAGGTGCTGCGCCTGCAACCGGGTGACGCGCTGACGTTGTTCGACGGCAGCGGCCCGGAATGGCGGGCCGAGGTCACGGCGATGGGGCGCAGCGAGGTGCGCGTGAGCCTGCTCGCCGTCGAACATCCGCTGCGCGAACTCGCGCGGGCGGTGACGCTGGCCGTCGTCATGCCGGCCAACGACCGCATGGACTTTCTCGTCGAAAAAGCCACCGAACTGGGCGCTGCGGCGCTGCAGCCGCTCGTCTCAGAGCGCTCGGTGCTGCGCCTGGCCGGCGAGCGGGCCGACAAGAAACGCGCGCACTGGCAGGGCGTGGCCATCGCTGCGGCCGAGCAGAGCGGGCGCACGGTGCCGACGCGCATCGAGCCCGTCATGACGCTGGCCGTCTGGCTGGCGGCGCTGCCTGAACCGGCCGATGACGAATGGCGCGGCTTGCTGAGCCCGCGCGCGGCCCAGCCGTTGGCGGCGTTTGCGCAGGGACGAGCCCTTTTCCTGAGTGGCCCTGAAGGCGGCCTCAGCGACGCCGAGGAAGACAGCGCCCGCGCCCGCGGCTTCGCGGCCATCTCGCTCGGACCGCGAATCCTGCGTGCCGACACAGCCCCGCTGGCCGTTCTGTCCTGGCTGGCCTTGTCGTGAACAAGAAGCTCGCGCTGCTTGTCCTGGCGCAGGGCCTCTTCCTCACCAACAACATCTGCCTCGTGGCTATCAACGGCCTCGTCGGCCTGGCGCTGGCGCCGCGGCCGTGGATGGCGACGCTGCCCATCTGCGCCTACGTGGGCGGCGGTGCGCTGATGGCGCGCATGGTGGGCCGGCATCAGCTGCGCTTCGGGCGGCGGCGCGGCTTCCAGATCGGCTTGTTGGTCGCCATCGTCAGCTCGGCCATGGCGCTGTGGAGCGTGCTGCACCAGCAGTTCTGGGGCGTCGTCGGGGCGACGCTGATGGGCGGCTACTACAGCGCGAACGCGGCGCTCTACCGCTTCGCCGCCACCGAGATCGTCGCGCCCGAAAAGCGCGAGGCCGCCATCTCCTGGGTGCTGGGCGGCGGCTGCCTGGGCGCCTTCATCGGCCCGCTGCTGGCGCGTGAAAGCCAGAACCTGCTGGTGGCGCCGTTCGCGGGGGCGTATCTGCTGCTGATGGGCGTCGCGGTGGTCGGCCTGGGGCTGATCTCGCTGATCGACTTCCCGCCGCTCGTCCGGCCGGCACCGGGCGCGGGCGGCCGCAGCGGCGCGGAGCTGCTGCGCCAGCCGGTCTTCATCGTCGCGATGGCGGCGAGTGCGCTCGGTTACGGCGTCATGAGCCTGCTGATGTCGGCCACGCCCATCGCCATGGGCCAGTGCGGCCTGTCCTTCGCCGACGCCGGCCTGGTGCTGCAGTGGCATGTGCTGGGCATGTTCGTGCCGAGCTTCTTCACCGGGCCGCTGATCCGCAAGGTCGGCGTGTTGCCGGTGATGGGGGTGGGCGTGCTGCTCAACCTCGGCTGCGTCGTGTTCGCGCTGTCGGGACAGGATTTGGAGCGCTTCCTCGGCGCATTGCTGGTGCTGGGCGTCGGCTGGAACTTCCTCTACATCGGCGGCACGACGCTGTTCACGCAGGCTTACCGCCCCGAGGAGAAGACGCGGGCGCAGGGGCTGATGGACACCGGCGTCTACGCGACGATGACGTTGACCTCGTTCTCGTCAGGCGCGCTCGTCACGACCGGTGGCTGGCAGTGGATGAACTGGGCGAGCTTGGTGCCCATCACGCTGTGCGCCGCCGCGCTGGGGGGCCTTGCCCTGCACCAGCGTCGGTTGCGCTGAAGGGTCAGGTCGTGGCGTCCGGCGCCGGCTTGCGCGCCGATCCCTTGATGAGGTCGAAGCGGAACAGACGGCATTCGATGGGGCCGTTCCACATCGGCACGCGGCGGGCTTCCTTCAGCCGCATCTTGCTCGGCAGCTTCATGTCGGGGCTGAGCATCCAGGCCGTCCAGCCGGCGGGGTTCTCGGTGTACTGGCGCTTCCAATGCGAGGCCAGGCGGGGGAAGAAGTCGTCGCCCGCGTCCAGTTCTTCGGAGCCCTGCGCGTCGCGGGACATGGCGGCCTTGCCACGCACCTCGATGCGCTCGCCGTAGGGCGGGTTCATCAGGATGCTGCCGGCCATGCCCTCGGGCAGTTGCGGCGCGGGCCGTTCCAGCGCGTCACCGCCGTTGAATTGGATGTAGGCCGCCACGCCCGCACGCTCGGCGTTGCGGCGCGCGAAGTCGACCATGCGAAAGGCGATGTCGCTGGCGTAGATGGGCACGGCAGGCGCGTGGATGCGGGCGCGGGCCGCCTCGGTGAGGGCGGCCCAGGCCGTCTTCATCGCCGGCGTGGAGAACGGGATCTGGCGCTCGAAGGCGAAGCGCCGGGTCAGGCCGGGTGCGGAGTCGCAGGCGATCAGCGCGGCCTCGATGGGGATGGTGCCGGAGCCGCAGCAGGGGTCGTGCAGCGCGCTCTCGCCACGCCAGCCAGCAGCAGCCAGCATCGCGGCGGCCAGCGTCTCCTTCAGCGGCGCATCGCCCTTGTCGACCCGCCAGCCGCGCTTGAACAGCGGCTCGCCTGAGGTGTCCACGTAGATCGCCGCGCGCTCGGGGCCGACGTGCAGCAGCACGGGCAGGTCGGGCGAGTGCGTGTCCACGCTGGGGCGCTCGCCGGTCAGCTCGCGCAACTGGTCGCAGATCGCGTCCTTGATGCGCAGCGTCGTGAAGTTCAGGCTCTTCAGCGGCGAGCGCTGGGCGATGGTGTCGACGCGGATCGTCTCGCGCGGCGTGATCCAGTCGCTCCAGTCGACGCGGCCGGCCAGCACGTAGAGGTCATCCTCGTGGCGGTAGGGTCCTTCGATCAGCTCGATGAGCACGCGCTGCGCGAGCCGGCTCTCCAGGTTGATCTTCATTGCATCTTCAAGGCTGCCGATCAGGCCGCAGCCACCGCGCAGCGGTTCCACCTTGCTGCGCACGCCGGGCGGCAGGAAGCGTTTGAGCTCCTCCTCCAGCAGGGGCTCGACGCCACCGGCGCAGGAAACGAACAGGGAGAGTTTGTTGGGCAGGCTCACGGGCGGCATTGTCGCCGCCCATAAACTGGACAGCGTTATCCACGGCCTGCCGAAAACCATGAAGCGAATCGTCCTGACCCTGGCCTTGCTGTTCAGTGCGCTTCATGCGCATGCCGCCGACCCGGCGTCGGCCTACCCCGCGCACACCATCCCCAACACGCTGCTCCGCGCGCTGCCCAAGAATGCCGACGGCCGCACGTATCAGCTGCACGTCCACCTGCCGGCGTCCTTCGCCAAGGAGCCCAAGCGCCGCTATCCGGTGCTCTACGTGACCGATGGCTACTGGGACTTCGCCACCATCGTTGCTTCGTACAACAACCTGGCCTACGACAAGGTCGTGTCCGAGTTCATCACCGTGGGCCTGGGCTACGCGGGCGACAACCTCGACTACGGCGAGCTGCGCGGTTGGGAGTTGTCGCCTGTGCGCCCGGGCAACGCCGACAAGTTCATCGCCTCGCTGGAGAAGGACATCTTCCCGTTGCTGGAGCGCGAGTACCGCGCCGACCCGGCCCAGCGCTACCTGGCCGGCAGCTCGCTCGGCGGGCTGTTCACGCTGCATGCGATGTACGCCAAGCCCGATCTCTTCAAGGGCTACATCGCTGCCAGCCCGGCCGTGGTCGTGGGCAACGACTGGATCATCGGCCAGGCCAAGGCCTATGCCGCGACGGGCAAGCCCATCAAGGCGCGGCTGTTCGTGACCGGCGCCGAGAACGAATGGCCTGCCTTCCTGGCCGGCATCAAGCGCTACCAGGCCCTGCTGCCCGAGCTGAAGCACCCCGAGCTGGTGTTCCAGAGCCGCGTCATCGACGGCGAGCGGCATGCGGGCACCAAGGCGGAGAGCTACACACGCGGCATGCGCTTCGTGTTCGAGCCGCTGGCGCCGGAGACGGGGAAGTCGAAAGACTGATGAGTCGGCAGGGCCAGCTGCGGCTTAAAGCGCCTTGCGCAGGTTGGCGGGCGCGATCTTCATGCCTTCGCGGTACTTGGCCACCGTGCGCCGTGCGCACTGGATGCCTTGCTCTTCCAGCATGCCCGCGAGCGCGCTGTCGGACAGCGGCTTCTTGATGTCCTCGGCCGCGACGAACTGCTTGATGAGGGCGCGCACCGCCGTGCTGGACGCCTCGCCGCCGGCTTCCGTGCTCAGGCCCGAACCAAAGAAATACTTCAGCTCGAAGGTGCCCCAGCTCGTGGCCATGTACTTTGCGGTCGTCACGCGCGAGATGGTGGACTCGTGCAGGCCGAGTTCGTCGGCGATCTCGCGCAGCACTAGCGGCTTCATGGCCAGCGCGCCATGGGTGAAGAAGCCGCGCTGGCGCTCCACAATGGCCTGACTGACGCGCAGGATGGTGTCGAAGCGCTGCTGGATGTTCTTGATGAACCAGCGCGCCTCCTGCAGCTGCCCGCCCAGCGGCGAGTTGCTGATGCCGCCGCGCGTGGCGCGCAGCGCGTTAGCGTAGAGCTCGTTGATGCGCAGCTTGGGCGCCACCTCGGGGTTGAGCATGACGCGGAACTCGCGGCCCACCTTGCGCACGATGACGTCGGGCACGATGGCCGCAGCGGCGCCACGGGCGAAGCGGCGGCCTGGCTTGGGTTCTAGCCGGGTGATCAGCCCCTGCGCCTCGCGCAGGATGTGTTCGTCGGCGCCGGTCTCGGCCATCAGGCGGCGCATGTCGCGGCGGGCGAGCAGCTCCAGATGACCCTTGCAGATCAGGATGGCGGCGGCCTGGGCCGGGCACTTGGGGCAGGCACGCAGTTGCAGCACCAGGCATTCGGACAGGTCGCGCGCGGCGATGCCGGCCGGGTCCAGGCTCTGCAGCAGGCGCAGGGCGATGCGCAGGTGGTCCAGCAGCTCCTCGCGCGTCTCTTCGTCCTCGGCCAGCGAGGCGGCGATCTCGTCGAGCGGGTCCTCGAGATAACCGTTTTCATTCAGTGACTCGATGAGGATCTGCAGCGCGGCGCGGTCCGCCGGGGACAGGTGGTGACCGGCGAGCTGCTGGATGAGGTGCTCGGCCAGCGTCACCTCGGCGAACTCCTGGCTCTCGCGTTCGCCGTCGTCGTCGCCGCTGCCAGTGCCGGAGCTGCTGCTGGGCAGCTCGCGGATGCCGTCGAAGTCGTCGCGCTCGGTGCCGTTCTCCCAGTCCTCGCGCTCGGTGCCGCCGAACTCCTCGGCGTTCAGCTCGGGGGCGTCGCCGCTTTCCGATTCACCGGCCGACGCCTCGGTGCCGCTCTCGGCCGGCGCGTTGGCGGCCAGCTCGGGCGCCGTGACGGTGAACTCTTCCTCGGTGTCCAGCAGCGGGTTGGTCGCCAGCATCTGCTCGACTTCCTGGTTCAGCTCAAGCGTCGACAACTGCAGCAGCCGGATGGATTGCTGCAGCTGGGGCGTCAGCGCGAGGTGCTGACTGAGGCGGACCTGGAGCGTTTGCTTCATAGTGCGACGCGAAGCTGTGGTGCCTTCGGGCCGAGCGCCGGGCCGCTCCCAAGCCGGCCCGCGTAGGCGATGTGCTTGCCGCTCAATGCGGCAAGCATCGCCGTCCCCTCGGGGGACCGACCAGACTCGCTCGCGTTCAGCGACGCGAGGATGGGCGAGGGGTGGTCCATCCCTTACATCCTAAAGTTTTCGCCGAGATAGACCTTGCGCACGTCGGCGTTGGCCACGATCTCGTCGGGCGTGCCTTCGGCGAGCACGGCGCCCTCGCTGATGATGTAGGCGCGGTCGCAGATGCCGAGCGTCTCGCGGACGTTGTGGTCCGTGATCAGCACGCCGATGCCGCGGCTCTTCAGGAAACCGATGATGCGCTGGATCTCCAGCACGGCGATGGGGTCGACGCCGGCAAAGGGCTCGTCCAGCAGGATGAAGCGCGGCTGCGTGGCCAGCGCACGGGCGATCTCGACGCGGCGGCGCTCGCCGCCCGACAGCGCCGGCGCCGGGCTGTCGCGCAGGCCATCGATGGAGAGGTCGTGCAGCAGGCCGTTCAGCAGCTCGTCGATGCGCGCCTTGCCGAGCGACTTGCCCTTGGCGTCCACCTGCAGCTCCAGCACGGCGCGGATGTTCTGCGCCACGGTGAGCTTGCGGAAGATCGAGGCTTCCTGCGGCAGATAGCTCAGGCCCAGCCGCGCGCGCTGGTGGATGGGCAGGCGCTGCACCTCGGAGCCGTCGATGCGGATGATGCCGGCGTCGGAGCGGACGAGGCCGACGATCATGTAGAAGCTG
This sequence comes from Roseateles sp., assembly GCF_039929605.1. GTDB lineage: Bacteria > Pseudomonadota > Gammaproteobacteria > Burkholderiales > Burkholderiaceae_C > Pelomonas. Next base: position 24,123 of record NZ_JBDSQX010000153.1, read on the forward strand.
GTCGTCTTGCCCGCGCCGTTGGGGCCGAGCAGGCCGACGACCTCGCCGCAGTCGACGCGCACATGCACGTCCTTGACGACCTTGCGCACGCCGTAGGTCTTGGCCAGGCCCTCGGCTTCGAGCCGGCTGCCGCAGGCCGGGATCGCGGGCTGGAGGGTCGCGGCGCTGTCGCTCATCACAAAGGCTTGCCCGGCTGCAGCGTCGTCGACGGCTTCAGCGGCAACGGCGCGGGCGGTGCCGAGGCGGCGTCGTCGGCCGGCTGGGGGCGCGGCATCAGGACGATGCGCGTGCGGCCGTTCGGGTTGGGCGAGGCGCTGCCGCCTTCCAGTGTGAAGACCTCGGTGCGGCTGTTGTAGACGATGACGGCGCCCGTCACCTCGTTGGCAATCGTCGCCCCACGCGTGCTGCGCACATTGGCGTTGCCAATGAAGCGCACGTTCTCGGTGCGGGTGTCGTATTCGAGCTGGTCGGCCACGCCTTCGATGGCTTCGCCGGGCTGGTCGCGCGCCTGGCGGAAGCTGACCGGCTTGCCGGTGGCGCCGCTTGCGTAGGCCTGCACATAGCCGTCGCGCGTCTCCCGCACGTCCACCTTCTCGGCGCTCATCACCAGGCTGCCCTGGGTGATGATGACGTTGCCTTGCAGTTCGGTGCGCTGGTTGACGCCGTCGATCACGCCCGTTTTGTCGGACGTGAAGACCATTGGCTTCAGGCGGTCGCCCTTCTCTGCGTGGGCAGCGGTAGCGGTGAGCGCAGCGAGGAGGATGAGGAGTCGCAAAGACATGGCGGCACGGAAGTTGCAGGCCATTCTATGGGTGCGGCGCTGGCCTCAGCCTTTCTCTCGCGACAACTTGATCAGGAAATCGGCGACGGCTAGAGCCTGTTGGCCGTTGGCGGCCTCGCTTTGGTTGGGACTGGCGCCCATGCCAGGGCCGGTGCGGTAGCGCCCGCCGATGACGAGGGCAGGCACCGTCTCGACGCGAGCCAGTTCGGCTAGCTTCAGGCCTTGGGCCAACTTGCCTTGCACGCCGAAGGACGAGAAGGCCTGCTTGAACTTCCCGCTGTCCACGCCCAGCTTGCCGACCAGGGCAACGATGGCGGCCTCGTCGTTGGCCTCTACCCCCTGGCGGTGGAACGCATTGAAGATGCCGCCGTGCACGGCGGGCGTGAGTGCACCGATGGCCTCCAGCGCGTAGTACATGCGCTGGTGCAGCTTCAGCACGAGCTGCTGGCCGACCGGCACGCGGCGGAAGCTGACGTCGGCAGGAAGCTGGCGTACCCAGGCCTCCAGCAACGGGTCGAATGCAAAGCAGTGCGGGCACCTGTAGAAGAAGAACTCGACCACCTCGACCCGGCCCGGCGCTCCGGGCAGCGGCTGGCCGAGGCGAGCGTAGTGCCGGCCCTCCACCGGGGCCCCCTGCGCCCGGGCGCTGGCCGGAACGAGGCCGGCCGCCGCCAGCGCCAGCGCGGCGTCACGTCGCTTCATGCCCTGCGCCGTACGCGCTGGATCAGGAAGTCGGTGTACTGCAACGCGCGCTGGCCGAGCTCATGCTCGGGCAGCTGCTGGCCCACGCCGGCCAAGCCGGGCGAGGTCAGGAAACGACCGCCGATGCCGATGCTGGGCACGCCGTCGATGCTGTAGGCCTCGGACAGCTTCTCCGCCTGCGTGCACTTGGTCTGCACGCCGAAGGAGTTGTAGGCGTCCTGGTACTTGGTCGGGTCCACGCCGAGGGCGCTGAGGAACTTGGCCTGGCTCTTGGCGTCGTCCAGCGCCATGCCCTGTTCGTGCATGGCCTTGAAGATGGCCGGGCGGGCGGCGGCTTCCTTGCCCAGGGCCTCCAGCGCATAGAACATGCGCTGATGGATCTTGACGTTGGCGCGGAACGCGACGTGCACCTTGCGGAAGGCGACGTCCGCCGGCAGCTGCTTGGCCCAGGCCTCGATCGCGGACTCGAAGGCGTAGCAGTGCGGGCAGCCGTACCAGAAGAACTCGACGACCTCGATCTTGCCGGGCGGCGAGGCCAGCGGCTGCTGCAACACTTTGTACTGGCGGCCTTCGATGGGGCCGCCCTGGGCGAAGGCCGTTCCGGCGGCACCGGCAAGGGGGGTGATGGCGAGCAGGGTGGAGAAATCGCGGCGCTTCATGGCGTCTGGTGTCCTTGTCAGGGTTTCAGCGTTGTACACGAACGAGATTGGCCTCGAATCCGGCCGCCTCGATCTTGCGTTGCAGGCCTTCGGCCTCGTCACGGGTATCAACGGGCCCGAGGCGCACCCGGTAGACAGTGCGGCCGTTTTGTTCACGCTCCATCAGCTTGGCCGTGAAGCCCTGGATGGCCAGCTTAGCCCGCTGGGCCTCGGCTTCCTCGGGCCGGGTGAAGGCGCCGGCCTGCACGAAGAAGATGTAGGCGTCGGCACCCGTGGCGGCCGCCGGGGTTGCAACGGAGGCGGCGCCCTCGGCCTTGGCTGCAGCGGGCTTCGGGGCTGCCGCTGGCGGCGCCAGCACGGCTGCGGCGCTGGCGGCGGCCACGGCGGCACTGGCGGTCGTCGTGGCCGGCGGCGGGGCATTGACGACGCCGCTGGCGCTGCGCGCGGCCTTGCCGGCCAGCGGGGCGTTCGGGTCCCAGTTCTTGTTGCGCTCGGTCTCGGCGGCGTCCTGCTCGGCCGTGCGCTGCGGCACCTTGTTCACGAAGGGAATGGGCACCTTGGTGATGTACAGGGCCACGCTCAGGGCCACGGCCAGGCCGACCAGCAGGCCGACGATGAGGCCGAGGATGAAGCCGCCTTTCTGGTTCTTCTGGCTGGCGGATTTGGTAGCAGCAGTCATTCGCTCTCCGTGAGGGATTCGGACGATTCAGGGGTGTCGCGGTTCATCTGTTCGGGCGCGCTGACGCCCAGCATGTTCAGGGCGTTGGCCAGCACCTGGCGCGTGGCGGCCAGCAGCGCGACGCGGGCGCGGCTGAGTTCGGGCGCCTGGCCCAGCACGCGCTCGGCGCCGTAATAGGAGTGATAGGCGCCGGCCAGGTCACGGGCGTAGAAGGCCACGTCGTGCGGGGCAATGCCAGCGGCGGCGCCCGCCAGCATGTCGGGGTAGGCGGCCAGCTTGAGCATCAGCGCCTCTTCGGTCGGCGCGGTCAGCAGGCTGAAGTCGGCGCCGGCAATCGTCGCCACGTCGCCGCCCATGTCGGCTTCCCATTTGCGGATCACGGAGCAGATGCGGGCGTGGGCGTACTGCACGTAGAACACCGGGTTCTCGTCGTTGGCCTTGAGCGCGAGGTCGATGTCGAAGACGAACTCGGTGTCGGCCTTGCGGCTGATGAGGAAGAAGCGCACCGCGTCGCGGCTGGTCCAGTCGATGAGGTCGCGCAGCGTCACGTAGCTGCCGGCGCGCTTGGAGATCTTGACCTCCTCGCCGCCCTTCATCACCGTCACCATCTTGTTCAGCACGTAATCCGGGAAGCCCTGCGGAATGCCGAGGCCCTGGGCTTGCAGGCCGCCGCGTACGCGGGCGATGGTGCCGTGGTGGTCGGTGCCCTGGATGTTGATGCACTGCGTGTAGCCGCGCTCGAACTTGTTGACGTGGTAGGCCACGTCGGGCACGAAGTAGGTGAAGCCGCCCCCGGACTTGCGCATGACGCGGTCCTTGTCGTCACCGTAGTCGGTCGACTTGAACCAGAGGGCGCCGCTTTCTTCGTAGGTCTTGCCGCTGGCGACGATGCGTGCGACGGCTTCTTCCAACTGGCCGCCCGCGTAGACGCTGCTCTCCAGGAAGTAGTTGTCGAACTTGAGGCCGAAGGCCTGCAGGTCCAGATCCTGCTCGTGGCGCAGGTAGGCCACGGCGAACTGGCGGATGCTGTCGAGGTCGTTGACGTCGCCCGAAGCGGTGAACTCGCGGTCATCGGCCTTGACGGTTTCCTTCGCCAGGAAGGCATCGGCGATGTCTTGGATGTAGTCGCCGTTGTAGGCAGCTTCGGGCCAGCCGGCGTCGCCGGGCTTGACGCCCTTGAGGCGCATCTGCGTGGAGTTAGCCAGCGTGGCGATCTGCACGCCGGCGTCGTTGTAATAGAACTCGCGGGTCACGTCGTGGCCCTGGCTCTGAAAGACCGAGCAGATCGCGTCGCCCAAGGCGGCCTGGCGCGCGTGGCCGACGTGCAGCGGGCCGGTCGGGTTGGCGGAGACGAACTCCACCATGACGTGCTTGCCGGTCGCTTCACGGTGGCCGAACTTCGCACCCGCGCCCAGCACCTCGGCTACGACGGCCTGCTTGGCCTCGGGCTTCAGGCGGATGTTGATGAAGCCGGGGCCGGCGATCTCCAGCGCCTGCACCCATTGCTGGAAGGCGGGCTTGGCTTGCAGGGCGGCGATCAGGCGCGTGGCCAGTTCGCGCGGGTTGGCCTTCAGCGGCTTGGCCAGCTGCATGGCGGCGGTGCAGGCGAAGTCGCCATGGGCGGCCTGCTTGGGCGATTCGAAGGCCGCAGCGGCGTTGGAGCCGGGGGCGATTTCCTGGAGAGAGTCGGCGAGTGCGGCGAGCAGCGCCTGCTTGGCTTGGATCATGAGGCGATTTTAGGAGGCAGCCTCGTGACACGCGACGCAGAGCTTGTTGCCATCCGGGTCGCGGAAATAGGCGCCGTAGTAATTCGCGTGGTACTCGGGGCGCAGGCCGGGCGGGCCTTCGCAGCGGCCGCCGTGGGCCAGCGCCGTCGCGTGGGCGGCGTCGACCTGGTCGTGGCTGGTGGCCAGCAGCGCCACCATCTGGCCGTTTCCCGGTTGATGCTCGCCCTCGAACGGCTTGCCCAGCACGAACAGCGGGCGCGGGCCGGGGGTGCTCTGCCAGCCGGCCCAGGGTTTCGTGGCATCGCAGAAACGCTCGGCAATGCCGAGGCCAGCCAGCAGCGGGCGGTAGAAAACCAGGGCGCGCGCGAAGTCGTTTGTGGCGACAAAAACGTGGGAGAACAAGGGTCAGCACCTCCGGGAGCGGCCCGTATCATGCCCCGCGTGAGTGCCTCCGCAGACGACCTGCCTTCCCATATCGGCCGCTACCAGGTGCTCAAGCGCCTGGGCGAGGGCGCGACCAGCGACGTGTTCCTGGGCCGCGACCCTTTCCAGGCTCAAGACGTGGCCATCAAGCGCATGCGCACCTGGGCGCCGCCGCCGGATGCGCCGTCCAGCGACTTCAGCAACCGCTTCTTCAGCGCCGAAGCGGCCCTGGCCGGGCGGCTGCACCACCCCAATGTCGTCGCCATCCTGGACGCGGTGGCCGAGGCCTCCGCGCCCTATCTCGTCATGGAGTACGTGCCGGGCGTCACGCTCAAGCATTTCTGCCGCAGCGACCGCCTGCTGCCGCTGGACCAGATCGTCGAAATCGCCTTCAAGTGCGCGATGGCGCTGGGCTATGTCTACCGCCAGGGGCTGATCCACCGCGACGTGAAGCCGGCCAACCTGCTGGCCGTGCTGGACGGCTCGGGCCAGGTGGTGGACGTGAAGGTCAGCGACTTCGGCTCGGCGCTGAACCTGCATGCCGACTCGACGCAGATCCACCGCGTCGGCTCGCTGGCCTACATGCCGCCCGAGCAGATCGACGGCGCCGATGTGGACTGCCGCGCCGACATCTACGCGCTCGGCGCGGTGCTGTATCACCTCATCAGCGGCCGCCCGCCCTTCGACGCGCCGCACCAGATGGCGCTGATGCACCAGATCTACCACCAGCCGCCGCTGCCGCTGGTGGGCCAGCGCGAGGGCGTCACCGAGGCGCTGGACGCCGTCGTGCAGCGCGCGCTGGCCAAGGGCCCGCACGACCGCTTTGCCGACTGGGACAGCTTTGCGCAGGCACTGTCCGGCCTGGTGGCCAGCCAGCAGGTGCCGATGAACCGGCTGGGCGAAGTGCGCGATTCGGAGCGCTTCAACATGCTGCGCGCGCTGGAGTTCTTCGCGGACTTCGGTGACGTGCAGCTGTGGGAAGTGGTGCGGCGCGCGCGCTGGAAGCGCTATCCGCAAGGCCACGCTCTCTTCCGGCGCGGCCAGGAGGGCAGCAGCTTCCACATCATTGCGCGCGGCGAGGTGCAGGTCTACCGCGACAGCCGGCTGGTGGCCACGCTCGGCCAGGGCACGTCCGTGGGCGAGATGGCCTACCTCGCGCCCAACCCCGACCTGCGCCGCCACAGTGCCGACATCAAGGTCACGCAGGAATGCACGACGATCTGCTTCGAGCCCGAGTCGATGAACCAGCTGAGCCCGGAATGCCAGCATCGCTTCGACAGCGCCTTCATCCGTGTGCTGGTGCGCCGCCTGCACGCCGCGCACGAGGCCCTGGCCCACCCGCGACGGATCCTGTAGGCATGTGCCCCTCGCCCGGTCTTGCGCCGGCTGAACGCCGGCAAGCCCGATCGGTCCCCCAGAGGGGACGGCGATGCAAGCAGCATCGAGCTGCTTGCACATCGCCTGGGGGCCGGCTTGGGAGCGGCCCGGCGCTCGGCCCGGCATGCCGCCGCGGTTTGCGGGCGGCCCGGTGCTGGCCCATAGCTTGCTGAGAGGGGCGGCCCGGCTTGGCAGCGCCGCGCGGCCATGCTTGAATGGCTCGGCCCGATCACCTCCCACAGGAAGGACTCCCCGATGAAAAGCTTCACTCTCGCCATCGCTCTCGGCCTGGCCGCTTTTGCCGCCCACGCTGAGGACAAGGCGCCCACCGCCCAGCAGTCCAAGATGGCGACCTGCAACAAGGAAGCCAAAGCCGGCGACAAGAAGGGCGCCGAGCGCAAGGCCTTCATGAAGGAGTGCCTGTCCGCCAAGGCGGGCGACGCGCCTGTCGGGGCAAATCCTGCCGACGCCGCCCCCGCCAGCCCGGTTTGCGAAAAGTCTGCCGCCGACAAGAAGCTGCATGGCGCCGCTGCCAAGAGCCACATCAAGAAGTGCATGGCCGACGCGGCCTCCGCGCCCAAGTGACCCCCGGCGCCTGACAGCGCCGCACCATAGAAAGCCACCCTCGGGTGGCTTTCTGCTTAGGCAGGCGGGGGGCGGCGTCCGACACGTCGTAGGCCCGGTGGCCGGCCCCGGCCGAGGCCGCAAACAACGAAAGTTCAGTCATGGCAAGTCCATAACAAGGAACTCATCATGAACACCGCCACTTTCCAAACCCAATCCAGCGCCACCTACTGGCGTGTTGCCGTTATCTCCGTCGCCGCCGCAGCCACGTTGGCGCTGACGGCGTGTGCCGGCATGTCTTCGCGTGAAACCAGCACCGTCGTCGGCGCCACAGCAGGCGCGGTGATCGGTGGCGTGGTGACCGGCTCGACGGCAGGTGCTGCCGTCGGCGCCGCTGCCGGCGGTGTCGTGGGCAACGAAGTTGCGAAGAAGCGCGACCGCTGAACGAGAAAAGGCCGGCGTGTAGCCAACACGCCGGCCTTCAATGTGCGCTGCAGCCTGAACAGGCTCAGAACTTGTAGCGCGCTTCCAGGTAGTACTGCCGGCCCGACACGTCGAGCTTCTGCTGTTCCAGTTCGCTGTAGCGGTACTGACCGCGCGCGGGGTTGGTCAGGTTGGTGCCGCTGAACGACAGTTCCAGCCCCGGCGTCACGCTGTAATTGACCGTCAGCGCCACGTTGGTGACGGGAGCCTGGACGGTCGGTGCGGTGGCCATCGTGATGCCTTGCACCACCGACAAGCCCTGGCTGTTGGCTGTGGGCGCCGGTGCCGTCGTGCTGTTGACGTACTCGCTGCGGTAGTTCCAGGCGAGGCGTACGCTGAACGAGTCGGTCTCGAAATAGCCCACCATGTTGGCGCTTTTGCGCGACGCACCCACCATGGGCCGGCCGTCTTCGACGCTGGTGTCGGCGTAGCTCAGGTTGGTCTGCAGGCCGAAGCCGCCCCAGATCGGCTGTTCCCAACTCAGCTCGGCGCCCTGGATGCGAGCGCGCTGCTGGCCCGTGGAGTTGATCTGGTAGGTCTGCAACACGTTCTGGTTGTCCAGCAGGTCGACCGTGACCCCTTGCTTCACGGTGCCTGTCTTGGGGTAACCACGCACCAACGAGTCGAAAAGGCTGAGCACCACGGCCGAGCGCTTCCCGTAGTACCAGCCGAGCGACAGGTCCGTGTTGGCCGCCGTCATCGGCTCCAGTGCCGGGTTGGGGCCGTTGACCGTGCACCCTTGCGCCGTGCAGGCCTGGCCCGTAAAGCCAGCGCCGTAGAGGTTGTAGTTCTGGCGCCCCAGCGTCTTGGACAGCCCGAGGCGCGCGATCCAGTCGGGGGCTACCTGCCAGCGCGCGTTCAGGCTGGGCAGGAGGTCGTCGAACACCTTGTGCTGAGGCGCCTTGTAGTAGAGCGTGCCGCTGCTCGGGTTGAAGGGCACGCCGTCGAGGTAGGTGGCGCCGTCTCCGGCCGTCACGATGGCCGTCGGGTAGGCGGCGCAAGGCACGACCGTCTTGGCCGGCTCGATGCGCAGGCACTTGCCGGTGGGCACGGGTGTCGCGATCTGCGCATCGACGATGGTGCGCGCGTAGCGCAGCCCGACGTTGCCGCTGAGCATGCCATCGGCGGTCTCCAGGTTCTGCTGGAAGTAAATCGCGCCCTGGCGCTCGCGCAGCGCGATCTCGCTGGCCACCAGGCGCTCGAACTCGGGCGTTGTCGCCTTGTACTTGTCGGCGAAGTACTGGCGCAGGAAGTCGCGCGAGTAGTAGAAGCCGGTGTTGTCGAAGCCTTGCCCCAAGTCCGCACCGAAGTCGCCGGGATAGGCCACGGCCAGCGCCGGGTCCGGCGCCGTGAGGTTGGCACTCTTGAGCTTGAGCTGCGAGCGGCCATGGTCACGGTGGTGGTCGGCGTAGCGGGCGCCGAACTCCAGCGACTGGAAGATGCCGCTGCTCTGCTGGTACTCCGCGTCGAGCGCCAGGCTGTTTTCGCGGTCCACAGTCTTGTAGCGGTTGGGGGCGTTGGTGGCGATCAGCGTGTAGTTGCTGGCCACCGGCGACGCGCCCGGGCCGGCGCCCTGGTAGCTCCAGGTGGGCGCATCGTTGACGCCCTGCAGCTGGAAGGTCACCCCCGTGCCGTAGCGGGCATAGGTCAGCCCGCGGTCCTGGTCGGTGCTGCCCACGCCGCGCGTGGTGCTGAACAAGCCCTTGACCTTCAGGTCGGTGCTGAACTTGTAGGTGGCGTCCAGGTCCAGGAAGCCGCTGCTGGCGCCGGCGCCGCTGCGGAAGAAGCCTTCGGAGTTGCCGATGTACTGCGGTGTGGTGCCCGGGGCGTAGGCGATGGTGGCGCCGCGCAGCACGCGAATCTTGTCGCCGTAGAGGGTCGTCTCCTCGACGATCTGCGGGTTCCTGATAGAGGCGAACACCTGCTGGCCGCCCGAGCTGGTGTTGGCGGCGGCGGCGGTCACCGCGCCGAACGGCTCGGCCTTGCCCACCAGCATGGAGTACATCGCGCCTGAGGTCAGGCGGCCGTAGTTGTCCGAGTCCATCTTGGAGTGGAAGCCCGTGATGCCCACGTCCAGCTTGTCGGTCGGCCGCCACTGCACCGACAGCATGCCGCCCTTACGGTCGCGCACGCCTTCGACGAACTCGGTGGACATGCTGCCAGGTAGGCGCACGCCGTTGAGGTCGGCGGCGGTGTAGCTCGAGCCGGCGAGCGACGCGTCGGTGATGCCCTTCATCGTCGCCGTGTTGATGACGTCCCAGCCGCTGCTGGCGCCGTAGGCGAAGCGCGAGGCCGAGTCGCGGCGCACGTAACGTTTCTCGGCGAACACCTGGCCGATGACACCGATGCGGTTGTCGTCACTCTTCCAGTTCAGCGTGGCGCTGAGCTGGGGGCTGGTTTTGTCCGGCAGGTCGGCATAAACGCCGCCGACGCTGACCACGCCGCCGAAGCGTGCCTTCTCGTCCAGCGGCTTGCGCGTCGTCACGTTGACGGTGCCGGCCAGGCCGCCGTCCAGGATGTTGGACTGCGAGGTCTTGTAGACCGTGGCCGAGTTCAGCACCGAGCTGGGCATCAGGCTCAGCGAGGTGGAGCGGCTGCTGGAGGTCTGGTCGGAGATGTACCAGTCGCCGCCGCTGACCGTGTGGCCGTTGAACAGGATCAGCGTCATGTCCGGGTTGGTGCCGCGCATGGCCACCTTCTCGGCCTCGTCGTAGTCGGTGCGCACCGCCACGCCAGCCACTCGCTGCAGCGAGTCGGCCAGGTTCTTGTCGGGCATCTTGCCCACGTCCACGGCGGTGATGACCTCGACGTTGGCCGAGGCGTCCCGCTTGAGCATCAACGAACGTTCCGCAGCCGCGCGGATGCCCGTGACGACGACGGCATCCAGGGACTGAGTCTTGGGCTTGGCGGTGTCGCCGGCGCCGTCAGCGGGCTGTTGCTGTGCGAAGGCGTTGCCTTGCAGCAGCAGCACCAGGGCGCTCAGGCCGCAGGCGATGGGGGTGTGCCGGAATTTCATGGTCTTGCCTTTGCATTGCTGGATGCAAAGATTCTTGCGGCGCACTTCACGCGCCAGCAGGGCCCAATCCCGTGCAGTAGGCACCCGAGCAACACTCTGCGCATGACGGTATGGCCGCCGTGCATGCGCGGTGGTTATGGCCCGATCGTGTTGGCCCGCAGCGCTACACCGCGTGGCAGGCCACGCGCCTGCCGTCCACGTCGCGCAGCAGCGGCGCCTCGTCCACGCAACGCGGCATGGCCAGCGGGCAGCGCTTGTGGAAGGCGCAGCCGCTCGGCGGGTTCAGCGGGCTGGGCAGCTCGCCGTGGATGACGATGCGCTCACGTCGGTCGGCCTTGCGCAGGGCTGGCGTCGCGCTCATCAGCGCTCGCGTGTAGGGGTGCAAAGGTGCCGCGAACAGTCGCTTCTTCTCGCCGATCTCGACGGCCGCGCCGAGGTACATCACCATCACGTCGTCGGCCACATGCTCCACGACCGACAGGTTATGAGAGATGAACACATAGCCCGTGCCGAACTCATCCTGCAGGTCCATGAAGAGATTCAGGATCTGGGCCTGGATGGACACGTCCAGCGCACTCACCGGCTCGTCGGCGACGACGATGCCCGGGTTCAGGATCATGGCCCGCGCGATGGCGATGCGTTGGCGCTGGCCGCCCGAGAACATGTGGGGATAACGGCGCAGATGCTCGGGGCGCAGGCCTACCTTGGTGGCCAGCGCCTCGACTCGCTCTTGCCGTTCGGCGGCACTCAGCGGCGTGTTGATGACCAGCGGCTCGGCCAGCGTCGTCGCCACCGTCTTGCGTGGGTTCAGTGACGCGAACGGGTTCTGGAACACCATCTGCACGTCGCGACGCAAGGCCTTCAACGTGGCCTTGTCGGCAGTGGCGGCGTCGGTGCCGCGGATCTTCAGCGAGCCTCGCGTTGGCGGTTCGATCAACGTGAGCTGACGAGCCAGCGTGCTCTTGCCGCAGCCGGATTCGCCGACGACGGCCAGCGTCTTGCGGGGCGCCAGTGTGAAGCTCACGCCGTTGAGCGCTTTCACCGTCGCCTTGGGCTGGAAGAGGCCGCGGCTGACTGTGTAGTGCCGGGCGAGATCGGTCGCTTCGAGGAGGAGCTCAGGCATGCGCCACCTCTTCGACGGGGAAGAAGCAGCGCACGCCGTGTTCAAGCGCCGGCCGCTCGGCCACGCAGCGCTGCTGCACGCGCGGGCAGCGCGGCGACAGCAGGCAGCCCACGGGCCGGTCCGCCGCGCCGGGCACGATGCCGGGCAGGGCGGACAGGCGCTTCGCGCCCTGGTTGTGCTCGGGGATCGCGGCCAGCAGCGCGTTCGTGTAGGGGTGGCGTGGCGCGTCGAAGAGGCCCGGCACCGGGCCGGTCTCGACCACCTGGCCGGCGTACATCACCGCCACGCGCTGCGCCATCTCGGCCACGATGGCGAGGTCATGCGTGATCATGATCAGCCCCATGCCTTGCTCGCGTTGCAGCCTCAGCAGCAGCGCCATGATCTGGGCCTGGATGGTCACGTCCAGCGCCGTGGTCGGCTCGTCGGCGATGAGCAGCTTGGGGCCGCAGGCAATCGCCATCGCGATCATCACGCGCTGGTTCATGCCGCCGGAGAGCTGGTGCGGGTAGGCGCCCATGCGGTTGGCGGCGTCGGGGATCTCGACCAGATCCAGCAGCTCGATGACACGTTGTTTCGCTGCCTTACCACCCAGGCCGAGGTGGGCCTTCAGCACCTCGGCGATCTGGGCGCCGACGGTGTAGCTGGGGTTGAGGCTGCTGAGTGCATCCTGGAACACCATGGCCACATCGCGGCCGATGAGGGCGCGGCGTTCGCGCGGCGATAGCTTCAGAAGGTCGCGGCCGTTGAACTCCATCGCGTCGGCGGTCACGACGCCTGGGGCGTCGATGAGGCCCATGACGGCCAGCATACCGACGGACTTGCCGGAGCCCGATTCGCCGACGATGCCGAGGAGTTCGCCTGGTTCCAGGGTGAGGTCAACGCCGTCGACGGCGGGGAAGTTGCCGAAGTGGACCTTGAGGTTGCGGATGGTGAGGAGGCTCATCGTTGCTGTGGGTTGATGGCCAGGCTCATGCCGGGATTTCGCCCCGGCGGGCGACTCACTTTCTGGGCCGCCAGAAAGTAAGCAAAGAGCTCCCCCCTGGCCGCCCCGCCCCTTCGGGGTTCCCTGCGCTGCTCAGTCCTTGAGGGCCCGCGC
>NZ_JBDSQX010000154.1:0-18457 GCF_039929605.1 Roseateles sp.
GTTGCAGCGGCAGCCCTTGCAGCGCATCGAGATAGGCAGCGGCGAGGCGGCGGCGCGCGTCGTTGTCGGCGTCCAGCGACGGCAGCTTGGCGCGCAACACCGCAGCCTGCATCTCGTCCAGCCGCGAGTTCACACCGGCCAGTTCGTGCTTGTACTTGAGGGTGGAGCCGTAGTTGCGCAGCATGCGCAGCTTGGCGGCCAGCGCGTCGTCGTCGGTCGTGATGGCCCCGCCGTCGCCCAGCGCACCGAGGTTCTTGCCGGGGTAGAAGCTGAAGCCGGCGGCATCGCCGAGGCTGCCGGCGCGGCGGCCTTGGTAGCGCGCCCCGTGCGCCTGCGCGGCGTCTTCGATGACCTTGAGGCCGCGCCGGCGCGCGATGTCCAGCAGCGGCGCCATGTCGGCCGGCTGGCCGTACAGGTGCACCGGCATGATGGCTTTCGTGCGCGGCGTGATCGCAGCTTCGATGCGCGCGGGGTCGATGTTGTGCGTGCGCGGGTCGGGCTCGACCGGCACCGGTGTCGCACCGGCCTGGCTGACGGCCAGCCAGGTGGCGATGAAGGTGTTGGACGGCACGATGACCTCGTCGCCCTCGCCGATGCCGTAGGCGCGCAGGATGAGGTGCAGCGCGGCCAGGCCGTCGGCCACGCCGATGCAGTGCCTGGTGCCGCAGTAGGCCGCGAACTCGCGCTCGAAAGCGGCGACTTCCTCGCCCAGGATGTACCAGCCCGAGTCGATGACGCGCGCGATGCCGGCGCGGATCGCCTCGTCATGGACCGCGTTGAGGCGCTTGAGGTCGAGGAACGGGATCGTCGTCGCCGGCACGCTCACTTGATCCACCTCGCGCGCATGAATTCGGCGTAGTCGCGGTAGTAGTCGTCCTCGCTGTAACGGTTGGACGCCAACACCATGCAGACGGCGCCCGACGAGAAGTTGTCGAGCTCCCGCCAGATCATCGGGCAGACGTAGAGCCCGTTGTACGAGCGGTTCAGGTGGACGCGCTTCTTGTCCTTGCCGTCGTCGAGCACGACGTCGAAGCTGCCCGACATCGCGACGATGTATTGGTGCAGTTCCTTGTGTGCGTGGCCGCCGCGCTCGGAGCCGCCGGGCACGTCGTACAGGTAGTAGACCCGCTGGATGTCGAACGGAACGTGGACACCGCCTTCGATGAAGGTCAGATTCCCGCGCGGGTCATGGATCTTGGGCAGGTCAAGGATCTTGCAGCGGTCGATGGACATGGGGGGCATCCTCTAGATGCCGCCAATTGTGGGCCGAGCCGCACCCCTGCCCGCACCGGATTAACGCCGGTTCAACGCCGCATCTTCTTGAAACGAGCCGAGTAGATCTCCTGGTCCAGCATCTCGACCTTGGCCGGCACTTTGTATGCCGTCAACTTGGCCAGGCAGGCCTTGCGGATGCGCAGCCGCAGGTCGGCCAGCGCTTCGGGTTCGTGCAAGGCCACCTTGGCCACGACGATCTGGCCCAGCAGCGCGTGCTTCTCACCCACCACCACCACATCGGCGATGTTGGGTTGCGCCAGGATCACGTCTTCCACCTCCGCCGGGTAGACCTTCTGGCCGCCCACGTTGATCAGGTCCGTCACGCGGCCCAGGATGCGGAAGTACTCGCCATCGACCTCGACGCGGTCCTGCGTGTTGAACCAGCCCTCCGCGTCGAAGCCCGAGGGTGCGTTCAGATAGCCCACCATGCGGTAGTCGGAGCGAATCCACAGGATGCCGTCGCGCACCTGGGTCTCGAAGCCCGAACCGCCGATGCGCACCCACAGCGAGCCATCGGGCCGCGACTGCGAGCGCAGCACGCCGACTTCCGACAGGCCGTAGGTTTGCTGCAGTTCCACGCCGGGGAAGCGCGTGCGGATGCGGTCCAGCGTGGCCTGCGGCATCGTCTCGGTGCCGTAGGTGATGCGCTTCAGCGACGACAGGTCGTAGCGCTGCGCAAGGTCGGTCGCGGCCAGCAGCGTCAGGAACGACGGCGTGGTGGGCAGCAGTTCGACCCTGCAGTTCTGGATCGCCTCGCAGATGGTGGCGATCGCGCGGTTCTCGGCCGTCACGACCGTGCCAAGGCTGGCCGTGATCGCCAGAATCGTGTTGATGCCACCGAAGTGATCGAGCATCAGGAACGGGATGGCCACGACGGGCGTGCGCGCGGTGCGGAACTTGTCCGTCACCCGCTCGAAGTCGTGCAGCATGCCCTTGGGCTTGCCGGTGGAGCCTGACGAGAACAGGATCAACCCCGCCTGGCCGCTGGCGCGGAATTCGTCGAGCATGGGGTTGGCGACGGGCACCGCGTGAGCCTTGAGCGTCCAGCTCAGGCCATCGGGCGCGAAGTCGATGGCGTGGTCGCAGCCGGAAATCGACAGCGCCTCGCCCTCCTCGATCACCGAGCCGCGCGTCATCGGCACCACCAGCGCCTTCAGCGAGGCCAGCGCGAGGATCATGCAGAAGACGTCGGGCGCGTAGTCGGCCAGCACGACGACCGTGTTGCCCGGCGCGACGCCGCGCTGCTTCAACGCCGCCGAGAACTCGCCGATGCGCATCGACACCTCGCCGTACGTTGAAACCCGCCCCTTGTGGACGAAGGCTTTCAGCGCCGGATCGGCGGCTGCGAAGCGGTCAAGCAGCCACTGCATGCTCAGGCCTGTTGCTCTTCGAGAACCAGGCAGATCAGCTTGAACGATGTCGCGTTGCCGGCGTCCTCGTCGGGGATCGTCACGCCGAAGGTCTCCTCCAGCGCGAGCACGAGGTTCATCTGCTTGAGCGAGTCCCAGCCCTGGACGTTGTCCATGCTGGCATCGTCGCCGATGACGGATTCATCGACCTCGAGCACCGAGGCCATCACCTGTTTCACCAAACCCTGATCAAGCATCGCGCAACTCCACCCATGCACTGTCGGCGAGCTGGACGGTGGCCAGCTCGGCCGAATAAGAACCGGTGCCGTCGGCTGCCCTGGCGGACAGGCTCAGGCCCAATCGATCGTAGAAGTCTGCCACCTGCGCATTCTTGGCAGTCGGGCGATAAGCCGCCGTCAGCCGCCGCTTTCCGCGCGCCAGCGCATCGGCCACCACGGCCCGCCAGACCGCCAATTCGATGCCGCGGCCGATGACGCGGCAGCTCATCAGGAAGGAGTGGACGCGCACGGCGTCGCCGTCCTGGGCGTCGTCTTCGGTGATCAGCACGCCCGTCAATCCATGCTCGGCCAGGCGGTCTGCGACGGAGAACGAGTAGACCGTGGCGTCCGGCCGCGCCATCAGCGCCGCCAGGTCGCCGGGCTGCAGCCGCTCGGTCGTCAGGTTGAACTGGTTGGACTTGGCCATCAGCTCGGCGATGCGCGGCAACTGCGCTTGCGCATTGCGCTGCAGGCTGACGACAAGGCCCAGCGAGCGCAGGTAGTCGGCCTGGTTCGCGAAGCCCGCACGTGATTCAGCGGCCTGCGCGAGCGCCCGGTACTGCTGCGTCTTGCCGCGGCTCTCGGCGCTGACGCCTCCGGCCGTGAACAGCGGCACGATCTCGTCGCGCACCAGCGCCGGGTAGTCCTGCAGCGCCTTGGGCACCTGGAACACGCGCACCTGCGGCAGTTGCTCGCGCACGGCCTCGATCTCGAAGGCGGAGTCGTCGATGAAGACGAAACTGTCCAGCCCCAGGTTCAGCTCGGACGCGAGCTCGCGCAGGTTGGCGGGCTTGTCGTCCCAGTTCACCTTCTTGGCCACCAGCTGCGCGTCGCGAAGCACCATGTGCGGGTGGTGGCTCAGCACTTCATCCACGTCGGCCGCGTTGTTCTTGCTGGTCAGGCACAGCAGCACGCCTTGCGCTTCGAGCGCCTTGAACTGCTGCTGCACCGTCCAGAAGATGTTTCCGGGGAAGCTGTAGCGGTCGAGCTTGATGCCGTCCAGGCCGTCCTCGCCGACGATGCCGCCCCACAGGCTGTTGTCACAGTCCAGCGCCAGCACCTTGTGGAACTGCGTGCCGAAGCGGCGCGTGGCGGCCGCAGCGGCCAGCGCGAGCTGGTCCACGAAGCCGGCCGTGTAGGGCGCCTTGCCGCGGAAGTAGAAGCGCGCGTCGAATGCGTGGCGCGCGCCGAATCGGGCCAGCAGGCCGGCGGTCTCGATGAGCTTGGCCTGCGGGTGGCGCGCAGCCACGTCGGCCAGGCCCGCGTTGAAGGCGTCCAGCGCCTGCTGCTGCGCGCTGTGCGCGCCGACAGCCGGATTCAACAGGTGGCCCGCGAACAGCAGCACCTGTGGCACCGCTTGCGCGGCCTGCAGGGCGAGTTCGAGGCGGTTCAGGTAGTCGGCCTGCGCCGCAGCGCGTGTCTCGGCGTCCAGCGTTTCGAGCTGCGTTTCCCAGCCCGGCTGCAGGTTGTCGAAGAACGGCAGGATCAACAGCAGGTCCACGCCCGCAGCCGCATGGGCCTGCGCATCGCCCACGAGGTCGTCGTAGTTGCCCTTGGCGACCTGCAGCCGCACGCCGGCCGCGTAGGCGTGGCGGCGCAAGTAGGTGCCCAGCAGGTCGACGGTGATATTGGCGGCGATGCCGACCTTCAACATGCGCAGCGTCGCCTCGCTGGCGTCGAGCACCTTCAGCGCCTGCAGCACCTCCACCATCGCCGCGTCCGCGCGGCCCAGCGTCGCCAGCGCGTCGGCGTCGCTCATCACCATGCCATCGAGCCCCCGCCGTTGACCCGCAGGTTCTGGCCGGTGATGTAGGCCGCTTGCGGGGAGGCCAGGAAGGCGACCGCGCCGGCCGTGTCCTCGGGCTCGGCCAGGCGGCGCAGCGGCGTCTGGCGCGCGGCCATCAACTGCTGCTTCTCGGACACGTTGGAGATGAAGGCGGTGTTCGTCATGCCCGGCGACACGAGATTGACCGTGATGCCCTGCGGACCCAGCTCTGCGGCCAGGTAGCGCGTCAGCGTCGACAGCGCGCCTTTGGCCAGCGCGTAGGCCGTCCAGCCCGCCACCGGCGCGCCGTCCCAGGACTGGGAACCGATGGAGATCACGCGTCCACCGCCGGCCGCCACCATGGCCGGCTTGCAGGCCTGGATCATCAGCAGTGCACTCTTGAGCTGCACGTCGAGCTGCTGCTGCACGTCGGCCCAGGCGAGGTCGTCAACGCTGCGCGCCACGATGCGCGGCGACGCGGCATTCACGAGCACCGTCACGCCGCCGAAGCGCTGCACAGCCTCGTGCACCAGGCGTGCCGCACCCGCCTCGTCAGACACGTCGGCCTGCACGGCCACCGCGCGGCCACCGGCTTGCTTGATGCGCGCCACCAGCGCCTGCGCCTTGTCGGCGCTGACGTGATAGTTGACGACGACGGCATGGCCGTCGGCGGCCAGCTTCTCGCAGATCACGCGGCCGATGCCGCCGGCGCCGCCGGTGACGATGGCCACCTTCAATGCGGCCTGCAGCGCCTCGGCCTTGGGCTTGGGCGGCTCCAGCAACTTGACCTTGCCGCCGCCCGACAGCACGACCTGGCCGTGCTGGTTGGTGATGCGGGTGTCCAGCTCCAGCAGGCGGTCGCGCGCGTGCTTCTTCAGCACCGTGCACGTCACCGTCAGCGTGTCGCCCAGGCGCACCGGCAGGTTGAAGTCCATCGCCTGCGACACCCACAGCGCGCCAGGGCCGGGCAGCTTGGTGCCGATCACCGTCGAGATGAAGGACGCGCCCAGCATGCCGTGGACGACGATCTCCTTGAACGACGTCTCGGCCGCGTAGTCGGCATCGACGTGCAGCGGGTTGTCGTCGCCCGTCAGTTCGACGAAGCGGCGGATGTCGGCTTCGGTGATGGTCTTGGTCAGCGACTCACTGTGGCCTTCGTGGACGGCGTCGAAATCGGCAAACACGCTCATCGTGCAGCTCCCAAGGTCCAGCGCCAGACGCTGGCCGCAAAGTTGAAGCCGGCGCCGACACCGGCCAGCGCGACGAGGTCGCCCTGCTTGATCAGCCCGCCACGCACCGCCTCGCTGAGGGCGATGGCCAGCGAGGCCGAACCGCTGTTGCCGACCGTCGCCACGTTGGTGTAGGTCTTGTCCATGCCCAACCCCATCTTGCGCACGAGGTACTCGATCAAGCGCAGGTTGGCCTGGTGGAAGACCATGAAGTCCAGCGCCTTCACGTCCACGCCGGCCTTCTCGCAGGCGCGGCGCACCGTCGGCGGCAGGTGGGTGATGGCCTGCTTCCAGGTCGCAATGCCGTTCATCTCCATCAGGTCGACGGCGGCGTCGAATGCCCGGCCGTTGTTGGCGTGAGCGGCGCCGCCGCCACGCAGGCGCACGGCTTCGTAGTTGGACGGGTCGGTGTGGAAAGCCGAGGCCTGGATGCCCTGCCCTGCGTCGGCCGGGCCGAGCACCGCGGCACCGGCGCCGTCGCTGAGATAGATGGCGGTGTTGGCGTCGCTGCGGTCGATGTAGCGGCTGCAGAACTCGACGCCGATGACCAGCGCGTAGCCGACCGATGTGTCAACGCGCATGCGGTCCGACGCGGCGGTGAGGCCGGCGACGAAGCCCGAGCAGTTGGCCTGCAGGTCGTAGATCTGCGCGCTTTTGGCGCCGATCTGTTGCGCAACCTTGGCGGACAGCGGCGGGAACTGGTAGTCACCCGAGAAGGTGCAGCAGATGATGAGCCCGAGCTGGTCTGGCGTGATGCCGGCCATCTCCAACGCCTGGCGCGCGGCGGCCACGGAGTAGCCCCAGGCGGTGTCGTCGGGCGCGGCGATGTAGCGGCGCTCGATGCCGGTCTTCTCGACGATCCACTCGGGCGTCACGTCGAGGTTGCGGCACAGGCTCTCGTTGTCCTCGAACTGGGCCGGCAAATGGTGGCCGACGCCGACGATGGAGACTGCGGGCAGATGGGGGTTGAGCACGGTCATGAGGAGTTAGGCCGAAACCGCAGCGGCCATGAAGGCGCGCAGCTCTTCATTGCCGGCGTGGATCTGATCGATGGTGGCGGTGCCGCCGTGGCCCGGCAACACCAGCGTGTCACCCGGGATCCAGGCGAACAGCGCTTTCAGCGAGGCGCGCAGCTGGTCGTGGTCTTCGCCGGGCAGCTTGGACAGCGCCGTGCGGCGCGCGTACAGCGAGTCGCCGGAGAACAGCAGGCCGTCGACCAGGATGCCCGCGCCGCCCGGCGTGTGGCCCGGCAAGGCATGGAACGTGAAGTGACGGCCACCCACGCCCACGCTGGCACCGTCGTCGGGCAGCAGCGTGAACTCGGGCAGCGCGATGCGCGCCTTGATCTTGAAGGCGGCCATCAGGAAGTTGGACAGCTTGGCGGTCTTCAGGTCCTGTGCACGCAGGTAGACGGAGGTGCCGAAGCGCTCCTGCAGCCAGGCGGTGCCGCCGACATGGTCGAAGTGGCCATGCGTGCACAGCACGGCAACCGGCGTCCAGCCGCTGTCCGCGATGGCTGCCTCCACGCGCTCGCGGTCCAGGCCGGGGTCGACGACGACACAGGCGCCGGGCTGCTGCGGGTCAGCCAGCAGGTAGGTGTTCGAGTGCAGCTCGTGGTTGGTAATGCGCCGCAGCGCGCCACCGAGCAGGCTCTCCACCGCCGGTGTCGTCACGTCAGTTCACTCCGCCCAGGAAGACCGTCTGCGCCGTGACGTAGCTGCTGCGCTCGCTGGCGAAGAAGTCCACCACGTTGAAGATGTCGTCCGCCCTCGCATAGCGCGGCATGGGCAGGCCGGCGATCACGGCATCGACCTTGTCACGTGGCAACTGCCCCAGCATGTCGGTCTCGATGGCCGTGATGCCCAGCGTGTTGCAAGTGATGTTCAGCGGCGCGAATTCCTTGGCCATCACGTTGGCCAGCGTCGCCACGGCCGCCTTGGTGGCCGCATAGACCGAGTCGCCGATGGGCTCCAGACTGGCGGCCATGGAGCCGATGTTGATGATGCGGCCCCACTTGCCCTTGCGCATCAGCTTGGCTGCCTCGCGCGACACCATGAAGGTGCCGAACAGGTTGGTCTCGAACATGCTGCGGGCCGCAGCCGGCGGCATGATCATCGAGTACTGCGAGGTCAACACCGCCGCGTTGTTGATGACGATGTCGACGCGGCCCACCGTCTTGCGCACCTGCTCGAAACCGCGCGCGACCGCGTCGGCATCGCCGACATCCACCTCGATGTCGGTGTAGCTTTCGTGGGCGAGACCGTCGTCGGCATGCCTGCTGAAACCGATGACCTGCGCACCTTCGCGCAGGAAATGCCCGGCCAGCAACCGTCCGACGCCGCGCCGCGCACCGGTCACGAGGACGATCTTGCCGGCGTAGCGCATCAGGCCAGCAGCTCCAGGATGTAGGTCTTCAACGCGATCACGTCGGTGAACGGCACCGGGTCGCGGCTCATGGCCTTGTCGTCGGTCAGGCTGATGGGCTTGCCGAACTGGTCGGACACGGCCGTCTCTAGGTCGACGATGACGGAGACGAGGGACAGCGAATCGAGCGCCGACCCCTCGCCGAACAGGCAGGTGCTCGGACCGACGGCGATCTGCTCGCCGGGGCCGCGCTCCTCGTTGAGCGTGCGCAGCGCCTGGTAGATCGCGTCCAGCACGGCGGTTTCTTGGGAAATGCTCATCATCAGTCCTTGGATGTCTGCGCCGCAGCGCGGCGGCCGGCGGCAATCAGCGAATTCATGCGCGGCAAGGCCACGTTGCGGTACTCGTCAGCCAGCATGCCGAGCCAGACAGCATCCTGGAAATGGCCATTGATGAAGTAATGGCGGCGCATGCGGCCTTCCTCCTTCATGCCGAGGAATTTCTGCCACTTGATCATCAGCGTGTTGTCGGACGCCACGGTACCGAAGATGCGCTGCAGGCCCAACCGGTCGAACACCAGTTCGTAGACCAGCTTCATGGCTTCCACGGCGGCCGGTACGCCACGCACCGCCGCCTCGTCACCGATCAGGAAACGCCCCGGCTCGCAATGGCCGTGCTCGGTGTCGACGCCGGTGACGGACACCATGCCGACCTCACGCCCGTCCTTGAGGCGGATGACGAAGTTGAACTCGGCCTCCGGGCGCTTGGCGATCCAGGCGGCTTGCTGTTCGACGCTCGCAGCACCGCGGTTGAGATTGGCCGCGCGCTGGCTCTGGCGCCAGCCAAAGGTGAGTTCGGCATGCGCCGGCGTGAGCGGCACCAGATCGACGAACTCGCCGGCCAGGGTCAGCGCAGGCATGTCATGCCTTCGGCGTCAGCACCATCGCCAGCGCGCCCGGCACGGGCAGGCCGGGCTTGGCGGGTGCATAGGCGTTGGCGAAGAAGCTGTGCTCCAGATGCAGGCCCGCGGCCTCGACCTGGGCCACCACCTCTTCGGGCTTGCGGTAGAGGTAGATGTGATCGGCGTGCGCGGCGTTCAGCGCCGCCGTGACGAACAGGCGCCCACCCGGCGCGGTGAGCTTCTTCAGGCCCACGAGGAAGGCGACCGGGTCCTCCAGATGCTCCAGCACTTCCACGCAGATGACGGCGCGGTATTGCTCCGGGCTGTCGCCCTCGAGGATGTCCTGCCGGCGCAGCGCGTAGCGCGGCCCGAAGCCGAAGCTGCCAACGTGGGCGCCGGTGAATTCGAGCGACAGCGGGCTGATGTCCAGCCCAGTGCCGCGCAGCGCCGGCAGCGCCTGCAAGGCCAGCCGCGAGTAGATGCCGGTGCCCACGCCGACCTCGGCGAAGGTCTCGACGCCCTGGCGCTGCAGCCACGGCAGGAAGAAGCCCTTGAAGTACTCGATCTGCTGGTAGTGGTGCGTCCACAGGTAGTGCGACAGCAGCAGGCCCGGCAGGTACTGGCGACGCATGTAGTCGTCGTTGTAGTACACCTCGGCGGCCGCCTCGGCGTACGTCTTGGCCGGGTAGCTCAGCTCCTGCTCGAAGCGCTTCTGGCGGCGCATCGAGTCCATGACGAAGGCGGCATAGCCCTTGACTGCATCCTGCAGTGCGGCGTCGCTGCCGTAGAAGTTCAGCAGCATGGCCGAAAAGTCGGCCTCCCAGGCCGGCCCGAATTCGGCTGCGGCCCGACGAACGCTCTCCCGCGCGAAACGGGCCGAGCTCTCCATCAGGGTCAGGAGCTTGGCAATCGGCGCCGGGGCTGTCGGGAGCATGCGTGTCCTTCTCTGGAGGAGTACAGGCCCGCAGTAGACCTCAAAAAAGTGACCACGTAACAGCGAGCACCGGGCGGGAAACCGCCCAAATCGCGACCCTGGCGTGGGCGGGTCGGTGGGGCGGCGGGTCAGCGCAACGGCGTGGTCACGCCGCGGCCCATGGACCACATCATGGCGTTGATCTGCTGGGCGTCGAACAAGGCGTTCACGTGCGCAATCCGCATCGAGTAGTAGTCGCTCTCGGCCCCCATCACGTCGAACAGCGAGCGGCGGCCGAGTTGCTGCCACTGCTGCAGCGTGGAGGCGCGCACGCGGTCGCTGTTGCGCAGGATGTCGACGATGCGGCGGGCGCGGTCCAGCGCGGACGAGCCCATTTCGTACATCTCCAGCAAGCGGTAGCGCTTGGCCTCGATGGCTTCATCGCGTTGCAGCACGGTGGCGCGGTAGCGCTGCACGGCCGCGTTGGCCTGCGCTCGCGCGCCCGGCTGCAGGATGGGGATGGTGACCGAGACGCCGGCACCCAGGTCGGTGGAGCGCGACTCGCCCGGCAGCGCGCCGGTGCGGTACAGCGCGCTCGCGCTGCCGGTCAAGTTGACGGTGGGCTTCTGGCCGGCGATGACGGACTCGGCGAAGTTGCGCTGCGACCGCGCCTGCGCCTCGGCCTGGGCCACGTCGGCCCCCAGCAGGATGTCGCTCTTCATCTGCTCCAGGTCCGGCAGCACCGCCAGCGTGGCCGACATGCCGATGGCGGGTGGCAGCGGCTCGCCCACCAGGCGCGTCATCCGCACCTCCGTCTGGCGCAGCGCGGACATGGTCTGCTCCAGCGACAGGTCGGCCTGCTGCAGGCTTTTCTGCGCCTGCACGAGTTCGCTGGCGCGGCCGCGGTCGGCCTGGGTGATGACTTCCAGCGCGTCGACCAGACAGGCCATCTTGCGCACGTACTGCGCGTAGACCTGGCCCTGCAGCACGTAGCGGCTGCGGTCCAGCGCGGTCGTGACCACGTTCAGCGACAACTGTTCCTCGGCGCTGCGCTGTCCTTGCGCGGCCACTTCGGCCAGTTCCTTGCGCCAGTCGGTCAACTTGGCGATGCGGCCGAAGTCCCACACCGACATGGTCGCATTGAGCGTGGCGCCCACCTGCGCGCGCCCGGCGCCCACGGAGCCCAGGGACTGATGGATGCCATTGACGCCGATGTTCAGCGACGCGCTGGGCAGCCCCAGCGCATGCGTGTCTTCGATGTCCGAGCGTGCCGCATCCGCCAGCAGGCGCACGGCGCCCAGCGCCTTGCTGCGCGACAACGTGGCGTCCACCAACGACTGCAGCGCGGCGCGCGGGTCAGCGCTGTGGGTGTCCAGCGCCGTCATGTCGCGCCCCATGCGTGACAGGCCGGCATCGTCCTCGTTGCAACGGCCTTGCGACGCGGGCGCCTCAGCCTGGGCAGCGGGCGGCGCTGCACGCTTTGGCGGGCGCGCCTGCGCCAGCGCGGCGGGGCTCTGGAGCACGAGGGCGGCAGCGAGGCCGCGAGCGATGAGATGGCGGAAGAAGTACAGCATGGCCCCGTCACTAGACCATCCGACCTCCCCGGCCAAAGCCCGGATAAGCGGGGCGACGGGCCGCCTTTATCGTTCCCGCAGCGCTTCGCGTGACTTCATCATCGGCCGCAGCAGATAGCTCAGCACCGAGCGGTCGCCCGTGCGGATCTCCACCATCGCCTGCATGCCGGGAATCACCGGCAGCGGCTTGCCCTTGAATTGCGTGTTGTTGCGGTCAGCCGAGACAACGGCGCGGTAGTAGGTGTTGTCGTTGTTCTTCTCGTTCTCGCCCATCGCGTCGGGGCTGATGTACTCGATCTTGCCCTCCAGGCCGCCGTAGACGTTGAAGTCGTAGCCGATCAGCTTGATCTCGGCCGTCTGACCGATGCGGATGAAGCCGATGTCCTTGGGCTTGATGCGTGCCTCGACCAGCACGCGCGGCCCGATGGGCGAGATTTCCATGATGGGCGCGCCCGTCGTGATGATGCCGCCCACCGTGTTGACTCGGATGTTCTTCACCACGCCGTGCACCGGCGACTTCAGCACCGTGCGCTGCATCGCGTCCTGGCGCACCACCATCTGCTCGTCGAGCTGGGTCAGCTCGTTTTGCACGCGCACGAGTTCGCTGCTGGCCTCCTGGCGGAAGCGGCTGACGCGTTCGGTGCGCTGCTGCTGAAGCTCGTTCACCTGGCGGTTCAGCCGCAACACTTCGACGTCGGACATCAAGCCCTTGGCCGACATGTCCTGCGCCAGGCGCTGCTCGCGGGCCAGCAAACCCGCGCTGCGGCCGATGGCGCTGACCGCTTCGTCCAGCAGACGGCGGCGCGCGTCGAACGCTTCGGTCTCCGCCGCCACGAGGGCGGGCACGGCCAGCACTTCAGCGGGGAATTTCAAGCTGCTCGCACCCGCTTCGGCGGTCAGGCGGGCGGCCTGCGCCTTCAGGGCAATGCGCTTGGCCTGGCCTTCGTTCTGCGAGGCTTCGACGCGGGTCGGGTCCAGCTGCGCCAGCTCCTGGCCGGTCTGCACCTCCTGGCCCTCGCGCACGTACAGCTCGCGCAGGATGCCGCTGTCCAGGCTGGCGATGACCTGCTCGCGCCCATCGGGCACGATCCGGCCGTCACTGCGGGTGACTTCGTCCACGTGCGCGATCGACGACCAGGCGATGGCCGTCGCGACGGCGGCCAGCAGCAGGTAGAGCACCCACGTCGCGCGCGGCAGTGGCTCGTCGAGCTGGGCACTTTCCAGCCCGGTGACGAACAGGCTTTCCTTGCGGCTCAGCGCGCTCTTGTCGTTGCTGGCCATGTCAAGGCAACTTCATCTCAAACCGACGCGGAGCGCTGCACGGGCTGGGCCGACGGGTGCATGTGCAGGTTGCCGCCCTCGGCGGCTGCGGCAGCCGCCGGCGGGGTCGCCGCGCGCACACCGGAGAGCGCCGCCAGCACCTGGTCGCGCGGGCCGTCGAGCACCATGCGGCCGGTGTCGACCACGATGACGCGCGACACCAGCTCCAGCACCGCTGGCCGGTGCGTCACGACCACCAGTGTGCAGTTGCCGGCCGCGTCGCGCAGTTGGCGCAGGAAGGCCATCTCGCTCTGCGCGTCCATCGAGCTGGTGGGCTCGTCCATCAACAGGATCTGCGGCTTGGTGACCAGGCTGCGCGCCAGCGCCACCAGCTGGCGCTGGCCGCCGGACAGCAGCCCGCCCATTTCGCCCACCGGCAGGTCCCAGCCCTGCGGGTGGCCGGCGATGACGCGGTCCAGGCCGGTCAGCCGCGCCACTTCGACGAGGCGGGCGGCGTCGATGTGCGCGCGGCCCATCAACACGTTGTCGCGCAGCGTGCCGTGGAACAGGCGCGGGTCCTGCGACACGAAGCCCACGTGGGCGCGGAATTCGGCAGGGTCGAGCTGGCGCAGGTCGATGCCGTCCACATCCACCATGCCCTCGCTGGGCAGGTACAGACCAGCCAACATGCGCAGGATGGTCGACTTGCCACTGCCGATGCGGCCGAGGATGGCGACGCGCTCGCCCGGCTCCAGCTTCAGGTTCACGTTCTTCAGCACCTTGGGCGCGGCGGCATCGCCCACCATCGGGTAGCTGAAGCCCACGTCGTGCAGGCCCAGGCGGCCGCTGAACTGGGTCAGCGGCACGTAGTTGCGGCTGCTGTCGCGTTCGGTGGGCGCCTGCATCATGCGGTCCAGCGACAGCATGGCGGCCTGCGCGCCCTGGTAGCGCGTGGCCAGGCTGACAAGGCTGCCCAGCGGCATCAGCGCGCGGCTGGCGAACATGACCGAGCCGATCAGCGCACCTGAGGTAATTGCACCTTCCTGGATCAGGTAAACGCCCCACACCAGCATGACGAGGTTGATGCTCTGCTGCATCGTCATCGAGATGTTGGAGCTCCAGCTCGACATGTTGCGAGCCCGCATCGCCGACTCGGCAGCGATGGCGGTGCTGGTTTCATAGCGGCGCAGGAAGCGGCCTTCCGCGCCCGAGGTCTTCAGGTCTTCCAAGCCCTCGATGGCCTCGACCAGCGTGCCTTGCAGGTCGGCCATCTCCGTCATGTTGGTACGCATGGCCTGGCGCAGATAGCCCTGGATGGCGTACGTCATGATCAGGATCAACGGGATCGCGACCACCAGCACCCAGCCCAGCGGCCCACCGATGAAGAAAGTCATCGCCACGAACAGCACCACGAAGGGCAGATCCGTCAGCACCGACATCGTGGCCGACGCGAAGAACTCGCGCACGATTTCGATCTGTGCCAGGTGGTGGGCATAGGAGCCCGCCGAACCCGGCTTGTGCTCCATGCGAACGCCCAGGGTCTGGCGGAACAGCTTGGCGCCGATGATCATGTCGGCCTTGCGGCCGGCCAGGTCGATCAGGTGGGCGCGCAACTGGCGCGAGAACAGGTCGAACACCAGCGCAATGCCCGCGCCGACGGCCAGCGCCCACAGCGTGACAAGCGCCTGGTGCGGGATGACCTTGTCGTAGATCACCGAGGTAACCACGCCGGACACGAGCATCAGCACGTTGCTGAGCAGGGCCGCCACCATCGCCGAGCGGTAATACGGGATGAAACGCTTCAGCGTGCCCCACAACCAGTGCTCGCCGGGCGGGCGCAGGATCTGCCCGTCCGCCGGGTTGCGCGTGTGCGCCTGCGACTGCTGCTGCGGCGACACCGCCAACATGAAGCCGCTGTACTCGGGCTCCAGCTCCGCCGTCGTCGCCGGCACGGCTGCGGCCTCGGGGCCGGGGAACACAACCTCGTAGCGGCCATCGCCATCGGCCAGCCGGCGCACCAGCACGCAGGCGTCGCCGCCGTTGAGCAGCAGCACGGCCGGCAGCAGCAGGTCGTTGATGTCGTCGATGGACTTGCGCAGCAGGCCAGCGTTGTAGCCGGCGTCGCGCATGACGCGGATGGCGCCATCTGGCGCCAGCGGCCCTTCAATCGGTGCACCAGCGCGCAGCGACTCGGGCGAACGCGGCTTGCCGTGGTGGCGCGTCAGCCAGGCCAGCGCCTGAAGCAGCGGGTCGCCTGCGGGCTGGCTGGCCAGGTCGGCCAGCGGGTCCGCCGGCGCCGGCGGCTCGCCGTTGGCGGCCAGGCGCAAGCCCGGCGCCTGCGGCTGGCCGTCGAAGAAGGGGTCGCGCTGGCGTGACATCAGGCTTGGGTCAGGACTTCACACGGGCCGGGAGGGCCAGACGCTCGAATTCACGCTCTATATCGCGCACCGTGGCCGGGATGTCAAACAGCGGCGAGCTGCGGCCGTGCTCGGCCAGATAACGCTTGTAGGACGCCGAGCGGGCCGGCTGGTTGCCGATCTGCACCGCGCGCTGCTCGTATTCATCGATCGTCGTCGTGATCAGGTCGGGCAGGCCCACGGCCGTCAGCAGGCTGCCGGCCATGCGCGAGATGTAGGTCTTGCCCGAACGCGTCAGGATGGGCGTGCCCATCCATAGGCAGTCGCTCGCCGTGGTGCCAGCGTTGTACGGGAAGGTGTCCAGGAACAGGTCAGCCAGAGCAAAACGCGCCAGATAGTCGGCCGGCAGCGCGCGCGGCGCGAACACGAGGCGGTCGGGCGTGATGCCTTCCTGCACGGCGACACGGGTCAGATTGGCCTGCGCAAATGGGTTGTCCGCCAGCAGCCACAGCACGCTGCCCGGCACCTGGCGCAGGATTCGCATCCAGCAGCGCCAGACCTGCTCGCTCATCTTGTGGTTGTTGTTGAACGCACAGAAGACGAAGCCTGCTTCCGGCAGACCGGCCTGGGCCCGCGTGGGCACGGCGTTGGCCGTGCGCTGGCGGTCGCTGACCTGGTACGAGTTCGGCAGGTAGATGGGCTTCTCGGTGTGATACGGCAGCGACTCGGGCGGCATCACGAAGCGATCGGCCAGGATCCAGTCCACGCCAGGCAGTGCCGACGTGGCCGGCAGGCCCAGGTAGCTGACCTGGATGGGTGCCGGCCGGTGGGCCAGGATGCCGGGGCGTGCGCCGCTGGTGAGGCCTTGCAGATCCACCAGCACGTCGATGCCGGCAGCGGCGATGAGGCCGGCGGCTTGCCGGTCACCTATGCCGCCGATGGGCGTGAGGCTGTCCACCGACGCCTTGATGCGGGCGCGCAGCGGCGTGCCGTCCTCGCGGCTCCAGCAGAAGGCGTGAACCTCGAACTTCTCGCGGTCGTGCAGCTCGTACAGCTCAGCCGTCAGCAAGCCCACGGCGTGCATGCACAGGTCGCCGGACAGGTAGCCGATCTTGATCTTGCCGCTGCGCTCGTGCCCCTGGTGCAAAGGCGGCGTGGTGACCTTGGCCACCTTCTCGTACACGAAGCGCTGGGCGGTGAGCAACTGCAGCGCGGGGTCGTCGCTCTCGTCGAGCATGCCCAGCAGCGACGTGCTCATCAGCAGGTGGTTGTGCGTGACGTCGCCGAAGGTGTCGTACACCGGCCAGGCGCACTGCTTCTGGCGGATGTGCACGTAATGCTGAGCCACGTCGCTCTGGCGCGGGCCCAGTGCCAGCGAGCGGCGCATCAGCGCTTCAGACTCGTCATAGCGCTTGAGCGTCTCCAGCAGGCGCGCGGCGTTGTTCAGGGCGTGCAGGTGCAGCACCACCGGTTCGGTGCCCAGCCCCACGGGTGCGGCATCGTCATAGACGGCGCGCCAGTGCTCCAGCGCCTCCTCCGAGCGGCCTTGGTGTTCCACCTGGTGACCCAGGTTCAACTTGGCCTGCGCGAAGTTGGGCGCCAGTGTCAGCGCCATGCGGTACGCAGCCTCAGCCTCGGCGTGGCGGCCCATGTCGCCCAGCAGGGTGCCCCAGTTGAAGCAGCCCACGTGGCGGAACGGCGACGGCGTGGCCGCTACCCAGTTCTGGTACAGCAGCACCGCAGCGGTGGCCACGCCGGCCGCCTGCAGCTTGGCCGCAACGTCCATGAGCTGCGGCAGCTCCATCTGGCCGCTGCGCGCCAATGCCAGCCATTGCTCGACTTGAGCGATGGCTTGGGATTGGGCGGGGGTGGGCGTGGACATGTCCATACGGCGTACGGGCGGCACAAAGCGGATCGTCCGATCATTTTCAAGCCGTACCCACGCGGAAGGTGCGGGGAACAGGCTGCGGTTTGCGCAGCATTTCCCACACTGGCGGGTTCAAACCGGGGGGTGAGCCCCTCCCGGCAGTCGCGTCAGCCGCCCAGGTAGTCGTTCTTGCCCAGCGGCACGCCGGCATGGCGCAGCAGCGCGTAGGTCGTGGTGGCGTGGAAATAGAAGTTCGGCAGCGCGAAATGTCTCAGATAGGTCAAGCCGTCGAACTTGTGCGGGTCGCCGGTGCGTCGCGGGATGACGATCTCGCGGCCCTCGCTGCCCTCGAAAGCTTCGGCCGGCACCGACAGCACGAAGTCACGCGTCTTGCGGATGCGCTCGGCCAAGTCGTCCAGCGTCGTCTCGTTGTCCTCGAACTTGGGGTTCTCCTGCTCGCCCAGGCGCGCCACGCAGCCCTTGGCGGCGTCGCTGGCGATCTGGATCTGCCGGGCCAAAGGCAGCATGTCGGGCGCCAGGCGCAGCGTCAGGTAGACATCGGTCGAGAACTTCTTCGCTTCGGCATGCGTCTTGGCGGCCTCCAGCCAGTTCAACATGTTGCCCAGCAGCTTGGCGAAAGGCGGCACGCTGGCGGCGTGCATGGAAATCGTGGTCATCGAGTGAGTCTCCTTGAGGGAAAGCGATGGTAGTCACGCAGCCAATAGCCCTGCAAAGCACCGGGCACAATCCCCCAGCCATGAATGTGATCATCCTCGATGACTACCAAGACGCCGTGCGCAAACTGCGCTGCGCAGCGAAGCTGGAACCGCTGAACGCCAAGGTGTTCACCAACACGGTCAAGGGCATCGGCCAGCTGTCCGTGCGGCTTCGCGATGCCGAGGTGCTGGTGCTGATCCGCGAGCGCACCGCCTTCCCGCGCCAACTGCTCGAAAAGCTGCCCAAGCTCAAGCTGATCTCCCAGACCGGCCGCGTCGGCAGCCACATCGACGTCGAGGCCTGCACGCGGCTGGGCATCGCGGTGGCCGAGGGCGCGGGCAACCCGGTGGCGCCGGCCGAGCTGACCTGGGCGCTGATCATGGCGTCGATGCGTCGCCTGCCCCAGTACATCGGCAACCTCAAGCACGGCGCCTGGCAGCAGGCGGGGCTCAAGGCGGCATCGATGCCGGCCAACTTCGGCCTCGGGCTGGTGCTGCGTGGCAAGACGCTGGGCATCTGGGGCTACGGCAAGATCGGCCAGCGCGTGGCCAACTACGGCCGCGCCTTCGGCATGAACGTCACCGTCTGGGGGAGCACCGAGTCGCGCG
>NZ_JBDSQX010000155.1:0-84820 GCF_039929605.1 Roseateles sp.
GTGCTGCTGGTGGAAGACAACGACCTCAATGCCTACATCGCGCGCTATGTGCTGGAGGCCGGCGGCTTTGAGGTCGAATGGGTGGTCAACGGCCAGCTGGCCCTTGACGCCGCCGCCGCGCGCCGGCCCGACATCATCCTGATGGACCTGCGCATGCCGGTGCTCGACGGCTATGAGGCCACGCGCCGGCTCAAGGCCGACCCCGCGCTGTGCAGCGTGCCGGTGCTCGCGATGAGCGCCGAGGCCCTGCCGGACGAGATCACCCGCGCCTTGGCCGCCGGCTGCGCGGCCCACATCGGCAAGCCCATCGACGTGACCACGCTGGCGGCGCAGGTCAGGGCCTGGGTGGAGTGAATGAGGCCCCTCGCCCGGCCGCGCGCCGCTGCTTTCGGGCCGAGCGCCGGGCCGCTCCCAAGCCGGCCCGCCTTGGCGATGTGCTTGCGGCTCAACGCCGCAAGCATCGCCGTCCCCTTGGGGGACCGACTGGGCAAGCCCGCGTTCAGCGCGGCGGGACCAGGCGAGGGGCGCTTCAGTCCTGGCTGGTCTTCACCAGCAGCGTGCCGCGGCCGATGACGCAGGGGTGGGCGTGGCGCACCATGGCGCGGCCGTCGACGTGGAAGAGCCAGCCGCCCAGCGTGGCGTTCCACTCGACGCTGGCCACGTGCCAGTGCAGCACCAAATCCTGCTCGGCAAACACCGGCGCCTTGAATGAGAAATTGAAGTTCAGGCACAGCAGCTCGCGCTCCTGGCCGTCGTCGCTGCGCGAGAAATGGCTGGCCGCGAGGCCGATCATCATGGCCGTCGTCTGCTGGCCGCTGGCGATGATCTCGCCGTGGCGGGCGCGCTGAGCGGCCTGTACGTCGTAGTGAAGGGGATTGGTGTCGCCGGTCACGCGGGCAAAGGTGGCGATGTCTTCCCGCGTGAAGCGCACGATGCGCTCGCAGGTTTCGCCAACGCGCACGAGGGGGGGTGATTCGATTTCGACGAGGGCGGTGTCCATACTGCTTTCTCCGAGGGAAGCGCCCTGCAATGGGGCATGTCAACGGCAGACCGGCTGCGCTCCCTATAGAGCTAGCAATCGGAGTGCCAATGCCCTGGACGTTAGCTCACGTACTGCGACGTAACTACCAATCCAGGCGCTGCCCGTCGTAGTTGAAGTAACCACCCGTGTCCGCTGGTTTCACGCTGGCCAGCACGGTGCGCATGCCGGCAACGCTGGTGCTCGCGTCGATGTCGGCGCCAGCGCCGCCCATGTCAGTGCGCACCCAGCCGGGGTGGAAGCTGATGACGGTGGCCTTGCCGGCAAGCGCGAGCGAGGCGTCCTTCATGACCGAGTTCACCGCCGCCTTGGACGCTGCATACAGCCAGGCGCGAGGTTCATTGCGCAAGCCGATGGAGCCCATGCGGGACGACATGATGGCGACGCGCGCGCCCGGCGCGAGGGCCTCGGCGACCTGCGGCAGCAGCCGCATGGGGCCCAGCACATTGGTGTGCATGACGGCGTCGAAGTCGGCCGCCGTGGGCGTGTCCATGCCCGAAGTCGCGGGGCCGTAGACGCCGGCGTTGATGACGACGACATCAAAGCGCTCGCCGTCGATCAGCCAAGCCAGGCCCGACACGCTGGCCGCATCGGCCACATCCAGCTTGAGTGCGCGGGCGCCATGCCCGCGCAGCCGCTCCAGCGCCGCGTCGTCCCGCGCCGTGGCGGTGATGCGCGCGCCGGCCGCGCGGTACTGGCGGACGAACTCGAAGCCGAGGCCGCGCGACGCGCCGATGATCAAGACGTTCATGGTTTGGTCAACGCCAATTTGGCGGCAAGCAGAGTGAAGAGGCCAGCGCCGCCGAGGTTGAGGCCGCGCCCCAGCCAGGGTTGCGGCTTGGCGCGGCGCAGCGGCGTGACGAGGGCGATCAGCGCGAGCAGAAACAGCAGGCCCTGCACGATGAACCAGGCGCCCAGGAACAGGAAGGCCAGCGTCTTGTCGGGCGAGTCAGCCGCGATGAACTGCGGCAGCAGCGCGAGGAAGAACAGCGCCACCTTGGGGTTGAGCGCATTCGTGAAGAAGCCCTGGCGCGCCGTGCGCCACAGCGAGGTCGGTGCGGCCACCTCGGCGGCGACCGCAGGCTTCAGCCCGGCCCGCGCCATGCCCCAGGCCACGTAGAGCAGGTAGGCGGCGCCGACGTACTTGACGACGGCAAACGCCTCGGCCGACGTGGCCAGCAGCGCCGCCAGCCCGAAGGCCGCGGCCAGCGTGTGCAGCACGCAGCCAGCCATGATGCCGACCGCCGCCGCCACGCCCTGGCGCCAGCCGCCGCGCAACGTGCTGGCGACGGTGTAGGCCATGTCGACGCCGGGCGTGGCGTTGAGGACGAAGACGGTGGCCGCGAAAAGGGCCAGGTCGTGGGTGCCGAGCATCAAAGCAGCTCCACCGCCATCGCCGTCGCCTCACCGCCGCCGATGCACAGCGCCGCCAGCCCCCGCTTCAAACCGCGTGCCTTCAGCGCGCCCAGCAGCGTGACGACGATGCGCGCGCCGCTGGCGCCGATGGGGTGGCCCAGCGCCACGGCGCCGCCGTTGACGTTGACGATCTCGTGCGGCAGCTTGAACTCGGCCATGGCCGCCATCGTGACGGCCGCAAACGCTTCATTCACTTCCCACAGGTCCACGTCAGACGCCTGCCAGCCGGCCTTGGCCAGCGCCTTGTTGATGGCGCCAACCGGGGCCGTCGTGAACCAGTCGGGCGCCTGCGCGTGCACCGAGTGGCTGACGATGCGGGCCAGCGGCGTCAGGCCGCGCGCCTTGGCCGTGCTCTCGCGCATCAGCACCAGCGCGGCGGCGCCGTCGGAGATGCTGGACGACGTGGCGGCCGTGATGGCGCCGTCCTTCTTGAAGGCGGGCTTGAGCGTGGGGATCTTGTCGAGCTTGGCCTTGAAGGGCTGCTCGTCGAACTTGATGACGGTGTCACCCTTCGGTGAGCTCAGCGTGACGGGCGCGATCTCCCAGTCGAACGCGCCGCTCTCGTTGGCGGCCTTGGCGCGCTGCGTGGACGCGATGGCGAACTGGTCCATCGCCTCGCGGCTGAAGCTGTACCGGGCCACGCACTGCTCGGCAAAAACGCCCATGGCCTTGCCTCGTTCGTAGGCGTCTTCCAGGCCGTCGATGGCCATGTGGTCATACATCTGCGCCGCGCCGTACTTGACGCCCTTGCGCGCGAACATCAGGTGGGGCGCGTTGGTCATGCTCTCCATGCCCCCGGCGACGACGACCTCGGCCGAGCCGGCGGCCAGCATGTCGTGGCCGAACATCATGGCGCGCATGCCGGAGCCACACATCTTGCTCAACGTCACGGCGCCGGCCGAATCGGGCAGGCCGGCCTTGCGCATGGCCTGGCGCGCGGGCGCCTGGCCCTGGCCAGCCATCAGGCAGTTGCCCATCAGCACTTCGTCGACGGCGTCGCCCGGCACGCCGGCGCGTTCGACGGCCGCTTTGATGGCGACAGCGCCCAGTTCCCAGCCGGCAAGGCCGGCGAAATCACCCAGCAGGCCGCCGATGGGGGTGCGGGCGGCGGACACGATGACGATGGCATCGGACATTTCAGGACTCCGTTTTGATGAACGAAGCCGTCATTCTCGCGCCGGCTCAGCGCAGCGCTGTCGGAGGGACGATGCCGCACCCGGCCGGGCGGACGTCCGTTCGGATCCGGCCGCCGAACGGCGGGTCGCTACGCGAAGGAAGGCCGGCGAGGCAGGCATGAAATACCGCTGGCGGGCCAGGCCGACACCGAGGGCGCACCTGCGAACCAGGCAACGCTGCGGCCCTCATTTGTGAGGAGGCCATCGAGCCCTTCCCTGCCTAACATCGACTGCACTGCAGTCAGCGGTCCGGGAGAACAGGCATGCCTAAGAACACGTCAACACAAGGCGCCGGCTGGGGCGTCTACCTCGCCGGCGTCGGCGCCGCAGCCGCAACGACCTTCTTCGACCGGGTTCGCAACGGCGAAGTCTCGGCGCTGCGCAAGACTGGCATCGCGCTGCGCGAGATGATCGGCTCGAACGACTTCACAAGCGGCAATGCCAGCATGCTGGCGCTGTTGATCTTCTGCCTCGTCACGGCGCTGATGGTCTTCGTCTACAGCCCGCGCGAACAAAAGGAGGCCTTCGTGCTGGGGCTGGGCGTGCTGGCGGCCATGGGCATGGCCATCGCGCCGCCGGAACAGACCACGCTGCACGCGGCGCCGACGGCGCCACTGGCGCCCGTCCATGTGAGCGAGTTCAGCTGGATCTCCAGCGCACACGCGCAGCCCACGCCGGCTGCGGAACAGAGCCGCGCCGACGACCTGCGGACCGCCGGCATCTGGGTCTTCCTTGACGGGCCGCAGCGCCTACAGCCGCGCGAGACCCGCGTGCTCGTGTTCTCGCTGCGGACCCACGCCACTGTGTTGAACGCACCGGCGAGCCCGGCCTTCCAGTTATCGCTGCCGGCCGGCAGCTACCAGTTCGAGATCAGTCATATTGGCTATCGCAGCACCGTTTTCAACCTGGACCTGAAGCCCGGTTCTCAGGCCATTCAGGTGCCAATGGAGGCGGTCAACATGGAGTTGCTGAACTTCTTCGGCCCGGCGAAGGGTAGGCCGAAGATCAAGGCCGACTGGGCTCAGAAACTCGACAACGCGGCACAGTCCTGCGCTGAATCGCATGACAGGGTGCAGGCCGCTGCGGCGCTGAAGGGCCTGGACAAGCGTTGGCTCAACAACCTGTCCGACGAAGCGCGGCGGACCCTCTGCCAAGCCTGATCCAGCAGGCGTGACCGCCTGCGGCTCACTGCCACAACCGGTAAGCCCAGAAGGCCTCTTCCGCCTGGATGCGGCGGCGCAGGTCCTCGGGGCTGAAGCCGGTGAGGCGGCGGGTCTCGCGGCACAAGTGGGACTGGTCGGCGTAGTCGTTGTCGGCAGCGATGTCGGCCCAGTTCACGGCGCCGGCGCCCTCGGCTGCGGCCACTGAGTAGAAGGCGCTCTCGGCGCGTGACACGGCGCGGAGTTCGCGCAGCGGCAACCCCGCCCAGGCCTTGATGCGGCGCTCCAGCTGGCGCAAGCTGCGGCCGGTGGCGCTGGTGGCCGCGCGCACGGCCAGCGCCTCGGTCCAGGCGGCGTAGCGGTGGCCCGGCTGCTGGGCGCCCAGCGCCTGCCAGCGCGGCAGCAGGAAGGCTTCGAGCAGCCGCAGCCGCGCGGCGTCGTCAGGCGCGGCGGACATGGCCTCGGCCCAGTCGCACCAGTCGGCGGGCAGCGCCTCGCGCACATCGACGACGCGGTTGACGTGGCGGTCCAGCGCGATACCGGTCAGCGCAGTGAACGCGTCAGGCAGCATCAGCAGCTTGAAGGCCCACATCTCGCCGGGGTTGCGCGTGTGGGTGGGCAGCGTGAAAGGCCCGCCGAACAGCGCCGGCACGTGGCGGCGTTCGGGCGGCGGCACCGAGAAGCCCGGCGTGGCCAGCCATTCGCTGCTGCCCTCGGCCCACCAGAACAGCTGCACCAGCGGCGTGGCGGGGAAGTAGTTCTCGCGCTCAACGGCGCTCAAGCCTCGGCCGCGCGTGTCGCGCAGCATGACGCCGCGCACGCAGCCGGCCAGGGTCAGCGGCGGCAGCCAGAGGCGGGTTGCGGCATCCATGAGTTCAGTGTCGCATTCGTTCAAGACCCGTTGCCCCCTTGAAGCGCAGCATCCGCCCCATGACAAGCCTGACCTGGAACGACCTCCCGAGCCACCCCGTCCGCTGGTGGGGCTTCCCCGTGCTGATGGCCATGCGGCGCGACTATCTCGCCGTGATCTCCGCGCAGCGCCCGCTCGGCGACCTGGTGGCCCAGACCATCCTGGGCGAGCGCGGCGTGGACGTGTTCGACCCCGAACTGCTGCGCGCCATCATGGTGGACCACGCCGACGCGCTGGTGCGCTGGCAGCGCGGGCCCGAGGTGTTCGCCGAGCTGATGGGCCAGTCGGTGCTCGTCACCGAAGGTGCCACCTGGCAGCGCCAACGCCGCATGCTGATGCCGGCCTTCACACCCAAGCGCGTGGCCGGCTACGCGGCGCTGATGACCGAGGCCGCCGTGCAGGGGCTGGACGCCGTTCGCCCGGGCGAGGTGGCGATGGACGCCCTCTTCAGCCACCTGACCATGGACGTCATCTCGCGCACGCTGTTCAGCACGCCCATCGGCGGCGACACGGGCGCGGCGGCCGAGGCGGTGCAGGTGCTCAGCGAGACGGCGCTGGCCGAGATGTTCTGGCCGGTCACGCTGCCCAACTGGCTGCCCCTGCCCGGCAAGGCCGCCAAGCGCCGCGCGGCGCGGCTGATCCACGGCCTGCTGGGCCGGCACATCGCCGCCCGACGGGCCAGCGGCGCCGTCAAGGAGGACCTGCTGGGCAGGCTGATGCTGCTGCGCGATGACGCCACCGGCGAGGCGCTGTCGCCGCAGGAGGTGTACGACCAGTGCATGGTCAGCTTCCAGGCCGGTCACGAGACCAGCGCGACGGCGCTGCTGTGGTGGAGCTGGCTGCTGGCCGCCCACCCCAAGGCCCAGGCCCGGGTGCGCGCCGAGGTGGACGAGGTGCTCGCCGGCCGCGTGCCCACGCCTGAGGACGCCAGCGCCCTGCCCTGGCTGGCGGCCACGCTGAAGGAGGCCATGCGGCTGTACCCGCCGGTCGCTGCCTTGATGACGCGACGGCTGACGCGCGACATCACCGTTGGCGGCGTGAAGCTGCCGGCCCGCACCCTCGTGCGCGTGACACCCTGGCTGCTGCACCGCGACCCACGCTGGTGGCCGGACGCACTCGCCTTCAAGCCCGAGCGCTTCCTGCCCGGCGCACCGGACGAGATCCCGCGCGGCGCCTACATCCCCTTCGGCATTGGCCCGCGCGTCTGCCTGGGCCAGCATTTCGCGGTGTTGGAGATGACGCTGATCGCGGCCTTGCTGCTGCAGCGCTTCGAGCTGGCACCCGTCGGCACCGAGGCGCCCAAGCCGCGCATGGCCGTCACGCTGCGGCCCGACGGCGGGCTGACGCTGCGGCTGACGAAACGGGATTAGCGATAAAACGCTTCGACCGCGCCCTTGAGTTTGATGCACAGCGGCCGGCCCTTGCGGTCCAGCGTCTTGCCGGCGGGCACCTTGACCCAGCCTTCGCTGATGCAGTATTCCTCCACGTCCTGGCGGTCCTTGCCGTTGAAGCGGATGCCGATGTCGTGCTCGAAGACGGCGGCGACGTGGTGGGGGCTGCGCGGGTCGACGCTGAGGTGATCGGGCAGTTCGGGGCGGGTGACGTCGGACATGGAGCTGGGCGGCAATGGAGCGAGGCCGGCATTGTCGCCGCCCCTCAATGAGAGGGTTGCCGCACCGGCAGCACGATGCGGAAGGTGGTCCCCTCGCCGACCCGGCTTTGCACCTCGATGCGCCCGTGGTGCCTTTGCACGATGCCGTAAGAGAGCGACAAACCTAGCCCCGTGCCCTTGCCGACCGGCTTGGTGGTGAAGAAGGGATCAAAGATGCGCGACAGGTGCTGCGCCGCGATGCCGCAGCCGGTGTCGGCCACTTCGATCCATACGTGGTCGTCTTCGGTCCCCGTGCTCACGGTGATGCACCCGCGCTCCGACCCCATGGCGTGCGCGGCGTTGACCACCAGATTCATCACCACCTGGTTGATCTGCGAGGCCAGGCACTCGATCTCCGGGATCTGCCCGTAGGTCTTGACGATGTCGGCCATCTGGCGCACTTCGCTGGCGACGATGTTCAGCGTCGAGTTGATGCCCTGATGCAGGTTGGCCAAGCGCCATTCCTGCGCCGAGTCGACCTGCGAGAACTCCCTCAGGTCTTGGACGATGGCGCGCACCCGCTCGATGCCTTCCCTGGACTCGCGCATCAGCCCGGGCATGTCTTCCTTCAGGTAGTCGAGCTGCAGGTCCTCGCGCAGGCGTGCCAGGCCGCTGGTGGTGGCGGGCGAGTTCAGCTGGGCGGCCGCGCGCTCGTAGGCGCCGAGCAACTGCATCAGGTTGTCGAAGTAGCCCTGCATCGCGCCGAAGTTGGAGCAGACGAAGCCGATGGGGTTGTTGATCTCATGCGCGACGCCGGCGGCGAGCTGGCCGATGGAGGCCAGCTTCTCCGATTGCACCAGCTGGCTCTCCCGGCGCAGGCGCTCGGACATTTCCGCCTGCAGGGCTTCGTTGGCGTGCACCAGCTTGACGGTGCGCTCCTCGACCGCCGCCTCGAGCTGGTCGATCTGCAGGCCGGCCTGCTGGGTCGACTCCCATTTGGCGGTCAGCGCGCTGGCCAGTTGGCGCACCTCGATGTTGTCGAACGGCTTTTTCAGGATCAGCAGCCGGTCGCGCGCGTCCAGGCGGGTCAGCACCTCTTCCCACGACGTGTCCGAATAGGCAGTGCAGATGACGACCTGCAGGCGCGGGTCAACCCGCCACAGGTGCTCGATGGTCTCGACGCCGTCCCAGCCCGGGGGCATGCGCATGTCGACGAAGGCCATCGCATAGGGGCGGCCGGCGCCCAGCGACGCTTGCACCTTGGCGAGACCCTCTTCTCCCTGGTAGGCCGAGTCGAGCTCGAACGGCACCTCGACCGACTTGACCTCGTCGTCGAACAGCGCGGCCTTGGCAGCGTCGAGCGCCGACTTGGCCGCCGACGGCGGCAGCAGGATCTTGCGGAAGTCCTCGTGGATGGTGGGCATGTCGTCCACGAGCAGGATGCGTCGGTTCTGGATCGGGTTCATGAGGCCGAGCTCCCTGTGGGTGGCTGCAGCGGCAGCTTGAGGGTGAAGGTGGCGCCGAGGCCGGCGCCTTCGCTATGGGCAACGAGCGTGCCACCCATCTCGCGCGCGGCCAGCACGCAGCTGTGCAGGCCGAAGCCATGCCCATCCTTCTTGGTGGTGAAGCCGTGCGCAAAGATGCGCGTCAGGTTGTCCGCCGGAATGCCCTCGCCGGTGTCGCTGACGCCGACCTGCAGCGTGCCGTCCGGCGCCACCTGCACGCCCAACGTGAGCCGGTGGCCGGCATCGGCCCCACCCTTCATGGCGAAGCGCGCGTTGCCGATCAGGTTGACCAGGATCAGCAGCACGCGGTGCTTGTCGAGCATCAGCAGCGGCACCGCCGCGAACTCCCTGACCACACTGACCTGGTGGTCGGCCAGGCCGCCGGTGTCGATGCGCAGCGCGTCCTCGACCAGGTCGATGATCTGGACCTCCTCCACGACGCTGGACGCCCCGGCATAGGACTGCTGCGTCGCCACGATTTCCTTGATGTGCTTGACGCTCTTGGTCAGCGCGGCGAGCTCGGCGGCAATGCCCTGGCGCTCCTCGGCCAGCGCCTCGGCCAGCTGCTTCAGGTAGCCCGGCAACAGGCGGCCACGCGGGTCGCTCGTGAGGTAGTCGCCCAAGTCATGGGCATGCGCGTCCATCAGTGCGACGGCACGCGCCAGGCCGCTCGATTCCGAATCACGCACCTTGGCGCCGATCAGCTCGGCCGACACGTTGACGCTGTTGAGCACATTGCCCACGTTGTGCAGCACGTTGGTGGCGATCTCGGCCATGCCGGCATGGCGGGCGTTCTCCAGCATCTGGCGCTGCGCGGCCTGCTGCTCGCGCGCCTTGCGCACCGCCTCCTCGGCCTCCTCGCGGCGGAAAAAGTAGTGCCCGGTGGTCAGCAGGATGACGATGATCGGCACGGCCGCCACCACCACAACAATCCCCGAGCTGCGAAAGCTCAGGTACAGGAAGCTGGCGACCGAGGCATTGCCCGCATAGGCCACGCCGAGCCAGCCGAACGAGTCGATGAAGCTGCGCAGGCGCAACGGCTCGTTGCTCTTCAGGCGCGCGACCATCGTCACCATGACGGTGTTGATGACGAAGTAGGCCAGCGCGAAGCAGATGGCGCCGGCCAGCAGCAGGCCGTCGTTGTCCAGCCCGTGGCGCCGCAGGGCGTCGAGCGCCGCATGCAGCAGCGAGCCGGCACTGAACATCGCGACGGCCGCCATCGCCGGGCTGGCGATGCGGCTCGTCCAGCGCCGGGAGGTGCGGTAGGAGCCCACCGCCGCCTCGCAGGCGGAGGCGATCGCGGCCGCCTCCGGCCCGTCCAGCAGCAGCAGCAGGAAGATGAAGATCTCGCCCGCAGTGAAGGAGTTGGTCGAGCGCGGGATGCGCACCGGCACCAGCCCCGCCAGCATCGCCAGCACCGTGCCGCCGGCGAGGTGCAGCCAGGCCTGCGGCGGCAGCCCGGCGACATGCTGCACGGCGTGCGCCAGCACGGCCAGACCGAACACGACCATGGACCACCAGTACACCGTGGCCCGGCGGTTGTAGTCGGGCATGAGCCGCTCGTGCAGACGCAACCACCATGCCTGCCGTTGCGGGTTCGTTGCCACCATGGCCGCCGGGTTCATCACGGCCTCACGGCTCGCCGCGATGGTTGGTTTCACTCATGACGACGCCTTCACTCATGACCAGTCCCTCGCTCATGACGATGCCTTCACTCATGACGATACCCTCGCTCATGACAATGCCCTCACTCATGACGATGCCTTCGCTCATCACGATGCCCTCGCTCATGACGATGCCTTCGCTCATGACGATGCCGCTGCCCGAGGCCAGCCAGCCCGACAGCGTGGCGACCGGCATGAACAGCCCGGTGCGTGCGCGCAGCGAGCTGCCGCCAGCCAGCGGGCTCGCCCAGACGACGCCGGCAGTGACGAAGCGCTGGTTGGGCGCGCGGGCCACCGTGATCGCCCGCACCCACTGGCCGGCGGCTTCCCCGGCGCGTGCGGGTGCGTAGACCACCGTGAGGCGCTGCGCCGAGTTGCGCACCCAGACCAGGCGCGGGTCGTAGATCGGCTGGAACTGCGTGAACAGCGCGGCGCCGCTCAGCAGGTGCGAGCCACCGGCGAAGACGATGCGGCCCCAGGCCACCTGGGCGCCATTGATGACCGACACCGGCGCCGGCATGGCCTTGCCGGGCGCCAGCAGGGGCGCGCCCGGCTGCAGGGTGCCCGCGTCGATGGCGCTGGCCACGTCGGTGCGCAGCGCGCTGGCCAGGCGCACGGCACCATCGATGTTGAGC
Organism: Roseateles sp.; assembly: GCF_039929605.1. Lineage (GTDB taxonomy): Bacteria > Pseudomonadota > Gammaproteobacteria > Burkholderiales > Burkholderiaceae_C > Pelomonas. The sequence goes on from NZ_JBDSQX010000155.1 coordinate 11,096, forward strand.
AGGCCCGCGCCCTGCTGCAGCAGGTTGGCGCCGGCTATCGGCTGTGCGGCGTACTGCAGCATCGCCTTGATCAGCGGCGGCGTGAGCCCGGGGTTGGCCTGCAGCATCAGCGCCACCGTGCCAGCCACGACCGGCGCCGCCACCGACGTGCCACTCAGGTTCATCAGCTGCTGCTGGCGCAGCTGCGCCGTGCCGCCAAAGGGCGCCGACAGCTCGGGATAGGTGCTAGGCAGGTAGCTCCAGTCGCCGCCGCGGCCCGGCCCGCTGGCCAGCATGCTGACCACCTTGTTGCCGGGGGCCACCAGGTCGGGCTTGAGCAGGTTGTCGACGCGGCGCATGCCGTCGCTGGCGATGCGGACGCCGCGCGTCGGGCCGCGCGAGCTGAAGAAGTTGACGCTGTCGTCGTCGCGCCGCGCCGTGGCGTGCGTGTTGGCCGCGCCGACGGTGATGACCGACGGCTCGTTGCCCGGCGCGCTGATGCCACCGTACTGCTCGGCGCCAGCGGCCGTCTGGCCGTAGTTGCCGGCGGCCACCACCACCGTGATGCCGGCCGCCACCGCGCTGCGTACCGCGCGGCACAGCGGGTCGGTGAGATAGGACTCGCTGGAATCAGCGGCCAGGCTGACGTTGAGGACGCGGATGTTGTATTCCCGCGCATGCTGGATGACCCAGTCGATGCCTGCCAGCACGTCGCTGAGCTGGCCGGTGCCGGCGTCGTCGAGCACCTTCACGTCGAACAGGTTCGCGTTCGGCGCGATGCCGGTCGAATCCACCGCCTGGTAGGCGCCGCGCCCCGCCGCCACGCCGGCGACGTGGCTGCCATGGCCATAACTGTCAACCTCAGCGGCGCCGTCGGCAGCGATCCTCCTTTCGAAGGCGGACATCGCCTGGCTGCCTTGCCCACCCGCTAAGGTGGAGGTGGAAAGGTCAATGCCGGCCGTCCAGTCACGCAGGCGGCCGACACCGGCGTCGCCCACCTTCAGGAAGTCGACCGCGCGCAGCACGCGCGAGCGTTGCGGGCCCGTGCCGCGCAGGTTGTCGTGATCGGGGTCGATGCCCGAATCCAGCACCGCGATGCCGATACCGCTGCCGTCCAGGCCCGGCGCCGAGCCGATGCCACTACCGCTGCCACGAACAGTGGCAGCGCCCGTCGCCAGCTCCAGCGCGCTGGCGGTGCGGGCGGCGGGCCGGTTGGGCGAGACGCTCTGCACGTCGGCCCGCGCGGCGATCTCGGTTAGGCGGCTGGCGGGCAGCATCACGGACAGCGCCCGCACCGACACATAGCGGTGGTAGACCGAGCCGCCCGCGGCCAGCACATGGGCGCGCAGCTCGGCCAGCTCGGGGTCGGCCGAGCTGCTGACGATCAAGGCCTTGACGTAGCGCGTGCCGGCTGCTTCACGCGCCCAGGGGTGGCGGATGGGGGCGCGCACATCGAGCGCCTGCCGCAGGTCCGGCGCGATCTTGTCCGATGCGCCGGCCTGCGCTCGCGCTGGCAGCGGGCCGAACAACAGGCCCAGCAGGACTGCGGCCAGAAAGGCGCCGAGCAGGCCGCGTGCCGCGCGGAACTCGACGAGGACGATGAAGGGGAGTGGTGAAGTAATGCGCATGAGGACTCCTGTGCGGGCTGCATGAGACGCCGGCCATACGGGCAAGAGGAGCCGCTGAACTGCCGCAGTGGCGGAGCTGCCGCCTTCGACCCCGCATCGGGCATCGAAGGACGATGGACGCAGCACCTCGCGGTGCCGCTCCATCTCTATGGCAACCCCGCTGTCGTGGCCCGAAGGCTGTAGACCGGAAGCTTTGCGACCCCGGCTTTCGCTCGGGTGTGCCTTTGTCATCAAGTGACTTGAATGTATGGAAACGCACCCGGCCGTGCCTGCGGCACTTGCGCCCGCCAACGTCAGAAGTCACGAAATGCAACCTTGATACAACTTCTTCTTGCTATCGGCTCAGTCACAACTCAGCCAGGCGGCTATGGCCAGGCCTCACCGAGCTGGGGATACCCCTCGCAGCCCGCGCGCCCGAGCATGGCGACATGACCGAAATCACCCTGCTGCTGACGGCCCTGGCGAGCGGCGATGCCGATGCGCGCGACCGCCTCTACACCCTGCTCTACCCCGAACTCAAGCGCCTGGCGCGCAGCCATCTCGCCGGCCAGGCGCCGATGACGCTGGAACCGGCGGCGCTGATCCACGAGGTTTGGCTGAAAAGCGCAGGCCGCGAAGGCGCGTTGCATCGCGGCCAGTTCTTCGCGCACGCCAGCAAGGTCATGCGCAGCGTCATCGTCGACCACGTGCGCGAGCGCCATGCCGACAAGCGCGGCGGCGGGGTGGCGAGCGTGACGCTGTCCACCGCCGCGTTGGAGCAGCTAGGCGCCCCCGATGTCCTCAAGCTCGACGAGGTGCTGCAGACGCTGGAACGCGCCGACGACCGGGCGCACCAGGTGGTGCAGATGCGCTTTTTCGGCGGGCTGGAGATGGAGGAGATTGCCGAGGTGCTGGGCGTGTCGGTGCCGACCGTGAAGCGCGACTGGCGCAAGGCGCGAGCCTTCCTGTTCGACGCATTGCAGGCGTGACGAGCCCCTCGCCCAATCTCGCGCCGCTGGACGCGGGCGAGCCTGGTCGGTCCCCCGAGGGGACGGCGATGCTCGCGGCATCGAGCCGCAAGCACGTCGCCATGGCGGGCCGGCTTGGGAGCGGCCCGGCGCTCGACCCGGAATCAACGGGGCGCTGAGGTGAATACCATCGATCAGGCTGCGGTGCTGGCCGCCTTCGACGCCTGGCAGGACGCGAGCCCGGCCGAACGCGAGGCGCTGCTGGCGAAGCTGCCGGCCGCACAGCGCGAGCGGCTGCAAGCCCTCATCGCCGCCGACCGCCGGGCCGAGGCGCAGGATTTTCTGGCCCAGCCCGCGCAGTTGCCCACCGCGCCCGAGCTGGCCGGCCAGGTGCTGGGCGCGTGGACCTTGGTGGCGCCGCTCGGCAGCGGCGGCATGGGCGAGGTGTGGCGGGCACGGCGTAGCGACGGCGCCCACCAGGGCGAGGCGGCCATCAAGCTGCTGCACAGCCCCTGGCGCGGCGAATCCGCACGGGCACGCTTTCGCCGCGAGGGCGAGCTGCTGGCGCGGCTGACCCACCCGCACATCGCCCAACTGCTGGACATTGGCGAGGCGCAGCTCGGCGGCCTGCCCACGCGCTACCTGGTGCTGGAGCTGGTGGACGGCGAGCGCGTTGACACCTGGTGCGATGCGCAGAGCGCGAACGTCGACGCGCGGTTGCGGCTCTTCCTGCAGGTCTGCGACGCCGTGGCCCATGCCCACGCCAGGCTCGTCGTGCATCGCGATCTCAAGCCCAGCAACATCCTCGTCACGGCGGCGGGCCAGGTGAAGCTGCTGGACTTCGGTGTCGCCAAGCTGCTGGCGGATGACACCGGCCCCGAGCTGACGCGACAAGCCGCCGCTGGCATGACGCCCGAGTACGCTGCGCCCGAGCAGCTGCGCGGCGAGCCGGTCAGCACGGCCACCGACGTCTACGCGCTGGGCCGCCTGCTGTGCCTGCTGCTGACCGGCCAGCGCGAGCCCGGCCCCAAGCTGCGCGGCGAGCTGGCGCTGATCGTGGCGCGTGCAGTGAAGGAGAAGCCGGAGGAACGCTATGCCGGCGCGAGCGCGCTGGCCGAAGACGTGCGCCGCTATCTCGACCATCGACCCATCACCGCCCGGCCCGACTCGCTGGCCTACCGCAGCGCCAAGTTCGCGCGCCGCTACCGGCTGCAACTGGCGGCACTCGGCCTGGTGATGGCGAGCTTGATCGTCGGCGTGACGGCGGCGACCTGGCAATGGCAGGAGGCCCGCCGCGAGGCCGAGCGCACGCGGCGTGTGCAGAGCGTGCTGACGGAGCTGCTGGCCGGCCTCAGCCCCGATGCGTCGGGCAGCGCGACCGTGCCCATGATCGAGCTGCTACGGCGCAGCTGGGCCGAGGCGAAGCGGCGCTTAGGCGACGACCCGGCGCTGCTGGCCGAGGTGGCCCGGCCGCTGGGGCTGCTGCTGAACCAGTCCGGCGACATGGCGCTGGCCGCCGAGGCCTTGGGGCTGGCGCACGCGCAGTTGCAGGGCCGCGGCGAGACCGGCCGCGAGGTGGCCTTCGAGCTGGCCAATGCACGGCGCCGGCTGGGCCAGGCCGATCAGGCTCGCCCGCTGCTCGAAGCCTTGGTTCCCGCCACGCCGAGCCAGGACGACGCGGTCGCCCTGTCCGCCCTCGCCCACCTCGGGGAGATGGCGATGGAGGAAGGCCAGCTCGACGCGGCGCAAACCCTGCTGGCGCGCGCCGAGCGCGGGGTGCGCGAGCGCTTCGGCACGACGCATGAACGCTACCGCCGCGTGGCCGATGCGCTGTCGAGCCTGGCCCGTGCCCAGGGCCGCTGGGATGAGGCCAGACGCTGGCTGCAAGCCCTCGTCGCTGCCAGCGACGGCTCCGGGCGGCTGATCGCGGCGCAGGCCCGCATGGCGGCGGCGACGATGGAGGTCGAACTCGGCCACCATGCCGCCGCCGTGCCGCTGTTGCGTGCCAGCGTGCAGGAACTGACCGAGGTGCTGGGGCCGGTCGACTTGAACACCGTCGCCACTCGCTCATGGCTGGCGACGGCGCTGTTCCACCACGGCCAGCGCGACGAGGCCGCCCGCGAGGCCGAAGCCGCCTGGGCACAGGCCCGGCGCGGCGGTGACGCCACCTCGGCCGCCATCATCGGCCTGGTCGCCGCGCGCCAGCAGCTGCGGCGCGGTGACACCGCCGCCGCCGAGGCGCGGCTGGCTGCCCTGCTGGCCGAACTGCAGGCCGCCGGCAGCCCGGCCGCCGAACGAGCCCGGGCCCTGCTGGGAGAGGCCGCGCTGCGCCGCGGGCACGTGGCCGACGCTGGCGCGCTGCTGGGCCGGGCCGACGCCGCCCAGCGCGAGCTGCTGGGCCCGCGCGACACCGACCGCTGGCCCACACTGGCCTTGCTGGGCCTGACACACGAAGCCGCCGGCCGCCCGGCGCAGGCCCATGCGGCCTACCGCGAGGCGCTGGCCCTCGCAGACGCCGGCCTGCCACCCGGCCACCCCGATCGCGGGCGACTGCGGGCCCTCGCCGCCCTCGGCGGCCCGGATGCCCGGGCCGCGCTCGACGCCTATGCCAACGCGCTGGCCGACCGCGCTGACGCCGGGGCCACGCGCGCAAGGCTGGCGCAATTGCTATCGTCCACATCCCACCCGGCGCCGCCGGGGCTGGCTCTGCTGGACTTCTGACGGAGGACTTGATGACGCGACCCTCTCCCCTTCTTGTCACGGCGTTGTTGAGCGCCGCGCTGGCGGTTCATGCCGCCGACATGGCCCCGACCGCAAGCCCACAAGCCAAGGCCTCCGGCACGCCGACGGCACAGGCCGCCGCCAAGCCCAAACCTAAGCACGCGATGCCGGTGGCCGGCGGCGGCGGTGGCGGCGCCGCCACCGATGGCAGCAACACCGGCACACAGGTCAAGCCCAAGTTACCCAAGTGCCCTCAGGATGGCGCGGCGCTCTGCCCGAAGGTGAAAGCCGTCGGGCAGTAGGCGCAGCGGGCGTCAGCCCTTCGTCACGACCAGCGTCACGTCGTACTTGCCGCCGTCGCCGACGATGGTGATCGTCTTGGTCTTCGGGCCGGCGGCCACGCTGAGCAGGTTGGCGCTCAAGGCCACTTCCACCGTCGAGCCGACGCGGTCGTCGAAGTTGGGCGCGCCGGTCGGGATGGCGAGGGCACCGTTGATGTCGGTCTTCAGCTTGCTCACGCGCTGGGCGCGCGTCATGCCGGCCGACGCGGCCAGCGCACCGACCACGGCCGCCTTGACCAGCTCGCGTGCCGCCGACGCCTTGCCGTCGTCGTGCTCCATCATCGACACGAGGATGACCGCGTTGGCCGGGTTGGCAATGGCCTTGGCGCTGCCCGACGGGCCCCAGGCATTCCTGCGCCACACGAAGAACGGAAAGTCGTTCGGGTTGAGGCCGGGCTGCAGCGGGTGCGTGGTGCAGGTGTCGCCCGCGTCCACGCCGCCCCAGGGGCCGTAGAGCGTGACCTCGGCGTTGGGCAGGATGGGGTTGGTCAGGTCGACGGCGGTGATGAGCACATAGGGCTCGTCCGAGCCGACCTCGTCGGTCTCGATGCGGCACTTGATCTTCTTCAGCGCGATGGTGACGGGCAATGCAGACATGGTGATCTCCTTGAGAGTGGAAGCACAGCGACATGCCGGCCTCGTCAACAAGGACGGGAAACCAATCACGAGAAAGATCATTCGGGTGACTATTCACCGCAAATGGCCGGAGCCGAGGGGTCGTCGTTCACGACGGCCAAGCCGTAGCAGGAAGCGAGGAAGCGGGCGGGCTGCTGACAGCCGCTGTCAGCGCCCGCGCCGAGCATGGCGGCCTCACCCAACAAGGAGACCGCCATGCAACCCGACTGCCTCATCCTCTACGTCAACAGCCCCGCCGAGAGTGCGCTGTTCTACCGCGCGCTGCTGGGCCGCGAAGCCGTCGAGCAGAGCCCGAACTTCGCGATGTTCATGCTCAACGACAAGACCATGCTGGGCCTTTGGGCCGCGCACGATGTGCAGCCCGCCAGCAGCCTGCGCGGCGGCGGCGCGGAGATCGGCATCACGGTCGGCAGCGAGGCTGAAGTGGATGCTGCGGTCGCGGTCTGGAAGGCCGCCGGCTGGCCGGTGCTGCAGGCCCCGACGGCGCTGGACTTCGGCTACACGGCCGTGACGGCCGACCCGGACGGGCACCGCGTGCGCGTGTTCCGGCCGACGCAGGGCTGAGGCCGAAGGCGCGTCAGCTTGTGCGCCGAGGCTTGCTCTTGCCACGCAGCTGAGCGCCGGCACTGGCGGTGCCGCGCGTCGCCGGCTTGTCGGCCGCAGGCTTGGCGGGCTTGACCAGGCCGGTCGCCGCAGACACCGCGACGGTCTGGTACTCGGCGGCGTAATGCTTGCGCATGCGCACCATCTCGCGCTTGTACTTGCCGGCGAGTTGCTGCTTCTTCGTGTCCGACAACAGGCGCCCGGCAACGTGGAAGAACTTCGATTCTTCTTCCTTCAGGTGGTGGCGCACCTTGAAGCTCAGCGTCTTGGCGATGGCGATCCAGCCGTCCTGCTGCTTGTTGCGCACCGACAGGTCTTCAAGCAACTCATCCACCTGGTGATGCTCGTGCAGCGCGTGTCGCGACGCGTCGAGGCCACCGTCTTCCATCAACAACGGGATGTAGAGGAAGCGCTCCTCGGCCGCCGCGTGCGCCATCAATTCAACCTTCAGCTGCAGGAACAGCACCTGGCGCGCGGCCATATCGCCGCGCGACGCCGTGAGCTTGCGGCACAGGTCGCGTTGCAGGTCGTGGCTTTCGCGGATGGCGTCGAAGATCATGCGGGGGTCTCCAGGGACAGCGGTGTGCTGTCGTCATTCTGGAGGGCTGACGGGCCCCGCGTCTGTCAGACTGCGCCGCTTCGGTTCACCCCACAGCGCGTGTCGCCAGCGCTCAGGCCGGCGTCGCGTAGCGCGCCTTGACGCGCTCCAGCGCGCGGCGGTAGGCGGGCTCGACGTCCTCGGCGCACGCGGCCGTCAGTTGCAAGTCTTCCAGCAGGCCGTTGTGCAGGCCGTAGACCAAGCCATGCACGACGATCTGCTGGCCGCGCTGCCAGGCGTCCTGCACCACGGTCGTCTGGCAGGCATTGCGGGCCTGCTGCAGCACGTTCAGCTCGCACAGCGCGTCGACGCGGCGTGCCTCGGGCACGGTGTCCAGCCAGGCCTGGTGGTCGTTGCGCACGTCCTGCACGTGGCGGATCCAGTTGTCGGCCAGGCCGACGCGGATGTCGTAGAGCGCCGCACGCACGCCGCCGCAGTTGCTGTGGCCGACGACGATGATGTGGCGCACCTTGAGCAGGTCCACCGCGAACTGCATGACGGACAGGCAGTTGAGGTCGGAGTGCACGACGACGTTGGCGACGTTGCGATGCACGAAGAGCTCGCCCGGCAGCAGGTCCACCAACTCGTTGGCCGGCACGCGGCTGTCGGCGCAGCCGATCCAAAGGTATTGCGGCGTCTGCTGCTTGAGCAGGCCGGAGAAGAAGCCCGGTTCGCGCGCCTCGGTGTCGGCGGCCCAGCGCTTGTTCTTGTCGAGGAGATCCTGCAGTTCGCGGTTGGTCGTCGTCATGCCCGCGATTGTCTCAGCGGCGAGTTACATCGTTTGGCTACGGCACACATCCGCTTTGCGGATATGACCCTTCGCCGCAACGGCGCCGCTGTGCGGCTTGTTGTCCGTCCCCTCGGCCATTACATGGTCTCGGCAAACAGCTCGCGGCCGATCAGCATGCGGCGAATTTCACTGGTGCCGGCGCCAATCTCGTAGAGCTTCGCGTCACGCCACAGGCGGCCCAGCGGGTAGTCGTTGATGTAGCCATTGCCGCCGAAGATCTGCACGCCCTCGCCGGCCATCCACGTCGCCTTCTCGGCCGTCCACAGGATGACGCTCGCGCAGTCCTTGCGCACCTGGCGCACATGTTCGGCACCCAGCATGTCGAGGTTCTTGGCCACCGTGTAGGCAAAACTGCGCGCGGCCTGCAGCACGGTGTACATGTCCGCCACCTTGCCCTGGATGAGCTGGAACTCGCCGATGCTCTGGCCGAACTGCTTGCGGTCGTGGATGTAAGGCACCACGTTGTCCATGACGCTCTGCATGATGCCCAGCGGCCCGCCGGTCAACACGGCGCGCTCGTAGTCCAGGCCCGACATCAGCACCTTGGCACCGCCGTTCACCGCACCCAGCACGTTCTCGGCCGGCACCTCGACGTTGTTGAACACCAGCTCACCGGTGTGCGAGCCTCGCATGCCGAGCTTGTCGAGCTTCTGCGCGATGCTGAAGCCGGGCATCCCCTTCTCGATCAGGAAGGCCGTCACGCCACGCGCGCCCAGCTCCGGGTCGGTCTTCGCATACACGACGAGGGTGTCGGCGTCGGGGCCGTTGGTGATCCACATCTTGGTGCCGTTGAGCACATAGACGCCGCCTTTGTCATCGGCGCGCAGCTTCATGCTCAACACGTCAGACCCCGCGCCCGGCTCGCTCATCGCCAGCGCGCCGACATGCTCGCCGCTGATCAACTTGGGCAGGTATTTGGCGCGCTGCGCGTCGTTGCCGTTGCGCTTGATTTGGTTCACGCACAGGTTGCTGTGCGCGCCGTAGGAGAGGCCGACCGAGGCGCTGGCGCGGCTGATCTCTTCCATCGCGATCATGTGGGCCAGGTAGCCCATGTCTGCGCCGCCGTACTGCTCCGGCACGGTGATGCCCAGCACGCCTAACTCGCCCATCTTGCGCCACAGGTCCATCGGAAACTGGTCGCTGCGGTCGATCTCCGCCGCGCGCGGGGCGATCTCTTCATCGGCAAAGGCACGCACCGCGTCGCGCAACGCATCGATGTCTTCACCGAGCTGGAAATTGAGGCCGGGCAGATTCATGGTCGGAGTCTCCTGTGCGCCCCCTTCAGCCCGGTTGTGCCAGGCCCGCCGGGCGCTTTAATTGACGTAAACGTCAACTGTAGCAATTCAACCGCTTGCGTCTGAAGGCTGGGGCAGCAGGCGGCGCACGAGCGGGTGGGCGATCTTCTTGTCCGTGCCGACGGCGTAGAAGACTTCCTCGACGCCATCGCAGTCGCCCACGCGCACCAGGCCGTCACGCTGCACGAGCTTGTCGCTCATCAAGGTCGCGGCCGGGAACACGCCCATGCCCGCCGCGCCGAAGGTGGCCAGCAGCGCGCTGTCCTCGAACTCGCCGGCCACCTTGCCGCGCACGCCGTGGCGTTCCAGCCATTGGTTCAGCCGCGGGCGCACGGCGGCGTGGTCGGTGGGCAGCAGCAGCGGCACGTCGGCCAGCGACGCGGGGAAGTCCCGCATCGCCGCTTCGGCCCAACGCGGCGCCGCAAACCAGGCCATCGGCGAGCTGCCGAGCGCATGGCTGTAGACGCGCAGGTTGGGGTTGGGCGGCGCCGGCCGGTCGGCCAGCACGACGTCCAGCCGGTGCAGCGCCAGGTCGCCGAGCAGGTCGTCGAACTCGTCCTCGTGGCAGAGCAGGCGCAGGTGGGGCGTGTCGATGATGGGCTGCAGCAGGCTTTGCACGACGAGCTTGGGTAGGCCATCGGAAATGCCCACGGCCAACCGCACGGCCGGCGCTGTGGCGGCGTCGCGCACACGCTCGGGCAGCGTCTCGCCGAGCGAGAAGATCTGCTCGGCCACCTCCAGCGCGGCCTGGCCGGCGTCCGTCAGCGTCAGGCCCCGGCCGGCGGGCTTGAGCAGCGCGGCGCCGAGCGACTGCTCCAGCTCGCGCACCTGGGTCGACACCGTCTGCACCGACAAGCCCAGCCGCTCGGCCGCACGCGTGAGCCCGCCCTCCTTGGCCACGGCCCAGAAGTAGTACAGGTGGCGGTAGCTGAAGCTCAGGCTCATGGGGTCGTTATCGCAAGTTATGCGGAAGTATCTCTTCTCGGTTCTCTGCTTTTTATTGATTCGATGAAAGCCTAGTCTGGCGGTCCTTGTCGACGGCTCAGGAGGCCCTCATGCAAAACCAACCCCGCACCCTTGCGATCGCAACGCCCTTCGGCAGCGCGGTCGACCGCGGCACCACCCACCGTGTGCTGCGCAACACCTACGCGCTGCTGTCGCTAACGCTGCTGTTCAGCGCCGCCGTCGCCTGGGCCGCCGTGGCCTTCAGCCTGCCGGCGCCGGGCCTCATCATCACGCTGGTGGCCTACTTCGGCCTGCTCTTCGGCATCCACAAGCTGAAGAACAGCGGCATGGCCGTCGGCTTGGTGTTCGCGCTGACCGGCTTCATGGGCTGGACGCTCGGCCCCCTGCTGACCCGCACGCTGTCGCTGCCCTCCGGTGGCCAGGCCGTGATGCTGGCGCTGGGCGCCACGGGTGCCGTGTTCTTCGCGCTGTCGGCCTATGCCACGACCACCAAGCGTGACCTGTCCTGGATGGGCGGCTTCCTGTTCGCCGGCATGATCGTTGCGGTGCTGGCCAGCCTAGCAGCGGTCTTCCTGCAGATCCCGGCGCTGTCGCTGACCGTCTCCGCCGTCGTCGCCCTGCTGTCGGCCGGCCTGATCCTGTTCGAGACCAAGCAGATCGTGGACGGCGGCGAAACCAACTACGTGCTGGCGACCGTCAGCCTGTTCGTGTCCATCTTCAACCTGTTCACGAGCCTGCTGCATCTGTTCGGCTTCATGGGTTCGGACGACTGACGTTCGGTAGCCCCCGTTGACAGGCGCGCCCCACCTCGGTGGGGCGCGCCTTTTTGGTTGACGTTAACGTCAATTGAGCGGCCTAGAATCCGTCTCCGATCAAGGAGACAAGCCATGACCGATCTCGCCGCCGACTACAAGGCACTGGCCGAGTACCGCCCGACCCACAAGGTCCGATTCGTCACCGCCGCCAGCCTGTTCGACGGGCATGACGCCGCCATCAACATCATGCGGCGCATCCTGCAGGGCATGGGGGCAGAGGTCATCCACCTCGGCCATAACCGCTCGGTGGACGAGGTCGTCACGGCAGCGTTGCAGGAGGATGCGCAAGGCATCGCCATCTCTTCCTACCAGGGCGGGCACGTCGAGTACTTCAAGTACATGACGCAGCTGCTGAAGGAACGCGGCGGCGAGCGCATCCAGGTGTTCGGCGGCGGCGGCGGCGTCATCGTGCCGGCCGAGATCCGCGAACTGGCCGAGCACGGCGTGCGCATCTTCAGCCCCGAGGACGGCCAGCGCATGGGGCTGCAGGGAATGATCGGCGAGATGGTCATGAAGGCCGACCAGGACTTCAGCGTGCATGCGCCGAAGAGCCTGTCTTCAATCACTGGTCACTCCGAATCTGCGTGGCGTTCGTTGGCGCAGCTGCTGACGGCGCTGGAGAACGGCAAGGCCGAGGAATCAATCGTCGACGCGCTGCGTTCGCAGGCCAAGGCGATCAAGACGCCCGTGCTCGGCATCACCGGCACCGGCGGCGCCGGCAAGTCCAGCCTGACCGATGAGCTGATCCGCCGCCTGCGCCTGGACCAGGGTGACGCGCTGCGCGTGGCGCTGATCTCCATCGACCCGTCACGCCGCAAGAGCGGTGGCGCGCTGCTGGGCGACCGCATCCGAATGAATGCGATCAGCCCGTGGTCGCAAGGCCAGCGGGTGTTCATGCGCAGCCTCGCCACGCGCGACTTCGGCAGCGAAATCTCCCCCGCCCTCCCAGACGTCATCGCCGCCGCCAAGGTCGCCGGCTTCGATCTCGTCATCGTCGAGACCTCCGGCATCGGCCAGGGCGACGCGGCCATCGTGCCGCTGGTCAACGTGCCGATGTATGTGATGACGCCCGAGTTCGGCGCCGCCAGCCAGCTCGAGAAGATCGACATGCTGGACTTCGCCGAGTTCGTCGCCATCAACAAGTTCGATCGCAAGGGCTCGCTGGACGCACTGCGCGACGTCGCCAAGCAAGTGCAGCGCAACCGCGAGGCGTTCACGGTGATGCCGGACACGATGCCGGTGTTCGGCACCATGGCGAGCCGCTTCAACGACGACGGCGTGACGGCGCTGTATCAAGCGCTGAAGGCCCGCCTCGCCGGCCTCGGCCTGCCCATCACCGAAGGCCGCCTGCCGCTCGTCAACACCCGCCACAGCACCCACCAGACCCCCATCGTGCCGGCCAACCGCGTGCGCTACCTGGCCGACATCTGCGAGACCGTGCGCGGCTACAAGGCCCGTGCGCGCAAGCAGGCCGCGCTGGCCCGCGAGGTCCAGCAGCTGGAAGCCAGCCGCGCAATGCTGCAGGCCGCCAACCCCGACAAGCAAGGCGCCCGGGCTGCTTTGGGTGACCTGGCCGAGCAGCGCCGCAGCAAGCTGGACGGCGACGCGCGCCAGCTGCTTCAACAGTGGCCCGACATGGTGAAGGCCTACGCGGGCGACGAGTACGTCGTGAAGATCCGCGACAAGGAGCTGCGCACCGCGCTCGTTACGCAAAGCCTCTCGGGCACCAAGATCCGCAAGGTCGTGCTGCCGGGCTACGAATGCCACGGCGAGCTGCTGAAGTGGCTGATGCTGGAGAACGTGCCTGGCAGCTTCCCCTACGCGGCCGGCGTGTTCGCGTTCAAGCGCGAGGGCGAGGACCCGACCCGCATGTTCGCCGGCGAAGGCGATGCCTTCCGCACCAACCGCCGCTTCAAGCTGGTCAGCGAAGGCCTGCCCGCCAAGCGCCTGTCCACCGCCTTCGACTCGGTCACGCTGTACGGCGCCGACCCCGCGCCGCGGCCCGACATCTACGGCAAGGTGGGCAACTCCGGCGTGAGCATCGCGACGCTGGACGACATGAAGGTGCTGTACGACGGCTTCGACCTTTGCAGCCCGACCACGTCGGTGTCGATGACGATCAACGGCCCGGCGCCGTCGATCCTGGCGATGTTCATGAACACCGCCATCGACCAGAACCTCGCCAAGTTCCGCGCCGACAACGGCCGTGAGCCCACCGCAGACGAAGCCGCCAAGATCAAGGACTGGGTGCTGGCCAATGTGCGCGGCACCGTGCAGGCCGACATCCTGAAGGAAGACCAGGGCCAGAACACCTGCATCTTCTCGACCGAGTTCTCATTGAAGGTCATGGGCGACATCGCCGAGTACTTCGTGCATCACAACGTGCGCAACTTCTACTCGGTGAGCATCTCGGGGTATCACATCGCCGAGGCGGGTGCGAACCCGATCAGCCAACTCGCCCTGACGCTGTCGAACGGCTTCACCTTCGTGGAGGCCTACCTGGCGCGCGGCATGCACATCGACGACTTCGCGCCCAACCTGAGCTTCTTCTTCAGCAACGGAATGGACCCGGAATACACCGTGCTCGGCCGCGTCGCCCGCCGCATCTGGGCCATCGCCATGCGCGACCGTTACGGCGCGAATGAGCGGAGTCAAAAACTCAAATACCACGTGCAAACCTCGGGCCGCAGCCTGCACGCGCAGGAGATCGCCTTCAACGACATCCGCACGACGCTGCAGGCGCTGATCGCCGTTTACGACAACTGCAACTCGCTGCACACCAACGCCTACGACGAGGCGATCACGACGCCCACCGACGAGAGCGTGCGCCGCGCGATGGCCATCCAGCTCGTCATCAACCGCGAGTGGGGCCTGGCCAAGAACGAGAACCCGAGCCAAGGCGCCTTCATCATCGACGAGCTGACCGAGCTGGTCGAAGAGGCGGTGCTGCAAGAGTTCGAGCGCATCAGCGAACGCGGCGGCGTGCTCGGCGCGATGGAAACCGGCTACCAGCGCGGCCGCATCCAGGAAGAGTCGATGCACTACGAGATGCTCAAGCACACCGGCGAATACCCCATCATCGGCGTCAACACCTTCCGCAACCCGCATGGCGAGACCGTGCCGGAGCACATCGAGCTGGCACGCTCGACGGATGAAGAGAAGCAGTCGCAGCTGGCGCGGCTGGCCGAGTTCCAGGCCCGCCATGCGGCTGAGGCACCGGCCATGCTGGCGCGGCTGCAGCAGGCCGTCATCGAGAACCGCAATGTCTTCGACGTGCTGATGGACGCCGTGCGCGTGTGCTCGCTCGGCCAGATCACCGGCGCGCTGTTCGAGGTGGGCGGGCAGTACCGGCGCAGCATGTGAACAAGATATCTTCCTTGCTAATTGAGCACTTGTCGCTCAAAATGCAATGATGATTGATCGCCGCACCGAAGCTCGTTTGGCCGAACGCATGGCGCGCTCGCCGGCCGTGCTGCTGCTCGGGCCGCGCCAGGTGGGCAAGAGCACGCTGGCTCAAACCGTGGCGGCCAGCCAGCCCGGCGCGGTGATGCTGGACCTGGAGCGCGCCTCGGACCGCGCCCAGCTGGCCGAGCCCGAGCTGTTCTTCGCCCGCCACCGCGACCATCTCGTCGTGCTCGACGAGGTGCAGCTCATGCCCGAGCTGTTCAGCGTGCTGCGCCCCGAGATCGACGCCCTGCGCCGGCCCGGGCGCTTCCTGATGCTGGGCTCGGCCTCCGGTGAACTGCTGCGTCAAAAAAGCGAGAGCCTGGCCGGCCGCATCAGCTACCTGGAGCTGCCGCCGGTGCTGGCGCTGGAGCAGCCCGACTCCTTGGGCGCACTGCAGCAGCTGTGGCTGCGTGGTGGCTTCCCGCTCAGCCTGCTGGCGCCCGACGAGGCGGCGTCGTTCGGCTGGCGGCAGGACTTCATCGAGAGCTTCCTGCTGCGCGACCTGGCGCAGATGGGCGTCAAGGTGGCGGCCGAGAGCCTGCACCGCTTCTGGCGCATGCAGGCCCATCTGCAGGGGCAGCAATTCAACGCATCGGCGCTGGGCGCGTCGCTCGGCGGGCTGGCGCACACGACGGTGGCGCGCTACCTGGACACGCTGGTGGACGCGCTGATGCTGCGTCGCCTGGAACCCGTGCTACCCAACCTCGGCAAGCGGCTCATCAAGTCGCCCAAGGTCTATGTGCGCGACAGCGGCCTCGTGCATGCGCTGCTGGGCGTGCAGGACCTGGACGCGCTGCAGGGTCACCCCATCGTCGGCGCGTCCTGGGAGGGCTTCGTCATCGAGCAGGTGGCCGCTGCCGTTGCCGAGGTGATGCCGGAAGCGCAACTCGGCTACTACCGCACGGCCGCCGGCACGGAGCTGGACGTCGTCATCGAGCAAGGCAGTCGCCGGCTGGGGCTGGAGATCAAGTTCTCGGCCGCACCCAAGGTGGGCAAGGGCTTCTGGCAGGCGCTGACCGACCTGCAGCCCGAGCGCGCGGCGGTCGTTGCGCCGGTGGCCAGGCGCTACCCACTCAAGAACGGCGTTGACGTGCTGCCGGTTCGCGAGCTTGTCGACTGGCTGGCTGGTTGAACATCAACGCGACTGGATCACCTGCATCGCCGCCTTCACGCGCAGCAGCATGGGCGACGCGCCCACCACGCTGGCGTCGAAGGGATGCAGTCGCTGGCCACCGGTCGCCGCCATGATCTTGCGCACGTACAGCCGCGTCTCGGCATACGGCGGCACGCCGAGGTAGCGGTCCACCGCGCCCTCGCCGGCGTTGTACGCGGCCAGCGCCAGCATCACATCGCCCTCGAAATAGGCCAGCAGCCAGCGCAGATAGGCCATGCCGCCGCGTATGTTCTGCGCGGGATCGCTGAGGCGCGTGACGCGAAATCGCGCGGCGGTGCCGGGCATCAGCTGCATCAGGCCCTGCGCCTTCTTGGGCGACTCGGCCAGCGGGTCGAAGTTGGATTCCTGCGCCATCAATGCGAGCACCAGCGCGGGTGCGAGCTGGTACTCGGGCGCCAGCAGCTTCACGTAGTTGACGATGGCCGGTGGCGCCTGCGGCGGCAGCGGCAGCGTGGCCCACAACGAGATGGGCTTGGCGCCGCGCGCGGGCTGCGGCGGAGCGACGGGCAGCGGGTCGGTCTCGGGTGGGCGCAGGCAGGGCGGCGGGTCGCCCAGCGGCGTGCCGCCCATGCGGGCGAGCATGTTCTGCGCTTGGTCCATGCCCTGCTCGGCCGCAGCCGCGAACATGTGGGCCGCCTCGGCATCGTTGCGCTGGATGCCGCGTGCGTTGGTCAGCATCCAGCCCAGGCTGTACTGCGCCTCGGCGTCGCCGTAGCGCGAGGCTCGGCAATAGAGCTTGGCGGCGGCCACCTCGTCGCGCTTCATGCCGTCGCCATACTCCAGCGCCTTGGCCTCGTGGCGCCAACGCTCCACCTGGGCGGGCACCACCGGCCCACGCTCGCCGGGCGGCATGGTGGGGCGGGGCAGTTGCTCCAGCGTCAGCTGCGGCAGCTGCGCTATGGCCGAAGAGCCGGCAAGAAACAGGGGCAGCAGCAGGCGTCGCAAGGGTCGGTCCGGAGGGGTCAGGCGGGGGCCGAAAGTCTAGACTGGCGACCCACCCCTTTGCCGCGAGTGCCCATGCCCACGCTCGACCCACGCATCGACAGCTATCTCGCCGGCGTGCCGGCATTCGCGTTGCCCATCCTGCAATGCCTGCGCGAGGACGTGCACGCGGCCTGCCCCGATGTCGTCGAGACGATCAAGTGGAGCCGGCCTCATTTCATGCTCAACGACAAGCTGCTGTGCGGCATGTCGGCCTTCAAGGCGCACTGCACCTTCAGCCTCTGGGAGCGCGAGGGCGCACCCGAAGGCAAGGCCGGCGCGATGGGCGATTTCGGCCGCATCGAGAGCGCGACCGACCTGCCCTCGCGCACTGAGCTCCGCAAGCAGATCAAGGCAGCCGCCGCGCTACTACAGGCCGGCGCACCGCGCGCGCAAAAGCCCAACCGCGAGCCGCGTGCGCAGCTGGACATGCCGGCCGATTTCGCCGCCGCGCTCGCCCAGGTCAAGGCGGCCCAGCAGCACTACGACGCCTTCGCGCCGAGCAAGCAGCGCGACTACCTGGAGTGGGTGCTGGAGGCCAAGCGCGAGGACACGCGCGCCAAGCGCATCGCGCAAGCCGTGGCGTGGCTGGCCGAGGGCAAGTCGCGGAACTGGAAGTACGAGAGTTGCTAAGGCGACGCCGAAGAAGTCCCCGTGATGCAGAACGCCCTGGTTTGGGATGAACTGCAAGGCGCAAGCCGCAGTCATAACTGGCTATCCGCGAGGCTTGTGCAGGCGGTGCCCAGGCCGGCAGACGCGCAGGCGGAGCCGGGGAGATTCATCCGGTCGCGGTTTGAGGCGTGTCAGCGCAAGGGCTCAGCCCGACGGCCTCGCGGGCGGCTGAGCGAGGCTAACGCTAGCGGGGCCGGCCTATTTCTCCAGCGACGCGAGTAAGTCGGGCAGGCCTGCAATGCCGCTTCGCGCCTTGCGGGTCAAGGCGTTGGATTCCTGCCCCAGCGCTCCTCGGATCTGTGCCATTGCATTTGCCGCTCAGCGCCCGTCGCGCCGAAGCGCAGAACGGTAAGGCTTTGTTCAGCCTGGTTAACGGCGCAAGGATTGCTCACAGCTCGCTACGTTTGCTCTGGAAGGACTGCCTAAAGTCGCGGCTCCTTCTTCTCCACGAGTCCACCAATGTCGAGACTTTCGCCCCTGATCGTCGCCAGCAGTGTCCTGTTGCTGAGCGCTTGCGCCACCAAGGATTTCGTCAGAGAGACCGTCGCTCCGGTGCAGACCAGTGTGGACAGCCTCGGCACCCGTGTGCAGGCGCATGACGATAGCCTCAAGGCTGTGGATCGCCGGCTGCAAGGCAGCGACGCGCGCATTCAGACGCTGGAGCAGGAGGCTGCGGCGCGCGCCCAGGCCGCCATGAATCTGCCCGCGCCTCCCGGCCTGCTGATGAGCACCGTGCTGACCGACGACAAGATCAAGTTCAGCTCGGGCCGCGCCCAGCTCACCGAGCAGGCCGGCCAGGAACTCGATCAACTCGTCGCCAAGCTCAAGGCCGACGACAAGCCGGTGTTCGTCGAAATTCAGGGCCACACCGACGCGACCGGCAGCGACGCGATCAACCAGCAACTGGGCCTCAAGCGAGCCGAAGCCGTGCGCATGCACCTGGCCCGTGCCGGCCTGCCGCTGGCGCGCATGGCAACGATCAGCTACGGCGAATCTGCGCCGCTGGCCGACAACAACACCCGCGATGGCCGCAGCACGAACCGGCGTGTTCAGCTGATCGTGATGCGCTGAGCTGGACGGGAGCCTCGGGCTCTCGCTCGGCATCGCCACTGTTCGGTGAGCGCGTTGCGCCGGGGCACCCGAGCAGTCCTCGCATCGTCTTCATCAGCGAGTTGACGGCGTAGACGAGCGGCGCCGGCCCCACGTCAGGCGGGGCGGGCAACGGCGCCAGGTCTTGCGCGGAGCGGGCCGAGCGGGTCAAGAGCGGACCGCACCGGCGCCCGCCAGCACGCGGTCGTAGGTTGGCATCCCTGCTCCTTATCGCCTGGATGCTGCCACTGCTCAAGCTCGTCTTGCGCGCTGGGCTAAGGTTGCGCCTGTGATGATGAACCGGCGCAACCTGCTCACCCTGCCCGCCTTGACACTGATGCCCGCGATGCCCGCCTTTGCCGCCGCGCCGCCGCGCTTCCTGCACGTCGGCACCTACGCGCCGCTGGGCCAGGGCGTCTACAGCTTCGCCATCGCCGCCGACGGCGCCTTGAAGCCCCTCTGCGTCACGGCCAACGCCGGCAGCCCCAGCTGGCTGCTGGCCGCCAATGGCCGCGTCTACGCCGCCGAGGAAGGCGCCCACCACGTTGCCGTCTACGCGCAGGACGACGCCGGCCGTCTGAGCCTGCTGCAGCGCGAACCCAGCGGCGGCCACAGCCCCGCGCAGCTGTCCCTCAGCGCGGGCCGCGTCTGGGTGGCGCACTACGCCGACGCCCGCTTCGCCGCGCTGCCGCTGGGGGCCGACGGCCGCCTCGGCGCTGCGCAGAGCTGGCCCAGTTGCGTCGGCCCGGATTGCCGGCCCGGCCCGCAGCGCGCCGCCAAGGCCCCGCCCGGCAGCCAGGCCAGCAGCGGCCACGACGCGCCGCACGCGCACATGATCCAGGCCAGCCCCGACGGCCGCTGGCTGCTCGGCACCGACCTCGGCCGCGACCGCCTGCTCGTCTGGCCGCTCACCGCCGCCACGCCGGGCGCCGCAACGCACGAACTGGCCCTCAGCCCCGGCTCGGGCCCGCGCCACTTTGTCTTCCACCCGCAGGACGCCGGCCTCGTCTATGTGCTGCAGGAGGAGTCGTCGACGCTGACCACCGTCGCGCTGACGCCCGACGGCCCGCGCCTCGTCGACGAGATCAGCGTGCTGCCGAGCGGCTTTGCCGGCACCAGCTACGCCTCCGACCTGCTCGTCGCGCCCGGCGGCTGGCACCTCTACGCGTTCAACCGCCTGCACGACAGCCTGGCCGTCATCGCCCTGGCTGAGGCGCGCAGCCCAAGACTGCTGGACCACCACTGGGTGCACGGCAGCTACCCGCGCAGCGCCTGCATCGCAGGTGCCCACCTCTACGTGTGCAACCAGCGCAGCGACCAGCTCAGCCACTTCGACCTGAGCCGACCCGAGGCGCCGCGCTTCACCGGCCGGCAGACGGCGGTGCCCAGCCCGGCGGGGGCCTGTTCGCTCTAGACTGAGGCGATGAAGCTCGCCGCCCTACCCGCCCTCCTCCTGCTCGCCACAACGGCGGTTGCCACCGCCGAGCCCATCGGCTCCGTCGACACGGCCTTCAAGCTCATCGGCCCCGATCACAAGATCGTTGTCGACGCCTACGACGACCCCAAGGTACAGGGCGTGGCCTGCTATGTGTCGCGGGCCAAGACGGGCGGCATCAGCGGCGCCATCGGCCTGGCCGAAGACAAGGCCGAGGCCTCCATCGCCTGCCGCCAGGTCGGCCCCATCGTCATCACCCAGCCGCTGCCTCGGCAGGAAGAGGTCTTCAACGAGCGCATCTCGCTGGTGTTCAAGAAGCTGCGCATCGTGCGCATGGTGGACGCGCCGCGCAACACGCTGGTCTACCTGACCTACTCCGACCGCCTCATCGACGGCTCGCCCAAGAACAGCGTCACCGCCGTGCCGGTCGGCCGCGAGACGCTCATCCCCGTCAGGAAATGAAGCCCCTCGCCCAAGGCGTACCTTGGCCGGCCTTGCAGGCCGCGCTGCGGCTCTCGCCACAGCCCTTCGGCAGGCACTTCGCGCCCACTGGGCGCAATGTGTCCGGCCTCAGCCCCCGGGGGGACGGCAATGCTCGCAGCATTGAGCCGCGAGCACATCGCCAGCGCGGTCCGGCTTGGGAGAGGCCCGGCGCTCGGCCCGGAACCCAGGAGCCACAAGCATGAGCTTCGCCGACGCCCTGTTCGCGCTGATGCCCGTGCAGGCGCTGGCCGCCGCGCTGGTGCTCATCACGCTGGTGGGCTGGCGTGGCGCCAATGCGGGCGGGCGCTGGGCGCAAGTGGGCATGGTGGCGCTGGGCCTGGGTCTGGCGCTGTCCAGCCCCGCGCTGGGCCAACACTTCACGGTGCCGCATGGCGTGCGCAGCCTTGGCCTGGGCCTCACCAGCCTGGGCCTGTCGGCGCTGTGGTGGGCGCTGGGCCTGTGGCTCACGCCGCGCGCCGGGCTATGGGCCATGGCGGCGGTGCCCGCAGCATTGACGCTCGGCCATGCCCTGCTGTGGGCCGACCGCACGGCGGCGCAGACGTTGGCGGACCTCGTGCTCGGCGCCCAGCTCGTCTGGCTCGGCGTGGCGCTGACCCTGCCCGGCCGCACCGCCGTGCTGCAGGGCCTGAACAGCCGGCGTTGGCGCCTGCTGGGCCTGGCGGCCGTGCTGCCGCTGCTGGCGGCCATGCTCTTCCGCGCCGCCGCCACGCTGCAGGCGCTGCCGGGTGACGCCTCGCCCTGGCCCGACCTGCTGCTGGCGCTGGCCGGCCAGCTCGCGCTGCTGCTGGCCCTGCCCATGCTGCTGCTGGCCTGGCGCGGCCAGACCGAGGCCGAGCTGGCCCGCCTGGCCCAGACCGACGGCCTGACCGGCCTCACCGACCGCGCCGCCTTCACGACACGCTCGGTTGACATGATCTCCATGGCGCGGCGCTTCGACGAACCGCTCGCGCTGGTCGCGCTGGACCTGGACAACTTCGCCACGCTGCAGTCCGAACACGGCGTGGACTTCGCCGACCGCGCCCTGGCGCTGTTCGCGGCCTGCGTGCAGGCCCAGATGCGCCTGGGCGACCTGGCCGGCCGCCTGGCGGGCGAGCAGTTCGGCGTGCTGATGGCGCGCTGCCTGCCCGAAGGCCCACAGGCGCTGGACCAACGCCTGCGCAAGGCCCTGGCGGACCGGGCACCGGCCGAACTGGGCATGAACCTCTCCTTCAGTGCCGGCTGGGCCAAGCTGCGCCCCGGCGACCGCGGCCTGCCCGACCTGCAGCGCCGCGCCGAGACGGCGCTCTACGAAGCCCAGCGCGCCGGGCGCGGGCAATTGATGGCCGAGCCGGGTGTGGCGGACTGATCAGCGCGGCCGGCGGCGGAGTCTTCGCTAGGGTTTGCTGACGCTGTGTCGGCCTTCTCCGACACGCCGAGGCGTTGATCGCCGATGCGAAACAAAGGGCTGCTCGCCGATCCTCGGGGTGCGACATCACCTACTGGAGCACCCGATGGCCGAGCTGAGCACCCATTCCGAGACCGCTACGACGGCCACCCAGACGAACCGCATGCTGCTGTCGTCGCTCACGCGCTGGTGGTCACCCGCCGAAACGTCGTCTTCCGTCGACCCGGAGCTGGGCTATGAGTCGGCTCTGCCGTGGACGATGGACGCACCGGACGGCAACGCCTACGACTGAGCCGCTCAACCGTCGGGCCATCGGCCCTCACGCTGCACAAGCGCCCGCCCCGGCTTGACCGGCGCGGGCGTTGTGTTTACTGGATCAACCCGTTCTTCAGCGCGTAGTAGGTCAGGTCGCTGTTGGTGGCCAGCTTGAGCTTCTCCAGCACGCGGGTGCGGTAGGTGCTGACGGTCTTGACGCTGAGGAACAGCGCCTCGGCGATGTGGCCCACGGTCTCGCCCTGGGCCAGGCGCAGGAAGACCTGGAACTCGCGCTCCGACAACAGTTCGTGCAACGCCTTGTCGGCACCGCTGCCGCCCGCGGCGCCACCGACGACGCTGTCGGCCAGTTGCTCGGCCACGGCCGGGCTGATGTAGCGCCGCCCGCGTGACACGAGCCGGATCGCGTTGGCGATCTCGTCCGGGTCGCATTCCTTGTTCAGGTAGCCGCTGGCGCCCTGGCGCAGCAGCGTCGTGGCGTAGTGCGCCTCCGGGAAGCCGCTGAGGATGAGCACGGGCAGCTCGGGGAAACGCGCCTTAATGGCCGCCAGTGCGTCCACACCGCTCTGGTCGGGCATGGAGATGTCCAGCAACAGCACGTCGACATCGCCGCGGCGCGCCATCTCCAGGGCCTCGTGGCCGCTGGCGCCTTCGCCGGTGACGCGCAGATCCACATGGTCGGACAGGAATTGGCGCAGTCCGGTGCGCACGATGGCGTGGTCGTCAACGATGCCGATGCGGATCATGGTGGGCCTGTTGTTGGAGGTGGTGAGTCAGCGTAGCAGCGCGCCCGGCCGAGCGGCAGAGGCGGGCGTCCTACAACGACGCCAGCCGAGTCCTACACGCCGCCCCGCCACGGGACTATCCCACCGCAGGGCCGCTGCTCCGATAGTCGCTTCACGGCCCCAGCGCCGCCATCAGCAACACAAGGAGTTCCAAATGCTTAAGAAACCCGTCCTGACCCTGGCCCTCGCCGCCGCCCTCGTTGCCACGCTGGGCGCCACCAGCGGCTGTGCCGTGTCCCGCAATCAGGAAACCGTCGGCGCCTACGTCGACGATGCCGCCCTGACGACGCGCGTCAAGGCCAAGTTCGCCGCTGACCCCACCGTCAGCGCCATGTCCATCAGCGTCGAGACGATGAAGGGCACCGTGCAGCTGTCGGGTTTTGCCAAGAGCACCGATGAACGGTCGATGGCTGAGAAGTTGGCGCGGGAGACCTCGGGGGTCGTCGCTGTGCGCAACGACATCGCCGTCAAGCAGTAAGCAGGAAGCCGTCGCGCGGCTAGGACAAGTCCTACGGCGCGACGGGCTGCTGGCGCCACCGGCCCGGTGCTCACGCAGTTCATACTTGACCCCATTCACGCCACACCGCTGCCGTCGGGCCATGCCAGCACTCAGAGCCTTCATCGTCGAAGACAGCCCGGTCATCCTGGAGAACCTGGTCGCCACGCTCGAAGAGCTGGCCCAGGTGGAGGTAGTCGGGTCGGTCGCCGACGAGGCAGGCGCCGTTCGCTGGATGAGCCGGGACCCGGACGCCAGTGCGGATCTCTTCATCGTTGACATCTTCCTGCGCTCCGGCACCGGCCTGGGCGTGCTGCAGGCGGCGCAGAAGTTGGGTTTGCGTGCGCGGCGTGTGGTGCTCACCAACTACGCCACCGATGAAATGCGGCGGCGCTGCGTCAGCCTCGGCGCCGAGCGCGTGTTCGACAAGAGCCGTGAGCTGGATGACCTCATCGCCTACTGCGCCGAGCTGGCCGAAGGCACGGACCCACGCCCCGCTGCCGCAGCCAGTTGATCCCGGTGCTGCGTCATCTCGACCCCTGGCTGGAAAGCGCGCCCCGCAACCGTGGCATCGCCGTACTGTGCGCGGCGCTCGCCGCAGCGGCAGTCATGGGTGTCAGCGAAGCCGCCTACTGGGGCGCTGATCAAGCCCTCGCGCAGTCCCAGGCCCGCCATATCGCGCGCGACAACAGCCTGCGTTTGCGCGAACTGCTGACCAGTGCCGAGACCGCCCAGCGCGGTTTCTTGCTGACCGGCCGGGACGACTACCTGGCCCCCGTGCAACTGGCCGAGCGCGAGTTGCCCGCCGTGCTGCAGCGGCTGCGCGGCCAGTACGAAAGCTCCGACTGGGCGGCCCTCGTGGCCGACGCCAGCCGGCGCGCCAACGAGAAGCTGTCCGAGCTGCAGCTGGTCATCAAGCTCTACCGCGACGGCAACATGCCGGCCTGGCAGGGGCTGGTGGAGTCCGACATCGGCCGCGAAAAGATGCAGGCCGTGCGCGATGCCGTCAGCCAGCTCGACCGCCACGAACTCGGGCAGATCGCCCTCGAACGCGACGCCGTCTACCGCTCCCTGACCTACGGGCGCCTCGGCGTGCACGGGCTGACGGTGCTCAGCCTCTTCGGCCTGGCCATCTTCCTGCGCCGCAACGAGGCCTTGCACAAGGCGCGCCGGCAACACTCCAACGAGTTGGCTCAGGAGCGCGACCGGCTGGACGGCGAAGTGGCCCGCCGCACCGCCGAGCTGACCGAGCTGGCCCGCCACCTGCAGACCGTGCGCGAGGACGAGCGCGCCCATCTGGCCCGCGAGCTGCACGACGAGCTCGGTGCGCTGCTCACGGCCGCCAAGCTCGACGTCGCCCGCATCCGCCGCATGACCAAGACGGCGCCCGACATCGACGAACGCCTCAAGCACATGAGTTCCCTGCTCGACCAGGGCATTTCGCTGAAGCGCCGCATCATCGAAGACCTGCGGCCGTCGGCGCTGTCCAACCTCGGCCTGACGCCGGCGCTGGAGATCCTGACGCAGGAGTTCGCCCAACGCTCCGGCCTGCAGCTCAGCCTGGAGCTGGATGAACCCCCCACCGACGACGGCGACCGCCTGGCCCTGTACCGCCTGGTGCAGGAGGCGCTGACCAATGTGCTGCGCCATGCCAAGGCCAAGCACGTGCGCGTGTCGCTCGGCGAGGCCGATGGCTGGCTGCAGCTGCAGATCCGCGACGACGGCCAGGGCTTCAACCCCGACGCTGTGGGCGCCGGCCACCATGGCCTGCTGGGCATGCGCTACCGCATCGAGAGCCTGGGCGGCACGCTGCAGCTGCTGTCCGCGCCCGGCCGCGGCACGCTGGTGCTGGCGCGCCTGCCACGCCGCGCCGAGCCCGAAGTGGATATCGAGCCGGCCGCCGAACCGGCCGCCTGAAGTCCTACAGGCCAAGCCTGCGCGCGCCGACAGGGCGGCGAAGAGCCGCCCGCCACACTGGCCTCGAGTCTTTCAGCAAGGAGGCCCCCATGCGGTTCCCGACATCCACGCATTCCGAGGGCTGGCACACCCATCTTCATCAGCTGCACTTCGGGTCGCATGACAGCCATTTGTCCACGTCACGCGAACGCCGCGGCCTGAACGTGCTGATCGCCATCGCGGTCGTCGGTGGCCTGCTCGCCAGCAGCGCGCTGGCCATGGCCGACGATCCCCGCCCGCTCGACGTGCAGCTCGCCAGCGCCATGCGAGAGGCCGGTACGACGCTGAAAGCCTGGGAACAGCAGCTGTCGCGCGGCCTGCAGGTCTCGCTGCGCGCCGTGGCCGACGGCAGGGAAGCACCCGCCTTGAAACCCAAGCCGGCCAGCGCCCAGTTGGCGCCCGCCAGGCCCTAAACCGTCACCGGCTCCTGCGCCGCCGCCAGCAGCCCGGCGATCGGCTCGGGCCGGTGCAGCAGGAAGCCCTGCACTTCGCCCACGCCCAGGCGCACCAGCTCCAGCAGCACCTCCGGCGTCTCTACGCACTCGGCCACCGTCGTCAGGCCCAGCGTGCGGGCCACGTCGACGAAGCTGCGCACGGCCACCTGGTCGAGCGGGTCGCTCATCAGCGAGCGGATGAACTGGCCGTCGATCTTGAGCACGTCCACCGGCAGCGCCTTCAGGTAGCTGTACGACGACGCACCCGCGCCGAAGTCGTCCAGCGCGATGCGCGCGCCGAGCGCCCGCATCTGCGTGATGAAGCGCGCCGCGTCGGTCAGCCGCGTGATGACGGCCGTTTCGGTGATCTCCAGGCACAGGGCCCGCGCGCGCTCAGGGCCTAGCTCCAGCAGCAGCGCCCGCGCCTCCTGATGGAAGACCGTGTCCTGCAGCGTCAGGCCCGACAGGTTGACCGACAGCGAGGCAATCTGCGGCGGCCCTTCGCGCTGCAGCAGGGCCACGGCTTGGCGCAGCACCCAGCGGTCGATGCGCGGGGCAATGTGGAAGCGCTCGGCGGCCGGCATGAAGGCCGTTGGCGGCACGCGGCTGCCGTCGCGCTCGCGCAGGCGCAGCAGCAACTCGCCCCGCAGCAGGCCGTCGTCTTCGTCACCCTGGGCCGGCAGCACGCGCTGCAGGTCGAGCTCGAAGCGCTCCTCGTCCAGCGCCTGCTGCAGCCGCGTGGCCCAGCGGTGCTCGCTCTGGTGGGCGCGCAGCGTCGCATCGTTGGGCGACCAGACCTGCACGCGGTTGCGGCCCTGCTCCTTGGCGATCATGCAGCAGGCATCCGCCTCGCGCAGCGCCGCCTCGGCGTTGGGCCAGCGGCCGTCCAGCGGTGCCACGCCGATGCTGGCGCCGATGCGAAAGCTCTGCTCGCCGTGCACATGGCGGAACTGGTCCAGCGTGTCGCAGAGCTTCTGCGCGACGTGCAAGGCCTCTTCCAGCGAGCAGTTCTCCAGAATGGCCGCGAACTCGTCCCCGCCCAGGCGGGCGACGGTGTCGCGGCTGCGCACACCAGCCTCCAGGCACTGGGCAACCTGGCGCAGCACCTCGTCACCGTCGGCGTGGCCGCAGTGGTCGTTGATGAGCTTGAAGCGGTCCAGGTCCAGCGCCAGCAGCGCGTGCTGGCTACCGTCTCGACTGGCGCGCTCGAAGGCACGCGCCAGCCGCTGGCCGAACTCCGCGCGGTTGACGAGACCGGTCAGGCCGTCGTGGCTGGCGCGCCAGCGGATCTCGTCGAACTGCCGGCGCTGCTGCGTCACGTCACGGAAGACCAGCACCGCGCCCAGCACCCGGCCGCCCTTGCCGCGTATGGGCGCGACCGAGTCGTCCACGGCGCGTTGCTCGCCGTCCCGCCCCTGCAGCACGGTGCCCGGCGGCAGCTGCGTCGGCAGGCCGCTCGCCAGGCATTGCTGAACCGGATCGGGCAGCGGTTCGACGCCGTCCTCGCGCCGCGCCTGGAAGACGCGGCTGGCCGGCTGGCCGCGCGCCTCCTCGGCCGTCCAGCCCGTCAGCCGCTGCGCCACGGGGTTGAGCCAGGTCACGCGGCCGTGGGCGTCGGTCGTCAGCACCGCATCGGCAATGGACTGCAGCGTCACCTCCAGCAACTCGTGCTGCTCTTCGAGCTGCTGCTGCAGTTCGCGCTCCTCGCTGACGTCCCAGCAGACGCCCGACAGGCGCAGCGCCTGGCCGCTGGCGTCGCGCAGCAAGCGGCCCGAGCCGCGCAGCACATGGGTGCTGCCATCCGGCCAGAGGACCCGCCATTCGCCGTCGAACTGCGGATTGCCATCCCGGGCATCGCGCAGCGACTGCAGCGCGGTGCGACGGTCCTGCGGGTGCACGCGCCGCTGCCAGGCGACGGCCGTGATGCGTTGGCCGTGCGGCGCTTCGCCGTGCAGCCGCCACATGGCGTCGTCCCAGGTCAGCTCGCCGTGGCGAGATCGCTGCAAATCCAGCTCCCACACGCCGATGCCGCCGCCGTGCGTGGCCAAGTCCAGGCGCTCCAGCGTGCGCTCCAGTTCCGCGCGCACGCCGGCCGGCTCTGTCACGTCCTGCATGACGACGCCCACGCGCGCGCGCTCGCCGGCCGGCCCGCTGTCCAGCCCGCCCACCACACGCAGCACGCGCGGGCCGCGTTCGCCGGCGTCGCAAGGCAATTCGATGTCCCAGCCCAGGCCCTCGGCCGCCGCCCGGCGCAGCGCGGCGTCCAGCATCGCGGCGCCGTCGGGCCCGAAGCGGGCCAGCAGGCCGCCCAGCGTCGGCACCCGGCCGGCGTGCAGGCCCAGCAGGTCGCAGGCGGAGTCGGACAGCACCAGGGCCTCGGTGTCGGCCTGCCATTCCCAGGCGCCCACGCCGGCCAGCCGGCTGCAGCGCTCCAGGAAACGTGCGTTCTGCGCCAGCGCCTGCTCGACGGCAGCCGGGGGCTGGGAGTCGCTCATCAATCATTGCTCCAAGCAAAGGACGGGCAAGCTTGATGCCAACGCCGCACCTGCCGCGTCGGCGGCACGGGGGCAGCCTTGTAGGACAAAGTCCTGTCTGCCCTTTGTTACTGCGGCACGGCCAACGGTGGGGCGGTCGCTCGCGTTCAATCGTTCAATACGTACAAGCTACGTACAAGCAAGGAGCCCCTCATGACTCACCCCCACCCCTCCCTCACCCGCTGTCTCGCCCCGGCCGTGTTCGGTCTGGCCGCGCTGGCCGCCCTGCCCGCGAGCGCCACCGACGTGGGCGTGTCCATCGGCTTCAGCCAGCCCGGCGTCTATGGCCGCGTCGACATCGGCCGCTACCCGCAGCCGGTGCTGGTGGCGCCGCGCCCCGTGGTCATCGGCCGCTACGCCGATGTGCAGCCGGTCTACCTGTGGGCACCGCCCGAGCACCGCCGTGACTGGCGGCACCACTGCAGCCAATACGGCGCCTGCGGCGCGCCGGTGTACTTCGTGGACGACGGCTGGTACCGCCGCACGGTCGTCGTGCAGCGCAACGACGACCGTGCCTGGCGCCGCGACGGCGGTGAGTGGCATGGCGAGCAGAAGCATCACCACCCTCACGACCATGACCGCGGTCGCGGTCGCGGTCATGGTCATCGCGACTGATCGGGCGGGCGACAAGCCACTATGCGTCTGGGGCCGGACAGCGCAGCCTGCACGACCCAGGCGGCCGGCTTGGGTCAGCTCGCCTTGACGCGTTCAGCCACGAAGGCCTGGTAGGTACGCAGCGGGCGGCCGAGCAACTGCGCCAATTGCTGCGCGGCGCCGTCGGCCGCGATCTGACCGAGCTGCTGGATGCGGCTCATCATCAGGCGCAGGTCGTAGGCCATCCAGCCTGGCGCGTTCTGCGCCAGCTGCGCCTCGAAGGCCTGCACGTCGTCACCGCCATAGTGGATCTCGCGGCCCAGCGCCTGGCCCCAGATGGCCGCTGCGGCCGGGCCGTTGATGACTTCGGGGCCCACCACTTCCAGCGGCAGGCGGGGCAGCGGCTGCGGGGCGCGGTCGCGGCGCAGCAGTTCCGCCACGGCGATGTCGGCGATGTCTCGCACGTCCACCATGGCACAGCCCTTGGCGCCGATGGGCATCGGGAACACGCCGTAGCTCTGGACAAGCGGCTGGATCTGGATGTCGTTCTGCATGAAGTAGGCCGGACGCAGGATGGTGGCCGGCAGGTCCAGGCTTTCAATCATGCGTTCCACGGTGTACTTACCGGTGAAGTGGGGCACGTCGGTGTACAGATCGGCGTTGATGACCGACAGGTAGACGATGCGCTGGATGCCGGCCTCGCGGGCCACGTTCAGCGCCTGCAGCGACTGGGTCACTTCGTCGGCCGCCAGTGCGTTCAACAGGAACAGCGTGCGGATGCCCGAGAGGGCCTGGCGCATGGAGGCGACGTTGGTGAGGTCGCCCACGACGCCCTTGACGCCAGCGGGCAGGGACAGGGTGCCGGTCTGGCGAACGAGGGCCGTGACGTCTGCCCCCTGCTGGGCCAAACGTTCGACGACGAGGGAACCGATGGTGCCGGTGGCACCGATGACGAGGATGCTCATTTGAAACTCCGTGGATGAAGACTGTGGGTAGCTCCCGGTGGGGAGTGAGCGAAAGATAGGCCGTTGCACTTCATAAACACAGACGCCAAAATCAAGACTCACTGTCTTGAATTCAAAACACATGGACCTGAATGCGCTGGTCGACTTCCACCTGGTGGCCACCCACGGCGGCTTCGGCCGCGCGAGCCGGGCCAGCCGGCGCTCCAAGGCCACGCTGTCCCGCCGCGTGGCGGATCTGGAAGAGCAACTGGGCGTGCGGCTCATCGAGCGCAGTGCCAAGGGGCTGGAACTCACGGCGGCCGGCCAGCTGCTGCTCAGCCGCACCGAAGGCCCCATGCACGAGGTGGCAGACGCCATCACCTCGGCCCGCGAGGGCACCGGCAAGGTCAGCGGCAGGCTGCGCGTCGCGGCGCCCGTGCTGTTCGCGCAGCTCGAGATGGGCAGGCTGTCCGCCGAGTTCCGGCGCCACTACCCCGACGTCACCATCGAAGTGGTGGCCGAGGACCGCGTGGTGAATCTGGTGGACGAGCAGTTCGACGTGGCGATCCGCCCCAACCCGCGCCCGGACACGACGCTCGTCGGGCGCTGCTTTGCGCAGGACCGGCTGGTGGTCGTGGCCGCGCCGTCCATCGCGATGCCTCCACCCGGCGCGACGCCGGTGCGCATGGATGCCGTCGTCAATGCCTTCCGCGACGGCGACACCTGGGCCCTCGACGACGGCAGCCTCACAGTGGAGCCGGTGCCCGTGCTGCGGTTGTCGTCGATGTTGATGATCCGGGATGCGGCGATGGCCGGCGCCGGCGTCACGCTGGTGCCTCAGTCCATCGTCTGGCAGCAACTGGCCAGCGGCGCGCTGGTGCAGTGGGGCGTCGTGGGCGGCAAGGCTGTGCAGCTCTGGGTGCTGCACACCTCACGGCGCCTGGCGAGCCCGAAGGTGAAGGCGTTCGTGGACTTCATGGCGGCTCGCTACCCCGAAGGTTCGCTGGTGCTGGGCGGCTAGGAGGCGGCTGTCAGCGCTTCGGCAACGGGTAGCTGGCGAGGCTGGCAAAACCCTTTCTCGACACCGCCTGCACGCCGAAGACGACGTTGTCCTTGGACACTGGCAACGTCACTCGTGTCGTCTGGCCGACATCCTTGAACTGCTGCCAGGCCGCTGCGTCGGTGTCGCGCCAGACGATGCGATAGCCGGCCACCTCGGGGTCGGCGCTGGCCGCCCACGCCAACGTGGTGTCGTTGGTCAGCCCGCTGGCATCCAGCCTGACGGCCTTGGGCGGCGCTGGCGCCCAGGCCAGCGTGGCCAGGCCGGCGAGGTTGGCGCGGGCGACGTCGCCGACGTAGGCGAAGTCGACGAACTCGGGCAGGTCGCCGTAAACGACACCGTTTTCGGTCCTCGGGTTCTGGTGCTGGTGCGCGAAGTTCTCGAAAGGCTCGCTGAAGCGCACGGCCGCGTAGCCGCGCTCCAGGAAGGGGATGTGGTCGCCGCCGCGCAGGTAGCGGTCGCGGCGCTGGATCAGCTGCACCGTGAAGCCGGGCATCGCGGCCTCGGCGGCGGCCTTGAGGTGGCGGCCGAGCTGGTCGGTGGGCAGGTCTTCACCGCCACCGGCTTGCAGCAGCGGCAGCAGTTCGGCTTGCATCGCCGCAATGGACTTGGCGTCGGCATCGCTGGGCAGGCGGTTCGCGTTGGCGGCGGTCAGCAGGCGCATCAGCGGGTCCAGCCCGTTGGCAAACAAGCGCAGGCGCTTGGGGTCGGATTGCCCGGCATCACCACGCGAACTGCCGACGATGTCGTTGGTGATCATGGCCTCCACGTTGAGGCCGGCCGCACGCGCCTCGCGCGCCCACTGAGCCGCACCCAGCAGCCCCTGCTCCTCGCCGGGCACGGCCATGAACACGAGGGTCGCATCGAAGGAGTGGCTGGCCATCACGCAGGCCAGCTCCATGACGGCCGCCGTGCCGGACGCGTCGTCGTTGGCGCCGGGCGATTCGCCCAGCACGTCCATCACGTCGCTGTTGCGCGAGTCGTAGTGGCCGCTGACGACCAGCGTGCGGCCCTTGCTGGCACCCCGCCCGGGCAGCGTGGCGACGATGTTGACCAGCTCGGTCGCCTGCGGCACGCGGTTGCCGGCAGGTTCGATGAAGCTCTGCTCCTCCACCTGCAGCCGCCCGCCTGCGGCCTTGGAACAGGCGGAAAGCTCGGCCGTGATCCAGCGCCGTGCCGCGCCGATGCCGCGCGTGTCGGACGCGATGTCCGACAGCGTGTGCCGGGTGCCGAAGCCGACCAACTTGCGAATGCGCGCCTCGATGCGGGCGGGGCTGACCTCGGCCAGCATGGCCTGCAGTTCATCGCCAGGCGGGGTTTGTGCGTGGGCCGTGGTGGCCAGCAGGGCAAGGATGAGAGCGGCGAGTGGAGCTTGCATGGCGAAGATTCTGCACTTGCCGCGCCGGCCGGCTTCTTCTACGCTGGCCCACCACCGAGGAGAGTCCGATGAGCGCGAGCCTGGATCCACGAGTGAGCACGATCCGAACGGTCGCGCTGGTCGGCCCCGCAGCGGCCGGCAAGACGCTGCTGCTGGACGCGCTGCTGGCGCATGCCGGCGTCATCCCGCAGGCCGGCAGCATCGAGCGCGGCAGCACCGTCTCAGACCACGATCCGCTGGAAAAGCGCCTGGGCCATTCCCTGCAGTCCAGCCTCGCCCACTTCACGCACGGCGGCATTCGCGTCCACGCCATCGACACGCCCGGCGCGCCGGACTTCTTCGGCCAGGCCCTGCCCGCACTGGAGGCGGCGGACACGGCCATCGTCGTCATCAATGCGCAGAACGGCATCGAGCTGATGGCCCAGCGCCTGCTGACCACCGCCGGCGAGCGCGGGCTGGCGCGGCTCATCGTCGTCAACAAGATCGACTGCCCGGAAGTGGACCTGCCCGCGCTGCTGGCCCAGATCCGCGAGGTCTTCGGCAAGGAGTGCCTGCCGCTCAACCTGCCCGCCGACGGCAGCCAGCGCGTTGCCGATTGCTTCTTCGCGGCGTCAGGGGAAGCCGATTTTTCGTCAGTGGCCGACGCGCACCGCGCGCTGGTGGAGCAGGTCGTGGAGGTCGACGCGGCCTTCGTCGACCGCTACCTGACCGACGGCGACGTCGACCCGCGCGAGCTGCACGCGCCGCTGGAGCAGGCGCTGCGCGAGGGCCACCTCATCCCGGTCTGCTTCTGCTCGGCCAAGACCGGCGCGGGCATCGGCGAACTGCTGAACGCCATCGAGCTGCTGATGCCCAACCCGGCCGAAGGCAACCCGCCACCCTTTCTTGAAGGCAAGGGCACCGAGCCACAGCCCTATCCCGCCCGGCCCGACCCGGCGGCGCACGTGCTGGCCCACGTCTTCAAGATCGTGGCCGATCCCTATCTCGGCAAGATGGGCGTCATGCGCGTGCACCAGGGCCGCGTCGCCAAGGGTGGCCTGATCTTCGTCGGCCATGCGCGCAAGCCGATTCGCGTGGGCCATCTCTTCATGCTGCAGGGCGCGAAGCACGTGGAGATCGACGAGGCGCTGCCGGGCGACCTCTGCGCCATTGCCAAGGTGGACGACCTGGCCTTCGACGCCGTGCTGCACGACGCGCAGGAGGACGAGCACATCTACCTGAAGCCGTTGGACTTTCCGACGCCCGTGCACGGTCTGGCCATCAGCCCCGCGCGGCGCGGTGACGAGCAGAAGCTGTGGGAGGTGCTGGCGCGGCTGGTGGACGAAGACCCCTGCCTGCGCATCGAGCAGGCCGGTGAAACGCACCAGACGTTGGTCTACGGCCTGGGCGAGCTGCACCTGCGTCTGCTGCTGGATCGGCTGCACGACCTCTACAAGGGCGAGGTGCTGACCGAGCCGCCGCGCATCGCCTACCGCGAGACGGTTTCTCAAGCGGCCGAGGGCCATTTCCGCCACAAGAAGCAGAGCGGCGGCGCGGGCCAGTTCGGCGAGGTTTATCTGCGCGTGGAGCCGCTGGAACGCGGCGCGGGCTTCGAGTTCGTAGACGCGGTGAAGGGCGGCACGATTCCCGGCCAGTTCATGCCCGCCGTCGAGAAGGGCGTGCGGTCGGCCCTTGCCACCGGCGTCGTCGCCGGCTACCCGCTCGTCGACCTGCGCGTCGTCGTCTACGACGGCAAGCACCACTCGGTGGACAGCAAGGAGATCGCCTTCGTCACCGCCGGCCGCCGCGCGCTGATCGAGGCCGTGCGCGAGGGCAGGCCGCTTGTGCTGGAGCCCATCGTGCAGGTCGAGATCACCGCGCCCGAGCACGGCATCGGCGACATCACCGGTGACCTCGCCTCACGCCGCGGCCAGGTCAACGGCACGCGCGCCGCCGTGCCGGGCAGCCTCATCGTGCAAGGCCTGGCGCCGCTGGCTGAGCTGGCCAGCTACCAGACGCGGCTGAACGCGATCACCGCTGGCGAGGGGCGCTACACGCTCGTGCTGTCGCACTACGAGGCCGTACCGCCGAACACCCAGGCTGCCCTCGTCGGCGCCTACAAAGGGCACGACGAGAACGACTGAGAGTCAGTGCTTGGCGGTGGTCTTCTTGGCTGCAGGCTTCGCCGCCTTGGCCTCGACCTCGGTCTCGGTGTGCATCACGCACAGCCACTCGCCGTCCTTGCGCAGCCAGACGGACGAGTCCGCCATCTCCTGCTCGATTTCTTCGGACTTGCCGCGCTGCGCCATCGCCTGCTTGACGCGGTAGGTCAACACGGCGGTGTCGGCATTGGGGTGCGTGACGTGCATGTCGCTGAGCTTGAACGACTTGATCACCATGCTGCCCTTCTCGGCCATCTCGCGGTACTGCTCGTGGTTGAACTCCATCGCGCCGTGCGAGCTGACCATCACGGACGGCTCGGCCAGCATGGCCAACGCGGTGTCGGTGTCCTCGTCCACCATGGACTGCCAGAACTTCTTTTCCAGGGCGATGAGGGTGCTGTCTGCGGTACTCATGTCGATCTCCTTCAGAGGTCAAAGATTGACTATGGGCGCCGACCGCAGCGAGGTCAGTAGGAGGTCGCAGCCCAGCCCGGTCGGCGCACTCCTACGGCCGGCCCAAAGGTGAAGACTCATTTATCATGGCCGACCATGCCCAGCGCCAATCGCGACGTCGCGCAGATCCGTTTGGACAACGCGCTGCGCCTGTTCGAAGAGTTCGTCAGCGCCACCATCAAACACCCCGACGCCGCCACCCTGCGTGGCCTGGAGGGGCGCTTTGCCGAGCGGCTGCAGATCCAGCCCAGCTACTGGAGCCAGATCAAGGGCCGCTCGCGCCAGATCGGCGAGCGCCTGGCGCGCCAGTTCGAGCAGCTTTGCCACAAGCCACCGGGCTGGATGGACATCGAGCACGGCGCCGTGTCCGCCGCAGCACCGGCCACTGCGGCGCCCGCGCCTGCAGAGGTGTCCTCCAGCTTGCCTCAGGACGACGACGAACGCTTCATCGTCGGCCTGGTGCTGACCTACTACCGCCGCCACCCGCAGCGCGCTCGCACGCGGCTGCTGGACCTGCTCGGCGAAGTGCTGACACCCACCGCCACGCCGGCACCGGCGCCGGTGGCCAAGCCTGCGCCCAGCGCGCAGGCCGAGCTGGACGAGTGGCGCAAGCTGCAGTCGCGCATCGCGCCACTCAAACCCAAGAAACGCTGATCGACATGCGCCGTCGTCATTGGACGGCGGCCACCCTCCACGTTAGGGGTGTTGGATAAAAGCTGCTTGCGCAAGAGCAACGTTTGTTTATCATTTGCGCAAGTCGTGCTGCTGAAGTCCAGCGCACACGGCGAGGTCGCACCACCCCAAGCCCCCTGACCGCCCGGCCCCGCTTGCCTCGAGCGCAAGCCCCGAGCACCCCAAACCTTGTTTGCAAATGCTGGCCCATCCCGGGCGAGCCGCTGCATTGCCCGCCGCTCACCGCGGCACCCACCGGAGCCCACCATGCCCCAGTTCACCTCGCCGCGCCCCATGCGGATCAACACGCCCAAACCGCGCAATCCGCTCGTCGCCCCGGCCCACAAACGCCAGGCCGGCCGACATCAAAGCCCCAACGACGCCCACGCGCAACGCCAGCAAGCCCGGCTTGAACTGCGCAGCCTGCTGCGCGACCGCTACCCGGACGAAAGCCCCTGACACCCCCGGCCCGCACGCCCTCTCATCCATGTCATGAGGGCCGGGGCCACAAGGAGACCCTCATGAGATTGATCGAGCTGAGCGGCCCCGACGCCGCCGAAACCCACGATGCCTGGGCCCGCCGCTGGGTTCGCATCCGGCGCGCGGCCCGCGCCATCCGGCTGGTGTTCTCACCCGCCTATCGCCGGCGCCGGGCCCGTCACAAGCACCTGGAGTTCTACGCCGAAGCCGGTGCACCCGAAGGGGCGCTTTACGTCGATGGCGTGTTGACGGCCCAGCTGGACGGCATCCGCAGGCTGTGAATTGAGGCTCAAAACGGGGTCGCATGGACAGACCATGCGACCCCTCCCAGGCCTAGCATCGAACGATGTCTGACCGCCTGCGCTTGAACGCCCCGCTGCCCAGCCTCGATGCCTGGGTGGAAGCCTTTGCGAAGGCCGAGATTCCCGTGCTGACCGAGACGGCCGAGGCGTTGGAGCAGATGCGCGCGACGGAAGACGACGTGGATGCCAACGGCCTGGGCGAAATGATCGCCACGGACCCGCTGATGTCGCTGAAGGTGCTGGCGCTGGCCAGCGAGCTCAAACGCAGCCGCAGCGCCGGCTTGCGGGCCGCGCCCGAGACGGTGACGGCGGCGTTGGTGCTGATGGGCATCACGCCCTTCTTCCGCGCCTTCGGCCCGCAGCCGACGATGGAGGAGGTGCTGGCTGGTCACGACGAGGCGCTGCTAGGCCTGTCGCGCGTCATGCAGCGCGCCGAACGTGCATCACGCTACGCGCTGGCGTTCGCGGCCCACCGGGCCGACCCGGACGCCGCCGTCATCCACAGCGCCGCGCTGCTCCACGACTTTGCCGAGATGCTGCTCTGGGCGCACGCACCCGACCTGGCCTTGCAGATCACCACGCTGCAGGAGGCCGACCGTGCGCTGCGCAGCAGTGTGGCGCAACGCCAGGTGCTGGGCATTGAGCTGGCCGACCTGGAGCAGGCGCTGATGAAGCGCTGGCAGCTGCCCGAGCTGCTGATGCGCATCACCGGGAACAAACACGAGCGCGACCCGCAGGTGCGCTGCGTGCACCTGGCCGTGCGGCTGGCGCGGCACACGGCCCGGGGCTGGGACGACGCGGCCGTGCCGGACGACCTGCACGACATCGCTGAACTGTTGAACCTCAGCCAAGCCCACGCCCTCAAGCTACTTCACGAATTCGACTGACGGCGGCGGTAGACCGCCACCAGGCCGAGCCCGCCGAGCAGCAGTGCGGCGCTCGCCGGCTCCGGCACGGTCGTGATCGTGGCGGTGAAGTTGGCGTTGTTGGGCGCGAAGTCCGAGATGGCGCCGACGCCTGCACTGGCAAAGGCGAGGTCGCGCGGCCACAGGTTGAAGGTGTAGTCCAGCTTGTTGGCGAAGCCGGTGCTCGGCAGCAGGCTGCCGCTCACAGCGGCGGTGATGGTCTTGCCGCTGATGGTGACGGCGCCGGGTGCCAGGTTGGTGCCGGCCACCGAGCCGGTACCGTCCGGGCGCACGAGGATGACGCGGTCAAATCGCACGCCGTCGAGGCCGAGACTGGCGCCGAAGCCGGCCGTGCCCGCGCCGCGGTTCACGCCCCAGACATAGACGCCGGTGGCCGTGCTGCCGACGTTGCCGTCCAGCGTCGCCTTCAGAAAGAAGGTATCGAGGCTTGCGTTGTAGAGGACGGTGGCGGCGACCACGTCGAGGTCGGCGCTGGCGCTGCTGCCGGCAAAGGTGGCGAGAAAGTCACCCTTGGGGTCGGTGATGCCGTCCAGCGCATGGCTGGCCAGTGGCAGGCCGAGGGCGAGAGCGGCGACGGTAGAGGCAAGAAGACGCATGCAGAACTCCTGGTGAGGTCGAAAGAAGAGGCCGGAAGGCCACGGTGGGGTTGACGAGTGACGGCGGCGGCTATTCCAGCCACCCCCTAGAAGTCGAGGCGCGTCCGTTCACCAGGCCACGCAGGCGTTCGCGGCCCCGCGACAAGCGCGACATGACCGTGCCGATGGGGATGTCCAGCGCCTCGGCGATCTCGGCGTAGGCCATGCCTTCGAGGGCGACGAGCAGCAGCACCTGGCACTGCTCATGGGGCAGCGCGGCCAGGGCGGCGTCGAGGTCGCGCAGCGCCAGGCGCTCGGCCTGGGAGGCGGCGACGGGGATGTCGGGCGGCTGCTCCAGGTCGACCAGATCGAGGCGGCCACGGCGCAGCGCGTCGACGTGCAGGTTGTGCATGATGCTGAACAGCCAGCCGCGCATGTCGCCCACGCCCCGCCACAGCCCGGCGCGCGTCCAGGCGCGCTCCAGCGTGTCTTGCACGAGGTCGTCGGCGTCCTCGCGGTTGCGGTGCAGCGCGCGGGCATAGCGGTTCAGGCGCGGCATCCAGCCCAGCAAGCCAAGCACCTCGCCGGGGTCGGGCGAAGTGGCGCGGGTCCGGTGCAGCAGCGGGGCGGTGGCCATGGCCGGTGAATCCCGGCCGGCCCCGCTGAGGTTCAAACCGCTAGACGGGAACCGCGGTCGTGTTCTTCAGACGCTCCAGCACGAAGCTGGTCTTGCAATCCTGCACGCTGGGGTGCATCAACAGCGTGTCGCTGATGAAGCGGGCGTAGTGCTGCATGTCCTGCACCAGCACGCGCAGCAGGTAGTCCATCTCGCCGGTCAGCGCGGCGCATTCGACGACCTCTGGCCAGGTCTGCACGGCGGCGCGAAAGAGGTCGCGCGGGTTGCGCAGCGGGCTCTCGGTCTGCTTCTCCAGCCTCACGTTGAGGTAGGCCGTCAGGCCCAGGCCGATGCGCTCCGGTGCCACCAGCGCGACGTAGCTGGCGATGACGCCAACCTCCTCCAGCCGGCGCACCCGTCGCAGCACGGCGGACGACGACAGGCCAGCTTCAGCGGCGAGCGCGTCGTAGGTCAAGCGGCCATCGGCCTGCAGGGCCCGCAGGATGCGGCGGTCGATGGCATCCAGATCGATGGCGGCGTCCATTCCCAGCCTCACGCAGTTTTCATGCGCCGAATTCTCTCCCGGCGCCTGACATTGCATGAAACATGCGCGCCTTGCGCCGCAAAATTTTCGGCCTCAAACGCATTTTTCGCGAGGCAAGCATGGCCAAGTTCACTCCATGGGACAACCCGATGGGAACCGACGGTTTCGAGTTCATCGAGTTCGCGGCGCCTGACCCGGCGGGCCTCGGCGCGCTGTTCAGGACGATGGGCTTTGCGGCCGTGGCCCGCCATCGGCACAAGAACGTGACGCTCTACCGCCAGGGCGGCGTCAACTTCATCATCAACGCCGAGAGCGACTCGTTCGCGCAGCGCTTCGCGCGCCTGCATGGCCCGTCGATCTGCGCCATCGCCTTCCGCGTGCAGGACGCCGGCCACGCCTACAAGCGCGCGCTCGAACTGGGCGCCTGGGGCTTCGACAACAAGGCCGGCCCGATGGAGCTGAACATCCCGGCCATCAAGGGCATCGGCGACTCGCTGATCTATTTCGTCGACCGCTGGCAGGGCAAGGGCGGCGCGACCTCCGGCGCCATCGGCAACATCAGCATCTACGACGTCGACTTCGTGCCCGTGCTGGACGCGCAAGGACAGCCGGTCGACTCCAACCCGGTGGGCCACGGCCTGACCGAGATCGACCACCTGACGCACAACGTCTTCCGTGGCCGCATGAAGGAATGGTCGGAGTTCTACGAGCGCTTCTTCGACTTCCGCGAGGTGCGCTACTTCGACATCGAAGGCAAGCTGACCGGCCTCAAGTCCAAGGCCATGACCAGCCCCTGCGGCAAGATCCGCATCCCGATCAACGAGAGCAGCGACGACAAGAGCCAGATCGCCGAGTACCTGGACCTGTATCACGGCGAGGGCATCCAGCACGTGGCGCTGGGCACGACGGACATCTACCGCTCCGTCGAGGGCATGAAGGGCACGGGCGTGGCCTTCCAGGACACCATCGAGACCTACTTCGACCTGATCGACAAGCGCCTGCCGGGCCACGGGGAGAACCTCGCCGAACTGCGCCGCTTGCGCATCCTCATCGACGGCGCCACGCACATGGGTGTGGACGACGAACTGCTGCTGCAGATCTTCACGAAGGAAGTGATCGGCCCGATCTTCTTCGAGCTGATTCAGCGCAAGGGCAACGAGGGCTTCGGCGAAGGCAACTTCAAGGCGCTGTTCGAGAGCATCGAGCTGGATCAGATCCGGCGCGGCGTGCTGAAGGACGAATCCGTCAGGGCCGTCTGAAGACACCGCCACGCCGCGTCCGAGTGGACAAGGCCCATGTGGCCCACGCCATCCACGCGGTGCGCGCGTGATCCCGGCAGGATGGCCGTCTCGGCCGGGTTGACGATCTGGTCACACGGCGTCCAGAAGCAGTCGACATCCGTCACCGCCGGCAACTCCGCCAGCCAGGGGCTGCGCAGGCGCATCTGCTTCGCGTTGCGCCCCTGCCCGAAGCGCGCCATGCGCGTGCCACCGTGCGGCGAGCCCAGCGTGATGACGCGCGGCGGCGCCGCATGCCCGGTGCCGTACTTGCGCCACCAGGCCCGCAGCGCGAGGCCACCCATGCTGTGCGCGCACAGCACCGGCGTGCGGCCGGTTAGCGCCTCCAGCTTGCGCACGCCGGCCTCGATCTCGTCGGCATAGGCATCGATGCTGCCGAAGGCCGGCTCCATGGACGGCGCGACAAAAGCCGTGCCCTGCGCGCGCAGCTTTTTCATCCAGCCGTTCCAACGCCCGCGGTTGCAACCGAAGCCGTGCACGAGCAGCACGCCGGTCTGCGCGCCCGCCGGCAGGTGATCGGCCTCAGCCCACTCGCGCCAGGGCTGGCGCCACGAGAACGCCAGTTCGCTGGCGACGACCTCATGGCCCCAGGCACGCAAGAGCTGACCCCAGCCCGGCGCCGGCCGGTTGACCCAGCGGAGCTGCACAAAGCCCAGCGCCAGCACGGCGGCGTGCGCGCCCAGCGTCAACAGGCCCCAGCCCCAGCCGAAGCGCCAGCCGACGAGCAGCGCCACCGCCAGCCGCAGCAACACCCAGATCCTCTGCAATCGCGCATTCATGGGCTGAGTGTAGGAAGGCAAAATCGGCACGACCAATGGATGCCCTCAGCGCCGAATCCCTGCTGACCGAACTGCGTGCCGTGGACGCCGAGCGCGCCCGCCGCGCCGCCGATCCCGAACTGGCGGCGCGCGTGCAGGCCCTCAAGGCCTACCAGCAGCGGCGCTTCGCCGCGACCTATGCCGACCTGCTCGCCAACCCACGCTACGAGGCGGCCACGCGCTTCTTCCTGCACGAGCTCTACGGCCCCGGCGACTACCGCCAGCGCGACGCCCAGTTCGCCCGCGTCGTGCCGGCGCTGACCCGGCTTTTCCCGCAAGAGGTGGTCGACACCGTCGCCAAACTGGCGCGGCTGCATGCGTTGTCTGAACGGCTGGACACGCGCATGGGCGAGCACCTGATGTCGGCCGGCATCACGGCCGCGGAATACGCCATCGCCTGGCGCGCCTGCGACGGCCCGGACGCACGCCGGCTGCAGGTCGAGCTGACGATGGCCGTTGGCGAATCCCTCGACAAGCTCACGCGCCGGCCGCTGCTGCGCCAATCGCTGCGGCTGATGCGCGGCCCGGCGCAGATGGCGGGCCTGGGTGCGCTGCAGAGCTTTCTTGAAACCGGCTTCGACACCTTCCGCGCGATGCGCGGCGCGGCCGAGTTCCTGTCCACTGTGCGACACCGCGAGGACACACTCGCAAGCGCTTTGTTTCGAGGAGATGCCTCCGTGCTAGGGCAACTCCCCTAGCTTGATGTAACCGGCAGTCCCACCATCGCTGGCTTCACGCGAAGCAGCCAAAAGCCGATAAAGGGCCCGCCGATGACCGCCGTTCTTGCTGAAGTCCCCCAAGTGACATCCCGCGCCAAGCCCTGGCTGGCCAGCTATCCGGCCGGTGTGCCGGCGCAGATCGACACGGGCGCCTACCGCTCGCTGGTGGACCTGCTCAACGAAGCCTTCCGCACCCATGCCCGGCGCGACGCGGCCATCTGCATGGGCCAGCGCATGCGCTTCGACGAGATGGACCAGCTCTCGACGCAGCTCGGCGCCTGGCTGCAGGCGCAGGGGCTGAAACCGGGCGACCGCGTCGCCATCATGATGCCCAACCTGCTGCAGTACGGCGTGGCCATTGCGGCCATCCTGCGCGCGGGCTTCGTCGTCGTGAACGTGAACCCGCTGTACACGCCGCGCGAGCTGGAGCACCAGCTCAAGGACTCCGGCGCGCGCGCCATCATCGTGCTGGAGAACTTCGCGCACACGCTGGCGGAGGTCATCGACGCGACCGACGTGCACCACGTCATCCTTGCGTCCATGGGCGACCTGCTGAACTGGTGGAAGGGCCCGC
The DNA here is from genome assembly GCF_039929605.1 of Roseateles sp. Classification (GTDB taxonomy): domain Bacteria; phylum Pseudomonadota; class Gammaproteobacteria; order Burkholderiales; family Burkholderiaceae_C; genus Pelomonas. The sequence continues at coordinate 53,673 of NZ_JBDSQX010000155.1, forward strand.
TGATCAACTTCGCCGTGCGCCACCTAAAGAAGATGGTGCCGGAGTTCCGCCTGCAGCTGATGACCAAGGGCGGCGAAGGCCGCACCGTCGTGCGTTTCAACGAGGCGTTGAGCCACGGCGACCGCCTGCACCTGAAGAAGCCCGAGCTGGGCCCGGAAGACGTCGCCTTCCTGCAGTACACCGGCGGCACGACCGGCGTGTCCAAGGGCGCCACGCTGCTGCACCGGAACATCGTCGCCAACATCCTGCAGGTCGAGACCTGGTTCCAGCCGATGCTGGCCAAGGTGCCTGGCTATCACGACGGCAACGTGCAGTTCACCAACGTCTGCGCGCTGCCGCTGTATCACATCTACGCGCTGACGGCCTGCTTCATGCTCGGCGCGCGCATGGGCCACCTCAACGTGCTGGTGCCCAACCCGCGCGACATCCCCGGCTTCATCGAGACGCTGCGCGGCCACAAGATCCACATCTTCCCGGCCGTCAACACGCTGTTCAATGCATTGGCCGCCGAGCCGGGCTTCTCACGGCTGGACTTCTCCGAGCTCGTCATCTCCAACGGTGGCGGCATGGCCGTGCAGCAGGCCACGGCCGAGAAGTGGCTCAAGGTCACAGGTTGCCCGGTGGTAGAGGGCTACGGCCTGTCCGAGACCGCACCGGCTGCCACCATCAACCCGCTGGACCTGCGCGTCTTCAACGGCAGCATCGGCCTGCCCATCCCGTCCACCGAGATCACCATCCGCGATGACGACGGGCAAGACCTGCCCCTGGGCGAGCGCGGCGAGATCTGCATCCGCGGCCCGCAGGTCATGGCCGGCTACTGGAAGCGCCCCGACGAGACCGCCAACGTGATGTGCGCCGACGGCTTCTTCAAGAGCGGTGACATCGGCATCATGGACGAGCGCGGCTACGTGCGCATCGTCGACCGCAAGAAGGACATGATCCTGGTCAGCGGCTTCAACGTCTACCCGACCGAGATCGAGCAGGTCGTCAACATGCTCCCGGGCGTGCTGGAGTGCGCCGCCATCGGTGTACCGGACGCCAAGTCCGGCGAGGCGGTCAAGCTGTTCGTCGTCAAGAACGACCCGGCGCTCGCCGAGGAAGACCTGGCCAGCTACTGCGCCCAGCAGATGACGGCCTACAAGCGGCCCAAGTTCATCGAGTTCCGCGACGAACTGCCCAAGAGCAACGTCGGCAAGATCCTGCGCCGCGAGCTGCGCACGCCGACCACCTGAGCAGGCTCTCTAGCCAGTTGGGGACAGAGCTACTCGCTGCGCTCGATCGGTCTGTCCCGCAAAGCCTTTAAAAGGGGTTGTTCTTCGCGCGGGTCAGCGCCAGCACGCCGATGCGCTGCTGCGCGGTCGGGCCCAGCAGCGTGTCCCCGGCCCACAGCCAGGTTGGCGTCGCGTCAGCCTTCAGCGTTTCCGTCGTGCAGTCCTGCGGCGCGATCTCGCTGCGGCAGGCCGCCTGCGTCACGTCGGAGTAGCCGAAGGCGCCGGGGAAGCGGGCGATCTGCTGGATGGTTTCGTCCACCAGCACCAGGCCGATCAGGCGGCCGTCGTTGATCAGGTTCAGGCGCATCGAGATATTGAAGGCCGCGCTGAGTTGGTCCAGGAACGCGGCGCGGTCGATGTCGGTCTGCTGCTCCCTCTCCTTCCAGCCGAAGGGCGTCAGGCCCACGTCGGGGATGGTGGCCACCAGCACGCGGCCGTTGGCATTGGCGATGCGGTTGGCCTGCTCGGCCAGCAGCTTGCCGCGCGCCTTGGCTTCATTGATCAGCGAATCCTTGCTGACCGCCGGGAACTGGCGGTAAAGCTCCAGGATGTCGTTCACGCCGACCATCATGCTCACCAGGTCCTTGGGACCGAAGCGGTCGTTGGACAGATGCTGGTCGATCTTGTCGCGCACGTCGGCCACCTTGACGCCGGCGGCGGCGTACATGATGCCCTGGGGCAGCACGACGAAATCGGTGTTGCACTGGGAGAAGACGAAGTTGAAGCCGCTGGCCAGCACCTGCGTCCAGACCGGGTTGGCCCGGCACTCGATCTGCCGCGTGTCGGGGTTGAGCCCGTTGATCGTGTACTTCTTGCCACTCTGCAGGATGGCGCCGCTTTCGTCGCCGAAGGCAATGAGGCGCGTCGGTGCGAAGGGCTCGATTTGCGAGGTGCCGCCGCCGCCGCAGCCGGCGATCAGGGCCGCAGCCGCCAGCGCGGTCAGGGCCAGGCCGCGCTTGAATTTCAGGGAGACAACTCGGTGCATGACGATCAATTCAGGGCAGGAACAAAACTTCAATCGGTGAAAGCGGCCGCAGCTCGGCTGAGCCGGTCGCGTACGCCATCCCAGGCGGAATCGCGCGGAGGCGACTCGACCCAGATCTCCCGGGCGCCGGCTGTGTCCAGCGCCCGCAACACAGCAAACAACTCGTGGGCTACCGCCGCCGCGTTGGCCGGCTGGGCTCGCCATTCACAGGCCAACCCGGCCGGCGGCTGGGCGCGTGAATATACCGCCACCCCTTCGAGGCCCCCGCTGGCGGCCGCCGTAGCCAGACGTAAAGAAAGCCCGGCAGCGTCCAGCAGGCGCAGGCGCGCACTCGGCGCATAGTGCGCAGCCAGCGTGCCCGAGGCCTTGGGCGCATCGATATCGGGCTCGGCGAGCGGCTCGCCCAAGGCGGCCTCGATGCTTGCCCGGCTCAACAGGCCGGGGCGCAGCAGCGCGGGTCGCTCGCGGCTGCAGTCGACGATGCTGGACTCGATGCCCACCTCGCAGGCGCCGCCGTCCAGCACCATCAGCTCGGGCCCGAATTCCTCGACGACATGGCGGGCCAGCGTCGGGCTGACGCGGCCGAAGCGGTTGGCGCTGGGCGCGGCCACGCCGTTGACGCCCAGCTCGCGAGCCGCCGCCAGCACGGCGCGGGCGACCGGGTGAGCCGGCGCACGCAGCGCGATGGTGGCGTGCCCGCCCGCCGCGCTGGCGGCGACGCCGGGCTGGCGCGGCACGATGACGGTCAGCGGGCCGGGCCAGAAGGCGTCCATCAAGCGGCGCGCCGTGGCGGGCAGGTGATCGGCGAACAGCTCGGCCCCGGCCGCGTCGAGCACGTGGACGATCAGCGGGTGATCGCTCGGCCGGCCCTTGGCGGCAAAGATCTTGGCCACGGCGGCGTCGCTGTCCGCGCGCGCCGCGAGGCCATAGACCGTCTCAGTGGGCAGGCCCAGCAGCTCGCCGTCCGCCAGGCGCCGCGCGGCGGCCTGGATGGCGTCAGGGTCGTTGCCGGGGAAGAGCAACATCAGAAGTCTGTGGGTAGACCCAGGATGACGGCGGCCTGCACGGCCACGTCGTGCGCTGCGGCTGGCGTCTCGGCCGTGATGTTCAGGTGGCCCATCTTGCGGCCATGGCGCGCCTCGGCCTTGCCGTAGAGGTGCAGGTGCGTGCCCGGCAGCGCCAGCACGCGGTCCCAGGCCGGCGGCGTGGGGCCACCGTCCACGTTGAACCACAGGTCGCCCAGCAGGTTCAGCATGACCGAGGCCGAATGCTGGCGCGGCACCGGCAGCGGCAGGCCGGCCAGCGCCCTCACCTGCAGCTCGAACTGCGAGACGTCGGCGCCGTTCATCGTCCAGTGGCCGGAGTTGTGCGGGCGCGGCGCCATCTCGTTGACGACGAGGCGGCCGTCTTCCAGCCAGAAAAACTCCACGCACAGCACACCGACGTAATTCAGCGTCTGGGCCACCTGGCGGGCGGCGCCAATGGCCAGCTTGGCCACCTCGGCGGGTACGTCCGGCGCGGGCACCTCGGTGACTGCCAGAATGCCGCCGCGGTGCAAATTCTGCTGCACGGGGAAGTTGACGAGCTGCCCGTCCGCACCGCGCGCGACCAGCACGCTCAGCTCGATCTTCAACGGCAGCAGTTGCTCCAGCACGCAGGGCACGCGCTTCAGCCCTTGCCAAGCGTCTGCCAGCTCGGCGGCGGTGGACACGCGCACCTGGCCCTTGCCGTCATAGCCCATGCGCAAGGTCTTCAGGATGCCGGGCAGCAGCGCCGGATCTATGGCGGCGAGTTCGATGTCGTTGGTAATGACGGCGTGCGGCGCACAAGGGACGCCTGCGGCTTCGAAATGCGCCTTCTCGATGGCCCGGTCCTGGCAGACGGCGACCGACGCCGCTGCCGGCGCGACGACGCGCATGCCGGCCAGCGTCTCCAGCGCCAAGGCCGGCACATTCTCGAACTCGGTCGTGATGGCGTCGCAGTCGCGCGCCAGCTGGGCCAGGCCGAAGGAATCGAGGTAGTCGGCCTTCACATGCTTCTCGGCCACCGAACCGGCCGGGCTGATCGCGTCTGGGTCCAGCACGATGCAGCGGTAGCCTAGGGCCTGGGCGGCGTGAACAAACATGCGGCCCAATTGGCCGCCGCCGAGAACGCCCAGAGTGGCGACCCCGGGAAGAAGCGCGCTCAACGCAGGTCCTCGGTCATCGCCTGCGCCACGGCCGTCTGGCGGGCACGGAAGGCGTCTAGCTTCTCCAGCAACGCCGCATCGCCCGTCGCCAGCATCGCCACCGCGAACAAGGCCGCGTTGGCCGCGCCGGCATTGCCAATGGCGAATGTCGCGACCGGGATGCCCTTGGGCATTTGCACGATGGAGTGGAGCGAGTCGACGCCCTGTAGGTGCCGGCTGGCCACCGGCACGCCCAGCACGGGCACCGTTGTCTTGGCGGCCAGCATGCCCGGCAGATGGGCCGCGCCGCCGGCGCCGGCGATGACGGCCTTCAGGCCCCGGCCGGCCGCCGCTTCGGCATACGCGAACATCTCGTCCGGCATGCGGTGGGCCGATACGACCCGCGCTTCAAAGGCGATGCCGAACTCGGTCAGAATCTCGGCGGCTAGCTTCATCGTTTCCCAGTCACTGCTGGAGCCCATGACGATGCCGATGACGGCATCCGGGTTCAAAGGGGCTGACGTGGACAAAGCGCGCTCCGAGGCTCAGGAAAGCCTTGAATTGTAGAAGCCGAGGCTCAACCTCCCGCTCGGGCCCAATCTCCTGTCCGCCATGATCGACATCAATCTCCAGAACTTCCAAGCCGAACTCATCAATGCCTCCCAGACCCAGCCCGTGCTGCTGGACATCTGGGCGCCCTGGTGCGGCCCCTGCCGCACGCTCGGCCCCATCCTGGAGAAGCTGGAGACGGCCTACGCCGGCCGCTTCGCGTTGGCCAAGCTGAACAGCGACGAGGTGCCCGAGATCGCCACGCAGCTCAGCGAGATGTTCGGCGTGCGCTCCATTCCCTTTTGCGTGATGTTCGTGGGCGGGCAGCCGGTGGACGGCTTCGTCGGCGCCATTCCCGAGGCCCAGATCCGCGAGTTCCTGGACAAGCATGTGCCGCCCGGCGAGGAACTGGCAGCCGAGGAGGACGTTGGCAGCGCTGACGACCTGATGGCCGAGGGGGACCTCGAAGCGGCTTTGACGAAGCTCGCCCATGCCGTCGAGGCCGACCCATCCAACGACACGGCTCGCTTCGACTACGTGAAGGCACTGCTGGAGCTGGGTCTCGTGGCCGAAGCCCGCGAGGCCTTCGCGCCTGTCGCCGCCAAGGCGGCCGACACGCTGGTGCCCTCGCCGCGCCTTGCCGCGCTGGCCAGTTGGCTGACCGCCTGCGAGGCCGCAGCCTCGGCGGACCCGGCCGCGCTGCAAGCCGCCATCGTCGCCAACAAGCGCGACTTCGAATCCCGCTTTGCGCTGGCCCAAAGCCATCTGGCAGGGCAGCGCTTCGCCGAGGCGATGGACGAACTGCTGGAAATCATCATGCGCGACAAGGCCTGGAACGGCGAGGCTGCGCGCAAGACCTACGTCGCCATCCTGGAACTGCTCGCCAAGCCGGCGCCCAAGCCAGCCGCCGAGGCCAAGGGCGGCGCGCTGGAACTCACCGGCAAGGCGACCGTCGTGCAGAGCGACCCGTTGATCGACCAGTACCGGCGCAAGTTGTCGATGGCGTTGTTCTAGGAGCCTATCGGGCGTTGGGTCGGATGCGACTGACCCAACGCCCATCGTCGCTTAAGGCACGCCACCCTGGCTGTTCCGCAGCTCCCGCAGCTTCACGCACTCGGCATCGTTGCGGAACTGCGATTTCTCGCACTGCCGATCGATACACCAGGCGCGGGCCAGCAGTATGCGGCGACCGCAGGCTTCGCCGGGCGTGCGGGGTTCTGGCGCGACGGCGGCTGGGGAAGGCGTGACCTGTGCGGGCGTGGCGGTTGCCGAGGCCGCCGGCTCGGGAGCGGCGAACACGGGGCTGCGCGGCATGGGGCGGAAGTCGCCGGCCTTCTCGGTGACGATGGGCTTGAGGGCGCCGCCGTCGCGGCGCGTCAGGGCAGGCGCGGAGGCTGCGGCTGGCACCGGGCGCGTGGTCGGGGGCACGGCTTTAGGCAGCAGGGCCGATGCCGCTGGCACCGGGGCCGAGGCAGCTTCGACCACCACCGGCGCGCTTGCGGGTGCCGCGGCAGCAGATGCGGGCACGGCAGGCGCCGACGCAGACGGGGCGGCCGAGGCAACCATCGACACCGGCGGCGGTGCGTGCTTGGCCACGTTGTCGCGCAGTTGCGCCACAAAGAGGCCCAGCAGCACGAGGGCCAGCACGCCAGCAGCGACAAGCACCAGCGGTTTGGGCCGGCCACGGGCAGCAGCAGAGACAGGCGCAAGGGCCGGCACGAGGGTCGTGTGCAGCATCTCCTCGGGCAAGGCCTGCACGGTGTCGACGAACTCAATGTCGAGCGCTTCAGCGGGCTCGGCCGGCGGGGGTGGTGGCGCTGCCCGCGCCGGACGCGCAGGAGCGGCCTGGGCCGGGGGCACACTCGCGCGGCCCGCGATGACTTCGCGCCAGGCGGCCACGTTTTGCGGGCGCTGGTGCGGTGGCACACGCAGGCCCCAGTCCATCGCGGCGAGGAAGGCCGGCGAGTAGCCGTCGACGGCGAGCGGCGCCAGCTCGTCGCCCATGGCACGCGCGGTGCAGGGAGGCGGCGGGCGGCCGGTCAACAGGTCATGCATGACGGCGGCCAGCGCGTAGAAATCGGTCCAGGGACCCTGCTTCAGGCTGGCAGCCTCGGCGTATTGCTCGATGGGCGCAAAGCTGGGCTTGAGGATGGCCGTGAAGACCTGCGTACGGTCGCCGATGGCCTGGCGGGCGGCGCCGAAGTCCAGCAGGATGGGCGTGCTGCCGTCGGCGGGCAAAAAGATGTTGTCGGGTGCGACATCGCGGTGCCAGACGTTCTGGGCGTGCAGCGCCTCCAGGCCGCCCAGCACGGCGTCGAAGACGCGCCGCGCCCAGGCCTCCGTCGGCGGTGTGGCCAGCGCGCGACGGGCCTCGCGGAGGTTCTGGCCAACAAGGCGCGGCATGGCCATGTAGGCGGTGCCGTTGGCCTCCCAGAAACGGTAGACCTTGAGCAACGAGGGGTGGTCGAAGCGGGCCAGCAGGCGCGCCTCGTTGACGAAGCTGCGGCGACCCAGCTCGAAGGTGTCGCGCATGGACAAGGAGCGTACCGACACCTGCGAGCGCCCGTCGCGCTGCGCGAACTGGCTGGGCATGTACTCCTTGATCGCGACCTCGCGTTCCAGCGAATGGTCGCGCGCGAGGTAGACGATGCCGAAACCGCCGACGCCCAGGGTGCCAAGGATTTCAAGCTCGCCAAAGCGGGTGCCCTTGGGCAAGGCCAGCAGGGCGTGGTCGGCGTCGTCGTCGGGAGCGGCGGTCATGGCGCGCGAGAGTACCGCAGCCTTGGCTGGGCAACAGCCCGAAAACCCGGGCTTACGGTGGCTTCTAGCGCGTTCACCGTGGCGGAGTGCCCAGACCAGCCGCCGTCAGCCGCTCGGCCCAGTGGCGCCGCTGGGCGGCATCTTGCACCCAGGATACCGTTGCCGCCTCCGCTTCGCGGGCGGCCAGCGCCTCTTCACCCAGCTTGGCGTACACCTGGGCGAGGCGGGCGTGCAGCACGGCACACTCGTCGAGGTCACAGTAGGCGGCGTCCTCGGCCAGCACCTCCACGGCGGCCTGGTCAGCCAGCGCACGGGCACGCAGGGGCTCGCCGGTGTTGGCCCAGCACCAGGCGAGATCTGCCAGGAGGCTGTAGCCGACCCGGGCGAGGCCGCTTGACATGGCAGTGGGCAGGTGGGCTTCGAGCAGGCGGGCCGCGGCGGCAAAGTCGCCCCGCATCGTGAGCAATTGGGCGCGCAGCAGCGGCGTCAGGTCGGCTCGCGCGGAGCCACCAACGGCGCCGTCAAAGTTTCCGATGGAATCGACACCTAGCATTACGGCCGGCGCCTCGCCAGGCGCTCCGGCTAGGGCCGCATGGCGGATGCGTAGGGCACGCATCTGCATCTGGTTGTAGAGCAGGGCAGCAAGGCTGGCATCGTCACCCTCGGTTGTGGCACCGCGACGGCCCCAGGCATACCAATGCGCTGCTGCGGCCTGATTTTCCGACAGGTCCCAGGCCATGCCAAGCGCGGATGCAACACGACATGATGCGGCGGGATCGGCATGCGCGGCCAGCACAGCGGTAGCGTGACCGACAAGCTGGTCGATGTCTCGGTCGACAAAGGCCATCTGCGCAAGCCAGGCATCGCAGAGGGTCTGCAGGGTGTTAAGACCTACAGCGTTAGCCATCACCCGGGCACGACGCACACGCTCGCAGGCACCGCCGCCAAATGCGCCAAAATACGCCACCAACCCTTCCGCCAAATGCAACCAAGCAGCCAGCTCGATGCGCGGGTTGGCAAGGGCGCTGGCCTGCAGCCGGTTCAGCTCCGCGCGGGCCTCGGCTTCGCGGCCGTGGCGTAGCCACAGGATGGCGCGCTGAACTTGCAGCACGGCGCAGCGCGCCGGCATGGCGGCCGTCGCGGCGATTTCGCCGTCCAGCCTTTGTGCCAACCGGCTGCGCAGCTGGACGTTCATGCCGTCAGACGCTGCAAGGCTTCTTCGTACTTCTGCGCTGTCCTGGCGACAACTTCAGGCGGCAGCGCCGGCGCCGGCGCGGTCTTGCCCCAGGGCAGGCCGTCAACGGTAGCCTGCTCCAGCCAGTCGCGTACGAACTGCTTGTCGTAGCTCGGTGGGTTGCTGCCCGGTGCGTAGCTCTCGACCGGCCAGTAGCGCGAGGAGTCAGGCGTCAGCACTTCGTCCATCAGCGTCAACGTACCGTCGGCATCCAGGCCGAACTCGAACTTGGTGTCGGCAATGATGATGCCCTGGGTCAGCGCGAAGTCTGCGGCGCGCTGGTAGAGCTGGATGGAGATGTCGCGCAGGCGGGTGGCGAGATCGCTGCCGATGAGGGCTGCGGCCTGCTCGAAGGAAATGTTTTCGTCATGGTCGCCCATCTCGGCCTTGGTGGCGGGCGTGAAGATCGGCGCGGGCAGCTTGTCGGCGTTACGCAGGCCGGCCGGCAAAGCCACGCCGCAGACGCTGCCGCTGTGCTGGTACTCGGCCCAGCCGCTGCCGGCCAGATAGCCGCGCACGACGGCTTCGATGGGCAGCGGGCTGAGGCGCTTGACCAGCATCGAGCGGCCTTCGACCTGCTCACGCTCCGCCGCCGTGACGACCGACAGCGGGTCCTCGCCGGTCAGGTGGTTCGGCACGATGCCCTGCAGCTTGTCGAACCAGAACAAAGCCATGCGGGTCAGCAGCGCCCCCTTGCCAGGGATGGGCTCGCCCATGATGACGTCGAAGGCAGAGAGCCGGTCGCTGGCGACCATCAGGATGCGGTCCTCGCCGACGGCGTAGTTCTCGCGCACCTTGCCGCGACCGAGCAAAGGCAGCGACGTGAGGGAGGACTGGAGCAGGGCTTGAGGCATGGTGAAAGTGCTGCGGCGAGCGCAGCCGGGGCGGAAAGCGGCGGATTTTAGGAGGCGACGAAGTCCCGCACCTGCCGCGCGAAGCGCGTCACCTCGATGGGCTTGGCCAGATAGCCGTCGAAACCGGCGGCACAAAAGCGCGCCTCGTCGCCCCGCATGGCGTGCGCGGTGAAGGCGATGACGGGCACGCCGGCCAGCCGGGCGTCGGCCTTGAACTCGCGCGCGAGGCTGAGGCCGTCCACGCCGGGCAACTGGATATCTAGCAGGATGAGATCGGGCTGTCGCGCCCGCAAAGCCACACGCGCCGATTCGGCATCTCCCGCGCGCAGCACCTCCATGCCGTCGGCTTCCAGCACGCATTCGGCCAGCAGCAGATTGACCTCGTGGTCGTCCACGACCAGGATGCACAGAGCGTCCATCTCAGTCATCCATTCCGCATTCGCGGCGCCCGCGATGCATGAAAAACGGGTATTCGGGCCGAGCGCCGGGCCGCTCCCAAGCCGGCCCGCGTTGGCGATGTGCTTGCGGCTCGACGCCGCAAGCATCGCCGTCCCCTCGGGGGACCGGCCAAGGTACGCCTTGGACGAGGGGCTTTATTTCAGGCTTCACGGGCGGGCACCACCCGGGCTTGTTCACGCGCCCAGTGCAGCAGGGCGTCCCGCACCTGACCCAGCGAGCCGGCATCACCCTTGCCAGCAATCACCTGGGCGGATGCAGCGAGCCGCGCCAGTTCCTCCGGTGTCAGCGTCATCGCGGTCCAGATCACCACGGGCAGCCCGGCCAGCAGCGAGTTGCCGCGCAGCCGGTGCAAGACCTGGAAGCCATCCATGCCGGGCATCATCAGGTCCAGCACGACCGCCGACGCGGCGTGGCTGGCCAGCCAGTCCAGCGCAGCCGGCCCGCCGTCCATCGCGACGGCATCCACACCCACCTGAGCCAGGGACTCGCACATCAGGTCACGCGCCGAAGCCTCGTCGTCGACAACCAGGACCGTGAAACGCCCACCGCCCGCCGGCCGCAGCGGCGCGAGCACGCGCTCCAGCTCGGCGCGGTCCAGCGGTTTGGTCAGCACGTCGGCCACCAGGAAGGCCACCTCCGCAGACGTGTCGGCGCCAAAGCCCAGGGCCTTGACGGGGGAGTCGCGCGAGGCACCCGCCGCACGCACGTCGGCCAGCATGGACAGCCCAGGCGAATCCGGCAGCGCCAGATCCAGCGCCAGGCCGCTGTAATGGCGCACCCGCGTCAGCTGCACGACCTGGGCGGCACTGGCGGCGGTGTCGGTATCGAAGCCGGCATGGGTCAGCTCACGCGCGAGGTGGTCGCGCCAGGGGTGGGCATGCAAGGCGACCAGCAGGCGCGCGTCGTCAGCGACCGGCTCGCCCTCGCCCTCGCCCTCAGCATCGAGCGGCACGGCATGGCGCGGCAGCACCGCGTAAAAGCAGCTGCCCTCGCCGGGCTCGCTGTAGACGCCGACCCGCCCGCCCTGCGCCTCGACGAGGCGACGCGTCAGCGACAGGCCCAGGCCGGTGCCCTGGTGGCGCTTGGCCAGCCCGTCATCGAGTTGCTGAAACTCCACGAAGAGCCGCGCAAGGTCGCCCGCCTGGATGCCGATGCCGCTGTCCTGCACCTCGACCCGCCAGCGTTGCTGGCCCTCGCCCGTGGCGCGCACCTCGATGCGACCGCCGGGTTCGGTGAACTTGATCGCGTTGGACAGGTAGTTCAGCAGCACCTGCTTGAGACGCGCAGCGTCCACATGCACATGGTGCAGTTCGGGCGCAATGCTGGACACCAGCGTCAACCCGCGCTGCTCGGCCAGCAGCGCCACCGTGGCCATCAGCTCGTCCACCAGCACCGACAGGTCCAGCGTCTCGGGCCGGAACGTCAGCTTGCCGGCTTCGATCTTGGACAGGTCGAGCACGTCGTTGATCATCTGCAGCAGGTGGCGGCCGCTGTTGGAGATGTGCTGCAGTGCCGCCGGGTAGCGTGGCGAATCGACCGGGATAACGCCTGCCGCGAGCAGTTCCGAGAAGCCGATGACGGCGTTGAGCGGTGTGCGCAGTTCGTGAGACATATTGGCCAGGAACTGACTCTTGAGCCGGTTCGACTCCTGCACGCGGCGGTTCTCGGCTTCCAGCCAGATCGTCTGCTGACGCGCCTGCTCGGCCGTGCGCATCGCCGTGACCTCCGCAACGATGCCCACGACGCGCGCCGGCCCGTTGTCGTCGCGTGCCACCCGCGCGTCCATGCGCAGCCAGTGCAGGCTGGCATCGGGCCAGACGACTCGGAACTCGGCATGCCAGGGCGTGCTGTGGTCGCGCAGCGCGCTCAACGCGGCGCCCACCTCGCGCCGGTCTTCTGCCTGCACCACCTCAAGCATCTGCTCGCAACCCCAGTCGGCCGGCGCGGCAGCATCCAGGCCGAAACATTGATCGAAGCGGCGCGAGCGGTGCACCTGGCCGCCATCAAGTTCGAGCTCCCAGTCGCCCAAAGCGGCGGACTCCAGCGCGAAGCGCAGCCGCGCCTCGCTTTGCCGCAGGGCCACCTCGATCTGGCGCTGGTGCGTCAGGTCCCGTGCCGACTTGACGCCGCCGATAAGCTGGCCGGCAGCGTCCCGTAACGGCGACACCTGTGCCGAGATGTCGACGCGACGGCCGTCCTTGGTGAGCCGCACCGTCCGGAAAGGCGGCACCTGCCGCCCCTGGGCCAGTTCGGACAGGATGTGCTGCTCCTCGGCCTCGCGCTCGGGCGGCACCAGCATCAGCACGGACTGGCCGACGGCCTCGGCCGCGCTGTAGCCGAACATCCGCTCCGCTGCCGCGTTCCAGTTGGTGATGCGCCCGTCGGGGGACTTGACGATGATCGCGTCCGCCGACGACTCGACGACCGCCGCCAGCCGCCTGACTTCGGCCTCGGCCTGGGTCAGCGCGCCGATGTCGCGGAACACGATGCTGACGCCGCGTGCGCGGCCGTCGGCATGGCGGGTCAGCCCGGCATGCAACTCGACCGGCGTGCGGCGCCCGTCGCGGGCGACGCAGGTGACCTGCTGGCGCCGCAGGCCGTCGCGTTCACGCTCGGCCACCACGTCCACCGGGTTGCGCGTGCGCATTGCACCCGGCTGGTCGACGCGCTCAAACACCTCCCACACCTCGCGCCCCAGCGCCTCGGCGGCCGGCCAACCCGTCAGCTGCTCGGCCACCGCGTTCATGCGGGTCACGCGCCCCTCGCCATCGGTGGTGATGAAGCCGGCGTCGATGCTGGCCAGCGTGGCGGCCAGGCTCTGCTCGGCCTCGAGCAGGTCATCTTCGGCATCGTGACGGCGGCCGGCCTCCGCATGCAGCTTGCTCAGCGCCTCGCTGAACTCATGCATCGACGGGATGGCCAGCAAGCGGGGCAGCAGGCGCCAGGCGACACAGGCGGTCAGTACCGACGCGATGGCCGTCACCACCTTGCCGGCGGCTTGCACGCCGTAGTCGGGCCGCCAGATCGTCCACACGTCGAGCACGTGGGTGGCGCCGCAGGCCAGGATGAAGCTGCCGAACAACACGGCCAGGCCGCCGAAGTTCAGCTGCGGCCGCTGGCGCGCATAGGCGAGTATCAGCAGGGGGATGGAGAAATAGGCCAGCGCGATCGCGAGATCGGCGCCCACCATGGTCCACAACAAGCCGGGCGACCACTGGAAACAGTAGCCGTGAGGCAGGAAACCCGAGCGGGCCGCCAGGCCGGTGAGCGCATCCATCTTTGTCCCCCGTGGGGCCCTGACTTCGAGCGCCCTGTCGGACGATTGTGCACTTCGCTAACGTTCTTGTGACCGTTACGCGGGTCAGCGCACCGGCGGCTGCGAGAAGCCCACGTACCTCGCCAGAAAGCGCTCCCGGCCTTCGCGCTCGAAGGCCTGCACGTCCCAGTCGCCGGGCAGCAGCCGGGCCGCCTGCTCGGCACGGAAGCGGTAGACCCAGGCCGTCTCGGTGCGCCCGTCCGCCAGCGCCACGGGCACCTGCACGCGCTCGTAGTCGGCGCCCTCGAAGGCATCGAGTCGGGTCCACATCACGGGGTCCAGGCCACGGTAGAGCCGCCCGTCCACGACGCCGCCGTCGACCGGGCACAGACCGGGGTAGTCCTCGCCCTGCACCGGGTGGCGGCGGTGGCCGTGCAGCCGCGCGGGCTCGCACGCCAGCTCATGCCCGCAGACGCGGGCCATGATGTCGGCCCACATCAGCGAGCCGTAGGTGAAGCAGTGGTTGGGCATAAAACTGGCCTCAGAGCGGTGGCGAGTTGGGCACCACTGCCGCCGCGCAGGCGCCAACCTCAGGCTCGCCGATGGTCACGGCCTTGCGGCTGTCGAACTGCGCGCCAATGGGCACCGGGTTCGCCACGTTCGCCAAGGTGGCTCGCAACGTCAAAATGGAAACTCGAACATGTCGTCCATGGCCGCCTGATCGCGCCGCACAGCCTTGATCCATGCCTTGACGCCCGCGCGGTCGCCGCCGAGCTGGCGCAGGTCGCGCTGCAGCTCGTGGACATCGGCCTGCGCACCGCCCTGGAGGCTGCGCAGCAGCAGGCCCAGCCGCGAGGGGCTCAGGGGCTCGAAGGGATCGAGCTCGAAGCCATGGGCGAAGGCCTCCTGGCGGGCCTGCAACGTCTGCTTCAACTCTTGGAGTTGCTCGGCCAGCAGGCCGTTGAGCTGGCGCGCGCGCTGGCTGGTGACACGGGCGAGGTCGGCGCCGCTGATCTGCTCGATCTCCAGTTGCAGGGCGAGCAGGGCGAGCAGGTCGTCGGCTGCGTAGGCCTGGTTGACGCGCTGCATGCGCTCGGTGCGGATGTCTCGGTCGGCGTCGTCGCTGGCGCGGTCGGGATGGAGGGCTGCGGCGAGCTTGCGAAAGACCTCGCGCACCGATTGGCGGACGGCGTCGGCGTCGGCCTTCTCGCGCTCGGCGCGGGCCAGGGCCGCCTTGCCGAGCTTGCGCGGCGGCTGCGGCGCGGCGGCCTGGGCCTGGGCCTGGGCGCTCTCGGCCATGCGGGCCCGGGCGCGGGCCGCCAGCTCTTCGGGCGACCCGGCCGGCTCGTCGCCCAGATCCAGCCCGGTGGCCTGCTCGAACAGCGCCTTGAACTCCTGCGCGGCCTCGCGGTTCGCCGCGTCGATGCTGATATCGGCATGGCGGTCGTGCAGCGCGCAACATTCGTCGCGCTCGGCATCGGTGAGGGCCTCGTGCTCGCTCAGCTCAAAGGCATTCGCCACCAGCAGGCGGGTGAGCAACTCGCGCTCGGTGGCCGTCCAGCCTTTGGTCTGCATCACCAGGGCATCAAGCTGGCGCACCAGGCGCAGGCGCAGCCGGCTGATGTCACCGTGCAGCGGCTGCACCAGCTGGGCGTGGGCAGTGCCGAAGAGGCCCGCCTCGGTGTCCCAGCGCGCAAGGGTTTTCTTGGCGGTTTCGATCTGCGCCAGCAGGCGGTTGAATTTCTTCTGGTGCGGGTCCAGCGCGGTGTCGGCGGCGGGCGCCAATAACGGGATGACTTGCGTTTTCATGGGGCCGGATGGTAGAGCCACCCGGCCCGACAGGTGCTGGCGTTAGCGCACCTGCTGCGCCAGCTCGCCGCGCGCGTAGGCGGCGGCGATGTCGACCGGCGTGCGGCTCTTGATCTTGCCGGCCTGGCCTTCGCAGCCGAACTCCATGTAGCGCTGCTTGGCGATGACCTTGGCGGCTTCGCGGGCCGGCTTGAGCCATTCACGGGCGTCGAACTTGTCGGGGTTCTCGTGCAGGAACTTGCGCACCGCGCCCGTCATCGCCAGGCGGATGTCGGTGTCGATGTTGATCTTGCGCACGCCGTGCTTGATGGCTTCCTGGATCTCCTCGATGGGCACGCCGAAGGTCTCCTTCATCTTGCCGCCGTACTGGTTGATGATGGCCAGCAGGTCCTGCGGCACGCTGGACGAGCCGTGCATGACGAGGTGCGTATTGGGGATGCGCGCGTGAATCTCCTTCACGCGGCCGATGGCCAGGATGTCGCCCGTGGGCTTGCGGCTGAACTTGTAGGCGCCGTGGCTGGTGCCGATGGCGATGGCCAGCGCGTCGAGCTGCGTGGCCTTGACGAAGGTGGCGGCCTCCTCGGGGTCGGTCAGCATCTGGGAATGGTCCAGCTTGCCTTCAGCGCCGACGCCGTCTTCCTCGCCGGCTTCACCGGTTTCCAGATTGCCCAGGCAGCCCAGTTCGCCTTCGACGGTGACGCCGACCAGGTGCGCCATCTCGACGACCTTGCGGGTCACTTCCGTGTTGTATTCAAACGAGGCCGGCGTCTTGCCGTCTTCCAGCAGCGAGCCGTCCATCATCACGGAGCCAAAGCCCAGGTCGATGGCGCCGGCACAGATCTTGGGGCTGGTGCCGTGATCCTGGTGCATGACCAGCGGGATGTGCGGGTAGGCCTCGCAGGCGGCCTGGATCAGGTGCTTGATGAAGGGCTCACCCGCGTACTTGCGGGCGCCTGCACTGGCCTGCAGGATGACGGGTGCGCCGACCTCGTCGGCCGCGGCCATGATGGCCTGCACCTGCTCCAGGTTGTTGACGTTGAAGGCTGGGATGCCGTAGCCGCGTTCGGCGGCGTGGTCCAGCAACTGGCGCATGGAAACGAGAGGCATGGGAAATTCCCGGTGAAGTTGAGAAATCTGGGCCGACTGCGGTACGCACCCTAGGCCGTAACCGCTTCGTAACTCGTTGGGGATTCTATGGACAGTGCCGGGCTGTCGGGCATGCCCCACCCCCATGGATGAGAGTAATCAGCACAATGCGCGCTCATGACAAGACTGGTGTTTGACCACCTCACCAACTGGATCACGGCCGCCGCCAGCGAGCATTCGCACGATCTGGCCACTCACGTCGAGGAGCGCACCGGTGCCAGCCGCCGCGCAACGCTTGCCGCGCTGAATCGCCTGGTGGAGGCTGGGTGGCTGGCCCGCTCGGGCACCTCCCGCCGCCCCGTGTTCGCGCCCGGCGCGCTGCGCCAGGTGGCGCGCAGCTACACACTCCATGGCCTGCAGGAAGACCTGCCCTGGCAGCGTGACTACGCGCCGCATTTCGCGCTGCCCAAGCACGTGGAACGCATGGTGCAGCACGGCTTTACCGAGCTGCTCAACAACGCGGCCGACCACTCCGGCGGCAGCAGCGTCACCGTATCGCTGCGCCAGACGCCCACGCATGTGCAGCTGTTGGTCAGCGACGACGGCATCGGCGTGTTCGACAAGATCTGCACCGCCTTCCAGCTCGAAGACACGCAGCACGCCATGCTGGAGCTGAGCAAGGGCCGGCTCACCAGCGCGCCCGACGCCCACACCGGCCGCGGCCTGTTCTTCAGCAGCCAGTTGGCCGACGTCTTCGACATCCACGCCAACAACACCGCCTACCAGCGGCGCGCCTGGGAAAGCAGCGGCTGGAAAAAGGGCCGCGCGCTGCCGCGCCAGGGCAGCAGCATCTACATGGCCATCGCGCTGAACACGACGCGCACGCTGGACGGCGTCATGGCCGCCTGGAGCCAGGCCGGCGACGGCATCGAGTTCGACCAGACCCGCGTGCAGCTGCGCCTCTTGGTGAGCGAAGGCCAGGCGCTGGACTCCCGCGCGGCTGCGCGCCGCGTGGGCTCAAGACTGGCAACCTTCAAGCGCGCGGAGATCGACTTCGACGGCGTGATCGACGTGGGCCATGGCTTCACGGACGAGTTGTTTCGCGTGTTCGCCAAGGCGAATCCGCAGGTGGAGCTGGTGGCGGTGAATGTGACGGCGCGGATCGAGGCGTTGGTCAAGAGCGCGAGGGCGGGGTGAAGCGCGGGTCAATCCTGCTGGCTCTCTTGCCTGCGCTGGCCGGCGCCCAAGGCGGAGGTAAATGCGGCGGCGACATCGAAAACGCTCTGCGCCAACTCGATGGCAAAGCCGAGATCGAAGGTATCGTCGTGGCGAGCGATTGCAAGGCTTGGCCACCAGCCGGCGGCAAACAGACTGCTGCGGTGATGGCCTTCCAGCGGGACGGGAAGAGCGGACGGCAGCGACGCTGGGTCATCGTGCTGGCATTGCTGGATAGCAAGACCTCGCGTCCACTTCACAGCCGCAGGACGGAACTGGAGGAGGACGCCACCGCAGCCGTGGGCGATCTCAGCCTCTCGCTGGACACGGCGCGCTACCAGGTCAAGCCAGGAACCCGCGCGCTTGGCCTACGTTTTCGTAGCGCTGCCCGGCAACCTTCAGGCGCCGAGTCCTCGTGGGGCGATGAGTTGTTGTTGTTCGTGCCCGAAGGCCGCCAGCTCAGGCCGGTGTTCGGCCGCACGATGAGCGCCCAAACGGTCGAAGTGGGCAGCCTGAGTGTCCAGTCCACCGGCGCGGTTTGGAAGAATGCCACCATGACACTGGCCGTCGGCCCGACCGGCCCGCCGACGGCTCAAGGCTGGAACGATCTCGTCATCACTGAAACCCTGACCCGCAACGGCAATGCACCGGCCAAGTTCGACTCCGCGCCACGCCGACAGCAATATGTCTACCACTACGACGGCAAGCGCTACAACTTGCTCGCCGACCCGGCGCCCTTCTGGGACGGCTATTGCTGCACGGTTGCCTGGTGAGGTCAGGGCCGCCTGACCGCGCTGACGTTCGGCACCGGCGGAACCGGGATGCGCGGGCCAACATAGCCCTGCACCGCACCGAACCGCCCGCCGTCCTCCCGCGTCCAGTCCGCCGCCCAGACCTGCATCTCCGCCGGCTCGCGGCCGACGAAGTTCCACCACAGCAGGGGCGGCTCGGCCCAGGGTTCGCCACCGAGCAGCAGTAGGCGCGACGCCGCCGCACAGCGTAGCTCGACGGCCTCGCAGCCCACGCCGATGTAGAGCAGCGTGCCCGGCGCGACCGCTTCGACCGCGTCGTGGCCGGCCGGGCTGACATCGACCTCGCCCTCCAGCAGCATCACGCCATGCTCGAAGCGCGCGTCCAGCGCCAGCGTCGCGCAGGCCGGGCCGGCGGCGGCGAGATCGACGCCGAGCAGCGGCGTGAAGCTGGGCACCGGCGAACGCTGGCCGGCGAGTTCACCGATGAGCACCGTCCCGTCCCAGCCTTCGTCCAGCGCAACACGCGGCAGGTCGGGGAAGTGCCGGAAGCTCGGTTCCCGCTCCCGCTCGGCGTCCGGCAACGCGATCCACAGCTGCGCCAGATGGATGCGGTCGGACAGCGACTCCTCGCTGTGCGAGATGCCATGGCCCGCCGTCATCAGGTTGACTTGGCCCGCGCGCAGCACCTGCTCGGAACCGAGGCTGTCGCGGTGCAGGATCTCGCCTTCGATCATCCAGCTGAAGGTCGACAGCCCCGTGTGGGGATGCGGGCCGACGTTCATGCGCTTCTCGGTGGGCAATGTGGCGGGGCCGGCGTGATCGGCAAAACACCAGGCGCCGATGACGCGCCGCGCCTTGTTCGGCAGCGCGCGCTGAATGGGCAGGCCACCGACGTCGCCGACATGGCCGGTGATGCGCTCGACGTTCATGCCGACCTCGCTTTCACGAAGGCCACGAAGCCGTTCACGAACTGCTGCAGTTGCTCGCGAACCTTGTCGTCGACGAGCTTGCCGTCAGCATCGAACACCTGGCCGGCATGCGACACCATCACCCGCCCGCCCATCCAGAAGTCGCTGCCAAAGGTGCGGAAGACCGACAGCATGGCGTCCTGCGACTGCACGGTGCCGAAACCGCCGGGCGTGGCGCCCATCAGCCCGGTGGGCTTGCCGCCGAAGAGCTTGGCACCCTCGCCGCTCGGGCGCGACAGCCAGTCCAGCCCGTTCTTCAGCACGCCGGGGATGGCGTTGTTGTACTCGGGCGTGGAGATGAGCAGCGCGTCGGCGGCGCGGATCTCCTCGCGCAGCGTCGTCACTGCCTCGGGGATGCCCTCGGCCTCGACATCGCCGTCGTAAAGCGGGATGCCGTGCAGCGTGCGCAGCTCGATGGTGACGCCCTCGGGCGCCAGTGCGATGGCCGCGCGCAGCAGGGCCGTGTTGTAGGAGGCGCGGCGCAGCGCGCCGCTGAGGGCAATGATCTTCATGGCGAGGGCTTTCGGGGGGCGATGGGGCCATGATGCCAGCGCGTCAGCAGCAGCGCATTGCCAACGACCGAGAGCTGGACAGCGCCATCGCCGCGCCGGCAACCACCGGGCTCAGCAGGCCAAAAGCGGCGAGCGGGATACCAACGACGTTGCCGGATCGGCCGGACTAGGATGGCCACCCACTTGATCTGAAGCAGCAACCCCACGATGCACCGGTTCAACCTGCCTGACATGAGCTGCGGCCACTGCGTTGCCGCCATCACCGACGCGCTCAAGGCGGCCGACGCCCAGGCCCACGTCGACATCGACCTCCAAGCAAAGACCGCCCAGGTCGACAGCGCGCTGCCTCGCGACGCGCTCGCCGCCGCGCTGGCCGAGGCCGGATATCCACCCACTGCGGAATCTGGTTCCTCATGAACAACGAAAGGCGGGCCCGACGGCCCGCCTTTCTCAGGCCCGCAAACGTCGTCAGGTGAAGCGGAACGGCAGTTCGCGCTGGCGTTGGCCGGTCAGCCGCGCCACGGCGTTGGCGAGTGCCGGCGCCAGCGGCGGCACGCCCGGCTCGCCCATGCCCTTGGGCGGATCGTTGCTGGGCACGACGCTGACGGTCATCACCTTGGGCGCATCCGTGATGCGCGGCATGGCCATGTCGTAGAAGTTGTTCTGCTCGACCACGCCGTCCTTGAGCGTGATGCGGTGCGTGGGCATCGTCGTGGCCAGGGCCATGATGGCGGCGCCCTGCACCTGCGTTTCCACGGAACGCGGGTTGATGCACAGGTTGCAGTGCACGCCGGCATGCACCTCGTCCAGCACGGCCAGGCGGTCCTTGCCCTTGCCCTTCAGGTGGGCGACGACGACGTAGGCGACGACCGACTCGAAGCTCTCGTGCACCGCCACGCCCCAGGCCTGGCCGGCTTTCAGCTTGCGCTTGCCGTAGCCGCTCTTGTCCACCGCTGCCTGCAGTGCCAGGCGATGGCGCTCGGCCTTGGCGTTGCCCGCCATCAGCTTGAGGCGGTAGGCCACGGGGTCCTGCTTGGTGGCGAAGGCGATCTCGTCGACCAGCGTCTCCATCACATAGGCCGTGTGCGTGGAGCCCACCGAGCGCCACCACAGCACTGGCACGTTGACGTCGGGGTGGTGCACGCTCAGGTTCATCGGGATCTCGTAGGGCTCGCGCATGCCCTCGGTCGTCGTGCCGTCCACACCCTTCTGGTAGCCGAAACCCTCCAGCGGCGAACCCTTCAGGATGCTCTGGCTGACGATGCGGTGCTGCCAACCGCTGATCTTGCCGCTCGCGTCGAAGCCGATCTCGGCGCGGTGCACGGTCATGGGCCGGTAGTAGCCGGCCTTGACGTCGTCCTCGCGGCTCCAGATCACCTTGACCGGCATGGGCTTGCCGGCCTGCGCCAGCGCCACGGCCACGGCCGCCGCCTCGCGCGGGTACTCGCTCGCGGGCGTCGCGCGCCGGCCAAAGCCGCCGCCGGCCATCTGCACGTTGATCTGCACCTGCTCCGGCTTCAGGCCGACGGTCTTGGCCAGCGCCATCGCGTCAAGGCCTGGCATCTGCGACGCGAAATAGACGTCGCAGCGGTCGGCCTTCAGGTCCACCGTGCAGGCCAACGGCTCCATCTGGGCGTGGTTCAGGTAGGGGAAGACGAAGTCGGCCGTGATCTTCTTCGGCGCTTTGCTCCAGGCGCTCACATCCGCCTGGAACTCGGGCTTGGGCGCCGGTGTACCGGGCGTCTTGGCCAGGGCCAGGTATTGCTCGGTCAGCGCCGCCGTGTCGGGCTTGGCAACGCCGCTCAGGTCCCAATCGACCTTGAGCGCGTCGCGGCCCTTCTTGGCGGCCCAGTAGCCGTTGGCGACGACGGCCACGCCCTGGCCACCGCGGTCCAGCGTCACCGGCAGCACGGCCTTGACGCCCTTGACCTTGAGTGCCTCGGTCGAGTCGAGCTTGGCGACCTTGCCGTTGAACACCGGCGGGCGCTGGATGACAGCAACCGCCATGCCGGGCAGTTGAACGTCCATGCCATAGGCCTGGGCGCCGGTGCTCTTGGCCTGGCTGACGACGAGGCCGGTGGGCCTGCCGATGAACTTGAAGGTTTTCGGGTCCTTCAGCGTGACGGCCTCGGGCACGGCCTGCTTCATCGCCGCGTCGAAGAACTCGCCGTAGCCGGCGCTTTTTCCCCCGCCTGAAATGACACCGTTTTCGGCCTTCAGCGACACCGCCGGCACGCCCCAGCTCTCGGCCGCAGCGCCCACCAGCATGGCCTTGGTGCGTGCACCCAGCTCGCGGTACTGCTGGTAGCTGTTCTTCACCGAGTTGGAGCCGCCGGTCAGGTGCATGCCGAACAGCGGGTCCACGTAGGCGGCCTTCTGGTCGCCAAAGCCGGTGCGCACCTTGCTCCAGTCGGCGTCGAGCTCCTCGGCGCAGATCATGGCCAGGCCGGTCTCCACGCCCTGGCCCATGTCCATGCGGTTGCACAGGATGGTGGTGGTGCCGTCCTGGGCGATGGTGATGAAGGCGAGCGGCTGCTCGGTCGGCTTAGTGCCGGGCTTGGGTGCCTGCGCACCGCTCAAACTCGGCAGCATGGCCAGGCCGACGGCGCCGCCGACGGTGGTGGTGACGAAGGCGCGGCGGGACAACCCGCCAGTCAGGACTTGATCGATGCGTCTTGGGTTCAGCACGTCAGCCCCTTCAAGCGAGTTGACCCGCAGCCGCGTGGATCGCGGCGCGGATGCGGGTGTAGGTGCCACAACGGCAGATATTGCCGGCCATCGCTTCGTCGATCTGCGCGTCGCTGGGCTTCTTGTTGCCCTTCAGCAGGGCCACGGCGCTCATCACCTGTCCGCTCTGACAGTAGCCGCACTGGGCCACGTCATGCGCGACCCAGGCGGCCTGCACCGCCTGGCCGACCTTGTCAGTGGCCATGCCCTCGATGGTCGTCACCGCGCCTTGCACGGACGAGATCGGCGTCATGCAGGACCGCACCGGCGCACCCGCCACATGCATGGTGCAGGCGCCGCATTGCGCCGCGCCGCAGCCGAACTTGGCGCCGGTGAGCTGCAATTCCTCTCGCACCGCCCAGAGCAAGGGCATGTCGGGGTCGGCGTCGAGCGAGACGGCGCGACCATTCACGGTCAGATTGATCATCGGGGGGCCTTCGGGTGTGGAACGCGGCGACTCTAGCCACAAGCAGCATCCCCGCACAGAAGTCAGGCATTCCCCTGAATTTCCCGCGCCAGCGCCTCCATGCCGACCGGCTTGACGAGGTGTCCGTCAAAGCCTGCCTGGGCCGAGCGCTGCAGGTCCTCCTGCCGGCCGTAGCCCGTCAGCGCGACCAGGCGCATGGGTGCGGCTGCCGGGTCGGCGCGCAGGCGGCGGGCCACCTCGTAGCCGTCCATGCGCGGCAGGCCGATGTCCAGCAGCACGACGTCGGGCCGCCAGGCGACGGCCAGGGTCAGCGCGTCTTCAGCGCTGAAGCCGATCTGCACCTCGTGGCCGTCGGCGCGCAGCATCCATGCCATGGACTCGGCGGCGTCTTCGTTGTCGTCGATGAGCAGCACCCGGCGTGGCGGCGGGCCGGCCGCAGGCGCGAGCGCTGCGGCCGGTGCCGCGAGCGTCGTCAGCGGCAGGCGGATCTCGAAGCTGGCGCCGCCGCCCACCCCCGGGCTGCTGGCGCTGACATGGCCGCCATGCATCTCCACCAGGCGCCGCACCACCGACAGGCCAATGCCCAGGCCTCCCTGGGCTCGGTCCAGCGTGCGAGCGCTCTGCACAAAGAGATCGAAGACGCCGGCCAGCACGTCGGGCGCGATGCCGGCGCCGCTGTCCTGCACACGGATGATCGCCGTGTCGCCTTCGCGCCGCAGATCGACGCGGATGTCGCCGCCCGGGTCGGTGTACTTGGCGGCGTTGGCCAGCAGGTTGACGACGCATTGCTCCAGGCGCGCGGCATCCCCCAGCACGGCCAGCCCCGGCAGCGGCGCCGGCACCGCCACCGTCAGCCGGTGTCGGCGCTCCTGCATGGCCGGCGCGCCGGCCTCTACGGCCGATGCGATCACGGCGGCCAGGTCGACCGGCCGGCATTCGAGCTCGATGCGGCCATGCGTGATGCGCGACACGTCGAGCAGGTCGTCCACCATGCGCGTCATCTGCTGCACCTGGCGGTTGATGATCTCCACCGCGCGGCGCGCCGGTGTCTCGGCGGGCAGGGTTCGCAGCATCAGCTCGGCGGAGTTGCGGATGGGCGCCAGCGGGTTGCGCAGCTCGTGGGCCAGCATGGCGAGGAACTCGTCCTTGCGGCGGTCGGACTCGCGCAGCGCCTCCTCCATGCGCTTGCGTTCGGTCATGTCGAAGGAGATGCCCGACAAGCCGACGGCCTCCCCCGCCTCGTTGCACAGCGTCTGCGCGCGCGCCTCGATCCAGCGCAGCTCGCCGTTATCGGGCCGCAGCACGCGCAGCTCCTGCGTGAAGCCGCTGCGGCTGCTGACGGCGGTGTCGACGGCGGCACGCAGCAGGCCGCGGTCGTCGGCATGGACGAGGGCGAAGCCGGCGTCGACGTCGGCCGGGGCGGCGCCGAGCACGTCGCCCGCGTTGTCGGACAGCGTCAGCTTCTGGCTGCCGAGGTCGATGTCCCAGCTGAACATGCGCGCGTTGGCGAGGAAGAGGCGCAGCTGCTGCTCGCCGGCGCGGCGCTGGCGGTCCAGCTCGATGAGGGCCGTCACGCGCGCCAGCAGCTCGCGGGCCGTGAAGGGCTTGACGAGATAGTCGTCGGCCCCGGCACCCAGGCCCTCAATCTGCGCCTCCTCGCCGGCGCGGGCCGACAGCAGCACGATGGGCAGGGCCCGCGTGGCCGCATCGGCGCGCAACGCGGCCAGCAGCTCGAAGCCATCGAGCCCCGGCATCATGACGTCGGACAGCAGCAGCGCCGGCAGCTCGCGGCGCACCGCCGCCAGCGCCTGTTCGCCGTCGGCGGCCTCCTCGACGCGGAAGTACGGCGCCAGCAGGCCGCGCAGGTATTGCCGCATGTCGGCGTTGTCGTCGGCGATGACGATGCGTGCACCCAGCGTGGCGCGGTAGCGCTCGCCGATCTTGGCCTGGCCCCTGCCCGCTTCGCCGGCATGCTCCCGCGCCGCCTCACCGGGCAGCCAGCGCAGCGCCTCCTGCACATAGCTCGGCGCAAGGCCGGCATCGGGCGCACCGCCCCGCTCGTGGCTGACCTGCTCGGCCGGCAGATGAGCATGGCCGAACGGCAGGCGCAACGTGAAGCGCGTGCCACGGCCGAGGTGGCTGTCCACGGCGATGTCGCCGTGTTGCAGGCGCATCAGCTCCTGCACCAGCGCCAGGCCGATGCCACTGCCCTCGTGGGTGCGGGCCAGCGCGCCCTCGATGCGGTGAAAGCGCTCGAACAGGCGCGGCACCTCGTGCTCGGCCACGCCGATGCCGCTGTCCTCGATGGCCACGACGGCCATGCCCTCCTCGGCCGTCACCTGCACCGAGACGCCGCCCTGCAGCGTGTACTTCAGCGCGTTGGACAGCAGGTTCAGCACGATGCGTTCCCAGTGGTCGCGGTCGACATAGACCGGCGCCGGCAGCGTCGGGCAGGCGACGCGGAACACCAGGCCGGCCTTCTCCATCGCCGAGCGGAAGGTGCTGGCCAGCTCGCCCGTCAGCGCGGCCAGGTCAGTGGGCCGGAAGGTGGACGTGACGCGGCCGGCCTCGATGCGCGAGAACTCCAGCAGCGCGTTAACGAGCTTGGACAGGCGCCGCGCGTTGCGCTCCACCATCATCAGCCGCTGCTGCTGCGCATGCGACAGGCCGCCCTCGGTGAGCGTGTCGTGCAGCGGCCCGAGCATCAGCGTCAGCGGCGTGCGGAACTCGTGGCTGATGTTGGAGAAGAATTGCGTCTTGGCGCGGTCCAGCCGCGCCAGCTCGTCGGCCTTGTGGCGCTGCAGCTCATAGGCCTCGGCATGGCCGATGGCCGCGCTGAGCTGCCGGGCCACCAGTTGAAGGAAGTCGCTGTAGCCGCCTTCGGGCAGGCGGTAGGGGCTGAGGCCGACGACGAGCACGCCCTCCCGGCCGGCATCGCCCGACGAACGGATGGGTAGCAGCATGGCCTGGCGCGGCGCCTCCTGCCAGTCTCCACAGGGCCAGGCGATGCCGGCCGGCAAGGTCTGCACGACGTGGGGCCGTTGAGAGGCCAGCACCTCGTCCGCGTGCCACGGCGCCGCGCGGAAATCCAGCGCCCGCGCCGCCTCCAGCCAGGGCCAGGGCTCACCGGCGGCAGCGGCTAGCGTGAAGGCCGGCGCGCCGGGGCTGCGCAGCAGCACCAGCGCAAAGGGCAGGTCGCGGCGGTCGGTCTGCAGCGCCTGCGCGCAGCGTTGCACCGCCTCGTCGACGGTGCGCGCATCGGCGGCGCGCATGGCCAGGTCGCGCAGCAGGGCGAGCTGGCGCTCGCCGATGACGCGCTGGGTCTCGTCGGAGTTGGCGCAGATGATGCCGGCCGGCAAGCCGTCGTCGCCGGGGATGGGGCTGTACGAGAAGGTGTAGTACGTCTCCTCCGGGTAGCCATTGCGCTCCATGACGAGCAGCTGGCTCTCGACGAAGGTGCCGTCGCCCGCCAAGGCGCTCTGCAGCATGGGGCCGATCTCGGGCCAGATCTCGCGCCACACGGTGGCCGTCGGCAAGCCCAGTGCCCACGGGTGCTTGCCGCCGATGATGGATTTGTAGGGGTCGTTGTAGAGGTAGCTCAGCTGCGGCCCCCAGCCGATCCAGATCGGCTGGCGCGAGGTGAGCATGATGCGCACGACGGTCTTGAGGCTGCGCGGCCAGTGGGCCGGCGGGCCCAGCGGCGTGGCGGCCCAGTCATGGCTGCGCATGAGCCGGCCCAGCTCCCCGCCGCCCGCCAGAAAGGCGGTGTCGGAATCTCGCGGCGCGGTCGCGGGTTCGCTCATGGTGCGGAGGCGGCTGTGGGGGCTCTTCACCATACCGTGGCCTCGACCCTGCGGCTGTAGGTGGCAGCCCATGAAACTGACCGGGCGAGGCGCCTCAGTTCCTGGCGTATTTGGCCAGCGCCTGCAGCAGCGCGGCCAGGCTGATCGGCTTGGTGAGGTGGGCGTCGCAGCCGGCGGCGAGGGACTGCTGCACGTCGGTGTCGAAGGCATTGGCCGTCAGCGCGACGATGGGCGTGCGCGCCAGGCCCTCGGCGGCCTCGATGGCCCGCCACTGGCGCGTGGCCGACAGGCCGTCGACGACGGGCATCAGCATGTCCATCAGCACGAGATCGAAATGGCCCTGGCGTAGCGCGGCCAGCGCCTGCTCGCCGTCCCGCGCACGGGTGATGCGGTGGCCCAGCGGCGCGAGCATGCCCTCGATGACGAGCACATTGACGTCGTTGTCCTCCGCCAGCAGCAGCGCCAGCGAGTGGCTCGGCACAACGCGCTCGGCGCGGTGGTCGGCCACGTCGAGATGCGGCGCCGCGGTGTCGGGCAGCTCCAGGCTGACCTCGAAGCGGCTGCCCTCGCCGGGGCGGCTCTGCACGCTGACGTCGCCGCCCATCAACCGCGCCAGGCTGCGTGTGATGGACAGGCCGAGGCCCGTGCCGCCGAACTCGCGCAGGATGGACGCGTCGGCCTGTGCGAAGGGCTGGAAGATGCGCTCCAGCCGCTCCGGCGCGATGCCGATGCCGGTGTCCTGCACGCTGATGACGATGAGACCCGCCGCGCTGCGCGCCAGCTCCACCGTCACGCCACCGGCCTTGGTGAACTTGATGGCGTTGCCGACGAGGTTGGTGACGATCTGCGCGACGCGCTGCTCGTCGCCCCGCACCCAGCCGGTGGCCTCGGTGCGCGCGAACACGCGCAGCCACAGGCCCTGGCGCAGCGCCCGCTCACACAGCAGTTCAAGCTGCAGGTCGACGAGGTCGACGAGATTGAAGGGGTGGCTGCGCAGCTCCAGCCGGCCGCTCTCGATGCGGGCGTTGTCGAGCAGGTCGTTGATGAGGGCGAACGCCTGGCGGCCGGCGTGGCCCAGCACCTCGACGTAATGCGCCTGCTGAGGGCTCAGCGGTGAGCGGGCCAGGATGTCGGAGAAACCCAGCACCGCGTTCATCGGCGTGCGCATCTCGTGGCTGACGTGGGCCAGCAGCTCGGTCTTGGCGCGGCTGCGCGCCTCGGCCAGCTCGCGCTCGCGCGTCAGCTCGCGTTCGCGCGCTTGGGCCTGGCGTTCGTGTTCGATGGCGGTCAGCAGCAGGGCCAGGGCCAGCAGGTACAGGGCCGGCGCGGCCGACGGCAGCAGGCCGTTCAGCACGCCGACCCAGGCAGCGGTGACGATGGCCAGCATGGCGCCCCCCGCCGCCCAGGCCTGGTGGCGCAGCAGCAGCGGCAACGTACCCAGGGCCAGCAGCACAGCGTTCAGCGCCCAGACGGCGGCACCACGCTCGCGCAGCAGCGGTGCGGGCTCGGCGCCCAGAGCCTCGAAGAGGGCCGCGTTCAGGACGGTGCCGCTGAGGCGCCCCTCGGCCACCATGACCTCGTCGGCAAAGAAGGCGCTGCTGCCGACAAAAACGCTGCGGCCGGCGAGCTGCGTGGCCAGCTCGGCGTCGTCCACCTCGCCGAGCGCCGCGCGCATCAACCGCTGCCAGCTCAGGCGCGGCAGATCGCCGCCGTTCAGCGGCAGGCGCAGGCGCAGGCGGGCCTGCTCGTCGACCGGCCAGCGGCGCCCGCCGGCGATCAGCTCGCCGCCCTCGATGCGCCAGCCGGCCGCGCCATCGGCCCGCAGCCGCGCGGCCAGGGCCAAGCTGGGCAGCGCGCGGCCCTGCACCTGGTGCAGCAATGGCAGGCGGCGCAGCAGCCCGTCGTCGTCCAGAGCGACTGAAATGACCCCCAGGCTGCCGCGCACGGTCAGCGCGTCCAGCAAGGTGTCGGCCGGTGCCGTGAGCCCGGCCCAGGGGATGCCGGCCGGCGCGGCGCCCACACGCTGCAGCGCCGCCTCCTCGGCGGGCGACGTGGGCGCCAGCTCGGCGGCGGCACGCTGGCCAGGCATCAGGCCCGCCGCCGCCAGCACGACGGGTGGCGCCCCGGCCAGGGCCTGGGCAAAGCGCGCATCGCCCTCGCGCGGGCCGGCAAAGACGATGTCGATGACGACGAGGCGGGCGCCGGCCTGGCGCAGGTAGCCCAGCATCAGCGCGTAGACGTCGCGCGAATAGGGCCATTCGCCCAACTGTCCGCGCAGCGCACGCAGCGAGGCGTCGTCGATGTCGACGACGACGCTGTGCGGCATGGCCGGCGCGGGCGCGGCTGCCCGCACGAGCAGGTCGCCCAGCGCCCGGTCGACGCGCGGCTGGACGCCGGCCAAGCTGAGCAGGGCCCAAAGCGCAAGCGCGCCGGGCAGAGCGAGCCAGGGCCAGCGCATCAAAGGAGGGGAATGAGCAGCAGCGGCAGCAACCAGAGCCAGCGCGGGTAGGGCACCTCGATCATCTGCGTCTGGCTCCAGGGGCTGGCGGCGCCGGCGGCGTTGAAGGCGCGGGCACGCAGGAAGTATTTGCCCGCCGACGGCTTGGGCATCGCCACCTCGGGCGTGTCGGTGGCGATGCGTTGCAGGTCGGCGCCGTCGAAGGCCTCTGTCTTCGCCCACTCCAGCTCGTAGCGCGTGACGCTCGGGTCGACCCGCCAGCGCAGCTTGAGCTGGTCGCCGCTGAGGTCGGGTTCGACCGGAGGCGGCGCGGGCGGCGGGGGCTGGATCTCGAACGTCTGCGGGTCGCTGAAGGGCCCGGCGCGGCCGCCGGCTTCGACAGCGGCGATGCGCCAGTGGTAGGCGCCATAACCTCCCAACTCAGGCAATCTGGCCTCGTAGTTGGCGGCGGCTATGGGCGGCGGTTGCAAGGCCAGGTCCTTGAACTCGGCGTCGCGCGCGATCTGCAGGCGCACGTCGGGCGCGGAGGTATTGCGCGTCCAGGCGAGCCCCATGGCGCCGTTGTAGCTGACGGCGCCGGCCGCTGGCGCCTGGATAAAGGGCGGCTCGGGGCGGGCTTGCAGCTGCACCTCGGCGGCGGCGGCGGCGCTCTCCTGGCCGCGTGCGTCGATGCCGCGCAGTCGCAACGTGTAGTCGCCATCGACCAGCTCGCGCGCTTGCGGCCAGGCCACCACGGGTTCGGTCACGCGGGCGTCGAGCAGCAGGCGGTCGAACTCGCCCTTGGCGAAGAGCTGGGCGCGCCAGGCCACGGCGCCAGCGGGCGACGCGACCCAGATGAGGCGCAGCGGCAGGCGCTCGGCGCTGTGGGGCAGCGTGCTGAGGTCGGGGGCCGGCAGCAGCGGTGCGACCGCGCGCGCCGAGCTTTCCACCAGCAGGCCCTGGCCGACCGGCACGTCGGGACCGAGGCCGTCGGCATGCACGGCGCCTGAGATGACCTGCATGCGGCTGGCGCCGCCATCCGTCTGCACGCGGAACTCGGTGCCGCGCACGCCCAGGTTCACATGAGGCGTGCGCACTTCGTACAGCGGCACGCGCTGGGCGTTGGGCGTGACGCGGCTGTCCGCGCCGCCCTTGGCGAGACCCAGGCGCACGGCGGGAATGGCGCCACGGCCGAGCACGAGGAGCTGCTCCAGCGTGATCTCACTCTCGGGCGGGATCAGCAGGCGCGAGCCGTCGGCAAAGCGCAAGGACGCGCTGGCCTGGGCGCCGGTGCGGATGCGGTCGCCGCTCTGCAGCGTGGCGCCGGTCGCGAGCGCTTCATTTGCCGCGCCGCGCTGGCGCTGCACGTCGCCGCGCACGAACACGGCCTCGGCCACGCTGGCCTCGCGCCGCAGCCAGGCCACGGGCATGCGCAGCGTGGCGCCGGGCTTGAGCCGCAACGGGTCGGGCACGCGGTTGAGCTTTTGCAGATCGCGCCAGGTCTTGGGCGGCGCGAGCCAGGCGTCGGTCAGCGTGATCAGCGTGTCACGCGGCTGGATGACATAGCGCCAGTCGGTGTCGGCGGCCTGCGTCTGCGCGCTGAGCCCGCCACTCAATACCAGCAGGCCAACGGCCAGCAAGACTTTCAAGCTTTGCATATGAGCCTCCCGTCCCCTGCAAGGGCTGATGGTAGCCATACCCGAGAATGCCGCGCAGGCGTTTTGAGGAGGACCGATGGTCACGTTTCCCAACTTAGAGGTTATCCGTAAATAGTAAACTCTCGTCCCGAACCGCCATTCACGCGGTGGTTGGGTTAAGGCATGGCGACACGCAAGAGAGTTGAGTCGTGGGTGGTGACCGATGATTTCTGGCAACGC
>NZ_JBDSQX010000156.1:0-13898 GCF_039929605.1 Roseateles sp.
CGCATCGGCCGCGCCTGGATGGCCATCCGCGAGGACGAGATCGCCGCCAAGGCCATGGGCATCAACACCCGCAACCTCAAGCTGCTGGCCTTCGGCATGGGCGCCACCTTCGGCGGCGTATCGGGCACGATGTTCGCGAGCTTCCAGGGCTTCGTGTCGCCCGAGTCCTTCAGCCTGCAGGAGTCCGTGATGATCGTCGCGATGGTCGTGCTGGGCGGCATCGGCCATATCCCCGGCGTCATCCTCGGCGCGCTGATGCTGTCGGCCCTGCCCGAGGTGCTGCGCTACGTGGCGGGCGACATCCAGAACATGACCGACGGCCGCATTGATGCCTCCATCCTGCGGCAGTTGCTGGTGGCCTCGGCCATGATCATCATCATGCTGGTCCGCCCGCGCGGCCTGTGGCCGTCGCCCGCGCACGGCAAGGTCGCTCCCCCGGCCGCCACGAAGTGAGGGAGGACGCCAACATGACCACACACGACAACATCGTCCTCAACGTCAGCGGCGCGTCCAAGCGCTTCGGCGGCGTGCAAGCCCTGTCGGACGTCGGCATCCAGATCCAGCGCGGCCAGGTCTACGGCCTCATCGGCCCCAACGGCGCCGGCAAGACGACCTTCTTCAATGTCATCACCGGGCTCTACGTGCCCGACGGCGGCAGCTTCACGCTCGGCGGCACGCCCTACAAGCCGCAGGCGGTGCACCAGGTCGCCAAGGCCGGCATTGCGCGCACCTTCCAAAACATCCGCCTCTTCGCCGACATGACGGCGCTGGAGAACGTCATGGTCGGCCGCCACATCCGCACCAAATCCGGCTTGATCGGTGCCGTCTTCCGCACGCCGGGCTTCAAGGCCGAAGAGGCCGCCATCAAGGCGCGGGCGCAGGAGCTGCTGGACTACGTCGGCATTGGCAAGTTCGCCGAGTACAAGGCGCGCACGCTGAGCTACGGCGACCAGCGCCGCCTGGAGATCGCGCGCGCGCTGGCCACCGACCCGCAGCTCATCGCGCTGGACGAACCCGCCGCCGGCATGAACGCGACCGAGAAGGTCGTGCTGCGCGAGCTGATCGACCGCATCCGCAAGGACGGCCGCACCATCCTGCTGATCGAGCACGATGTGAAGCTCGTCATGGGCCTGTGCGACCGCGTGACCGTGCTGGACTACGGCAAGCAGATTGCCGAAGGCACGCCGGCCGAGGTGCAGAACAACGAAAAGGTGATCGAGGCCTACCTCGGCGCCGGCCACAAGGCTCATTGACATGACAACCAAGCAAACCCTGCTCAAGGTCAGCGGCCTGAAGGTCGCTTACGGCGGGATCCAGGCCGTCAAGGGCGTCAGCTTCGAGGTGCGCGAGGGCGAACTCGTCAGCCTGATCGGCGCCAATGGCGCCGGCAAGACGACCACGCTGAAGGCCATCACCGGCCTGCAGCCCGTGGGCTCAGGCCAGATCGAATACCTCGGCAGGTCCATCAAGGGCCAAGGTGCCTGGGACCTGGCCAAGCAAGGCCTAGTCATGGTGCCCGAAGGCCGTGGCACGTTCACGCGCATGACCATCACCGAAAACCTGCAGATGGGCGCCTACAACCGCAAGGACGCCGAGATCGACGCCGACATGGACAAGGTCTTCGCGCTCTTCCCGCGCTTGAAGGAACGCGCCAAGCAGCTGGCCGGCACCATGTCCGGCGGCGAACAGCAGATGCTGGCCATGGGCCGCGCGCTGATGGCGCGACCGAAGGTGCTGCTGTTGGACGAGCCATCCATGGGCCTGTCGCCCATCATGGTGGACAAGATTTTCGAGGTCGTGAACGACATCCACCAGCAGGGCGTCACCGTGCTGCTCGTCGAGCAGAACGCCAGCCGCGCGCTGCAGCTCGCCAATCGCGGCTACGTGATGGAGTCGGGCGAGGTGACGATGGAAGGCGAGGGCAAGGCGCTGCTGAACGACCCCAAGGTCAGGGCCGCCTACCTCGGCGAATGAGAAACGCCCGGCAGTGCCGGGCGTTTCGTCTTGGAGCTGCGGCGCTCAGACGAGGTTCACGTCGGTCACGCCCGCCGCCACCCGCACGCGCTTCACGCTGGCCACCGGCACCGTGGGCGCCATGCCGCCCGCCTGGCGCGCGACCTTCTTGAAGTCGCACAGCAGCTCGGTCTTGCTCAACGTGACCACGGCGTAGCCCTGGGCGTCGCTGTCGACGTGTTTGATCCACGGGTTGTTGACCGGCGGGGCGGCGGCGGTGGTCGCGTCGGCAAACGGGTTCAGGCGCTTGACGATCTCCGACGTCGGCACGGCCGAAGGCGCAATGCCCAGGGCCGTCGCCAGCTTCTGGCGGATCAGGCCGAAGAGCGTCATCGCAGCCACTGATGTGCTCGCGCCGGCCAAGGCGGCAATCGTGGCGGCGACGATGCTGCCCATCGTGCCGGCCTGGGTCTCGTCCAGCGTGACGATGAGGTCCGTGGACAGGCCAGTGGTCGGCGCAAAGGCCGCAGCCGGCACCAGCCCACGGGCGACGGCTGCGTCCGCCGCAGCCTGGATGGCGGCCGTGTTGCTCAGGTCCGTCACGCCCGCGTCGGCGGCGATGGCGGCACCCAGCATCTGGATGGCGATGGCTTCTGACTCGGCCGCGCTCGTCGCCACCAGCGGCTTGAGCGCTGCGTAGGGCGGCTGCGAGGCGGCGCCGAGGAAGTAGCTGAAGTTCGAGTTGCTGGACACGCCGGCCGTGACGAGGTCGACCATCGCCGGCATGAGCGGCGCAAGCGGCGCGGCGTCGTAGTCGGCCATGACGACGCCGGCATAGAAGGCGTGGATGTCGCCCGTGACCGCCACGACGTTTTTCACCCCCTTGGCGAGCAACTGGTCCATCAGGTATTTGCGCTCGGCGTTGAAGCCGTCCCACTGGTCGGCGTTCAGCACGAACCTGGCCTGGTAGGCGGCCGGCGCGGTGGGGATGCTGGCGCCGTCCACGCCCATGCGCAAAAGCGACACCTCGTTGCCCCAGACCTTCCACAGCGCGGGCGACGCCGTCATCGTCTGCACCCACCACTGGCGCTGCGCAGCGCCAAGGATGCTGACGGGCGCCAGCGGGTCGGGCAGCGTGGCGGCGGCGGCGAGCTTGGCTGTCTCCACCGCCGACAGCGTGGCTTGCGGCACCATGTAGCGCGCGCCGATGGCGCCTGCGGGCTGGCCGGTCAGCGGGCTGGGCGCGGCCTCGGCGATGAGGTGGTCGGCGCGGTAGAGGCGCTCGTCGGTCATCACCATGTGCATCAGCCGACCGAACTTCAGGTCGCGGTAGATGCGGATGCCGGTGATGCCCGCAACCGGGTCCAGCGTGAACGGGATGTCGGCCGGCATGTTCTCGAACCAGGCCTGGCTGGCCGCGAGGCGGCGCGCGGTCTGGGCCGTGTTGTCGCCGGCCTGCGTGGTCGCGTTGAAGCTGCCGTTGTCGTAGGTCTGGCGGTCCTGCCAGCCGTCGTCGCTGAACTCGTGGTCGTCCCAGATGGCGACGAAGGCAAAGCGCTCGTGCAGGTTCTGCAGGCGGCGGTCGCTGCGGTAGCGCTTGTAGAGGTAGCGGTAGTCAGCCAGCGTGGTCGCGTACTTGCCTCCATTGGGCAAGGCGGTGCCATTGGGTAGCACCAGCGGCGCGTGGGCGCTCTCGACGCCGCCGGGCTGGCGGTCGGCGCTGACGGTCTCGTAGATGTAGTCGCCCAGGTGCACGACGAAGTCGATGTTCTCGGCAGCCAGCGCGTCCAGGCCGGCCCAGTGGTTGACGTTCCAGTCCTGGCAGGAGATGAAGGCGAAGCTCAGGGCGCTGTTGTCGGCCTCGGCCGCTGGCGCGGTCTTGAAGCGGCCCACGCGCGAGCGGCTGTCGCCGGCGGTGAATTGGTAGTAGTAGACGGTGGCCGGCTGCAAGCCGGCGATGCGGTGGCGCAGCGTGTGGTCGTAGAACTCGTAGACGGGCACGTCGGCGGCGGCGTCGACCGTGTCGGTCAGTGCCGTCGTCGTGCCCTGCAGCGCAGCGTTGGCTGCGGCGCTGCTGATGCTGAGCCTAACCGTGTAGCTGCCGGCACCGTTGGCGCTGGTCACATCGTCCGCGCCGTTTGGCACCACGCGTGCCCACAGCACCGCGCCGTCGGGCCTGGGGTCGCCCGAGGCCACCGACTGCGGGAACTTGTGTGCGCCGGTCGCGGCCGGCGCTGCGGGAAGGGGCGTGTCCGAGCCGGGGAAGGTCGGCGGCATCGGCTGGATGGGCGTGTCGCTGCCGCCGCCGCAGCCCACGAGGCCCGACAACGCCGTCGAAGCGGTGATCAGCGCGCCGACCTGGGCGGCGCTGCGGCAAAGAAAACGGCGGCGATCCATGGCGGGCCCCTTCCTGGTCGAGAAGGAGTTGGCCGGCAAACCGCGCGCCTGCCGAGCCTCGCAGCCTCTCAGGCTTGGCGGACGAGTTTGCTGCGCGCCCAGTCGTCCGCCACGCGGGCCGGCGTCGAGTCGGCCGTCTGCACGCGCTGCAGCAGTTCTTCCACGCGCTCGGCGATCTTGCCGACCTCGGCCATGACCTTGGCTTCTTCGCCCTCGCCGCGGTACTCGCGGGCCACGCTGATGATGCCGCCGGCATTCACCAGGTAGTCGGGCAGGTAGCAGATGCCGCGGCGCTGCAGCGCGTCGCCGTCGGCCGCCGTGGCGAGCTGGTTGTTGGCCGCGCCGGCGATCAGTTTGGCGCGCAGTGCGGGCACCGTCAGCTCGTTCAGCGACGCACCCAGCGCGCAGGGCGCCAGCACGTCAACATCGGCCGCCAGGATCTCGGCCACGCTGGCAGCCGTTGCACCGAACTGCGCCACCGCGCGCTCGACCTTGGCCGCATCCACGTCGGCCACCACGAGCCCGGCGCCGGCCGCGTGCAGGAACTCGGCCAGATGCCAGCCCACCGCGCCCAGGCCCTGCAGCGCGACGCGCACGCCCTCAAGTGACGAGCGGCCCAGCACCAGGCGCGCGCCGGCCTGGATGGACACGAACACGCCCCAGGCCGTCTTGGGACTGGGGTCGCCACCGAACGCGCCTTCGCGCGGGATGCCACTGACGAAAGGCGTGTGGGCCTGCATGCCGCGCATGTCGGCCGTCGTGGTGCCGACGTCTTCGGCGGTGATGTAGGCGCCATTCAGCGACTGCACGGCGCGGCCGAAGGCGGCGAACAGGGCGGGACGGTCGAAGGCGCCTGGGGGCTTCAGGATGACGGCCTTGCCGCCGCCGAAGGGCAGGTCGGCCAGCGCATTCTTCAGGCTCATGCCCTGGGACAGGCGCAGTGCGTCGTTCAGCGCGGCGGCGTCGGATTCGTAGTGCCACAGCCGGCAGCCACCAAAGGCGGGACCGCGCGCGGTGCTGTGCACGGCGAGGATGGCCTTGAGGCCGGTGGCCGGGTCGGTGGCGAGCAGCACGCGCTCGTGGGCGGGTTGCTCGGGCAAGCCGAAGAGGGAGGTCGAGTTCATGACATTCAGCGCTTGTGGCGTGGCAGTGGATATAAGAACGGCCACGCTTTTGGCGCGGCCGTTGTCAGTGTAGGCGGCGAGCCAGCAAGGCGTCAGGGTCCCTGGAAGCCGCCGCTTCGCAAGGTGATGACCAAGGTATCGCGCCAGCCGCGCTCGCCCGCCGTCAACGGCTGGATGGGCGTCGTCTCATGGATGACGCGCGCGTCGTCCAGCAGCAGCGTCGTCCAAGGCTCGGTCATCGTGAAGCGCTGGCCGGCAGGGCCGGCGGCGTCGAACACGCGCGACTCGCCGCCCTTGATGCCGTGGCGGCCGACGAACACCACGGCGACAAGGTCGACGCCGTCGCGATGGGCACCCTCGGGCGTCGGCCGGCCGATGCCGTCGCTCGTGTCGATGCGAAAGGGGTGCGCTTCGATGAACCAGGGTTGCTCGCCGCGCAGCGCCGAGGCTGTCTTCGCCAGGCCCAGCAGCAGCGCCGTCCAGGCGGGTGAAGTGAGCATCTCCTGCGCCAGCGGCACGAACCAGCGCTGGATGCCGCCGTGCAGTGCGTTGTAGTCCAGCGGCTGCCAGTGGGCGCGATGGGGCATCAGCGTCAGCGTGCCGCCGTCGGCCACGAAACAGCCGTGGCGGCGGAAGCGGTAGCGGCCGCCGTCGCGCAGATAGCCGTCGGGTGGCAAGTCGTCCCAGCAGGGCTTGAGGGCGTCGAGGTCGTTCGCGGTGACGCCGAGTGCGGCCAGCGCGCAGGGGGCAATCACCGCCTCGCCATCTCGCTTGAGCGCGCCGATCAGGTCGGCCGGGTCAGTCCATGGCGGCGCGAACATTTCAGTGCTTGTCGGCTTCGGAGGTGAAGGCGTCGGCGTAGAACTCACCTTCGGGCAGATGGCACTGCGCGACGAAGTCCTGCTGCGCCGAGTCGACCATGATGGGTGCGCCGCAGGCGTAGACCTGATGGCCCGACAGGTCGGGCAGGTCTTGCATCACCGCGCGATGGACAAAGCCGGTGCGCCTGGTCCAGCCCTCATCGGGCTCCGACAGCACGGGCACATAGGTCAGCTCAGGCCAATCGGCGGCGATCCGTGCCACCCAGTCGTTCAGGTAGAGATCGGCCTGCTTGCGGGCACCCCAGTACAGCACCATGGGCCGCTTGGAGCCAATGTGGCGAGCGCGCTCGATGATGGCCTTGATGGGCGCGAAGCCCGTGCCGCTGGCCAGCAGCACCATGGGTTTGTCGCTGTCCTCGCGCAGGAAGAAGCTGCCGAATGGGCCTTCCATGCGCAGGATGTCCTTCTCCTTCAGCGCGCCGAAGACGTGGTCGGTGAACTTGCCGCCCGGCATGTGGCGGATGTGTAGCTCGATCTGGCCGGGCAGCGAGTGCGGCGCATTGGCCATGGAGTAGCTGCGGCGCGCACCGTCGCGCAGGATGAACTCGACGTACTGGCCGGCGCGGAACTGGAAGTTCTGGTTGGCGGCGAGCTGCATCGTCAGCACGGCCACGTCGGGCGCCGGCTTGAGGATGGCCGACACGCGGCTAGGCAGCTTCAGCACGGGGAACTCGCCGGCGCCCGGCACCGTGCGGGCCTCGACGGTGCAATCCGTCTGCGGCCGTGCGCAGCAGGTCAGCACGAAGCCCGCAGCTTCCTCTTCCGCAGACAGCGCCTTGGGCTGGTGGTTGCCGTGAATGACGGCGCCTTCGAGCAGCTTGCTCTTGCAGGAGCCGCAGGCGCCGTCCTTGCAGCCGTAGGGCAGGCCCACGCCGTTGCGGATGGCTGCGGCAAGCAGGGTGTCGTCACCCTCTGTTTGATAGACGCGGCCGGCGGGCTGGATGGTGATCTGGTAGGACATGGCTTCAAAAAGCAAGCGGCCCCGCTGAGGAGTCCGGGGCCGTAGACTGCGGCGCATTTTGCCCGACCCTGGCATGACCCCAAGATTGCTCATCATCGGCTGCGGCGACGTCGGCTTGCGCGTGCTGAAGGCGCTGAGCGGCCGCTGGCGCGTCTTCGCGCTGACGTCCAACCCGGCCCGCGCCGCTGCGCTGCGAGCGGCCGGTGCCGTACCGCTGCTGGGCAACCTGGACGGGCCCGCCACGTTGAGGCGCCTGGCAGGCCTGGCCGAACTCGTACTGCACCTTGCCCCGCCGGCACGCGATGGAGTGATCGACCAACGCACGCGCAACCTGCTTGCTGCGCTCGCGCTCAAGCCGCCTCGGGTGCTCGTCTACGCAAGTACGACCGGTGTCTACGGTGACTGCGGCGGCGCCTTCATCGACGAGACGCGTGCGTTGAACCCGGCGTCGGACCGCGCCCGCCGCCGTGTCGATGCCGAGGCGCAGCTGCGCGCCTTCGCCCGCCGCCACGGCACGCGCGTGAGCTTGCTGCGCATCCCCGGCATCTATGCCCGCGACCGCGACGGTGGGCATCCGCATGAGCGCCTTGCGCGCGGCACGCCGGTGCTGCGGCGCGAGGACGATGTCTTCACCAATCACATCCACGCCGATGACCTGGCCCGCGCCTGCGTGCTCGCGCTGCTGCGCGGCCGGCCGCAAAGGGCGGTGAATGTCTGCGACGACAGCCAGTTGCTGATGGGGGACTACTTCGACCTCGCGGCCGACCTCGCCAGCCTGCCGCGCCCCGAGCGCATCACGCGCGAAGAAGCCGCCGAGCGCATGGGCGCGATGCAACTGAGCTTTTGGAGTGAATCGCGCCGCATTGCCAACACTCGGCTCAAGCGCGAACTGGGCCTGGCCTTGCGCTACCCCACGCCTAAGGACGGGCTCTAACGGCGCCTGGACGATCGCCAGTGGCGGATCAGCAGCCACGCGCCCAGCATGCCGCCCAGGTGGGCGAAGTGGGCCACGCCGCTGCCGCGGTTGAAACCCAGGAGCAGTTCAAGCCCGCCATAGATCGCCACGAAGTACTTCGCCTTCATCGGGATGGGGGGGATCAACGGCACGATGATGCGGTTAGGAAACAACATGCCGAACGACAGCAGCAGGCCGAAGATCGCGCCCGATGCACCCACGGTCGGCGCATCGGTTCCTATGACGAAGGTGAAGATGAGCTGCACGATGGCCGCCGTCAGCGTGCTCGCCACCAGGATCATCATGTAGCGCTTAGGGCCCCACACGCGTTCCAACTCGCCGCCAAACATCCACAGGCCCAGCATATTGAAAAGCAGGTGCGTGAAGCTGCCGTGCAGGAAGGCGTAAGTCAACAACTGCCAGGGCAGGAACAGGCCCGAATTGACGGGCCACAGGGCAAACCAGATTTCGAGCCTCGGGAAGATCTCGAAGAAGCAGAAGAAGCCGACGCATGCCAGCAAAAAGGCTTTGGTGACCGGAGGCAGCGGGGGCATGGATTTGCGGTTGTGCACCTGGGGAAGGCGCCTGCATCGCAGGGGGCGACGCTTACCGTTTGAGTGTATGCCAGCGATTGTGGCTGCTGTTTCATCTGGTGCCCGGGGCCGGACTCGAACCGGCACACCTTGCGGCGGGGGATTTTGAGTCCCCTGCGTCTACCGATTTCGCCACCCGGGCCCGTCGGAAACAGCTACTCGCATGACTGCGAGAGGGGCGGATTATGCACTCGCAATGCCGTGGGCCGTCGACCCGCTGCCACAATCGCTCGCCATGAACTATCCGACCCTCGAAGACGTCATCGGCGCGACGCCGCTCGTGCGTCTGCAACGCCTGCTGGGTGCCGACGCGCGCGGCAATGTGATCCTGGCCAAGCTCGAAGGCAACAACCCGGCCGGTTCGGTGAAAGACCGCCCGGCCATCAGCATGATCAAACGCGCCGAGGAGCGCGGCGAGATCAAGCCCGGCGACACGCTGATCGAGGCCACCTCGGGCAACACCGGCATCGCGCTCGCGATGGCCGCCGCCATCCGCGGCTACCGCATGGTGCTGATCATGCCGGAGGACCTGTCCATCGAGCGGGCCCAGACGATGAGGGCCTTTGGCGCCGAACTCGTGCTCACTCCCAAGACCGGCGGCATGGAATACGCCCGCGACCTCGCCGAGCAGATGGCCAGCGAAGGCAAGGGCAGGGTGCTGGACCAGATCGCCAATGCCGACAACCCGCGCGCCCACTACGAGACCACCGGCCCCGAGCTGTGGAAGGACACCGGCGGGCGCATCACCCACTTCGTCAGTGCCATGGGCACCACCGGCACCATCACCGGTGTGTCGCGCTTCCTGAAGGAAAAGAACCCGGCCGTGCGCGTCGTCGGCGCCCAGCCGGCCGAAGGCTCGCGCATTCCCGGCATCCGCAAATGGCCCGAGGCCTACATGCCCAAGATCTACGACCCGGGCGGTATTGACGAACTCGTGCTGGTGAGCCAGAACGACGCCGAGGACATGGCTCGGCGGCTGGCGGCCGAGGAGGGCCTGTTCGCCGGCATCTCGGCGGCGGGCGCCTGCTGGGTGGCGCTGCAGATCGCTCGGCAGGTGGAGAACGCGACCATCGCCTTCATCGTCTGCGACCGCGGCGACCGCTATCTGTCGACGGGCGTGTTCCCTGCATGAAGCCTTATCGCTTCTGCCCGGACTGCGCCAGTGAACTGGCGCTGATCACGCAAGCCGAGGACGGTGGCGACAAGGAACGCCTGCGCTGCCCGGCGTGCGGCTTCACGCACTGGAACAACCCGACGCCGGTGCTGGCCGCAGTCATCGAATGCACCGACCGCGAGGGTCAGGTGTTGCTGGCGCGCAATGCGGCCTGGCCGGGCAAGTTCTTCGGCTTGATCACCGGTTTCATGGAGGCCGGCGAGTCGCCCGAGGACGGCATCCGGCGCGAGATCGCCGAGGAAACGTCGCTGCAGGTCGAGTCCTTGAGCCTGCTCGGCGTCTGGGATTTTCAGCGCATGAACCAGATCATCATTGCTTATCACGCTGCCTCGCGCGGCGAGATCAAGTTGTCGCCCGAACTGGCCGAATACAAGCTGATCGCGCCCGAGAAGGTGCGCTGCTGGCCGCAGGGCACGGGCCAGGCGCTGGCGACGTGGCTGCGCTCGCGCGGCATCGAGCCGCAGTGGCTAGACCTCAAGAGAGAATGACGAGATGGACGTCCAACGCGAGATCGATACCCGGGGCCTGAACTGCCCTCTGCCTATCCTGAAGGCCAAGAAGGCCCTGGCGGAGATGCTTAGCGGCGAGTTGCTGCGCGTCGTCGCGACCGACCCGAGTTCAATGCGCGACTTCCAGGCCTTTGCGCGTCAGACGGGCAATGAACTCGTCCAGCAGGAAACTGCCGGCACCGAGTTCATCCACGTGCTGCGCCGGCGCTGATCAACCGATCAGATCGGCAAGCCCTGCAGGAATTCCTTGAAACCCGGGCCAAGCTGCGGGTGGCTGAGGGCCAGCTCGACGTTGGCCTGCAGGAAACCTTCCTTGCTGCCGCAGTCGTAGCGCTTGCCTTCGTAGCGGTAGGCAAACACCTTCTCGCGGCGCAGCAGGCCGGCGATGCCGTCGGTGAGCTGGATCTCGCCGCCCACGCAGCGCGGCTGGTTGGCGATCTCGTGGAAGACGCCCGGCGTCAGGATGTAGCGGCCGGCCACGCCCAGGCGCGACGGCGCGTCCTCGGGGGCGGGCTTCTCGACGATGCGGGTCACGTCCATCAGGTTCTCGTTGACCTGCGTGCCGGCGACGATGCCGTAGCGGCGCGTGTGCTCGGCCGGCACTTCCTGCACGGCCAGGATGGAGGCGCGCCAATCGGCGAACTGCTCCACCATCTGCTTCAGGACGCCGCGGCCGGGCGAGGGGCCGACCATCAGGTCATCGGCCAGCAGCACGGCGAAGGCCTCGTTGCCGACCAGGCGCTGGCCGCACAGCACCGCATGCCCAAGGCCCAGGGCCTGGGCCTGGCGCACGTAGATGCACTGCATGTCGTCGGGCTTGACGCTGCGCACGACGTCCAGCAGATCCTGCTTGCCGGCGTTCTCGAGCGCGACTTCCAGCTCGAAGGTCATGTCGAAATGGTCTTCGATGGGGCGCTTGTGGCGGCCGGTCACGAAGATCATTTCGCGCACACCCGCTTCGTAGGCTTCCTCGACCGCGTACTGGATCAGCGGCTTGTCGACGACCGGCAGCATTTCCTTCGGCTGGGCCTTGGTGGCCGGCAGGAAGCGCGTGCCCAGACCGGCGACCGGGAAGATGGCTTTGGTGATCGGCGATTTGGACGAGGAGGCCATGGGTACACTGGTTTGAACAAGGGCGCGGCGATTGTGTCACGCGGGTTTTGACCGTTTTGACCCCTGAGTTGGCCACAAAAAAGACAATGTCCGTCCTGATCCTGGAACCGTTGGAAGCCGATGTTGTGCAGTGGCTCGCCGAGCGCCATGACGCACGTTTTGCGCCGGAACTTGTCGGTGATTTCGAGGGCCTGGTGGAGGCCTTGCAGCACGCCCGCGCGCTGGTCGCGCCGCCCGAGGTGCGCATCGACGCTGTGCTGGTGCGCAGCGCGCCGATGCTGCGCGCGATCGGCCGCGCCAGTGGTGGCATGGACAACATCGACGTCGAGGCTTGCCGCAAGGCCGGTGTCGAGGTCGTGCGCTCGCAGGCGTCGACAGCCAGCGCCGAGGCCGAGTTTGCCGTCG
Source organism: Roseateles sp. (assembly GCF_039929605.1). Taxonomy (GTDB): domain Bacteria; phylum Pseudomonadota; class Gammaproteobacteria; order Burkholderiales; family Burkholderiaceae_C; genus Pelomonas. Next base: position 12,066 of record NZ_JBDSQX010000156.1, read on the forward strand.
GCGCGTTGCTGAGCCTGCTCCGGCGCGTGCCCGTCGAGGGCAGTGACGGCCTCAAGGTCGGCCGCGAGCTGGGGTGCTCCACCGTCGGCGTGCTGGGCCTCACGCCCGCCACCCAGGTGCTGACCCAGTTGCTGCATGCCTTCGGCACGCGCGTCATCGGCTACGACCCCGCCTTGCACCCGAGCGATGCGACCTGGGCACGCTGGGGCATCGAGGCTGTGAGCCTGAGCCTGCTGATGGAAGAGAGCGATGGCCTGGTGCTGCTGCTCCCCTACTACGACCGTTATCGCGGCATCGTCGGCGAGCGTCAGTTGGAGGTTGCCCGGCCGGGCCAGGTTGTCGTGGGCCTGAGTCAGTCGGGTCTAGTGCATGAAGCGGCGCTGGCGCAGGCGCTGCGCAGCGGCCGCCTGCGGGCCGTGTGGTTCGACAGCCTGGAGCCGGGCTGGCTGGAGTCGGGCCGGCCCTTGCACGGCATGACCAACCTGCAGGTCACGCCGCGCCTGGCCGGCACGACACGCGAGTCCCGCGTGCGCGCGGCCTGGGCCGTGGCCCGCGGCATCGACGTGCTGCTGAGCCCGCCCGCCGGAGGCGCCAAGGCCCCGGCCAAGGCGGTCGACTATTACTGAGCCGGCAGGCGCGCCAACTGCTCACGCAGCCGCACCACCGTTTCCTTGTAGCCCGCCACGCGGGCGCGCTCCTGCTCGACGACGGCGGCCGGTGCACGGGCCACGAAGCTTTCGTTCGACAGCTTGGCCTCGATCTTCACGATCTCGCCATCGATGCGGGTGATCTCTTTGGTCAACCGGGCGCGCTCGGCCTCGACGTCGATCTCGACCTTCAGCGCCAGCTTGGCGGCGCCGTACACCAGCACGGGCGATGTGGCGCTCTGCCTGGCGAACTCGGCGTCGTCAGAGATCAGCTCGACGGCGCTGAGCCGGGCCAGGACCTTCAGCACCGGTGCCGCTTCGGCCAGGAAGCTCAGGTCGCCGCCCACTAGCAGCGGCACGCGCTCCTTGGGGTCAAGACTCATCTCGCTGCGCAGGCTGCGCGTCGTGCCGACGATTTCCTTCAGCTGAGCGATCCAGGCGTCAGCGGCCGGGTCGATGCGCTCCGGCTGACTGACCGGGTAGGGCGCCTGGCCGATGTAGTCGGTTGCCTTGCGGCCGGCCACGGGGGCGACGGTCTGCCATAGCTCTTCGGTGATGAAGGGCGCGATGGGGTGCAGCAGGCGCAGCGTCGTCTCCAGCACGCGGATCAGCGTGCGGCGGGTGGCACGCTGCTGGCTTTCGTCGCCGTTCTGGATCTGCACCTTGGCGATCTCCAGGTACCAGTCGCAGTACTCGTCCCAGACGAAGCTGTAGACGGCGTTGGCGACGTTGTCGAGGCGGTACTCGGCGAAGCCTTGCGCAGCGGCGGCTTCCACGCGCTGCAGCTCGCTGCTGATCCAGCGGTCGGCCTGGCTGAAGCTCAGATAGCCATGCGCCGTGCCGCCGGGCTGGCAATCGGCCTTGCTGTGTTCCTTCAGCCCGCAGTCCTGGCCCTCGCAGTTCATCAGCACAAAGCGGGTGGCATTCCACAGCTTGTTGCAGAAATTGCGGTAGCCCTCGCAGCGCTTGCTGTCGAAGTTGACGCTGCGGCCCAAAGTGGCCATCGCAGCGAAGGTGAAGCGCAGCGCGTCGGCACCGTAGCCGGGAATGCCCTCGGGGAATTCTTTTTCGGTCGCCTTGCGCACCTTCGGCGCGGTCTCGGGCTTGCGCAGACCTTGGGTGCGCTTGTCGAGCAAGGGGCCGATCTCGATGCCGTCGATCAGGTCGACCGGGTCGAGCACATTGC
>NZ_JBDSQX010000157.1:0-44232 GCF_039929605.1 Roseateles sp.
AGCTGACGCCCTGCAACGCCCACTTCCGCAAGCTGGCCGAGCACGTCAAGCGCGGCATCATCGAAGCGGGTGGCTGGCCGGTCGAGTTCCCGGTGTTCTCCAGCGGCGAGTCCAACCTGCGCCCCACCGCCATGCTGACGCGCAACCTCGCCAGCATGGACGTCGAGGAAAGCATCCGCGGCAATCCGATGGACGCCGTCGTGCTGCTGGTGGGTTGCGACAAGACCACGCCGGCTCTCTTGATGGGCGCGGCCAGCGTCGACGTGCCGGCCATCGTCGTCACCGGCGGGCCGATGCTCAACGGCAAGCTCAAGGGCAAGAACATCGGCTCGGGCACGGCCGTGTGGCAGCTGCACGAGCAGGTCAAGGCCGGCGAGCTCAGCATGCACGACTTCATGGCCGCCGAGGCCGGCCACTCGCGTTCGGCCGGCACCTGCAACACCATGGGCACGGCCAGTACGATGGCTTGCATGGCCGAAGCGCTCGGCACGTCCCTGCCGCACAACGCCGCCATTCCTGCCGTGGATGCACGCCGTTATGTGTTGGCCCATCTGTCCGGCATGCGCATCGTCGAGATGGTGTGGGAAGAGCTGACGCTGTCCAAGGTGCTCACCAAAGAAGCCTTCGAGAACGCCATCCGTGTCAACGCGGCCATTGGCGGCTCCACCAACGCCGTCATCCACCTGAAGGCCATCGCCGGCCGCATCGGCGTGGACCTGGAGCTGGAAGACTGGACCCGCATCGGCCGCGGCACGCCCACCGTGGTGGACCTGCTGCCCTCGGGCCGCTTCCTGATGGAAGAGTTCTATTACGCCGGTGGCCTGCCCGCCGTGCTGCGCCGCCTCGGTGAGGGTGGCCTGCTGCCGCACAAGGACGCGCTGACCGTCAACGGCAAGACGCTGTGGGAGAACGTCGTCGACGCGCCCATCTACGACGACGAAGTGATCCGCCAGCTGGACAACCCGCTGATCGCCGACGGCGGCATCTGCATCCTGCGCGGCAACCTGGCGCCGCGCGGCGCCGTGCTCAAGCCCTCGGCCGCCACGCCGGAGCTGATGAAGCACCGCGGCCGCGCCGTCGTCTTCGAGCACTTCGAGGACTACAAGGCCCGCATCGTCGACCCCGACCTGGTCGTGGACGCGACCTCCATCCTCGTCATGAAGAACTGCGGCCCCAAGGGCTACCCCGGCATGGCCGAGGTCGGCAACATGGGCCTGCCGCCCAAGCTGCTCGCGGCCGGCGTGAAGGACATGGTGCGCATCTCCGACGCCCGCATGAGCGGCACCGCCTATGGCACCGTCGTGCTGCACGTGGCGCCTGAGGCGCGCGCCGGTGGCCCGCTCGCGGTCGTGCAGGAAGGCGACTTCATCGAGCTGGACTGCGCCGCCGGCCGCCTGCACCTGGACATCTCCGACGCCGAACTGGCCGAGCGCCTGGCCGCCTGGGCTGCGGCCCAGACCGTGGACCCGCAAGACGCCAGCGGCTACCGCCAGCTCTACGTTCAACACGTGCTGCAGGCCGACGAAGGCTGCGACTTCGACTTCCTGCTCGGCAAGCGCGGCTCGGCCGTGCCGCGCCACTCACACTAATTCCGAGGTTTTCATGAGCAACACCCTCCAAGGCCTGGCCTTGATCAACGGCCAGCCGGTGCGCGGCGCCGGCAAGCCCTTCCAGGCGTTCGACCCGAGCAAGAACGAACCCCTCGGCCCCGACTTCAACGCCGTTGATGTGGCACAGGTCTCCGAAGCCTGCGCCCTGGCCGGCGCCGCCTTCGACGCCTACCGCGCCACCAGCGACCAGGATCGCGCCGACTTCCTGGAGCAGATCGCCGCGCAGATCCTTGCGCTGGGCGACGACTTGATCCTGCGCGCGATGGCCGAAACCGGCCTGCCGCGCGCGCGCCTCGAAGGCGAGCGTGGCCGCACGATGAATCAGCTCAAGCTGTTCGCCGAGCTGCTGCGCGAAGGCAGCTGGCAGGACGCCCGCATCGACACCGCGCTGCCCACGCGCACGCCGCCCCGGCCCGACCTGCGCCTGCGCTTCGTCGGCGTCGGCCCCGTCGCCGTGTTCGGCGCCAGCAACTTCCCGCTGGCTTTCTCGGTCGCCGGTGGCGACACCGCTGCGGCGCTGGCCGCCGGCTGCCCCGTCGTCGTCAAGGCGCACTCGGCCCACCCCGGCACGTCGGAGCTCGTCGGCCGCGCGGTCGTCGAGGCCGTCAAGCTGTCCAAGCTGCCGGCCGGCGTGTTCGCGCTGCTGACCGGCAGCGGCCACGGCATCGGTGACACGCTGGTGCGCCACCCGGCCATCCAGGCCGTCGGCTTCACCGGCTCGCGCAGCGGCGGCACGGCGCTGATGGCCGCTGCGGCTTCCCGCCCGCAGCCCATTCCGGTCTATGCCGAGATGAGCAGCATCAACCCCGTCGTCTTGCTGCCCGGCGCGCTCACCGCGCGTGGCGCCGACATCGCCACCGGCTTTGCCGGCTCGCTCGTCATGGGCGTCGGCCAGTTCTGCACCAACCCCGGCCTGGTGCTGGGCATCGCGGGCGATGACTTCGACCGTTTCGCCAGCGCCGCTGCCGAGGCCCTCAAGCCCGTGCCGGCCGCCACGATGCTGACCCCCGGCATCGCCGGTGCCTACCAGCGCGGTGAAGACCAGCTCGCCGGCCAGCCCGAAGTCGCCACGCTGCTGCGCGGCGAGTCGAGCGGCTGCCAGGGCGCGCCGAGCCTGTTCAAGACCACCGGCGCCGCCTTCCTGGCCAACCACGCGATGCAGTCCGAAATCTTCGGCCCGGCGTCGCTGCTGATCGCCTGCACCGACCTCGCCGAACTGCTCGCCGTCATCGAGGGCCTGGAAGGCCAGCTCACCGCCACGCTGCAACTGCAGGAAGACGACGAGGCCGACATCGCCGCCGCCCGCACGCTGCTGCCGGCGCTGGAGCGCAAGGTCGGCCGCATCCTGGCCAATGGCTACCCCACCGGCGTCGAGGTGTCGACGGCCATGGTCCACGGCGGCCCCTTCCCGGCGACGAGCGACGGCCGTAGCAGCTCCGTCGGCACAGCCGCCATCCAGCGCTTCCTGCGCCCCGTCTGCTACCAGAACCTGCCGCGCGCGCTGCTGCCGGCGGTGCTGCGCGAACCGAACGAGCGCGGCGTGTGGCGCCGCCGTGATGGCGCTTTGACCCGCAACTGACACGCATCGGCCCGAACAGAACAACGAAGGAGACAAACGACATGAAGAAGCAACTGCTGGCCCTTGTGGCAGCGCTCGCCTTGGGCGCAAGCGCCCTGGCCGCCGACATCAAGCTGGTCGTCAACCCGGACCAGCCGGGCCCGGTCATTCACCGCAACATCTATGGCCAGTTTGCCGAGCATCTCGGCACCGGCATCTACGAAGGCATGTGGGTCGGCCCCCAGTCCAAGATCCCCAACGTGCGCGGCTGGCGCAAGGACGTCGTCGCGGCGCTGAAGGAGCTGAAGGTGCCGCTGGTGCGCTGGCCCGGCGGCTGCTTCGCCGACGAATACCACTGGCGCGATGGCATCGGCACGCGCGACAAGCGCCCCACCAAGATCAACACCAATTGGGGCGGCGTGCCTGAGGACAATGCCGTCGGCACGCACGAGTTCTTCGACCTCGTCGAGCAGCTCGGTGCCGAGGCCTATGTGAACGGCAACCTCGGTACTGGCAGCGCGCAGGAAATGTCCGAGTGGCTGGAGTACATGACCGGCGAGGGCAAGTCCACACTGACCGAGCTGCGCCGCAAGAACGGCCGCGACAAGCCCTTCCGCGTGCACTACTTCGCCGTCGGCAACGAGGCTTGGGGCTGCGGCGGCAACATGCGCCCCGAGTACTACGCCGACCAGTACCGCCAGGTCGCCACCTTCCTGAAGACGCCGGGGAACAACCGCCCGATCTTCATCGCCAGCGGCGGCAACGGCATGCAGACGGAGTGGACCGAGGCGCTCAGCAAGGGCGTGCACAGCGTCAACGCCATCTCGCACCACTCCTACACGCTGCCCACCGGCGTCTGGGAGAAAAAGGGCGCGGCCATCGGCTTCCCCGAGAGCGAATGGATCTCGACACTGGCCAACGTCCAGCAGATCGACGAGATGATCACGAAGAACACGGCCGTCCTCGACAAGAACGACCCGTCCAAGAAGATCGGCTTCTACTTCGACGAGTGGGGCAGCTGGTATGACCCCGATCCGGGCAGCAACCCCGGCTTCCTGGTCCAGCGCAACACGTTGCGCGACGCGCTGCTGGCGGCCCTGCACTTCAACGTCTTCCACGCCCACGCCGATCGCGTGCACATGACCAACATCGCGCAGATGGTCAACGTGCTGCAGGCCATGATCCAGACCAGCAAGGACAAGCTGGTGCTGACGCCGACGTACCACGCCTTCGCGATGTACACGCCCTTCCAGGACGCGACCTCGCTGCCCGCCAAGATCGAGAACAACCCGGTCTACAAGGTCGGCGCCAAGGAGATGCCGGGCCTGTCCGCCACCGCCGCGCGTGGCAAGGACGGCAAGCTCTACGTCGCCCTGGTCAACTCCGATGCGAACCAGCCGGCCGAGCTGACGCTGCAGGTCGGCTCAGCAGCGCCCAAGGCCGTCAAGGGCAAGCTGCTGACCGCCGGCGCGATGGATTCGCAGAACGAGCTGGGCAAGCCGGCCCAGGTCACGCCCGTCGACTTCGAAGCCAAGGCTGCCAACGGCAAGCTGACGTTGAAGCTGCCGGCCAAGTCCGTCGTGGTCGTCGCCGTCGAGGGCTGATTGCCCCGTGCGGCCAAGCGCCTCTTCCTGAACCGCAAACCAGGGCCTGCTGCCATGCTGCTTGCCCAGGCTTTGCGCTGTGTTCGTGGCCCGCACGCGCCATACCCAAACCAGCATCAACCGCGTCTGCAATGTCATTGGTGCGCGGCCGCCGAGCCTCATAGGCTGCGCCCGCCACAACCGTCAGACCCGGAGACAAACACACCATGGGCTTCCAGAACCGACGCAGCTTCCTTGCGGGCTCTGCCGTCTTCGCGCTGACCGCCTGCGGTGGCGGCGGTGGCGCGGGCACCATCACGCCTGCGGAGCCCGTCCCCACGTCGACCAATCCCAACCCTGTCCAGACGGCGCTGACCTTCGGCAATGCGTCGGTCCATGACCCGTCTGTCATCAAGGACGGCAGCACCTACTACGTCTTCGGCTCCCACCTCGCCGCCGCCAAGACGACGGACCTGATGAACTGGACCAAGCATCCCAACGCCGTCGACCCCAGGTTTTCAAGGACGCGACCGGCAAGCTGTGGATGGTCTACGGCTCCTACTCCGGCGGCATCTTCATCCTGGCAATGGATTCGGCGACGGGCCTGCCTGTATCTGGTCCAGCCGGTCAGGGCTACGGCAAACACCTGCTCGGCGGCAACCATGCCGAGATCGAGGGCGCCTACATCCTCTACAGCCCGACGAGCAAGTACGACTACCTGTTCACGTCGTAGGGCGACCTGGCCGCGAACGGCGGCTACAACGTGCGCGTCGCCCGCTCGCTCGCGCCGGACGGTCGTCGCGAGCTTCAGCGCGCTGTCGTCCAGCGGCGTGGCGCTGTGGGCCATCACGACCGAGGCATGACATGAAACCCAAAGGCAAGCACACAGACACAGAGACACAGAGGAAACGCAGAGGAATCTCTCTGTGGCTCTGTGCCTCTGTGGTTGCATTTCTATGCTCGCACGGCGCGCTTGCGGCGACACAGATGTTCCCGCTCAGCAACGTCCGCCTGCTCGACGGCCCTTTCCTGGAAGCTCAGGACACCGACCTCCACTACCTGATGGCGCTGGACCCCGAGCGCCTGCTCGCGCCCTTCCGCCGCGAGGCCGGCCTACCGGTACCCACGCCGAGCTACGGCAACTGGGAGTCCAGCGGGCTGGACGGCCACATGGGCGGCCACTACGTGTCGGCGCTGGCGCTGATGTGGGCGTCCACCGGCGACCCGGAAGTGAAGAAGCGGCTCGACGATTTCATTGCTGAGCTCAAGCGCTGCCAGGACGCCATCGGCACGGGCTACATCGGCGGCATCCCCGACGGCGCCAAGGCCTGGGCTGAAGTGGGCAGGGGCGAGCTCAAGGTCGACAGCTTCTCCGTCAATGGCCGCTGGGTGCCTTGGTACAACATTCACAAGCTGTTCGCCGGCCTGCGCGACGCAGCGGTGCACGCTGGCAATGCCGACGCCAAGGCCATGCTGATCCGCTTGAGCGACTGGGCACTGCGCCTGACGACGCCGCTGACCGACGCGCAGATGCAGGACATGCTGCGCGCCGAGCACGGCGGCATGAACGAGGTGCTGGCCGACGTGGCCGAGATGACTGGCGACCTGCGCTACCTGGCGCTGGCCCGGCGCTTCTCGCACCAGGCGTTACTGCAGCCGCTGGCCCACGAGCAGGACAAGCTGACGGGCCTGCACGCCAACACGCAGATCCCCAAGGTCATCGGCTTCGCCCGCATCGCCCAGATCGGTGGCGAGGACGAGGGCCGCCGCGCCGCCGAGTTCTTCTGGAAGACAGTGACGGACAAGCGCAGCGTTGCCATCGGCGGCAACAGCGTCAAGGAGCACTTCCACCCGGCTGAAGACTTCAAGCCCATGCTCAACGAGGTGGAAGGCCCGGAGACCTGCAACAGCTACAACATGCTGAAGCTGACGGCGCTGCTGTCGCAGGCGTCGCCGGACATTGGCGCCTACACGGACTTCTACGAGCGCACGCTCTACAACCACATCCTCGCGTCGCAGCACCCGGGCGAGGGCGGCTTCGTCTACTTCACGCCGATGCGGCCGCAGCACTACCGCGTCTACTCCAAGGTGGACGACGCCATGTGGTGCTGCGTCGGCTCGGGCATCGAGAGCCACGCCCGCCACGGCGAGTTCATCTACGCCCACGACGCCGACAGCGTCTACGTCAACCTCTTCATCGCCTCCAAGCTGGACTGGCGCGAGCGCGGCATCCAGCTGACGCAGAGCACGCGCTTCCCCGACGAGTCGCGCACGCGGCTGACGGTCGACAGCGTCGAGAGGGAGGGCGAGTTCGCGCTGAAGATCCGCTACCCCGGCTGGGTCGCGCCCGGCGCGCTCAAGGTCAAGCTCAACGGCAAACCGGTCGCCGTCAAGGCCAAGCCTGGTGGCCACGTCGAGCTGCGGCGCGAGTGGAAGGCTGGCGACCATGTCGACGTCGAGCTGCCGATGCGCACGACGCTTGAGCCCATGCCGGGTTTGAAGAACTACGTGGCCGTGCTGCACGGCCCCATCGTGCTGGCCGCCAAGACGCCGCAGGCCGGCGAGAAGCTCAACTTCACCGCCGATGGCTCGCGCATGGGCCACGTCGCTCAAGGGCCGGTCTGCCCGCAGGATTCGGCGCCCGTGTTCGTGAGCGACAAGGCGGACTTCATTCGCCGCTTCAAGCCCGTGCCCGGCCAGCCGCTGACCTTCACCGCGCCCGGCCTCATCCAGGGTCGCAAGGATGCGGACAAGCTGCAGCTCATCCCCTTCTTCCGCCTGCACGATTCGCGCTACATGGTCTATTGGGCGCGCAGCACGCCGGCCCAGCAGAGCCTGCTGCGTGTGGAGCTCGCCAAGGCCGAGGAAGCGCGCCTGGCACTGGACGCAATCACCATCGACCAGGTCGCACCCGGCGAGCAGCAGCCCGAGTCCGACCACGAGTTCAAGGGTGAGGGCGCCGAGAACGGCATCGCCGGTGCGGGCCGCTGGCGGCATGCGCACCAGTGGTTCAGCTACGACCTCAACGACCCGAAGGCCGAAGCCCGCGCGCTGCGCCTGAGCTTCGCCAAGGGCGACGCCGGCCGCCGTTTCGATGTCGTTGTCAACGGCCAGCTCATTGCCGAAGTTGAGCTGGGCAAGCCTGACACTGCCGACGAGATCTACACGCGCGACTTCCCCTTGCCTGCCGACCTGGTGCGGGCTGCGGCCGGCAAGTTGAACGTGAAGTTCGTCGCCAAGCCGGGTTCCATCGCCGGCGGGCTTTACGGCCTGCGCCTACTGCGTTAGACACACCCAACCACCCCACGGAGACAACCGAATGATGAAGCTCATTGCCCGCCGCACGCTGCTCGCCGCAGCCCTGACCCTGCCCGCCTTCACCGCGCTGGCCGCACCGCTGACCATGGGCTTCTCCCAGGTCGGCGCCGAGAGCGAGTGGCGCACCGCCAACTCGGCGTCCATCAAGTCTGCGGCCAAGGAAGCCGGCATCACGCTGAAATTCGCCGACGCGCAGCAGAAGCAGGAAAACCAGGTCAAGGCCATCCGCAGCTACATCGCGCAGAAGGTCGACGTGATCGCCTTCTCGCCCGTCGTTGAGTCGGGGTGGGACACGGTGCTGAAGGAAGCCAAGACAGCCGGCATCCCCGTCATCCTGACCGACCGCGCCGTCAAGGTCGCCGACCCGTCGCTCTACGTCACCTTCATCGGCTCCGACTTCGTCGAAGAGGGCCGCAAGGCGGCGAAGTGGCTGCTGGAGCGGGCTGCCAAGACGCCGAACGCGTCGCTGAACATCGTCGAGCTGCAAGGCACCGTGGGCTCGGCCCCGGCCATCGACCGCAAGAAGGGCTTCGAGGAAGTCATCAAGACCAACCCCAAGCTGCAGATCATCCGTTCGCAGTCCGGCGAGTTCACTCGCGCCAAGGGCAAGGAAGTGATGGAGTCCTTCCTGAAGCAGCGCGACAAGAAGATCGACGTGCTGTACGCGCACAACGACGACATGGCGATTGGCGCGATCCAGGCCATCGAAGAGGCCGGGCTGAAGCCGGGTGTCGACATCGTCATCATCTCCATCGACGGGGTGCGTGGCGCGTTCGAGGCGATGAAGGCTGGGAAGCTGAACGTCACCGTTGAATGCAACCCGTTGCTGGGGCCGCAGTTGATGCAGCTGGCCAAGGATGTGGTGGCGAAGAAGCCGATCGAGAAGCGCATCACCGTGACGGAGGGCGTGTTCCCGGCTGAGGTGGCGGCTAAGGAATTGCCGAATCGGAAGTATTGAGCGTGGTTCGGTGCTGGGGTGCTTTGGCAAGGCCCAGCCGGGAGTTCGCCCCGGCGGGCGACCTTCTTTTTGAGCGACCAAAAAGAAGGCAAAAAGTCGCCCCAGTTCCGTCGCCCCTCTGCGAGGGGTGCCCTGCGATGCTCGGAACCCGGGGCCGCGCCGAACTCACTTCGCTACGCTGCGTTCAAACAAGCGGCGCGAAGTCAGATGTTGATGCTCGCTGCGCTCGCGCCCCGGGCTCCTGCGCTTCTCGGCTCCTCCAAAGGGGGGTGACGAAACAGCCGAACAGCCAAACCCGAAAGTCGTTCGCCACGACGTATTTTTGTATGCCCCCTTTTAGCCCCGCCGAGGAGCGGAAGACCCGAAGCCCGTTCGCGCGGCGAACCTCAAGCTCTGACTCGCGACGCCTGTTTGAGCAGTGCGTAGCGACGCGAGTTCGGCGCGGGGCTTCGGGGCTGAGCACCGCAGGGGACCCGCAGCGAAGCGAAGGGCGGGGCGGTCAGGGGGGAGCTTTTCGCTTACTTTTTGGCGGCCCAAAAAGTGAGTCGCCCGCCGGGGCGAACTCCCGGCACCACACGTGGCACCAAGACAGAGGTGCAAAGACATGACAACGACCCCCCCCGTGCTGGAACTGACCGGCATCCACAAATCCTTCCCCGGCGTCAAGGCACTGACTGACGTCAGCCTGCGCCTCTACCCCGGTGAAGTCCATGCGCTGATGGGTCAGAACGGCGCCGGCAAGTCGACGTTGATCAAGGTGCTCACCGGCCTCTACCAGCCTGAAGCCGGCACCATCACGCTCGACGGCAACGCCATCGCGCCCAAGCGCACCGAAGACGCGCAGGCCCTCGGCATCCGCACCGTCTATCAAGAGGTCAACCTCTGCACCAACCTCAGCGTGGCGGAGAACATCTGCGCCGGGCGCTTCCCGCGCAAACCTTGGCTGGGTGGGGGCCGCATCGACTGGGACACCGTCAACGCCGAAGCCCGCCGCGTGCTCACGCAGATGGACATCGACATCGACGTCACCGCGCCGCTGTCGCGCTACTCGCTGTCCATCCAGCAGATGGTGGCCATCGCCCGCGCGCTGCGCATTTCGGCCCGCGTGCTCATCCTGGACGAGCCCACGTCGAGCCTCGACGACGCCGCCGTGCAGCGCCTGTTCACGGTGCTGAGGCGCCTGCGCGACCAGGGCCTGGCCATCCTGTTCGTCACCCACTTCCTTGATCAGACCTACGCGCTCGCCGACCGCATCACCGTCATGCGCAACGGCGAAACCGAGGGCGAGTACCTGGCCGCCGACCTGAGCCGCCTGGCCCTCGTCAACAAGATGGTGGGCGCGCCGCCCGACCAGCAGCCCACCCGCCTGGACAGCCGCGCCGCCGAGACCGGCGCCCCCGTGCTGCGGGCCGCCGGGTTGGGCCGCAGCGGCGCGCTGCACCCGCTGGACCTGGAGTTGAAGCGCGGTGAAGTGGTCGGCCTCGCCGGCCTGCTGGGCTCCGGCCGCACCGAGGCTGCGCGCCTGCTGTTCGGCGCCGACGCGGCCGACGCCGGCCACGTCGACATGGACGGCCGCACGCGCCGCTGGGCCTCGCCGCGCGAAGCCATCGCCGCCGGCATCGCCTTCTGCTCGGAAGACCGCAAGCACGAAGGCGCCATCCTTGACCTCTCGGTGCGCGACAACATCCTGCTCGCGCTGCAGGCTCGCCACGGCCTGCGCCTCGTCATGAGCCACGACGAGCAGCAAGCCCTGGCCGACGACTACATCCAGCGCCTGGGCATCAAGACGCCCAACGCCGACACGCCCATCGGCCAGCTCAGCGGCGGCAACCAGCAGAAGGCGCTGCTCGCGCGCTGGCTGGCGACGAAACCCACCGTGCTCATCCTCGACGAACCCACCCGCGGCATCGACGTGCGCGCCAAGGAAGACCTGATGGACCTGGTGCGCGCGCTGGCCCATCGCCCGGCTGAAGAAGGCGGCACCGGCATGGCCATCCTCTTCATCTCCTCCGAGCTGCCCGAAGTGCTGCATTGCAGCGACCGCCTGCTGGTGCTGCGCGACCGCCGCGCTGCCGGCGAATACCGCCGTGGCGAGCTGGACGAACGCAGCGTGCTCGAGGTCATCGCCGCCGAGCCTGCAGCCACAACTACTGCTGAATATCATGCTGAAGCCTGAACAAGGATCGAGCGCGGCGCGCCTGTTGCGGGCCGCGCTGGCGGGCCTCGCGCTGGTCGGCCTGACGGCACTCGCCGCGCCGCCCAGCGGCCTGGACGCCCATGGCCAGACGCTGCGCCAGCCGCTGGCGGCGGCCGACAGCGGCTTCGCGTGGACGCGGCTGGAGGCCGGCGTGCAGCTGCAGCTCGGCGCGCTCACCCGCAACGTGCTGTTCTACGGCCCGGGCCTCGTCCGCGTGACGGCCCACCTGGGCCAGAGCCACGCCACTCAGGCCAGCCTGGTTGTCGTTGCCTCGCCGCAAGCCGTGCCCTTCGACGTGAAGGACGCCGCTGACGCGCTGGTGCTGACCAGCGCCGCCCTGCGCGTGGACATCGACAAGCGCACGGGCGCGCTGGCCTTCTACCGGCCCGATGGCAGCCTGTTCACCCGCGAGCAGGCGCCCGCCGCGTTGACGCCGGTCGACATCTCCGGCGCGCCGACCTACGCGATGACGCAGGCCTTCAGCCTCACCGCCGACGAGTCGCTCTACGGCCTGGGCCAGTACAACGAGCCCTACATGGACTACCGCGGCCGCGACGTGTCCATGGTGCAGACCAACATCGGCATCGTGCTGCCCTTCATGGTCTCCACGCGCCGCTGGGGCCTGCTGTGGGACGTCTACTCCAAGATGCGCTTCACCGACGACGCGCAGGGCGCGCGCTTCTGGGCCGAGAGCGCGCCGGCCGGCGCCGACTACTACCTCGTCGCCGGCACGACGATGGACGACGTGATGGCCGGCTACCGCCAGCTCACCGGCGCGGCGCCGATGTTCCCCAAGAGCGCCTTAGGCCTTTTCATGAGCAAGGAGCGCTACAAGACCCAGCAGCAGTTGCTCGACGTCGCGAAGCGCTTCCGCGCGGAGCACTTCCCGCTCGACACCATCGTGCAGGACTGGCAGTACTGGGGCGGTGACAAGGACGGCACCTGGAGCGGCATGACCTGGAACGCCGAGCGCTTCCCCGACCCGCGCGGCATGGTCGACACGCTGCACCGCGAGCTGAACACCAAGCTGATGGTGTCCATCTGGCCCTCGGTCGGTGACGACACCGAACTGGCGCATGAGCTCGACGCCAAGGGCCTGCGCTTCGCGCCCAAGCACTGGATCTCCGGCAAGGCGCAGATCTACGACGCCTTCAGCGCCGAGGGTCGCGCGATCTACTTCAAGCACGCCAAGAAGGGCCTGCTCGACATCGGCGTGGACGCGCTGTGGATGGACGGCACCGAGGTCGAGGTGGGCGGCGCCGCTCACGATGCCGGCGAGGTCGAGGCCGACATCAAGCGCCTCGGCCGCAACGCGATGGGCGACTTCACGCGCTACCTCAACGTCTACAGCCTGGTGACGACGCGCGGCGTCTACGAAGGCCAGCGCGCCAGCGGCGACAAGCGCGCCATGACGCTGACCCGCTCCGCCTGGGCCGGCCAGCAACGCTACGCCGCCCTGCCCTGGTCGGGCGACACGACGGCCAGCTGGGCCACGCTGCGTGCGCAGATTGCCGGCGGCCTGAACGTCGGCATGGCCGGCACGCCCTACTGGACGCAGGACACCGGCGGCTTCTTCGTACGCTACTCCGGCGGTGAGCGCAACCCGGCCTGGCGCGAGCTGTACGCGCGCTGGAACCAGTTCGGCATCTTCAACCCCATCTACCGCATCCACGGCACGGACGTCGAGCGCGAGCCCTATCTGTACAAGACGCTGGACCCAACCGTCTACCGCTCGCTGCTGAGCGCCGCGCAACTGCGCTACCGCCTGCTGCCCTATCTCTACGGCCTGGCCTGGCGCGCCCACGAAGAGGGCTACGTGATGATGCGCGGCCTGGCCATGGACTTCCCCGATCAGCAGCCGCTGCGCAAGGCGGACGACACCTACATGTTCGGCCCGGCCTTCCTCGTGCAGCCCATCACGCGCTCCACGCTTTACCCCGAGGTGCCGCGTGCCGCCACCGTGCCGGCCAGCGCGCTGCGCACGCCTCAGGGCGAGCCGGGGCTGCAGCTGGAGTACTTCCAGGGGATGAACTTCGAGAAGCCCGCCAGCCGCACGGTGGACGGGTCTGTC
Organism: Roseateles sp.; assembly: GCF_039929605.1. Classification (GTDB taxonomy): domain Bacteria; phylum Pseudomonadota; class Gammaproteobacteria; order Burkholderiales; family Burkholderiaceae_C; genus Pelomonas. The sequence continues at coordinate 13,296 of NZ_JBDSQX010000157.1, forward strand.
GACCACGACTGGCCGCCGGCGCCGCTGGGCAGCGTGCCGCCCGGCCTGCTCAGCCTGAACCAGTTCTCGGCGCGCTGGCAGGGTTCGCTCACCGCACCGGAAACCGGCGAGTACGAGATCGGCCTGGAAGGCGACGACGGCTTCCGCCTGTGGCTGGACGACAAGCTCGTGGTGGACGACTGGAAGAACGGTGCGGCCCGCTTCACCAGCACCCGCATCAAGCTCACCGCCGGCCAGAACCTTCGCGTGCGCATCGACTTCTACCAGGACGGCGGCGGCCGCAAGCAGCGCCTGGCCTGGCGCACGCCGGCCCAGTTGCTCGCGCTGGCAGACGCGCAACGCCACATCGACAAGCGCCAGGCCACGCTGCTGCCGGCCGGCAATACCTGGTTCGACTTCTGGACCGGCAAACCCCACACAGGCGGCCAGCCGGTGGCGCGCGAATACCCGCTCGACCAGTTCCCGCTGTTCGTGCGCGCCGGCAGCATCCTGCCCATGGGCCCGGTCATCGAGCATGTCGGCGAGAAACCCGACGCGCCCTACGACATCCGCATCTACCCCGGTGCCGACGCCCAGTTCACGCTCTACGAGGATGACGTTGAGACCTACCGTTATGAACGCGGCGAGCGCGCCACCGTCACGCTGCGCTGGGACGACGCCCGGCGCACGCTGAACGTCGGTGCGCGCGATGGCCGCTTCCCCGGCCTCGTCGAGCAACGCCGCTTCAACGTGACGCTGATCGACGCCGCCGGCGGCAGCGCCGGTCAAACCCGGTCCGTCGTCTACCGGGGCGACGCCGCCGCGCTGCAGTTCAAGTCCCCATGAGTCCTCCAACGCTTGCCATGTCCTCTCCTCCTGCGCCCGCCGCCTTCTGGCGCCATCCCCTGCTGAGGCCGCTGGCCGCGCTCGCGCTGCTGCTGCTCGTCGCCGCCATCTTCGTGCCGGGCTTCCTGCACCTGGAGATCAAGGACGGCCACCTCTACGGCAGCCTCATCGACATCCTGCACCGCGCCGCACCCCTGATGCTCGCGGCCCTGGGCATGACGCTCGTCATCGCCACGCGCGGCATCGACGTGTCGGTGGGCGCCGTCGTCGCCATCGCCGGCACGGTGGCCTGCGTGCTGGTCGGCTCACATGGGCTGTTCATCGCCTTCGCCGCAGGCCTGGGCGCGGCCCTGTTGTGCGGCCTGTGGAACGGCCTGCTGGTGTCGGCGTTAGGCCTGCAGCCCATCATCGCCACGCTGATCCTGATGGTGGCCGGCCGCGGCCTGGCGCAGCTGTTCACCGACGGTCAGATCATCACGGTCTACGAGCCGACGAGCTTCTTCTGGCTCGGCGGCGGCTACCTGCTCGGCCTGCCGGTGTCGCTGTTCGTCGTCGCCGTCGTGGCGGGCCTGACCGGGCTGCTGATGAAGCGCACGGCGCTGGGCCTGTTCATCCAGACGGTTGGCATCAACCCCGTCGCCGCGCGCCTGGCCGGCGTGCGCACGGCAGCCATCGTCTTCTTCGTCTACGTCTACTGCAGCCTCGGCGCGGGCCTGGCCGGGCTGCTGATCTCGTCCAACATCAAGAGCGCCGACGCCAACAACGCCGGCCTGCTGCTGGAGCTGGACGCCATCCTCGCCGTCACCCTCGGCGGCGGTCAGCTCAGCGGCGGCAAGTTCAGCCTCGCCGGCAGCCTCATCGGCGCGCTCATCATCCAGACGCTCACCTCCACCATCTACGCGCTCGGCGTGCCGCCGCAGGTCACCATGGTCGTCAAAGCCGTCGTCGTGTTCGCCGTCTGCATCTCGCAGTCGTCCATCTGGTCGGCGCGGAGGTCGGCATGAAAGCGCTGCGCGCGGCGATGGCCGCTCCTTCCTTCACAAGCTGGGTCAGCGTGGCCCTGATGGTGGCGCTGTTCGGCTTCGGCGCGGCCAGCTACACCGGCTTCGCATCCACGCAGGTCGTGCTGAACCTGCTCATCGACAACGCCTTCCTGCTCGTCATCGCCGTGGGCATGAGCTTCGTCATCCTTTCCGGCGGCATCGACCTGTCGGTGGGCTCGGTGCTGGCGCTCACCACCATGGTGGGCGCCTGGCTCCTGCAGGTCGCGCACTGGCCGGCTGAGCTGGTGGTCGTCGTTGTGCTGCTCGGCGGCGCGGCCTTCGGCGCGCTGCAGGGCGGCGTCATCCACGTCTTCAAGCTGCAGCCCTTCATCGTCACGCTGGCCGGCATGTTCCTGGCACGTGGCCTGTGCTTCCTCATCAGCGTGGACAGCATCACCATCGACGCGCCGCTGTTCGTCACGCTGTCGCAAACGCAAGTGCCGCTGTTCGGTGGCTTCCTCTCGCCCGGTGCGCTGATCGCCGTCGCGGTGCTGGGCGCCGGCTTGTGGATCGCGCATTGCACCGCCTTCGGCCGCACGGTCTACGCACTCGGTGGCAGTGAAGCCTCGGCGCTGATGATGGGCCTGAGCGTGGGCCGCACCAAGGTGGCGGTGTACGCGCTCAGCGGCTTCTGCGCGTCGCTGGCCGGCCTGCTGTTCGCGTTCTACATGCTCAGCGGCTACGGCCAGCATGCGCAGGGCGTGGAGCTGGACGCGATTGCCGCCGTCGTCATCGGCGGCACCGTGCTGACGGGCGGTTATGGCTATGTGGCCGGCGCGCTGTCGGGCGTGCTCGTGCTCGGCCTCATCCAGACGCTGATCGCCTTCGACGGCACCCTCAGCTCCTGGTGGACAAAGATCGTCATCGGCGCGCTGCTGTTCCTCTTCTGCGCCGTGCAGCGGCTGCTGTCTCTCAAGAAAGCAACTGCCTGAAGTGATGTGAGCCCCTCGCCCGTCTCGCGCCGCTGAACGCGGGTGAGCCCAGCCGGTGTCCCGTGGGGACGGCGATGCCTGCGGCGTGGAGCCGCAAGCGCATCGCCAACGCGGGCCAGCTTGGGAGCGGCCCGGCGCTTGGCCCGAATACCGTGGTCTCGCGCGTCGCGGGGCCTGCCATGCGAAAGGATCGCTGAAATGTTCAAGAAGATTTTGATGGCCGCCGCCGTGGCCTGCGGCGCCGCCCACGCCGCCACCAACCCGCTGTTCGCCCAGCTCTACACCGCCGACCCGGCCGTGCTGGTGGACGGTGGCCGCGTCTATTTGTTCACCGGCCACGACGAGGCCCTGCCCGAGGGCAAGGACTACGTCATGCACGAGTGGCGCCTGTTCTCCACCTGCGACATGGTGATCTGGAAGGACGAGGGCGTACCGGTCAAAGCCAAGGACTTCGCCTGGGCCAAGGGCCGCGCCTGGGCGTCGGATGTGGTCAAGCGCCACGGCAAGTACTGGTTCTATTCGACGGTGGAGCACGCGACGGTGCCGGGTTTCTCGATCGGCGTTGCCGTGTCCGATTCGCCGACCGGCCCGTTCAAGGATGCGCGCGGCTCCGCCCTCATCACCAACGACATGACCCAGCAGACCGACGTCGGCTGGGACGACCTCGACCCGGCCGTCTTCATCGACAGCGACGGCCAGGCGTATCTGTACTGGGGCAACACGGTCATGAAGTACGCCAAGCTCAAGGCCAACATGACCGAGCTGGACGGCCCGATCACGGCCGTGCCGGTGAAGGACTTCGTCGAGGCCTCCTACCTGCACAAGCGAAAGGGCGTGTACTACCTCAGCTACTCGCAGGGCTTCCCCGAAGAGACGGCCTACATGACCGGCCCGGGCCCCACCGGCCCGTGGACGCCGCGTGGCGTCGTCATGGGCAAGAACTTCAACACCAAGACCATCCACCAGGCCTTCTTCGAGTTCAACGGCAAGAGCTACGTGGCGTATCACAACGCCGAGCTGCCGGGCGGCAGTGAGTACCGGCGGTCGGTGGCGATCGAGGAATTTTCGTATCGGCCGGACGGGACGATTCCGTACATCCCGCAGACGAAGTCGGGCCCGAAGGCGAATCCTTCGGCGGCTTGCAAACCCTGATCTACGGGCCCACAGACGCGCGATCCGTGGCTAAGTGCACCGGGCCGTTCTGGCGCGTGGCTGTGTTGCGGCCTTGCAGCGGGCGAGACCGCCACAATTCCGTGCATGGACACGAAGGCACAAACACCCGCGCTGCGCTTGCAAGAAGCCGTCGACGCGGGTGAGCTAGGGCTTTGGGATCTTCGCCCCGAGCTGGAGACGGTCCATTACTCGCCGCAGTGGAAACTGCGGCTGGGCTTCCCGGAGCCTCACCGTGCCGACAGCACGCACTTCTGGCGCTGCCGGGTGCATCCCGGCGACCTGCCAGGCATGCTGACGGCGATGCGCGAACACCTGTCCGGCACCGAATCCACCTACGAAGCCACGTTCCGCCTGCGCAGCAACGGCTCGGGCTATCGCGTCATGCTCTCCCGGGGGCGTGTCATCGAAAAGGCCGCCGACGGGCGCGCCACCCGCATGGTCGGCACGATGGTCGACCTGACGCCGCGCCCCTGCACGCCCCAAAGCGGCTTGGCGGACGGCGCGCGCGGCCCCATGGCTGGCGCATCGCTGGGGCTGCCGTTTCATTTGCTGCTGGGCGCCCAGCGCGCCGGCGAGGCTACGGCTGCTGCCGCTGAGCGCAGGCGGGTGCTCAACCTGGTGGACGACCTGATGCTCGCCACCTTGGGGCATTTGGAAGCGCTGCGCGCGGCCTGACGGCGCCCGAAAAGCCCGCGCATTCGGTGGGCCGGGCAGGCCCCCGAACTCAGCGTTGGCGCGGTGAAATTCACGGGCTTGGCCGGGCGCAGCGTCGTGCATCATCACGGCCTCAAATGACACCAGGGAGCCCACCGCCATGCTCGTCAGCAACCTCGAAACCGCCCCCGGCCACCGCATCACCGCCCACATGGGCATCGTGCAGGGCAGCACGGTGCGCGCCAAGCACGTCGGCAAGGACATCCTTTCCGGGTTGAAGAACATCGTCGGCGGCGAGCTCAAGGCGTACACGGACCTGATGCAGGAGGCGCGTGCCGAGGCAGTGGAGCGCATGACGGCCGAGGCCCGCGCGGTGGGCGCCAATGCGGTGCTGAACGTGCGCTTCGTCACCACCAGCATCACCATGGGCGCGGCCGAAATTTTGGCCTACGGCTCGGCGGTGACGGTCGAGCCTGAGCCCGCCTGACGCCAGCCGCGCGTTCATCACCATGACGAACTTCTTGTTCGAAACCTTCAACCTGTGGCTACCGCTGGGCCTGCTGATCCTGGGCTACGGCGTCGGCCGCTGGCTGGAGCGCCGCCACTACCGCAGCATCCGCGAGCGCGAGCAGGCGCTGCGCCACATCGTCGCGCTGAATACGCGCTACGTGCCCGAGGGCGTGGTGGCCGGCTCGGCGCAATTGGTGGCGGGTGGCGTGGTCATCTCGTCGGACTATTTCAAGACCTTTGTGGCCGGCTTCCGCTCGTTCTTCGGCGGGCGCTTTCGCGGCTACGAGACGCTGCTGGAACGGGCGCGCCGCGAGGCGCTGCTGCGCCTGAAGGCACAGGCGGAGGCGGCAGGCAGCACCTTGGTGATCGGCGTGCGCTTCCAAAGCACCACCATCGCGGGGTCGGCCACGCCTTCGGTGGAGATCATGGCGTTCGGCACGGCGTTGATTGAGGTCCAGCGCCAGGCCGCGCCTGATGTGATGCCCGCCAAGCCGGCGCTTTGATCGCTGCCTCGCCGCGAGCCGCATGACCGCACCGCGCCTGGAAAACCGGCTCCCGCCGGAAGACCTGCTGGAGCGTGACGATCACCCGCTGCGCGAGCTGGCCTGGCTGCTGGCCGCCAGCCTCGCGGCGCTGGCCTTGCTGGTGCTGGTGACGGGCCTGTCGGCCCGCTGGCTCGCACCCAGGCTGCCCTTCGAGTACGAAGTGGCGTTGGCCGAACGTGTGTTCAACGATGAACCGACCGCTGCCACCTCTGCGGTGGCGGCCGCTGCCCGCGAGCGCCGGGCCGCGCTGCAGGCACTGGCCGACCGGGTGGCGGCCGTGATGGCGCTGCCGCCCGGCATGAGGGTGGTGGTCAGCGACGACCCCTCGGAGCTGGTCAATGCCTATGCGACGGTGGGCGGCCGCATCCACGTGTTCCACGGCCTGCTGCGCAAGCTCGACAGCGAGCAAGCGCTGGCCGCGCTACTCGCCCACGAGATCGCCCACGTCAAGCACCGGCATGTGGCCGCCAACATGGGGCACGGGCTGGCGGTGGCGCTGGTGCTCTCGGTGGTGCTGCCCGAAAGCGGCGCGCAGACCGCGCAGAGCCTGCTGAGCGGTGCGGCCCAGTTGGCGCTGCTGGGCTACTCGCGCGACGCCGAACGCCAGGCCGACGCCGAGGCCCTGGCCGCCAGCCTCGCCCTTTACGGTCATGGCGGCGGGTTGGTGACGCTGTTCACCGCGCTGCCGCAGGCGGACGATGCGCCGGCCGGGACGGCTTGGTTGCGGAGCCATCCGGATACGGTGGAGAGGCTGGCTGCGTTGCGGGCGGTGGCAGTGGCGAAGGGGGCGGGGATGGAGGGGGCGGTGACGCCGTTGGCGAGGGTGTTGAGGGCGTTGCCTGCTGTGGCGGCGCGCAAGTCCTGAATCGTTGTCGGGCTGTTATTGCGGAGAGCGTGTCCGCTCGCTGCATTGCCGGGAGTCCGTCCCGGCAGCCGGGTAACTTTCTTCTGCGGGGCCAGAAGAAAGCACCAAAGAAGAGGCCCTGAACCGCACACGAGCGTCACGACGCCATGAGCGGCGCGCGAAAACGGCCGCTGTCTTTGCGCCCAGACGCGACCCGCTTCGCTCTCGCTGCTGTCCCTATGACGAGCCCCATCCATCGCCCCTTCACGCCGCTTAACGCCGGCTGCACGCCGGGCTCATCAGGAATGCGAAGTCAGCGTCGCTCGGGCGACGCGTGCGGGATTCGCGAATTCAGTGGTTGAGTGGAGGGATCGCAACAGGCGATGTCCAACACGTTGCTGAAAGCGCAAGGCTTAGTCAGCGTCAAAGAGCTAGCGGTGCTAGGCCCAGGGCTATTCGACATAACGGCTTCGTCGAGCGTGCCAACTGGTTGAACCGCCCACTGCGAACCCGCATGGTGGGTGGTGTGGGTACAGGGGACTAAATACCTCAGGCTACCTGATTGGGCGTCTCCATGGGGAGCATGTGAGCCGCGCTTCGCGGCGAGATACTAAGAGACGCCAATGCTATGCAACTTCTGGAGGAACTGCGCGAATTCCCGCAGCGTTTCTCTGTCGGCGGGCGAAGCTCCATCCGGATCAAAGTGCATGACCTCGTTTCGGATTTCGCGCACGCGGTCTAGTTGCTTGCAGAAGGTGGCGCGATCGATTGCAAGGCCAAGTTTGGTCCATCGCTCTGGATTCTCCAGAAGTCGGAGGTACTCGCCGAATGCGAGGTCCTCCACGCGATTGACTGTTCGGTCTGTTGCCCCAGGGTCGCGTGCCTGTACGAGTTCGGGCTGCGAGAACTTGCTGCCAATGAGGCGGCGAATGTGATTCTCGATTTCACTAAGCATAAGGAACGGCTCGGCGAGCAGCTGAAACTGCAGACTCAAGTCGCTCGACGTAACGATCCCAGATATCCTGTTGTCCGCTGCTCGGACCAGAACGTATTGATGCTGAACGATGATTGGTATCGCCTGAAACATCGACGCGTCAGCTCTGATCTCGTGCGCTTGGTCCATCAGTTCTCGAACTCGTGAACCCTTGCTTCCCAGCGCCAGTCTCGTTCCTATGGACGCCCAGCTGACAACTCCCTTGACATCGCGGCCGTTCATCACTGGCAATTGCGAGTAGCCGTGGGTGAGCATCTTTGTTGCAGCCTCGGACAGCGACGCGTCTGGAGCGACTGTGAGCGGCGAGTTGTTCGCTGCCGCGAGCTTGCTGATCCTGTATGTTGGATCTGCATAAGGCACTGCCACTGTGAGTGTGGCGACTCCGTCAGATGATGCTTCACCCGAGGCGGCGAGTTCGACAGCCTTCGTCTCCGGCGCCGGCTTACCCTTCTTTTTGGCGGGAATGAGCGCGAGAGAAATCGGCGAGTCGATGTATTGGGATTCGAAGTCTGGTGCGGTCGTCAGCTTGTGCTTCTCAAGCTCGTGGTGAATCTCGGCAACGATCCAGAAGCCGCGACGCTGCGCGCCAAACCAAGAAAGGAATTCACGCACCGTGACCGGTTGAATTGACTCGCCGTTTTCGAGCTGCTTGGCTATGTTGGCGATTCGCTCAGATGCTGTCACTGGATTCTCCGATCAATGTCATATAAGACGCCCAACGTTTACGGTAAGCGGACAGCCAGCGGAGCTGGCGAATATCCGCTTGACGGATGGGTGTGCGCCCAGCATGGGCGCGAACTTATGGGGTGGAAGTCCCCTGTGGGAGTACCGACTTGGACTCATCGTGAGCAAGGATAACCACGAGCCGAAGGCAAGGGCGATGTCGCAAGGCATGGTCTGGAGGAAGCCGGAGTGCAAGAGGTGCGAGGCGACGGACAGAAACCGCATAGTCAAGGCCGAGGGATGCGAGGCGAGCTGGCACATGACAGCAAAGCCCACCGGTGCGCAGCCTACGGTAAATGCGGCGCTTGTGCACCGACAGTTCGCGTCATTACCTGGGGAGATCTGCGCCGCGAGCGGTGCGTGTGGATGGCGGCATTACCCGGACGGTTCAACCGGGACATCAAGAACCCGGCGCTGCGGCGAGCTGCCCGCTGCATGCGATGAAACGGCAGCACCCCCATCCAGGCGCACAGCGCGACGCGCGGCAACGCGCGCCGTGACGGCGCAGAAGTCAGCAAACGCCGTAGTAGGCCGCCAGGAGTCGGGCGACTGAAGGGCTGAACAACGAGACGCAAGGAGCAGACGCAGCCGGCCTCGAATGCATCAATGACCCCGTCCGGGGGAGATGCGACGGCGGTCGGCGCGCACCGAGCCTTGAAACAAGACGAAGCAAAGCAAGACATGCTCGACGAGGTACTGGCCAGCGACAACCTGGCGCGCGCTTGGAAACGGGTCAAGTCCAACAAGGGGGCGCCGGGCATTGACGGCGTGACCATCGAGGACTGGCCCGCCCTTGCACGCGCACACTGGCCGGCGCTGCGAGAGCAGATCAAACAAGGGCGCTACATGCCGCAGGCGGTGCGAAGGGTCGAGATACCCAAGCCCGACGGCGGCAAACGCTTGCTGGGAATTCCCACGGTCACCGACCGCGTGGTCCAGCAAGCGATTGCCCAGGTGCTCACGCCGATCTTCGATCCGACGTTCTCGGATTCGAGCTTCGGCTTTCGACCGGGCCGCAACGCACACCAGGCCATTCGGCAGGTGCAGGCATTCGTGGGTGACGGCTGCCGTATCGCGGTGGACATCGACTTGGCCAAGTTCATCGACACCGTCAATCACGACGTGTTGATGAACCTGCTCGGGCGAACCATCGCCGACAAACGGCTGCTGGCTCTGATCGGGCGCTACCTGCGCGCCGGGGTGCTGGTCGGTGAGCACATCGAACCCAGCGACGTGGGCACGCCTCAAGGCGGGCCTTTGTCGCCACTGCTGGCCAACATCCTGCTGGACCAACTCGATCGAGAGTTGCAACGGCGGGGCCACCGGTTTGCGCGATACGCGGATGACTTGGTCATCCTGGTTAAAAGCCAGCGTGCCGCCGAGCGGGCGATGCGCAACATCACGCGGTATCTGGAACACACCCTCAGACTCAAGGTCAACCCTGCCAAAAGCAAGGCCGCGCCGATGAGCGACTGCGCCTTCCTGGGCTTCACGATCAAGGGCAAGAAAATCCGCTGGACCGACAAGGCGCTGGCGAACTTCAAGCACCGGGTCAAGGAACTCACAGGGCGCAGTTGGGGCGTCTCCATGGATTACCGGCTGGAGAAGCTGGGGCAATGCGTGCGGGGCTGGACGGCGTACTTTGGCATCAGCCAGTACTACAGGCCAGTACCTGAACTGGACGACTGGATCAGACGGCGCCTGCGCATGTGCTACTGGAAACAGTGGCGCTGGGTACGCACGAAGATCAAGCATTTGCTGGCCTTGGGCGTGAGCCTGAAGTCGGCCATCCAGCACGGTGTCAGCAGCCACGGCTACTGGCACATGGCACGAACCCCGGTAACGCAGCAGGCGATGTCCAATGCGTGGTTGAAAGCGCAAGGCTTGGTCAGCGTCAAAGAGCTGTGGTGCAAGGCCCAGGGCTATTCGACATAACGGCTTCGTCGAGCGTGCCAACTGGTTGAACCGCCCACTGCGGACCCGCACGGTGGGTGGTGTGGGGGCTGGGAGCTAGAAACTCCCGGCTACCCGATTAGACCTCACCGTGCTCACGGCTGAGAGGCCGTCGCGGGTGGCGAGATAACGACCGATCCTTCGCGGGCTTCGTCGCCGACGAATGCGACAGCTAGCGTAAGCACAACCGGTACAACCAGCGCAATGGCCACGGCTCCAAGTCGCGCAACAAAGGCGGCTCGCCGAAAGCGCCAGTAGGCTGCACCCGCCAATACGAGAGAGACTAGCCAAAGTATCAACATAGGTTGCCGATGATTGCTGGGGTCTAACGTGTTGTCGCCAGTCTGCGTAATGCAGCTGGTGTCTGCGTATTGAAGAGGGTCAGATCAATGACAAGTGCTTGATTCATCGGCAATTTCTCCGCAGGGTGCTGCAATTTACATCGAGATTCTGCTGGCGAATGCTGTCACTCGCGGGGCATGCGGCCGGCCGGCTGCAGCGGCACACCCATGGGGCGCAAGGGGTCGGATGTAGTGAACAAGCTCGGTAGGCTAATGGGGTGAGCCCGGCGAACCCCAGCGTTCACTTCGTTCCTCGCGCTCTGCAACATGAGCCAGCGCGAGGTGCTTTGCGGCGCCCGAGCGACGCTGACTTGGTATTCCTGATGAGCCCGGCGTGCAGCCGGCGTTAAGCGGCGTGAAGGTTCGATGAGCCGCGCTCGTCATAGGGACAGCCGCGAGAGCGCAGCGGGTCGCGTCTGGGTGCAAACCGAGCGGTTGCTTTCGCGCGCCGCTGCTGGCGCTGTGACGCCGGTGTGCGGTTCAGGGCCTCTTCTTTGGTGGGACGGACTCCCGGCAATGCACCGAGCGAGCACTGCTATCCGCCAAAGCATCCAACCCGAGCAACCAGCCAGCCAAAGCCCACTACCCTCCCACCCCATGCGCCACCTGACCTTCGACCTCACCGACAGCCTCCTAGACCCGCTTCTCAACGGACTCGCGACCTGGCCTCTTCAAGCCTGAACGTCACTCCCCCGCCGGCATCCCCTGCCTGAACCGCGCCCGCAGGCCTTCGAGCTCGCTCGCGCCAATGCCCAGCGCCGCAGCGTCGAAGTCGCGGGTGTCGGGCGTGTGCATCAGCAGGGCCTGGGTCTCGTTGACCATCAGGGTCTCGTCGGCTGGGTCGTAGCCCAGCTGGTCAAGGTAGCGGCGCCAGGTCTGGCGCTCCGTTTCGGACAGCAGCCGGGTCCAGAAGTGCCGGCAATGGTCGCGGTAGCGGGCGTCGGTGAAGTAGCGGCCGTGGCTGAGTTCATGCCTCAGCACGGACTCGCGGCGCTGGCTGTCCATGCCTTCGTCCTGCGGGGTGGCGGGGTCGTCGGCCTGCTCGGCGCTGAAGCTGATCAGGGCGCGGTCGGGCTGGCCGCTGAACTGGCCGGGCGCGGCCGCGTGCAGCAGGCCAGCGTCCAGCAGCAGCTGGCGCAGCCGCAGTTCGTTGGCATTGAGCGCCACCTGCTGGGCCTGGGCCAGGTTGAAGAACCTCGCCAGGTCGTCGGCGCGATAGTCGTGGCCCAGGAAATAGCTGGCCTCGTTGTCATCGGCGGCGGCCAGGGCGGCCCGCAACCCGGCGTCCGTCAGCACCTGGTCGCGGCGCGCCCCGCCCTTTTCGAGCAGGGCCGCAGCGCGGTTCAGGGCCCGGCCCTGGGCCCACAGGTTGGGGAACTGGATGACCAGCACGGCGCCCTTGCCGTGCAGCCAGCGCAGCTGCCACTCGGCCTCAGGGCGCAGCGCCAGCAATTCAGCCACCGACGCCAGTTCGACATGGGGTGGCGATGCCGGCAGCGGCGGCTGCATCTCGCCACCGGCGTGGCGCATCAGCAGGCCGACACTGGTCCCGGCGATCACGAGGAGCAGCAGGCCCAGCGAGATCAGTCGAGCAGGGCGTACCACTCGGACGGGGCGGACCGGGTGCAAGGCGCAGCCCCGCAGGCGCGCGTCAGCCGCGTGTCGTGACGAAGGTGACGCGGCGGTTCTCGGGCGCGTCGGCCTGGTTCTTGTTCAGGGGCTCGGACGAGCCCTTGCCGACGGCGTTGAGGCGATCCGGCAGGATGCCGTGTTTGCTGACGAGGTAGTCGGCGACGGCCTGGGCCCGTTGCTGGGACAGTCGCTGGTTGGTCTCGGCCTCGCCGCGCGCGTCGGCATGCCCTTCCACGCGGAAGGAGAAGCCCGCCAGGGTGTCGGTCTGCAGGGCGCGCGCCATCACGTCGAGCTGGCGCTGGGCGTCGGCGCTGAGGGCGGCGGCGTTGGTCGCGAAGGTGATCAGCAGGCTGGCCTTGCCGGGCCCGGCCTTGACGGGCGGCGCGCCCGGCTTGCTCGCCGGGCGAAAGCCCCGCATGACGCCGCTGGCGGCTTCGGGCGGTTCGATGGCCAGGGCGTCGACCAGGGCCGACTCGGTGACCTGGTTGCCCTTGAGCACGGGGTTGGCGGCGGGGCCGGTCTGCGCCTGCGCCGCAGCGCCGCAGCACAGCATCAGCAGCGAAGCCGACCAAAGGGTGAATCGTTTGAAAGAGTTCATCGGAGGTCTCCTGCGAGGTGGCGATCAGCCTGGGTGGCCGACCGATGCGGATTCATGGTTTGGCGGTGTCCAGCTGGCGGCGCTCGAACAGGTAGTCACCCCCCTGCTGGTGGCCGGCTGCGGCCGCGTATTGCGGGCGTTGCGGCAACTCGCGCGCCACCGCGAAGCGTACGCGCTCGAAGACGTTGCCGCCGGGCTGCCAGCCCGACACCTTGCCGAGGGTGTTCATCAGGTTCCAGGCGAAGGGCGAATGGCCGTCCTTGCCGCTGTCGAACACGGGCTCGTTGCCGCCCGAGGACATCACGACGACGCTGCGGCCGGCCAGCAGCGTGGCCGGGTTGGGCGTGCCCGGCACGGCGCGCAGCCGCTCGCCACTGGCCAGGGCCCCCGAGTAGCAGCTGTCGGAGATCAGGGCCACCTGCGAGGCGTCGATCTGGTTCAGCAGCCGGGTGATGTCGCTGTTGGACAGCCAGCTCTCGGCCTCGTCGGCCCGGCTGTCGACCAGCTGCCAATAGCCGTGGCGTTCGCCCTGGCCCTCGCCCTGACCCTTCGCGTCGACCAGCTCGCCGTGGCCGGCGTAATAGACCACCACCGAATCGTGCGGTCCGGCCTCCACCGCCATCTGGTTCAGCGCCGCGATGAGGGACGCGCGGGTGGCGTTTTCGATGACGACGGTTTCATAGCCGAGCTGGCTTTCGAGCAGCTGGCCGACGGCGCGCACGTCGCCGACCGCATTGGCCAGGCTGGGCACGCGCGGGTCCTGGTAGGTGCCGGCGCCGATCAGCAGGGCCATCTTGCGCGTGATCTGGGGCAGGGCCGCCTGCCGAACGGGCCGCTTGCCGAGCTGCGAGAAGTCAGGCGTGGTGGCGGGCGCCGGTGCCGCCGCAACAGGGGCCACGGGGGCCGGCGGGGCTGCGGTTGGGGTGGATGCGGCGGGTGCGGCCGCCGGTGACGGCGTCCCGGTGACCGCCGCGATGCGCAGGGCCTGGGCCTGGCGCTTGAGTTCCTCGGTCAGCAGGCATTTGCCTTCGGCCAGCTCCTGCAGGCTGCGGCAGCCCGGCAGGTCGGCCAGGGTCGGGTCCTGCTCGAGGCGGCGGATGGCCGGCGCGAACAGGCTTCGCTTGTAGGCATCCCGCGCGCCGAGCAGGGAGACGAGGCCGCCCTCGGACATGTCGCTAACGGGTTGCGGGCCGAAGGCCATCGCCGCTTGGCTGGCGCTGGTTTGCGGCGCGACCTTACTGGCCGGGCGCGGGGCCGTCATGTCCAGCAAGCCGGTGTCGCGCGGTGTGAAGGCGGGTGTGTCGGGCAGGGCGGCCTGCAGCGCGCGCGCCAGGTTCGCCGTGCCGGTCTGGGCCGTGTCCTGGGCCGGGCTGACGCTGGGGTCGATCTGCAGGGCCTGGGCATTGCGGCTGTCCTGCACGAAGACGTAGTTCGCTGCCGAGAGCCCGCTGCCGTTGATGGCGTAGATGCCGGGCAGCGCGCTGGTGGCCACACCGGCCTGATACGTCGCGGTGCCGGTGGTGGCGTTGCCAACGGCGTCGCTGCCGAGGAAGCCGCTCACCGTGCCGGTGAAGGTGGGGAAGGCCGCGCCGCTCAGCATCAGGGCGGGGTCGGCCAGGTAGGTCAGCGTGGCCGGCGTGATGCTGGCCGTGACGTTGCCGGCCGGCAGCTGGAACTGGTAGTTGGCCGCCAGGCCGCCATTGCTGCCGTCGCTGAGCTGGTAGCTGGCCGTCACGACCTTGGCCGTGCCCACGTTCTTGTTGGCGAAGGCGCCGGTGCCGGCCACGCCCACGGTCTCGCTGCCGATGAAGCCGGTGATGCCGCTGACGCTGACCGTGGCGCCGGTGGTGGTGTCGTAGACCTTGTTGGCGGCGCTGACGCTGCCGGCGAGCGTGGCCGGCGTGATGTTGGCGGCCAGGCTGGTGGGCGCGGCCAGCAGGTAGTTGGCGGCGTCGGCGCCGGACAGGCTGAAGCCGCTGATGCTGACGGCCTTGCCGGTGCCGACGTTCTTGTCGGCGAAGGCGCCCGTGCCGGCATTCAGCGTCACCTGGTCGCTGCCCAGCGGCGTGGCGCCCAGGCCGGTGAGCTGGGCCACGGTCGTGCCGTCGTAGCTGCGGCTTTGTGCCGTGGCGGTGAAGGTGAGCGCGGCCGGGGTGATGCTGGCCGCGAGGCCGGTGGGCGCGACGAGCTGGTAGTTGCCGGCGTCTGCGCCCGTGAGGGTGGCGCCGCTGATGGAGACCGGCTTACCCGTGCCGACGTTCTTGTCGCTGAACGTCGCCGTGCCTGTGTTGAGCGTGAGCTGGTCGTTGCCCAGGGGCGTGATGACGATGTTGGCGAGCGTGGCGGTCGGCTGCGCGTCGTAGACCTTGTCCTGGGCTGTGCCGCTGAAGCTGATGGGGGCCTGCGTGATGTTGGCCGTGATGTTGCCCGTCGGCGGCTGGAACTGGTAGTTGGCCGCCAGGCCGCCATTGCTGCCGTCGCTGAGCTGGTAGCTGGCCGTCACGACCTTGCCCGTACCGACGTTCTTGTTGGCGAAGGCGCCGGTGCCGGCCACGCCCACGGTCTCGCTGCCGATGAAGCCGGTGATGCCGCTGCCAGTGACCGTGGCGCCGGTGGTGGTGTCGTAGACCTTGTTGGCGGCGCTGACGCTTGCGCTGAGCAGGGCCGGCGTGATGGTGCCGATGGCGGCGCTCAGCAGCGTGTAGCCGTAGACCGGATGGCCGGTGGCGTCCATGAATTGCGGCGCCGCGCTGAAGCTGGGGGTCACGGCGCGCGTGCCGACGTCCTTGCTGGAGAAGTTGGCCGTGTAGCTGGGGGTCGAGCCCATCGTGTCGCCGGCCACGTCCAGCGTGAAGCTCAGGTTGCTGAGCGAGGCCTGGGTCGTGCCGTTGTAGGCACGCGGGGCCACCGTGCCGTTCATGGTGGCGTTTTGCACGTTGAAGGAGGCCACGCCGCTGCCGACGTCGGTGGCCGTATCGGCCACGGCCTTGGTGCCGTAGCGCTGGAAGTCGTAGTCCAGGCCGCCGAGGTTGATGCTGGGGTTGCCGGCGGGGTCGAAGCTCCAGATCAGCCAACGCCCGCTGGAGTTGGAGTCGGTCCTCAGCGCGTTGCTGCCGGCCTTGTTGTCGAAGAAGCTGGTCGGGTTGTTGGCCGGGCCTTCGATGAGGATGGTCGGGCCGTGGAGCGAGGTCGTGCCCAGCAGTTGGGTCGAGAAGCTGCGCACGTGGATGAAGTTGGCCGAGAGCGAGCTGTTGTCGAGGGTCAGCGTGGTGTCGCTGAAGAGTTCGACCGTGCTGGTGAAGGCCGCGGCCGTCATGTTCAGGTCTCTCAGCAGCGCGCCGCCGCCCAAGGCGGTCAGCGTGAGGTTGGCGATGAGCGAGAACATGTCGCTGCCGCCGCCCATGATCGTCAGGGCGTTGAGGCCGCCCGGTGTGTTCTGGCCGGTGGCCTTGAAGTCGCGAAAGTTGATGTCGATCAGGGTGCTGCTGGCCGAGTCCGACGTCATGTACAGGCCGTAGCCGGTGCCGGTGGACGTGCCGGTCAGCGTGATGCTGGCGCCATTGAGGTAGACCTGCGGGAACTGCTGGTTGGTGATGTAGAGGCCGTCCGTGCCGGTGCCGGTGATGCTGATCGCCCCATTGCCCTCCTGCAGGGTCAGGTCGTTGATCTCCACGCCGCGGCCCTGGGTCGAGCTGCCGGTGACGGTGAAGTTGTTGATGGAGCTGCCGGAGTTGCTGCTGCTCATCGCATCGGTGGCGAAGAACACGCCACGGCCACCGGCTTCGGCCGTCCTGCCGTTGATGGTGACGTTGCCTGCGGGGCCGTTGCCACCGGCTTCCGTGGTGAGGTCGATCGCGACGATCTTGACGCCGTCAGGCATGCCGGCGTGTCCCACGGCCGGGCCGCCGCCAGGGCCGCCGATCATGAGGTTGCCGCCGCCGGTCGAGACGAAGCTGTTGTTGATGCTGACCGCACCGACGCCGCTCCCCGCCGACTCCAACGACACGTTCAGCGGCGCACCGCTGCTGGCGATCTGGGCGTTGTCCAGCACGATGTCGCCGGCGGCCTGCAGCGTCAGCGTGACCGGCGCGTTGTTGGAGGGCGTGATGTTGGCGCTCGTGACCGTGATATTGCCGGCCTGCGTGCCGCCGGTGCCGGTCGAGACCGTGACATTGGTGCCCGCAGTCAGCGCGGCGTTGAGGGTGGCCGTGGTGATCACCGCGTCGTTGGCGGTGGCGGTGAAGCTGGCGTCGAAGCCGGTGTCGACGCCGCTGCCGCCGTCGGTGATGGTGATGTTGTAGGGGTCGAGCAGCCAGGTGCCGGCACGGCCGCGCGGGGCGCTCACGTCCAGCCGCGCGGGCCGCGCGTCCAGCCAGCCGCCCGAGGTCTCGATCAGGCCGCCGTTGCCGCCGAGCGCGCCGCCGCGGGCGCTCAAGGCACCGTAGGCGCGCGTCGCCAGATCGCTCCAGAGGACGATCTGCCCGCCGTCGCCCCGGCCCAGCGCATCGGCCGACAGGCTGGCGCTGCGGCCGAGGAAGAGGGCCCGGGCATTGGGCACGGCGGCATCGCGCCCCTGGGCGTCGCCGCCCGCGAGAATGGTGCCGCCGCCGTCGCGGCCCGACGCGCTGACCGAGGCGCCGTCGAGCACGCCGACCTCCCGGCCGAGCAGCTGGACACGCCCGCCGCCACCCGCCGCCGCGTCCGCGCTCGTGACGCTGCCTGCGGCCAGCGTCAGGCGCTCGCTGGCCTTCAGCACGACCTCGCCGCCCGGCCCCACCGACAAGTTGTCGGCGCGCACCAGGCCCTGCTGGTTGACGGCCGCGCCATGCACGTCGATGCGCCCGCCGGCCGCGCTGAGCGTGCCCAGGTTGAGAACATCGCCCTGCGGCGCCGTGATCCTGACGGCGAGATTGGGCGCACCGGTGTCGACCAGCTCGACGCTGCGCCCCGCAGCCAGCAGCACCTGCCCGCCGGGGGCCTCGATGAGGCCCTGGTTCTCGACCGAGCCCCCCACCAGGGCCACGCGGCCGCCCAGGCTGGTGCGGATTTCGCCCTGGTTGACGATGCCGGCTGCTGCTGCGCCGCCGCCGAGCACGTAGCGGCCGGCGAGCCAGTCCTCGTTGGCGATGTTCAGTGTCGAGGTGACGAGGCCGGCCACGTCGACGCGGGCGCCCTGGCCGAACAGCACGCCGTTGGGGTTGAGCAGCCAGACGCGCCCGTTGCTGCTCAGGCTGCCGAGGATGGCCGAGGGATCGCTGCCGGTCACGCGGTTGAGGACCTGGCTGCTCGCGCTGGGCTGCACGAAGCGCACGGCATTCTGGGTGCCGATGGAAAAGCTCTGCCAGTTCAGGATGGCGTTGGCCGAATTCGTCACGGTCAGCACGCCGCCCTGCGTCTGCGCTGAAGCCTGGCCCGCCGCGACCTGCAGCCCGCTGGGCAGGGTCTGCTGCGCCTGCGCGCAGGTGGCCGCCAGGGCCAGCGCGGCCGCCAGCGGGAGGAACCTCAGATGTCGCGGCAAGATGACTCGGTTCATGGCTCAGGCCTCAGTGAAAGCTGTAGGTGGCGCTCAGGTGCGCATGCGGCTCGTGCCGGCCCGTCTGCAGGCCTGGTTTGAGCGTGTGTGCCAGATCCAGGCGCAATTGCAGCCCGGCGATGACCATGCGGGCGCCCAGGCCCACCGACGCCAGCGCACAGCTCGACTGCCCGTCGCGGCAGGGCGTGCCGAGGCGGTTCCAGACCTTGCCCGCATCGACGAAGAACAGGCCGCGCAGCTGGGCCTGCGTGCCGCCCACGAGCGGCGCGAAATCGGCGGTGAGCGCCTCCACCGAGCCCAGCAGGCCCTGGTCGCCGATCAGCTCGCGCTCGCCGTAGCCGCGCACGGCGTTGGCGCCGCCCAGCCCCAGCTGCTCGCCGGGCACGAGGGCGTCGGGGCTGGCCTGCCCCTGCAGGCGCCACTGCAGCTGCCAGCCGGCCGGCAAGGCGCTGGCGCGGGCCGCCTGAAACTTGAGCACCATGAAGCCGGGGTTGGCGCCCGGGCGCACCGCCTGGAAATCCGCGGCGCGGCCATGGGTGCCGCCTTCCAGGTTCTGCGACAGGGTCAGCGCCAGGCTCGCCGGATCGCTGCCCGTCCAATTCAGCTGGTAGTCGACCGACAGCGGATGCACGGTCACGCTCTCGCCGGCACTGCCGCAGGCACCCGCCGGCAGGCCCTCGATGCTGCAGTTGTTGAGATAGGCGCGCCGGTCCAGCCCTGCGGCGAGCCGCTGCACCAGCTCGCCGTTGCGCGCGAGCCGCCCGCCCAGCCGCATGCCCAGCACGTCGCCCTTGCCGTCGAACTGCAGCGGCCCCGCCACCGTGGCCGTGCGGCCGCCGTCGACATCGGAATGCGCGGCGAAGACATCGAGCATCAGGCCGGCGCCGTACAGCGGCACGCGGTAGCCCGCGCTCAGCACCGACACCGAATCGAGCTTTTCGGGGGATGTCTGGTACTGCAGCGTCAGCACATGGTCCAGCCCCCAGAGCTCGGCGCTCTGATAGCCGACGGTGGTGCGCATGCGGCCGGTGCTGGCGTTGCCGGTGTTGTCCAGGCCGAGCGTCCAGCGCGCGGGCGGCTGCTCCTTGACCAGCACCTGGGCGTCCACCTCGCCCGGCTGCGCGCCCGGCTCGAGCGACACCGCCACCTGGCGCGCGGGGTTCTCGTTGGCGAGCTGGATCTGCGCGTCCAGGCGCTGAGGCTGCGGCGTCAGGCCTTCGCGCAACAGCGGCAGGCTGCGCCGCAGCGCGGCCTCGCTGGTGCGGGCGTTGCCGCTGAACGTGATCTTGCTGAACCGACCCTCCAGCACCGCGATGGTCAGCGTGCCGGGCGCCGGGCTCTGCTCGGGCAGATAGGCGACCACCCCGCCGTAGCCGGCCTGTCGGTACAGCGCCTGCAGGGCCGCTGCGGCCTGCTGCAGTTCGGCCAGGCTGTGTTCGCCCTTGAAGGGCTCCAGGGCTTGCTGCAGCTGGGCCTCCGGCAGCAGCGTATTGCCCGTGACGCGGAACTGCTGGACGTTCAACCGCGCCGGGACGGCCTCGGCCGCAGCGGGCTGCGCCGTCGCGGCCCCGGCCGGCGCTAACGCCAAGGACAAAATCAGCAACGGCAGCGTGAGAGGGTGAGGATGCTTTTGCATGTCGTGACGATCTTGGCCTGTGAACGCTCGTCTGCGCGAGAGCCCGAGCCCGCCACGCCACGAGCGCGGATGCTACTTGCCAGGAACGCCAGCAAGAGGGCCCGACTTATCCGCTAACAATTTGGCCAGTAACAGCCCACGCCGCATGCGCCACCTCAGCTTCGACCTCACCGATGGCTCCGACGACGTCCTCACGCTGGACGCCATGGCCTCCACGCGCGAGGCCGACCATGCGGCCGTGATGGCCGAGGTGGCGCAGGTGCTGGCCTGGGCGCAGGCCGAGTTCGGCGGACGCCAGGGGCCGGTGGAGGACGGCAACGCCTGGGACCACGAGCTGCTTGTGCAGCACGAGGCGGGCGGCTGGCTGACGGTGACGCTGACGTTCAGCGCCTCGGCCGAGTTCGCCGAGGCGTTTCAGGCGGCTTTCACTGACCCCGACGACTGACGGCGCGCTTCACCGTCCCGGTCCCTGCGCCTTGCCCGTCGCCACGCCAAGCCTTCACACTGCGCCCCATGCAATTCGACCAGACCACCCCCATCCTGCGCAGCTTCGACGAGGCCAAGGCGCGCGAGTTCTATGTGGACTTCCTCGGCTTCACGGTGGACTTTGAGCATCGCTTCGAGCCGGGCATGCCGCTGTACATGCAGGTGTCGCGCGGCGACTGCGTGCTGCACCTGAGCGAGCACCACGGCGACTGCTGCCCGGGCGCCGGCATGCGCATCCGCGTCAGCGACATCGATGCCTTCCACGCGGAACTCAGCGCCAAACACTACGGCCACGCGCACCCGGGCATCCACGACACCCCCTGGGGTTCGCGGGATGTGTCCGTGACCGATCCGTTCGGCAACCGGTTGACGTTCACGAGTGCGGTGAGCACCTGAGCGGCGCCGTCAGCGAGGCGGGTCGCGACCTGCCCGACAGCGTGGTCGCGGCGCCCGAGCGCCGCTTTCTTTGGCATTCCACGTGAGCCCGGCGTGCAGCCGGCGTTAAGCGGCGTGAAGGTTCGATGGCTGGCGCTCTTCACAGGGACAGCAGCGAGAGCGAAGCGGGTCGCGTCTTGGCACCAAGGTAGTGAGTGTTTTCGCGCGCCGCTCCTGGCGTTGTGATGCTCGCGCGCGGTTCAGGGCCTCTTCTTTGGTGGGCTTTCTTCTGGCCCCGCAGAAGAAAGTTACCCGGCCGCCGGGACGGACTCCCGGCAATGCAGCGAGCAGACGCACGTGTCGCAAAAACAGCCCCACCACCCCAGCCGAATGATCAATACAAATCCCGCGCAGCGAGCCGAACCTCATGCAACAACTGCCTCGCCCCCGGCGACATCAGATGCCCTTCACGCGTGATGATCCCGAACGCGTCCATGTGACAGGGCAGCTCGATCGGCAGGATCGCCAGCACATTCAGCGACGCGTAATAACGCGCCACTTCGACGGGCATCACATGCAATGAATCCGTCTGCTGCAACAGCGCGGTGATCAACAGCAATGCCGTCGTGTCGACGTTGTTGGCCGGCGGCTCCAGCTCAGCCCGGCGGAACATCAACTCCCATCGATGCCGCAACACACTCCCGAGCGGCGGCAGGATCCAGGGCTGGTTGGCCAGGTCGGCCAGCTTGAGGTTGTCGACCTTCAGCAGCGGGTGGCCAACGCGCGCAACGGCGCAAGCGGGCTCCACCGTCAGCTCCTCGTAGTGCATGCCGGCGGCGCCTTCCTCCTCGACGATGCGGCCGATCATGAAGTCCAGCTTGCCCCGGCGCAGCAGGTCCAGCAGCACCTTGCTGCTGTCCATCTGCACGCCGATGCGCAAGCGAGGCGCCTGCAGCTTGATGCGCGAGATGGCGCGCGGCAGCAGGCCCATGGCCGGGGTCATGATGACGCCCACTTCGACCTGGCCCGACAGGCCGTGCTTCAGCGCGACGATGTCGTCGTGTGCGGCCGACAGAGACGTTAGCGCCATGCGCGCGTGGCGGATCATCGTCTCGCCGTAGAGCGTGGGCTCCATGCCGCGCGGGTGACGCTCGAAGAGCTTCACGTCCAGCATGTCCTCCAGGTCCTTGAGCTGCTTGGACGCGGCCGGTTGCGTCATGCACAGCGCTTCGGCGGCACGGTGGATGTTGCGATCGTCGTCCAGCGCGATCAGCAGCAGCAGCTGGCGCGTCTTCAGCCGCGCGCGCAGGAACCAGTTCGGGTTGGGGCTGAGGTCGGTCAGGCCGCCGTTGTCATCGTCGTCGTCGCGGGCCATGTCAGTCCTTCGTCAAGCCACGCGCCAGTGGCAGACGGGCTAAGAAAATGCCAACACAGCCACAGAGACACAGAGGCACAGAGAACAAGCCGCTCTCTCTGTGCCTCTGTGTCTCTGTGGCTATGTTCCTGAACCTGTGCAGACGGGGCAGTCTCATCTCAGGCGAGATTGACGCGGCCATCGGCGGCCAACACGCTGTTGATGTCGTCACCCGTTTCATCCAACTGCACCAGCGTGGCCTGGCGGGCGCCACGCGGGTCGCGGGCCTGCAGGGCCGTCAGGATGGCCTTGTGGCGCGGCAACGAAAGCTCGTGCGTGTTGGGCAGCTGGCTGGACAGCGTGATGGACTCGCGCAGCGCCAGCGACAGCATGTTGCCGATGTAGGCCAGCAGGTCATTGCCCGTGGCCTCGGCAATGCGGCGGTGGAAGGCCAGGTCGGGCTCCAGCAGCTGCTCGGTCGTTTTGGCGGCGGCCATGCCTTCGTAGGCTTTGGCGATGGACGCGAGCTGCTCGTTCGTCGCGGCACGGGCGGCGAGGGCTGCGGCGGCGGGCTCGAAGATCTGGCGCACTTCCAGCAGCGTCTGCACGAAGTCGCGCTGCGGCTGGGCCTGGATGAGCCAGTACAGCACGTCCGGGTCCAGCAGATGCCACTCGTTGCGCGGCCGCACGATGGCGCCGGCACGCTGGCGCGACACCACCAGCCCCTTGGCCACGAGCACGCGCACCGCCTCGCGCAGCACCGGGCGGCTGATCTCGAAGCGCTCCAGCAACTGGGCCTCGGGCGGCAGCTTGTCGCCCGGCTTCAGCTCCCCGCCAACGATGGACAGGCCCAGCTCGCTGACGATGCGGCCGTGCTGGCTCTTGCCCTCGGTCTGGGCGCTGTAGGTGGAGTGGTCCGCTCGGGTTCGCATGGGCGCCTGGCTGGTCAGTAGAGCCTTCATTATCGAAAGCGCGCCACGAAGCCGCCCTTGGGTGCCAGCGTCAGTTGGGCTGCCGGTGCCGCGAGCTTGCCTTCGGTGAACTCGCGCTCGCCGGCCCCGTCGGTGATGAGCTGGCCTTCGGCCTTGCCCAGCCAGCCCAGGTCCAGTTGCACGTCGCGAGGCTGGCTGTCTGCGTTGAGGCCGGCAATGAACCACTGCTTGCCGGCACGGCGCGCGATGACCACGAACTTGCCCGGCTCGCCGTCCAGGAAGCGAACTTCGTCCCAATGGCGCGGCAGCTCGCGCAGCAAGCCCTTCACATAGGCCGGCACGGCGGCCATGCCGTCGGGCGTTTCGGCGAAATGCTGGATACCGGAGAGGAAGAGCACGCTCTCGGCCAGCTCGAAGCCGTTGCGCGTGGTGCGCTTGATGTTGGGGTTGTCGCCGAACACCATGGGCGTGAAGTCCATGGGGTCGAACAGGTTGCGCGTGAAGGGCAGCATCGCGGCATGCGTGGCCACGGCGTCCTGGTCTTCCTGCGTGAAGGTCGTGAACTCCAGGCCGCGCACCGCCTCCACCGTCATCAGGTGGGGATAGGTGCGGCTCCAGCCGCGCGGCAGCGTGGCGCCGTGGAAGTTCATCAGCAAGCCGGCCGCGGCCGATTCCTTCAGCAGGTCCACGTAATAGGCAATCATGGACGCGCCGTCGCCACCGAAGAAGTCCACCTTCAAGCCCGCCACGCCGATGGCCTTCATGCGCGCGAACTCGCGCTGCCGGTCGGCCGCGGTCAGCAGCTTGCCGCGGGGCGTCTGCGGGGCGTCGTTCCAGTCGCCCGCGGAGTTGTACCAAGCCAGCAGGCCGATGCCCTTCGTGCGGCCGTAGTCGGCCAGCTCCTTCATCTTCGCGTCGCCGATCTGGCGGTCCCATTCGGCGTCCACCAGCGTGTAGTTCCAGTGCATGTCGGCCGCGTAGTCGATGAAGCGCTTCTGCACGTCGAAGACGGTGGCTGCATCCTTCAGCAGCGCCCAGCTCCAGGACGCGTGGCCGGGCTTGAGCTTGTTCTTGTCGAAGGGCACCGCTGGGGCGGCGAGGTCGGTGCCGAGGGTGGACTCCATGACCGTCTTCAGCGGGCCGATGGCAAGCACGCGCCAGGGCGTGGTTAACGGGCCATTGATGTCGGCGAGCAGATGGCCGCCGGTGAAGACCTCGCGCGGATCGGGCAGGCCGATGCGGTAGATGCCGCCGGTCGAATCGGCCTGCAGGCGCGACGCGTGGAAGCGGCCGTCCATGCCGGCTTCGGTCAACGCCACCCAGTTGGCGCCGCTGCGGAACAGCGCGGGGAAGATCCAGCCCGCCGGCATCGGCGACGGCGTGCCGACGGCGATGTCCACCTGGTAGTGCTCTTCATAGGACGGGTTGGTGCGCGCGAAGCCCGTCTTGGCGACGGACATGGGCTGCAGCCAGGCGCGGGCTTCGGGCGCGAACGCGAAGCTGGTCAGCTCGTCCTTGAACTGTTTGCGACCCGCGCCGTCCACCGTGTAACGCAGCGCCAGGCCGTCGTTGGAGGCGCGCAGCGTCAGCACGAGCTTCTGGCCGGCCGCGTTGGCGACGGTGAAGCGCTGCTCGTTGGCGCGGTAGTCGACGCTGCTCTTCTTGCCGGCGGCGAGCGTGTACTGCTCGCGGTGGGCCTTGATGGGCGACGTGGCGACGAGCTTGAGGCCGTTGGCGAAATCGCCTTGCTCCAGCACCAGGCCCAGGCGCGAGGGCAGCAGCACCGGCTGGCCGGCACGTTGCACCGTGTAGACCAACTGCTGTTCGGCATTGATGGAGACGTCGACCTGGAGCTGGCCGTCGGGGCTGCCCAAGGCTTGAGCCAGAACGGGCAGGGAGAGCAGGAGCGAAGCGATGAGGCGCATGGTGTCGTTGTCGTCAGAGTGAATAGGGACCGTCGGCGGCAGGCGTGCCGAAGTCGGGGAAGCCGTCGTCGCGCCAGCCAAAGGCTTGCAGGCGTGCGTGGCGGTGGGGGTCGTTGAGCGGGTCGCCGACGATGTCGCGGTAGTTGCGCGCGTGATAGACCAGCAGGTCGGTCTGGCCGTCGGGCGTCGTCGTGAAGCTGTTGTGGCCGGGGCCGAACTGGCTCACCGTCTCATCGGTTTTGAACACCGGCGTGGGCGACTTGTGCCAGCTTGCCGGGTCGAGCAGGTCGGCGTTCTCGCCGGCCCACAGCAGGCCCATGCAGTAGTTGGCGTCGGTCGCGGCGGCCGAGTAGGCGATGAAGACGCGGCCGTTGCGCTTCAGCACGGCCGGGCCTTCGTTGACGTGGAAGCCGATGCGCTCCCAGGCCAGCTCGGGCCGCGTGATGACGACCGGCACGCTGGCCAGCGTCCACGGGTTGGCCAGCTCGGCGAGGTAGAGATTGCTCTCGGTCGGCGGGCTCTTCTGCGCCCAGCACAGGTAGCGTTTGCCGCCGTGCTCGAAGGGCGTGGCGTCCAGCGAGAAACCTTCCTCGGGCGTCGCGATCTGGCCGCGTTCGATCCACTCGTCCTTCAGAGGGTCTTGCCCCAAGCATTCGAGGACGTACATGCGCAGCTTCCAGATGTCGCCGCGCTCGGCCGCCGCGAAGTAGACGAACCAGCGACCGGCAATGCGGTGCAGCTCGGGCGCCCAGACGTGCCAGCTCATGGGGCCGCTGTCGTGCTTGTGCCAGATGGTCTTGGTGGGCGCGGTCGCCAGGCCGGCGATGCTGTCGGCGCAGCGCAGCTCGATGCCGTCATAGCTGGGCACCGAGGCCGTGAACCAGTAGCGGCCGTCGACGAGGCTCAGGTGCGGGTCGGCGCGTTGTTCAACGACGGGGTTGTTCCAGCTGTTCATGCGCGCTGCGCTTTCGTGACGATGACGTTCCAGGAGGCGGGCTTGAGCTTGACGCGCAGTTGCTCGCCGTCGATGGCGATGCTGTCCAGCGCTTGCGGCGCGACGCGGTCGGGCGCGTCGGCGGTGTTGGTGGCTTGCAGGTCGGCGCTGTGCAGTTGCTCGGCTTGAACCAACTCGCGCTCGGTGCCCAGGCCGCGCAGCGTGATGGACAGGTCCATCTCGTCGCTAAGGCTGCGGTTCAGCAGGAAGACGGCTGTCTGCCCGGTCGCCGCGTCATCGACGACGCTGGCGCACAGATAGGGCAGCTCGCCGTGCTTGGCATTGGCGAAACCGGGCGATTCGATGACCGGCCGCAGCACGCTGCCTTTGGCCCAGCGCGCGGCTTGAGCGAAGGGGTGAAAGATCGTCTGCCGCCAGGCCGGGCCGCCGGGCTCCGTCATGATGGGCGCAATGACGTTGCAGAGCTGAGCCATGCACGCCACTTTGAGCCGGTCGGCGTGGTTCATCATCATCGTCAGCATGCCGCCGACGAGCAGGGCATCCTCGAACGTGTAGACCTCTTCCAGCAGCCGCGGCGCCTCGGGCCAGCCCGCCTGCTTCAGGTGCTCGCCGTGGCGGGCCCGGTACCAGACGTTCCATTCATCGAAGGACAGCATCAGCCGCTTGGCGGACCGCTTGCGCGCCGCCACCGCATCGGCAATGGCGACGGTGTCCTCGATGTAGTGCGCGTTTGTCTCGATCTGCGCGAAGAAGCTCTCGGTGCTGTCGTCGCTCGGGGGCTTCACGAAGTAGCTGTGCAGCGACAGGTAGTCCACCTGCTCGAAGCAGTGCTCCAACACGCGGTCTTCCCAGGCGCCGTAGGTCGGCATGTCGTAGGCCGACGAGCCGCAGGCCGCCAGCTCCACGTTCGGGTCCACCATGCGCATCAGCTTGGCGGTTTCCTGGGCGATGCGGCCGTACTCGTCCGGTGTCTTCTGGCAGATTTGCCAGGGGCCGTCCATCTCGTTTCCCAGGCACCAGAACTTGATGCCCAGCGGCGCCTCGGCGCCATGCGCGCGGCGCAGGTCCGACAGCGCTGTGCCACCCGGGTGGTTGCAGTATTCGAGGTAGTGGCGCGCTTCGTCCGGCCCGCGCGTGCCGAGGTTGACGCCGAACATCGGCTCGATGCCGACCTGCTCGCACCAGTGCATGAACTCGTGCGTGCCGACCTGGTTGGTCTCGGTCGAGAACCAGGCCAAGTCCAGCCGGCGCGGGCGCTCGGCTTTGGGGCCGACGCCGTCTTCCCAGTTGTAGCCCGACATGAAATTGCCGCCGGGGTAGCGCACGATGGTGGCGCCGAGTTCCTTCGTCAACTCGATGACGTCGCCACGAAAGCCGTGCTCATCCGCCGTCGGGTGGCTGGGCTCGTGAATGCCGTTGTAGACGCAGCGGCCCAGGTGTTCGACGAAGACGCCGAACAGGCGGCGGTCCAGCGGCGCGAGGTCGAAGTGGCGGTCGACGGTGAGGGTGGCTTTGAACATCAGGTGGCCTGCGGCAAGAGAACACAGCCACAGAGGCACAGAGACACGGAGAGGGCGTCATCCCGCCGCCTCTGTGCCTCTGTGCCTCTGTGGCTTTGTTTGGTTTTCATGTCAGCGGCGAGCCTTCTGCAGCGCCTTGTTGACCCGTTTCTCGACGCTGGCCTGCACCTCGTCGACCGGCTTGCCCGAGATCATCACGTTGGCCACGTCCTCGCCGATCAGCAGTTCGATGGCGCGCTGCGTCGGCACGTTGCCGGGCATGCCGGCGCCGGTCTGCGTGATCTCGGTCAGCGCCTCGCGCAACGGCAGCGCGCGGAAGGCCGCACTCTCGGCCACGCTCTTGCTGACCGGCAGGTGGCCCGTGCGCGACCACTCGGCCGTGTGCTCCCAGACGAACTTCAGGAATTTGACGCTGGCCTCGTGCGCCTTGGCGTCCTGGGTGCCGCCCTTGAACAGCGCCCAGGAGTGGCCGTCGGCGAACACGGCGGGCTTCTCATAGAGCTGCGCGAACGGCCGCACCGTGTAGCTGTTCAGGATCTTGGACTCGGGCTTTTGCGACTCGCGCAGGAACTGGTCGATCGTCCAGGTGCCGACGACAACGACGCCCGCCTCGCCGTTCAGGAAGGCCTGGTTGGCGGCCGCGTAGTCGAGGTTGGGCCGCACATGGCCTTCGCGGTAGAGCGTCTGCATCAGCGTCAGCGCGTTGACGACGGCGGGCTGGTGCATGTCTATGGTCTTGCCGTCGTCTGAGAACAGCTTGGCGTTCTGCTGCGCGACCAGCGTCAGGAAGGTGCGGTCATTCGCCGCCGTCTCGTTGGCCACGGCCCAGGCGAAATAGGGCTTGCCGGTGCGCTGCTTGAACTGCCGCGCCTGCGCCAGCAACTCGTCCGGCGAGCGCGGCAACACGGGCTGGCCATCTGCGCCCGTCAGGCCGGCCTTCTTCATCAAGCCGGTGTTGATGTGCCAGAGCCAGGCCCAGGTGTCGAAGGGCAGCGCGTAGGTCTGGCCGTTGAACGAGGTGCCACGGCGTGCGTGCTCGGTGAAGTCGTCTACCGGCACGCCGACGCGCTTGAAATCGTCGTTCAGCGGCAGCACCAGCTTGCGGCGCACGTAGTCGCCCAGGGCCGACTCGTGCATGACGGCGATGGCCGGGATGTCCTTGGCCACCAGCCGCGCGGTGAGCTGGTCGTAGTAGGGGCCCCACTCGCCGATCTGCGTCTTCACGACGATGCCGTCGGTGTTCGTCGCGTTGAACTCGTTGACCAGCGCCGTGACGATGCCGCACTCGCCGACGCCTTCGGAGGCCTTGACCACGTCGCCGAACTTGGCCTCGCAGCTGCCGAAGAAACGCATCAGCGTGATCTCGGTCTTGCCGGCTTCCGGTGTGCGGGCGCCGCAGGCGGCAAGCAGCGCCGCGCAAAGAAGAAGAGCGACGCGCTTCATGACTTTCCCGTGCCCGCCACGGCCGTGACCAGGTGGCGTTGGAAGAAGAGATACAGCATCAGCGCGGGCATGCCGGCAAACACGGCTTGCGCCATCAGGAAGCCCAAACCTTCCGACTGCGCGAAGTTGGTCTGCGTGGACGCGAGGCCGCGCGTCAGCGTGTACATGTCCGGCTGCGTCGCGATGACGAGCGGCCAGAGGTAGTCGTTCCAGCAACCCAGGAAGGTGAAGATGCCGAGCGTCGCCTGGGCCGGCAGGCTCAGCGGCAGGATGATGCTGAAGAAGGTCTTGAGGCGCGACGCGTTGTCCAGCAGCGCGGCCTCTTCCAGCTCCGTCGGAATGGCCTTGAAGTACTGGGTCATCAGGTAGACGCCGAAGGGCGCGGCCATGCCCGGCAACGTCAGGCCGGCAATGGTGTTCTGCAGGTTCCAGTCCGAGAACAGGCGGTGCAGCGGGATGAAGACCGACTGCGCCGGCACGGCCAGGCCGAACATGACCAGCGCGAATAGCCACTTGCGGCCGGGGAACTCGCAACGAGCGAAGCCGTAGCCGGCCAGCGACGACAGCACCAGCACGCCGACGGTCTGCAGCCCCGCGACGAGGGCGCTGTTGCCCAGCCAGCGGAACACTTGCGAGGTCTGCAGGATGTCCGCGTAATTGGCCAGCGTGTAGGGCGGCGCGAGGAAGACGTCGGTGCGCGTCAGCAGGAACTCGTTGGGCTTGAACGACAGCGCCACGACCCACAGCAGCGGCGCCATCCAGACGAGGGCGAGCAGCGTCAGCGCGACCATGACGGAGCGGTCGAACCAGCTTCTCCTGAGCAGCGGGTTCATGTCTGCCCCTCGCTCCATGAGTACATTGATCGATCCCCCGGGGGGATGCAGGCCGGCTTGGGAGCGGCCCGGCGCTCGGCCTGCTTCATCGCTGACCTCCTGTCTTGTCGCGCTCAAGCCAAAGCTGCGTCGACACGCCGATCAGCATGATGGCCAGCAGCACCTGTGAAGCCGCAGTGGCATAGCCCAGCGAGAGCTGCATGAAGGCCTGTTCGTAGATGAACTGCACGACGGAGCGTGTCGTGTTGTTGGGGCCGCCGTTGGTCATCAGCATGATCTGCGGGAAGACCTGGAACTGGCGGATCACCTCGATCAGCGCGACGAGGACGATGGCGCGTTTGAGGCTGGGCAGCGTGATGTGCGTCAGCACACGCCAGCGCGGCGTGTTGTCCAGCGCGGCGGCTTCGTAGATGTCGCCCGGGATCTGCTGCAGCGCCGACAGGAACATGATCATTGGCAGGCCGATGATCCACCAGACGGTGACGAGGGCCACGGTCAGCAGGGCGAGGTTGTCGCTGGTCAGCAGCGGTAGTTCGGGCAAGCCGAGCGCCGCGAAAAACTGCGCGATGAGGCCGCGTTCGGGCATCAGCGCGAGTTTCCAGACGAGGGTGATCAGCGTCACCGAGAAAACCGACGCGCAGAAGAAGGTGGCGCGCAGGAAGGTGGCGAGCTTGCCGGGGCGGTTGACTGCCAGGGCCAGCGTCAGCGACAGGATCACGAAGATCGGTGTGCTGATGAGGACGAAGCGGATGGTGTTCCACACGACCTGGTGGAAGACCTCGTCGCCCCAGAGTTCCTGGTAGTTGGCGAGGCCGATCCAGATGCTGTCGTCGGACAGCAGGTCGTGATCGTGGAAGCTGATGAAGATGCCCTTGGCCAAGGGCCAGAGCAGCAGCGCCGCGTAGACGGCGACGAAGGGGAGGACGAAGAGGGCGTAGGCGGGGCGGGAGGCACGGAGGCCGACGGTGGGGGCGGCCGTGCTCATGGCGAAACCTTCAGCAGCGCGTGAGACTGGTGCCGGGAGTTCGCCCCGGCGGGCGACTCACTTTTTGGGCCGCCAAAAAGTAAGCAAAAAGCTCCCCCCTGACCGCCCCGCCCTTCGCTGCGCTTCGGGTTCCCTGCGGTACTCAGCCCCGAAGCCCCGCGCCGAACTCGCGTCGCTACGCTCTGCTCAAACA
>NZ_JBDSQX010000158.1:0-5844 GCF_039929605.1 Roseateles sp.
TTGCTTGAAGGTGTCGGTCGTCTCGGGGAAGGGCCGGCCGGTGTCGTTCTCCTGCTGGCCGAGGAAATGCCCGTCCAGCCAGACCTGGATCATCCCGGCGCCGCCACCGCCGAAAAAGAGTTCGAGCTGCAGCGGTTTCGCGTCGGTGGTGTTGAAGCGGCCGCGATACCAGACATCGCCGTGGTGGAAGCCGTAGTCGCTCATCGCCAGCACCGGCTGGCCCTTGTCGGGCGCGGTGTAGACGTTGGCGGCGGAGGCGCCCGCGTCGGCCTTGCGCCAGCCGCTGTCGTCGAAGCCGGGCGCGGCTTCGAGCGAGTCGAAGCGGCGTGTCCACGTTTGCTGCGTCAGGTCGGGCAGCTGGATGGCGTCCGGGCCGGGCAGGGCGGCGCGGGCATTGAGGCTGAAGTCCTGCGCCGATGCGGCAACGACCTGGCCGTTGAAGGCGAGGGCGTTGATGCCGTCGGGCACCCAGGCGCGGAGCGTGCTCGGGGCGGTCGTGTCGCCGGCCAAGCGCAAAGTCTTGCCGTCGAGCACCGCTGTGCGCACGAGACCTGGGCTACGCACCAGCACGCTCTGGTCGCCGACCTTGAGGCGCCAGAACTCCCAGCCGGTCTTCTCGTCAGCCAGCAGCAGCAACAGCGGCGCGCGGCCACCGCCGCTGATCAGCACTTCGATCAGGCCGGTGTGCACGTAGTTCAAGCGCAGGTCGCCGCTCTTGGCTTCCCAGTTGATTTGCGCCTGGCCGCGCAGCAGCTTCACAGTTGGCTTCGCTGCGTAGCGCAGCACGGTCTCGCCATCGTCGCCGTTGCGGCCATACAGCAGCGCCACGTCACGCGCGCCCTGCTGCAGCTGCGCCTGCAGCTCGCTGGTGCTGTAGACGAGGTGCTGCCGTTCCAGCGCGTAGCTGGCCAGAAGCATCTTGGCGTCCTGGCCCGTCAGCGTCAGCTTGCCGGCCTGCGGCACCTGGTAGCTGCCGTCGCGTGTCAGCAGCTTGAAGCCGAAGGCTTCGGTGCCGGTCAGCGCGTTGTGCTGGGCCAGCAGCACATGGCTGCCGAGCGTGTTGTTGACGTTGTGATAGAGCCGGACCTTGGCATTGCCCGGGTCCAACACATCGCCCTTGTCCATCTGCGCCAGCACCGGCGTGGCCGCCTGCACCAGGCCGCCCATCTGCTTGAGCACCAGCGCCTTGTCGCGCATGACGCGGGCTTCGCTGATGGGCGAGCCGTAGTCGTAGCTCGTGTAGACGATGGGCCCCGGCTGCCAGCCCCAGCTGGTGCCGCCGAAGGCCATGTAGATGGAGTGGATGCTCAGCGCGTTGATCAGGCTGCTGCCGTAGAACACGCGCTGGTAGCCTGGGCCCTGGCGCTGCGCGGTGCACTCATAGGTGCCGTTAGAACCCCAGTAGTCGAACCAGCCGGCGCCGATCTCGGCGACGAAGCCCGGCGTGTTGGGCGAGGCCAGCGAGCCGACCTTCGGAAAGTTCTTGCCGTAGATGCCCCAGTCCGGCGCCGGTGCCGGCGTGCCCGGCTTGGCGTCCACGCCGCAGATGCCGCCCGGGTAGCCGTCAAAGGCGTAGAGATCGGTCGGGCCGGGGTTGGCGAAAGGCGCGGTGGAGTTCTTCGGCGTCCAGTCCGGCAGGCGCGACGCGGCGTTGTGAAACAGCGGCACGGTGATGCCGTCGGCGCGCGCCTTGTCCGCCAGGTGCTGCATGTGGCGGATGTTCTTGGGGTTCACCGCGAACAGCTCGTTCTCCAGCTGGTAGGCAATGACGGTGCCGCCGCCATTGGTGATCTGGTGCCGCGACAGGATGGCGTTGATCTGCGTCATCCACTCGTCGGTGGCGGCCTGGTAGTCGGCGGCGTCGGTGCGCGCCTCGGCGCGCTGGCGCAGCAGCCAGCCGGGGAAACCACCGGCCGTCAGCTCGGCGTTCACATACGGCCCCATGCGGGCGATGACGTACAGGCCTTCTTCCTCCGCCATCTGGATGGCGCGCTCGATGTTGCGCACGCCGGTGAAGTCGTAGTGGCCTTGCTTGGCCGAGTGGTAGCCCCAGCTGAAGTAGAGGGACACGGCGTTCAGGCCGGAGGCCTTCATCTTCTGCAGCACGTCGCGCCACAGGCTGGGCGAGGGCAGGCGGAAGGGGTGGAATTCGCCCGCGAAGATCATCTCGCGCTTGCCGTCGATGATCAGCGAGTGGCGGTCCCAGGCAATCGCCTTGGGCTTGGCCTTGGGCGCCGTGGCGCGCTCCAGCTGCGCGGTGTCCTCCGAGATGACGGTGAAGTGCCTCACCGTGCCCGACACGCCGCCCAGTTCCTTCTTCGCCGTCCAGGTGTTCAGGCCGTCGAAGCTGTCGGAATACCAGTAGCGCTTGGTCGTGTAGTCGTCGAAGTAGATGCGCCAGCCCGGCTTGCCGTCAGCGCCCTTGATGGGCACCAGCGCCTGGCCTTCCGACGGGCCGCCCCAACCGGCCCAGTCGCCGGTCTTCTGCAGCGTCCACGGGCCGTCCAGCGACGGGGCGGTGGCCATCTCGATGAACTTGGTCGTCTCGTTCTTCGTGAAGGCGACGTAGCGGCCCTCGTGCTGGATGACGAAGGTGTCGATGTAATTCTTCTCCAGCCCCTGCATGGGCACGGGGTCGCCGAACTTCGTGAAAGTCGCGTCCAGCGCCTTCACGGTGTAGGCGCCGAAGGGCCCCTCCGTGCCGGTCGTGGACAGGCTGACGACGAGCTTCAGGCTGCCGTCGCTGTCGCGGAACCATTCGGGCGCCCAGACATTCTTGACGCCCGGAAGTTTGACCGGCACGTCGGCCACATGCGCCCATGTCTTCAGGTCGGCCGACTTGGCGATGCCGAAGGTCGAACCCGACCAGTTGGTCGTGTAGGCGATGTAGTAGAGGCCGTCCGCCGCGCGGATGATGGACGGGTCACGCAGCAGCTCCTTGGCCGGCGTGTAGACCTCCGAGCCCAGCGACGTGAAGTTGACGCCATCGGCGGAGCTGAACAGGCTCAGCGTGTTCTGCGACGTGGCCATGAAGGCCGACATCAGATAGGTGCGCTCGGCCTTGACAGCCGGCGCCGTCGCCTGCGTGGGCGTGCTGACGGCGGTGGGCGCCTGCTGACCGGGCAGGTCCTGCGCCTGCGCGGCTGATGCGCACAGCCACAGCGAGGCCAGCGAGACCAACCGGAGGGCGGAGCGGGGCGACAAAGCAGGAGCAGCGGGCATGAGCGGACCGAGAGTGCGGGGAGCCTCGGGCAGTTTCACCCGGTTCCCTGCCGGAAAAAATCAAGCGCGTGCGAGAAGCGATCAGCGCAAGCGCAGCACGGCGCAACAAGCCAGTGAAAATGGCGTCCTATGTTCAGTTTCTTCAAGAAGACGACTCCGGCCCCCGCCGAAGACGAAGCGCCCATCCTGCTACCCGAGGGATGGGTCACGAAGCCGGCCAGTCCGGCGCCAGTGCAGCCACCGCCGCCGCCACCGGTTATTGCGCCTGCGCCCACGCCAGTCGCCGCCCCCGTGCCAGCGCCACAGGCCCACGCCGCGGTCGCGCCAACGCCGGTCCGGCCCATCACACCCCCGCCGCCCGAGCCCGTCGCCGCGCCGCGCCAGGGCTGGCTGGACCGCCTGCGCGCCGGCCTGCGCAAGACCGGCAGCAGCATTTCCGGCGTCTTCACCGGCACCAAGATCGATGACCAGCTCTACGAAGAACTGGAAGAAGCCCTGCTGATGGCCGACGCCGGCGTCAAGGCCACGCAGTTCCTGCTCGACGACCTGAAGCGCCGCGTCAAGGACGCCAAGGCCAGCGACCCGCAGGCCGTGCGCGGCCTGCTCATCGACTCGCTCACCGAGCTGCTGTCGCCGCTGGAGAAAGGCCTGGAAGTGGGCCGCCACAAGCCCACCGTCATGATGGTCGTGGGCGTCAATGGCGCCGGCAAGACGACCAGCATCGGCAAGCTGACCCGCCACCTCGCCGAGGCCAACCAGAAGGTGCTGCTGGCCGCGGCCGACACCTTCCGCGCTGCAGCGCGCGAGCAACTCGGCGTGTGGGCGGACCGCGCCCAGGTCGAGATCGTCAGCCAGGAAGGTGGCGACCCGGCCGCCGTGTCCTTCGACGCCGTCAACGCCGGCCGCGCGCGCGGTGCCGATGTCGTCATCGCCGACACGGCAGGCCGCCTGCCGACTCAGGTGCACCTGATGGAGGAGCTGAAGAAGATCAAGCGCGTCATCGGCAAGGCCCAGGAGGGCGCGCCGCACGAGGTGCTGCTGGTGGTGGACGGCAACACCGGCCAGAACGCGCTGAACCAGGTCAAGGCATTTGACGAGACGCTGGGGCTGACCGGCCTCATCGTCACCAAGCTCGACGGCACCGCCAAGGGCGGCGTGCTCGCGGCCATCGCGCGCGAGCGGCCGGTGCCGGTCTACTTCATCGGCGTGGGCGAGAAGCTGGAGGACCTGGAGACCTTCAGCGCGCGGGAGTTCGCGCGGGCGCTGCTGGAGTAGCTCTCAAGGCAGGCATGGGCCCTGACCGATGGCATGGGCCGCAGCACTGCCTATGCTGCCGGTCTCTCCAATCGTTCGAGGTCCGCATGCCCCGTACCCCTTTCCTGCTGCCGTTGACCCTGGCGCTCGCCGCCGCGTTGCCGATGAGCGCGCTCGCCGCTGACGCTCTCAAGGACGCCCGCAAGACCGCCATCACCGTGGGCGACACGCCGCTGATCCCGCGTACCGCGCTGTTTGGCAACCCGGTCAAGGCCGGCGCGCAGCTGAGCCCCGACGGCCAATGGCTGTCGTGGATGGCGCCGGTGAACGGCGTGATGAACGTCTGGGTCGCGCCGGCTGACAAGCCGGAGGCCGCCAAGCCTGTCACCGACTCCAAGGACCGGCCCATCCCCGGGCATTTCTGGTCGGGCAACAGCGAGCAGTTGCTGTTCGTCAAGGACAACGCCGGCGACGAGAACTTCCGCCTCTACGGCGTGGACGTGAAGACCGGCGCGCAGCGCGACTACACGCCTTTCGACAAGGTGCGCGTGCGCATGATCGGCGGCTCGCGCAAGCGCCTGGACGAGGTGCTGGTCGGCATCAACAACCGCGACCCGCGCTGGCACGACGTGCATTTGCTGAACCTGAAGACCGGCGAGCTGAAGCTGGTCATGAAAGGCGACGGCTTCGCCGACTTCGAGACCGACGACGACCTGCAGGTGCGTCTGGGCGCGCGCCCCAACGCCACGGGTGGCGTGGACTATCACCAGATCAAGGACGGCACGGTCGCCGACAAGCCCTTCTTGAGCACCAACCTGGAGGACAACGCGACCAGCCCCATCGGCTTCACCGCCGATGGCAAGACCTTGTACTGGATGGACTCGCGCGACCGCGACACCACCGCCGTGTTCGCCGAGGACACTGCGACGGCTCAGCGCACGCTGATCGCCCAGGACGCCCGCGCCGATCTCGGCGCGACGCTGCGCAACACCGTCACCGGCGAAGTGCAGGCCTATGCGGTGGACTACCTGACCACCGAGTGGCACTTCATCGACAAGGACCTGAAGGCCGATTTCGACTGGCTGCAGCAGCAGCTCGGCAAGGGCGAAGTCTTCGTCAGCAGCCGCACGCGCGCCGACGACAAGTGGATCGTCGGTATCGATCCCGTCTCCAAGGTCTCGGCCACCTATCTGTACGACCGAAAGGCGAAGAAGCTGTCGGCGCTGTACGTTGCCCGACCCGAGTTGCAGAACGCGCCGCTGGTGCCCATGCACTCGGTCGAGATCAAGGCCCGCGACGGCCTGACGCTGCCCAGCTATCTGACGCTGCCGCAGGGCGCCGACAAGAACGGCGACGGCAAGCCCGAAC
>NZ_JBDSQX010000159.1:0-12075 GCF_039929605.1 Roseateles sp.
TTCGGGCCGAGCGCCGGGCCGCTCCCAAGCCGGCCCGCGATGGCGATGTGCTCGGGGCTCAACGCCGCGAGCATCGCCGCCCCCTCGGGGGGCGGGCCAGGTGCGCCCGCGTTCAGCGCGGCGCTGCTGGACCGGGGGCCGACGTCTGCCACAGGATGAAGGCATAGGTATCCGCGGCTTCAGCGTCCTGTTGGGCGCGGGTGGAGCCCATGCCGTGACCCGCGTCGAAGTCCACGCGCAGCAGCACCGGCTTGCCGCTGGTGGTGGCGGCCTGCAGCCGCGCGGCCATCTTGGCCGGGTGGAAGGGGGCCACACGTGAGTCGGTCACGCCGGTGGTGAGCAGCACGGCCGGGTACTTCGTGCCGTCGACGACGGCCTGGTAGCTGTCGATGCGCTTCAGCGAACGGTAGCCGGCTGGGTCGCGGATGGCGCCCCATTCCGGCTCCTCGCCGTAGCCGTTGGGCTCGGCCACGTAGCGCAGCGGGTTGTGCCAACCGACGCCCGAGACAACGGCGGCGAACAGGTCGGGCCGCTCCGTCAGTGCCATGCCGACGGTGACGCCGCCGGCCGAGCGGCCGCCGATGACCAGGCGCTTCGCCGCGGTGTCGCCCTTGGCAATCATGTCCTCGGTGACGGCGATCAGGTCGCGCCAGGTGTTGGGCTTGTTCTCCTTTTGGCCGGCACGGTGCCAGTCACGGCCGTACTCGCCGCCGCCGCGTACATGGGCGTAGCCGACGATGGCGCCGGCGTCGATCAGCGCCAGGCTGCGGCCGGCGAAGGCGGGCGTATAGGCGGCTGCGCCGTAGCTGCCATAGGCCTGGATGAAGGCCGGTGCGCTGCCGTCGCGCTTCAGGCCTTTGCGGTAGATCAGGCTGTAGGGGATCTGCGTGCCGTCCTTGGCCATGGCGAAGCGGCGCTCGGTCGTGTAGGCGCTGGTGTCGATGGCGGGCCGGGGCGTCAGGCCGGTGTCGGCCAGCTTGCCGCTGCGGTCGACGGACCAGACACCGGTCGGCGTCAGCCAGCCGGACAGCGTCACCAGCGCGCCGTCGTGCGCGGGGTCCACGTCCACCCGGGCGAGCGTGCCGTCGAAGGGCAGCGGCAGGGTGGCCAGCTTGCCGCCCGCCAGGCGCTGCAGCCGGCCCAGGCCGCCGTCCATCGCGCGCAGGTAGAGGCCGTCCCGCGCGCGGGCGATGTTCTCGATCACCAGGGTCGATTCGGCCACCGCCTCGCGCGCATGGGCGAGGTCGGGCTTGCGGGCCGACGTGACGAGCACGCGGCCGCGCGGATGGCCGCGGTTGGCTAGCAGGTAGAGCTTGTCGCCGTCGAGCTCGACGTCGGTCACCTCGTCGGCGAAGTCAGCCACGGGCTGCCAGCGGGCCTTGCCGCGCAGCACGTCCGCCAGCGGGGCGGTCAGCACGCGGCGCTCGCGGCGCACGTCGGCCAGCAACAGCACGGCGCGGTCGCTGCCCGGGGCGGTCATGAGATAGGGCGCCTGGATGTCGTCGATAGCCAGCGTCGCGTCCAGCCCGCGGGCGACGAGCACCGGGTCGCTGCTCACCGGGGTGCCGACGCGGTGCAAGCGCGCGCGGGAGTCAAGGTAGCGCTGCGGCGTGTCCAGCTTGCCGGTCAGCTGGTTGTAGAAGAAGCCGCTGCCGTCGGGTAGCCAGTGCGGCTCGGCGTACTGCGTGTCGGGGATGCGTTCGGGCAGCACCTGGCCGGTGGCCACCTCCAGGATGTGCAGCGTCGAGTTCTCGCTGCCGTCCTTGGACAGGCCGTAGACCAGCCGGTTGCCGTCGGGCGAGGCGAGCCACCAGTCGAGCGATACGTGGCTGCCTGCGGTGTCCAGCGCGGTCGGGTCGACGAGCACGCGGTCCTTGCCGTTCTCGCGCACGAACAGCTTGAAGTTGTTGCTGCCGGCCGGGCGCTGCTGGAAGAACAGCCGCTGGCCGGCCCGCTGCAGCGCCGACGTGGCGACCGCGTCGCCCGACAGCTGCTGGATGCGCTGCAGCAGCGCCGGCCGGCCTGGCAGCGCGTCGATGACGCGGCGGGTGTGGGCGTTCTGCGCCTTCATGAAGGGTAGCCAGTCGGCATCCTTGTCGTTCTCCATCCAACGGTAGCGGTCGATGACCGTGT
Organism: Roseateles sp.; assembly: GCF_039929605.1. Lineage (GTDB taxonomy): Bacteria > Pseudomonadota > Gammaproteobacteria > Burkholderiales > Burkholderiaceae_C > Pelomonas. The sequence goes on from NZ_JBDSQX010000159.1 coordinate 2,134, forward strand.
CGCCGAAATGGCGGTCCTCGACCGGTTCGACACGCGCGACCGGCTGGGCTGCGGTGCACAGCGTGGCGGCAGCCAGCAGGCCGGCGAGGCAAGAGGGCAGCAGTTTCATCGGCGGTTTTCCTGGTTTGGGCGCGCGGCCGATTCTGTCAGCGCGGCCAGCTCCGCTTCGTCGAAACCGGCGGCACGGCGGGCTTCGAGGTTGAAGGGCGCGCGCAGCTTGGGCGCCTGGTAGCGGGCGGCCAGTTCGGCATAGGTGGCGATGGGGTCCAGCCCGCGCTGCTCGCACAGGAAGCGGTACCAGCGGTTGCCGGCCAGCACGTGGCCGATCTCGTCGTGCAGGATGACGTCGAGGATCTCGCCCGCCCGTTTGTCGCCTGCGCCGACGAGCTTGGCGCGCACGGCCGGCGAGGCGTCCAGGCCGCGCGCTTCCAGCGTGCGCGGCACCAGCGCGATGCGCGCGAGCAGGTCGTGCTTCGTGCGCTCCGCCATGCCCCACAGCGCGTTGTGGGCATCGAAGTCGCCGTAGTCAAAGCCCAGGCCCAGCAGGTGCCCGCGCAGCAACGTGAAGTGCTTGGCCTCCTCCTGGGCGATGCGCAGCCAGTCGCGGTAGAAGGCCTCAGGCATGCCGGGGAAGCGCCAACAGACGTCAAGCGCCAGGTCGATGGCGTTGAGCTCGATGTGGGCGATGGCATGCACCAGCGCCGCGATGCCGGCGGGCGTGCGCATCGACGGCGGTTTGAGCTTGATGTGCTCGACGAGGTGCGGGCGCTCGGGGCGGCCGGGGATGCCGGCGGGTTGAACGATGACGGCGTCGACGTCGACGGGCAGCGCTGCATCAAGGGCCAACGTGGCGGCGGCCTTGGCGGGCGCATCGGCGATCAGGAGAGGGCCGAGCGTGGCCAGGCGGAGGTCGGACATCGGGCGGGATTTTAGAATCTCATCCTTTTGCGGAGACCGCGATGGCCGTCTATCAGCTCGACGAGCATGTTCCAGACGTGGCCGAGTCGGCTTTCGTGGCCGACAGCGCCGAGGTCATCGGCCGCGTGACGCTTGGCGAGAACGTGAGCGTGTGGTTCAACGCCGTCCTGCGCGGCGACAGCGACACCTTGACCATCGGCGCCGGCAGCAACATCCAGGACGGCTCGGTGCTGCATGCCGACCACGGCTTCCCCCTCGTCATCGGCCAGCACGTGACGGTCGGCCACCAGGTCATGCTGCATGGCTGCACCGTCGGTGACGAAAGCCTCATCGGCATCGGCGCCGTGGTCTTGAATGGCGCACGCATCGGCCGCAACTGCATCGTCGGTGCTGGCGCGCTGGTGACCGAGGGCAAGGAATTTCCGGACGGCAGCCTCATCGTCGGCGCGCCGGCCAAGGTCGTGCGCGAGCTGACCGAAGCGCAGATCGCCGGCCTCAAGGCCAGTGCGGCCCATTACGTGAACAACGGCCGCCGTTACGCGGCCGGCTTGAAAAGAATCCGATGAGTGAACTCCACAAGTTTCTGTTCGATGGCCTGCCGGTGCGCGGCATGCTGGTGCGCCTGACCGACGCCTGGCGCGAGGTGCTGAGCCGCCGCGAGCCCGGGCAGGAGTACCCGCCCGAACTGCGCGACATGCTCGGCCAGATGAGCGCGGCGGCCGTGCTGATGCAGGCCAACATCAAGTTCAACGGCGCGCTGGTGCTGCAGGTGTTCGGCGACGGCCCCGTCAAGCTGGCCGTGGCCGAGGCGCAGCCGGACCTGAGCTTTCGCGCCACGGCCAAGTGCGTCGGCACGGTCGAGCCCGGCGCGACGCTGGAGGCCATGGTCAACCTGCGCGGCCAGGGCCGCTGCGCGATCACGCTGGACCCCAAGGACAAGTTCCCCGGCCAGCAGCCCTACCAGGGCGTGGTGCCGCTTCACGGCGACCAGCGCGAGCCGCTGCAGAAATTGAGCGAGGTGCTGGAGCACTACATGCTGCAGTCCGAGCAGTTGGACACCAGGCTCGTGCTGGCGGCCAATGGCGACATGGCCGCCGGGCTGCTGATCCAGCGCCTGCCCATCCAGGGCGAGGGCAACCTCGAAGGCCGCCGGAATGAGGACGAGATCGGGCTGTCCGAAGGCTTCAACCGCATCAGCATCCTGGCGGCCACGTTGACGGCCGAGGAGCTGCTGACGCTGGACGCCGACACCATCCTGCGCCGGCTGTTCTGGGAAGAGACCGTGACGCGCTATGAACCGCAGGCCCCGCGTTTCGCCTGCACCTGCTCGCGCGAGCGTGTGAGCCAGATGCTGCGCGGCCTGGGCCGCGAGGAGGCCGACAGCGTGCTGGCCGAGCGCGGCGAGGTCGAGATCAGCTGCGACTTCTGCGGCCAGCACTACCGCTTCGACGCGGTGGACGTGGGCGTGCTGTTCACGCAGGCCGGTCACCAGCCCGAAGGCCAGGGCGGGACGCTCCAGTAGTCGTTGAGCAACGCCCTTCCTGCCTTCTGAGGATGCGCGCCGCCCTAGTGATTGACGCCAGCCGCCCGAGCTGAGACCTTGGCGAGTGGCCCGGTTTCGCACGGGCCTGGAGCGGGTGATGGCAGATGCCAAAGGTGGCTTGGGCGGCTTCCCGTGGGCGAGCGCGGCGGTGCTGGTGGCGTTCGTGGCCAGCACGCAGCTCGTGCCCCATGCCTTCGAGCCCTTGCGGCCGGCCGAGAAGCCGCGCGCCCAGGCGCCGCTGGACCCGGAGCTGGAAGTCAACGCGCGGCTGTGGGAAGACCCCTTTGCCGCGCTGCGCCGCTACGAGACCGAACGCGCCGAGCGCTGCGAGCGCTTTCGCAAGCAGGCATCCCGCGAGATGGACGTGGACTGCCTGGACCGCGTGGCCGAAGCCCGCGACCCGCGCAACATGCTCGCCAAGCTGGACCGCGACCACGACCAGCGCCTGGACGACACCCTCGTCGTGCTGGGCCTGTTGCCCGGGGCGGATTTCGTCGGTGCCGAGGAGGCGCGCCGCCGTGTTCGCTACGCCGCGCTGGCCGGGCTGCAGGCCATGGACTACGTACCCGACAACCCCGAACGGCTGAGCCTGCTGGAGTTCGACCTGCTGGAGCCGCCGCCGGCTGCTCAGGCGCTCGCCGCCAGCGCGCCGGCCGGCGCCGCCAGCCAGCCGGCCAAGGCGCGCGCGCCCTTCGTCGTGCCCTACGAGCTGCTGTCCCAGCGCAACGGGCCGCGCGACAAATCCGGCGTTGGCAATGCCCGCTATGCCCAGGTCGCCGTGCTGTGGGTGGACGAGACCTCCCTGCCCACGCGCAAGCTGGATGCGCTGGCGCGGCTCACGCAGCAGCTGATGGGGCAGGGGGCGCTGGGCGTAGCCAGCTTCAAGTTCAAGGAGGGCGGCCAGCCCAGCCTGGCGGTCATCGGGCCGTCGTCCACCGACGCGCTGCGCCTGGCGCTGGCCGACCTGCGCTGCGCGGGTGACCGCAGCACCGCCGTCACCGCCGCTGCCGAACGCTGCGCCACGCCGGGCCCGCAGAACAGTTTGGGCCTGCCGCCCGACGTGCAGGAGGGCTACCGGCTGTTGTCCCGTGCGGAGTTCTACAACTCTGCCTCGACGGCGCCCAACCGCATGCTGGCCGAGCTGAACAAGCAGGACCTGGACGCCTTCGTCACCGAGCAGTTCGGTCGCATCACCGGCGAGAACCGCACCGTCGTGCTGCAGCGCACGGTGGGCAACGATGGCGACCTGATCCGCAAGCTGGACGGCGAGATCCGCCTGCGGCTGTCAGCGGACAGCCGGCGCCGCGTCGTCCTCGTCGCCGAGCGGGATTCGCTTTACGCCCAGTCGCTGGTGGCTGAACTCAAGCACCGATTGGGGCAGGGCAGCCAGGACAGGCTGCAGCTCGAAGTGGTGTATTTTTTCCGCGGCCTGGACGGCGTGACCGTACGCGAAGCAACCGCTGCGCCGAGCGCAGCCAAGCCGATGCTGGAATGGCCCGAGAGCCGCGACCAGCTCGACTATCTGCGCCGCCTCGGCGCGGACCTCAAGCGCAGCGAGACCGACCCCGACCTGCCGCCTATCGGCGCCATCGGCATCTTCGCCAACGACGTGCACGACAAGCTGCTCGTGCTGCAGGCGCTGCACGAGGACTTCTCCGACAAGATGTTCTTCACGACGGACATGGACGCGCGCTACCTGCACCCGCGCACCCAGGCCTTCACGCGCAACCTCGTCGTGGCGAGCAGCCTGCCGCTGGCCTTCTATCCACCGCCGCGGCAAACCGGCAAGGCCGGCCCGGAGCCCGTCGACCTGCAGGCCGGCACGCCGCCGTTGCGCGACATCTACCAGACCAGCACCTACGCCGCCGCCCGCCGCGCCGGCTGCCGCAGCGAAGACTGCAAGCAGCGAGAGCGCGCCGCGCTGGACCTGGCCCTGCTCAACCCGTCGCTCTACGAAGTGGGCCGCAGCAATGCCGTGCCCTTGGCCGGTTATGCGCTGGACGCGCGGCCGGCCGGCAACAACGCGGGGCGCATCTTCGTGGCCGTGCTGATGATCGCCATCACCGGCACGATGCTGCTGGTCTGGCCGTCCACGCCCGCCATCAAGCAGGCGCGGCGCGTCTTCCTGCGCGAGCCGACGCTGAACAACCAGCCGCAGATGGACATGACAGCCATCGTGCTGGTGGCCCTGCACGCCGGACTGTTCTCTTACGTCTTGGCCAGCCTCATCGAGTTCGTGCTGCCCAGCCGGCTGGACTTCATCCACGCGCTGCTGCTGGCCAGCCTGGCCGCCTTCGGCGCGTTGCTGGCCGTGCTGCCGGCGCTGCTGCAGGCCCGGCGCGAGCAGCCGGCGCCGCCCAACCAAGCGGCCGGCGTGGACCGCCTGCATCTCGTCGTGCTGCTGATGGTGGCCGGCCTGTGGTTGTGGCTGGCCTGGCCTGCGGCAGGCTGGCGCAGTGGCGGCGTGTGTAGCACCTGCGAGCCCGTGGCCTGGCTGGAGGGCGTCAGCGCCTGGCCGTCCCACCTCATCCATTTACTGGCGCTGTTCGCCATCTTCTGGACGTTGGACTGGGCCTGGGCCTGCACGCTGCAGCTGATGCGCCAGGACTCCGACTGGCTACGCCTGCCGCGCCCCGTGCCGCAGGCCGTCGTGCGCAGCAACCTGCGCGAGCTGGCGCGGGGCTGGTTCGAGCACATCAGCGTGCTGTTCTGGAAGCCCGGCGTGGGCTACAGCTGCGACTTCGACAAGCTGTGGCAGGAATACTGCGAGCGCGGCGAGGCCCGGCCGCGCGCCGCGCGCACGCTGGTGTGGTTCGTGTTGACTCTTGTGCTGGTCGGCCTGATGTACCTGGGCCTGTCGGAAGGCCAGATCCCCGAGGTGCCGGTGCGCGGTGACGAGCACCGCCAGATCGTCAAGGCCACGCTCTACGTCATCCTGCTGATGCTGCCGCTGCTGATCGTTGCCGTGGCCGATGCCATCGTGCTGCTGGTGCGCTTCGTGCGCCACCTGAACGTCGGGCGCAGCTTCTACCCCGACACGACCATCGACATGTTCGCCAAGGGCTTGGGCGAGGAGCAGCAGGCGCTATGGGCACAGCGCTTCTGCGCCCGGCCCGAGGAGCGCAGCAATGGTGGTGGCGGCTTTGCGATGCACACGCTGCTGGACGACTGGATCGACGTGCAGGTGGTGGCCCGGCGCAGCGCGCCGATTGCGCGGCTGGTCATCGGCCCCTTCGTCGTGCTGGCGCTGCTGGTCGTGGCGCGCAGCCGGCTGTTCGACAACTGGGCGCTGACGCCGGCCATCGCCGTGGGCGTGAGCTTCTACGTGGCGGCGCTGATCGGGCTGACGATCCTGCTCAAGCAGGCGGCCGAGAAGACGCGCCGCCGTGCGCTGGAGTCCATGCAGGCGGACCTGCGCTGGCTGGCCGGCAGCGGCAAGCCGCTCGCCGATCTCGTCGAACCCTTCAAGCGCCTGATCGCGCAGGTCGAGAACAACCAGCACGGCGCCTTTGCGTCCTTCTTCGACCAGCCGCTGCTGAAGGCGATGCTCGTGCCGCTGGGCGGCGCGGGCGGCACGCAGTTGTTCGATTACTTGCTGCTCGGGCGCTGAGCGCTGCGCGCCAATACAAGACCTAGAACCGCTGGCGGACGCAGCAGCACTTCCTCTGCTCATACGATGGTGTTTTCGGTCAGGGCGACTAAGTTGTTAGGAGCGGCCGCCCCCTTCATGTGAGGGCCCCGTCGTGCGCTCCCGGCATCGCCTCCCATGCCGGTCACTGGAAGAACCATGACCTCTGATCAACGACTGCTCGCTCTCATCGGCCGGCGCTTGCCGGCCATCTTTGACGTCATCCCGCGTGGCCCCCAAGGCTTGTCCGCGCACGACCGCCTGAGCACGGTGGCGCTGAATCCCCAGCCGCTGCCGCCCGAGCAGATCGGCGCGGCGCTGGCGCAGGAATTCGCCCACATGGCCTGGGTGAGCGACCGCCTCGGCGTGGCCTGGAAGACCATGGCCCAGGACCTCGACGACTGGTGCCCCACGCAACCGCGGCGCCTCAAGCTGCCGGTCGGCTGGCCGCCCATTCCCGAGCCGGACCCGCATCCGAACTGGCTGGCGGAGTTGCACCTCGGCTTCGCAGCCAAGCTGGCAGCGATCTCCGCCGAGCATCCGGGCACCCCCTTGGCCGCAACGCTGGACCGTGCCGTCAATCGTTCGGTCGACGCCTTGTCGCAGACCCGGGCACAGTAGCCGGCCCGGTTCAGGGGCGCACTGCGTCCATGGCCTGCAAGGCCAGCGCCAGGCGCTCGGCCTGCGGGCCGCCGACGTCGGTCCAGGCCAGGCCGTGGCCTGCCAGAGCCGCGCGCAGCCGGGCGTCGAAACGCGCCCGCACCTCGGGCCCGTCGCGCTGGATGCCGTCGGCCTGCCAGGGCAGGTCGGGCGCGCACAGTAGCGTCAGGTCGCAGCGGCGCTGGAAGGCCAGCGCCTCGGGCAGCAGCGAGTCATCGTTGAAGTAATGCTGGCTGCACAGCGCGGTGATGAGCGGCGTGGTGTCACAGATCACCAGTTCATGCTCACGTGCTGCGGCGTCGATCCGCGCGGCCTGCTCGGCGGCGATGTGGGCCTGCTCGTGCTGCAGCGGCGTGCGGCCATGGGCGTCGCACCACTCGCGCAGGTACTCGCTGACAAGGCCGGCGTTGAAACGTGCGGCCAGCGCCTCGGCCAGCGTGGATTTGCCGGTGCACTCTGCGCCGAGCAATGCAACGAGACGGCTCATGCTGCTTCGCAAGAAAAAGCAAACACAGCCACAGAGACACAGAGGCACAGAGAAAGTGGTGCTCTCTCTGTGCCTCTGTGCCTCTGTGGCTGTGTTCTCAAATCAGCGAAGTAGCTCCGCTGCGCCGAGGGACTGGCAAGACGCATCAAGCCCGCCTCCACGCCCGCCAGCCGATCACGCTCATCGGGATAAAGCCGGCGTACAGGATGACCGTCAGCCAATAGCCCTTGAGCCCGAACAGCACGACGCTGACCACGTTGACGACGATCCAGGTCGGCCAGTTCTCCTCGTACTTGCGCGCCAGCAGCCACTGGCCCAGCAGGCTGGCGACAGTGGGGAAGGCGTCCCAGTAGGGCAGGGGGCTGTCGGTGGCCTTGGCGAGGAACAGGCCCAGCAGCGGCCACGCAGCCAGCGTCAGCAGCACTGGCCTCAGCAGGCCTTGCAGGCCTAGGCGGCGCACCTTCAGCACCTCGCCCTCGCGCGTGCGGCCGAAGCGCCACTGCCACCAGCCCCACAAGGCCAGCGCGGCGAACACCAGTTGCAGCCCGGCCTCGCCGTAGAGCTTGCCGTCCAGGAACAGCGCGAAATACATCAGCGAGCTGACGAGCGCCAGTGGCCACGCCAGCAGGTTCACCCGCATATTGCAGATGACCATCCAGACGGCGAGCACGAAGGCAATCACTTCCAGCCACGAGGCCGGGCTGCCGAATGCGGTGAAGGCCGGCGCCAGCAGCGCCGCCCAAAGCGTGGCCAACATCAGCGCCTGACGCTCGATGCCGCCAGCGTGGCCGACGGGACGGGTGCGAGGGGAACGAAGACCTCGTCCGACTTGATCATGCCCAGCTCGAAGCGGGCTTTCTCTTCCACCATCTCCAGGCCTTCGCGCAGATCACGCAGTTCGGCCTGAATCTGAACATTGCGAGCGCGGGCCTTGTCGTTCTCGGCCCGCGCGTCGGCCACCTCCTCCCGGAGATGAGCGACGTACGGCAAGCTGCCCCGGCCCACCCAGAGTTGGGCCTGGATGGCGATCAAAAAGATCGCCAGAACCAGGGCAAGCACTTTCATACTTGTCGCAGGGCCAAGTCAGCGACCTTGAACCCCGCGGGCCGAGCGCCGGGCCGCTCCCAAGCCGGCCCGCCAAGGCGATGTGCTTGGCGGTCGAGCCGCCAAGCATCGCCGTCCCCTCGGGGGCTGAGGCCGGACTCGGCCAGTCCAGTGGACTGACCGTGCCTGCCGAAGCGCTGCGGCGCACGCCGCAGCGTGGTCCCAGACCAGACTCGCCCGCGTTCAGCGGGGCGAGGGTGGGCGAGGGGCATCGTCACTTCACTTCAAGTTGTAGAAGGCAGCGCGGCCGGGGTAGACCGCCACGTCGCCCAGGTCCTCTTCGATGCGCAGCAGCTGGTTGTACTTGGCCATGCGATCCGAGCGCGACAGCGAGCCGGTCTTGATCTGGCCGGCATTCAGGCCCACGGCGATGTCGGAGATGGTGCTGTCTTCGGTCTCGCCGGAGCGGTGCGAGATGACGGCCGTGTAGCCGGCGCGCTTGGCCATTTCGATGGCGGCGAATGTCTCGGTCAGCGTGCCGATCTGGTTGATCTTGATGAGGATCGAGTTGGCGATGCCCTTGTCGATGCCCTCTTGCAGGATCTTGGTGTTGGTGACGAACAGGTCGTCGCCGACGATCTGCACGTTCTTGCCGAGGCGGTCGGTCAGGATCTTCCAGCCGTCCCAGTCGCCTTCGGCCATGCCGTCTTCGATGGAGATGATGGGGTATTTGTCGACCCAGGTGGCCAGCATGTCGGTCCACTCCTGCGCGGTCAGCGAGATGCCGCCTTCGCCTTCGAGCACGTACTTGCCGTCCTTGTAGAACTCGCTGGCGGCGCAGTCCAGGCCCAGGGCGATCTGCTCGCCAGCCGTGTAGCCGGCCTTGTCGATGGCGTCCAGGATCAGCTGGATGGCTGCTTCATGGTTCTCGACGCTCGGAGCGAAGCCGCCTTCGTCACCGACGGCCGTGGAGATGCCCTTGTCGTGCAGGATCTTCTTCAGCGCGTGGAAGACCTCGGCACCCCAGCGCAGCGCTTCGCGGAACGACGGTGCGCCCACGGGGATGATCATCAGTTCCTGCAGGTCCAGCGAGTTGTTCGCGTGGGCGCCGCCGTTGATGACGTTCATCATCGGCACGGGCAGCTGGCAGCCGTTCATGCCGCCGAAGTAGCGGTACAGCGGCAGGCCGGACTCTTCAGCGGCGGCACGCGCCACGGCCATCGAGACAGCCAGCATTGCGTTGGCGCCCAGGCGGCTCTTGTTCTCGGTGCCGTCGAGGTCGATCAGCGTCTTGTCCAGGAAGGCCTGCTCGGAGGCGTCCAGGCCCAGCACGGCTTCGCTGATCTCGGTGTTGATGTGCTCGACGGCCTTCAGCACGCCCTTGCCGAGGTAGCGGCTCTTGTCGCCGTCACGCAGCTCGATGGCCTCGCGCGAACCAGTGGACGCGCCCGACGGCACGGCCGCACGGCCCATGACGCCGGACTCCAGCAGCACGTCGCACTCGACGGTGGGATTGCCGCGGCTGTCGAGGATTTCTCGACCGACGATGTCAACGATGGCGCTCATTCAATATCTCCAGGAAAGTGAAAAATTCGGGCGGGCGCAGTGTGCCAAGCGGGCGCTACCGCGTCACATCAATCGGCCGGTGCAGGGGCGGGAGTT
>NZ_JBDSQX010000160.1:0-17541 GCF_039929605.1 Roseateles sp.
GGCTGAGCCCCCTTGCAGGCCCAACGCGCACCCGACCCAAAGCCCGACAGCCTCCTAGAATCCGGCCGCTGTCCGCTGCCCCTGAAGGATTCGATGACCACCCCGCTGCGTCCCCTGCCCCGCCTAATTTTTGCCAGCCGCTGGCTGCAACTACCGCTGTATCTCGGGCTGATCCTGGCGCAGGGCGTCTATGTCTTCCAGTTCTGGACGGAGTTGGTGCACCTGATCGAGGCGGCCTTCGGCAACGCGCATGCGCTGGAGCTGCTGGTCAAGAGCGTCGGCTACAAGAACGACGCCGTACCCGGCGCCCTCAACGAGACGCTGCTCATGCTCGCCGTGCTCGGGCTGATCGACGTGGTCATGATCTCCAACCTGCTGATCATGGTCATCGTCGGTGGCTACGAGACCTTTGTGTCACGCATGGACCTGGACGGTCACCCCGACCAGCCCGAGTGGCTCAGTCACGTCAACGCGTCGGTGCTGAAGGTCAAGCTCGGCACGGCCATCATCGGCATCAGCTCCATCCACCTGCTGAAGACCTTCATCAACGCGGACAACTACCGCGAGCAGACGCTGATGTGGCAGACCATCATCCACCTCGCCTTCCTGCTGTCGGCCATCGCCATCGCCTACACCGACCGGCTGCTCGCGCCGGCCCATGGCAACAAGCATCAAGCGCACTGAAGGCTTCAACGCCCGACCATCTGCCCCGGCACCACCCACGCATCGAACTCCTCGGCCGTCACATGGCCCAGCGCCAGCGCCGCTTCGCGCAGGCTGCTGCCGTCCTTGTGCGCCTTCTTGGCGATCTGCGCGGCCTTGTCGTAGCCGATGTGGGGGTTCAGCGCCGTGACCAGCATCAATGACCGCGACACCAGCTCGCCGATGCGCGCCTCGTTGGGCGTGATGCCCACGGCGCAATGCTTGTCGAAGCTGGCCATGCCGTCGGCCAGCAGGCGCACGCTCTGCAGGAAGTTGTGGATGACCATGGGCCGGAACACGTTCAGCTCGAAGTTGCCCGACGCGCCGCCGATGTTGATGGCCACGTCGTTGCCCATCACCTGCGCCGCCAGCATCGTCACCGCCTCGCTCTGCGTCGGGTTGACTTTGCCCGGCATGATCGAGGAACCCGGCTCGTTCTCCGGGATGCTGATCTCGCCGATACCGCTGCGCGGGCCGCTGGCCAGCCAGCGCACGTCGTTGGCGATCTTGGTCATGCTGGCCGCGAGCGTCTTCAGCGCGCCGTGGGCGTGGACGAGAGCGTCGCAGGAAGCCATCGCCTCGAACTTGTTCGGCGCAGTGACGAAGGGGTGGCCGGTCAGCCGCGCCAGCTCCGCTGCCACCTGCTCGGCATAGCCCTTGGGCGCGTTCAGCCCCGTGCCGACCGCCGTGCCGCCCAGCGCCAGTTCATGCAGATGCGGCAGCGCCGCCAGCACATGGCGCTCGCCGTGCGCCAGTTGCGCGACCCAGCCGGAGATCTCCTGCCCCAGCGTCAGCGGCGTCGCGTCCTGCAGATGCGTGCGGCCGATCTTGACGATGTCATCAAACGCCTCGGCCTTCTGCCGCAACGTCTCTCGCAGTGCGCGCAGCGGCGGCAGCAGGCGTTCCGTCAGCGCCTGCACGGCGGCCACATGCATGGCAGTCGGGAACACGTCGTTGCTGCTCTGGCTGCGGTTCACGTCGTCGTTGGGGTGCACCAGCCGCCCCTCGCCACGCTCGCCGCCCAACAATTCACTCGCGCGGTTGGCGAGCACCTCGTTGACGTTCATGTTGGTCTGCGTGCCGGAGCCCGTCTGCCACACGACGAGCGGGAACTCGTCCACATGCAGGCCGCTGATGACCTCGTCGGCCGCAGCCACGATGGCCTCGGTCTTCGTCGCGTCCTGCAGGCCGAGCGCTTGGTTGACGACGGCCGACGCGCGCTTCACCTTGGCCAGCGCCCGGATCAGCTCGGGCGCCTGGCGCTCGCCGGAGATGTCGAAGTTCTGCAGCGATCGCTGCGTCTGCGCGCCCCAGAGCTTGTCGGCCGGCACCTCGATGGGGCCGAAGGTATCGCGTTCGATGCGGGTGTTCATGGCGGCTTTCACGGGTGGGCAACCAGCATAGTCAGGCGGAGAACCCGCCATGTCTGTAGGCCCACGGATAATTCCCGACGGCCGCATTCCATCCCGCATTCCATCCCGCCCCGCCATGCCCACCACCATCCGCCAGCAAGACCTCATCGACAGCATCGGCGCTGCGCTGCAGTACATCAGCTACTACCACCCGGCCGACTACATCGCCCACCTGGCCCGCGCCTACGAGAGCGAGGCCTCGCCCGCCGCCAAGGACGCGATCGCGCAGATCCTCACCAACAGCCGCATGTGCGCCGAAGGCCGCCGGCCGATCTGCCAGGACACGGGCATCGTCAACGTCTTCCTGAAGATCGGCATGGACGTGCGCTGGGAGGGCTTCAGCGGCAGCATCGAGGACGCCGTCAACGAAGGCGTTCGCCAGGGCTACCTCAACCCCGACAACAAGCTGCGCGCGTCGGTGCTGGACGACCCCATCTTTGCGCGCAAGAACACCAAGGACAACACGCCCGCCGTCGTGCAGATGGAAGTCGTTCCCGGCAACACGGTCGACGTCATCGTCGCGGCCAAGGGCGGCGGCAGCGAGAACAAGAGCAAGGTCTACATGCTCAACCCCAGCGACGACATCGTCGAGTGGGTGCTGAAGACCGTGCCGACCATGGGCGCCGGCTGGTGCCCGCCCGGCATGCTGGGCATCGGCGTTGGCGGCACGGCCGAAAAGGCCGCGCTGCTGGCCAAGCAGGCGTTGATGGAAGACATCGACATGTACGAGCTGCTGCAGCGCGGCCCGCAGAACAAGCTCGAAGAGATGCGCGTCGAGCTGTACGAGAAGGTCAACGCTTTAGGCATCGGCGCGCAGGGCCTGGGTGGCCTGACGACCGTGCTGGACGTCAAGATCAAGACCTTCCCGACCCACGCCGCCAGCAAGCCCATCGCGATGATTCCTAACTGCGCGGCCACGCGCCACGCGCACTTCGTGCTGGACGGCAGCGGCCCGACCTACCTCGAGCCGCCCAGCCTGGACCTGTGGCCCGATGTGAAGTGGGCGCCCGACTACAACAAGAGCCGTCGTGTCGACCTGAACGCGCTGACGCCGGCCGAGGTGGCCACCTGGAAGGCCGGCGAAACGCTGCTGCTCAACGGCAAGATGCTCACCGGCCGCGACGCCGCACACAAGCGCATCCAGGACATGTTGGCCAAGGGTGAGCCGCTGCCGGTGGACTTCACCAACCGCGCCATCTACTACGTCGGCCCCGTGGACCCGGTGCGCGATGAAGTCGTTGGCCCCGCTGGCCCGACCACCGCCACGCGCATGGACAAGTTCACCGACATGATGTTGGCCAAGACCGGCCTCATCGCCATGGTCGGAAAGGCCGAACGCGGCCCCGTGGCCATCGAATCCATCAAGCAGCACAAGAGCGCCTACCTGATGGCGGTGGGCGGCTCGGCCTACCTCGTCAGCAAGGCGATCAAGGGCGCCAAGGTCGTCGGCTTCGAAGACCTGGGCATGGAAGCCATCTACGAGTTCGACGTGGTCGACATGCCCGTCACCGTGGCGGTCGACGCCACGGGTACCAGCGCCCACATCACCGGCCCGGCCGAGTGGAAGCAGCGCATCGCGTCGGGCAAGGCGATCAGCATCCCGGTCGCCACCGCCTAACTACACGGAACGACACGGCGCGGGTCGCCACAATCGGGTGGTCCATCACGGCCACCCGACATGATCCAAGTCCGACCGATCCAGCCCACCGACCGCGCCGCCTGGCAACCCCTCTGGGACGGCTATAACGCCTTCTACGGCCGGGCCGGCGAGACCGCCTTGCCGGTCGCCGTCACCGAGGCGACCTGGGCGCGCTTCTTCGACGCGACTGAACCGGTCCACGCCCTCGTCGCCGAGGAAGAAGGTGGCCGGCTACTCGGCCTCGTGCACTACCTCTACCACCGCAGCACCACGCGCATCGAGCTGACCTGCTATCTGCAGGACCTGTTCACCACGCCCGAGGCCCGCGGCCGTGGCGTCGGCCGTGCGCTGATCGAGGCCGTCTACGCCGCCGCCCGCGAGGCCGGAGTCAAGCGTGTCTACTGGCAGACACACACCACCAATGCCACCGGCCGCGCGCTGTATGACAAGGTCGCACAGCACCTGGGCTTCATCGTCTACGCGCATGACGTCGCCTGAAACCCGACCCGCCAACAGGACGGACCGCCCGATGCGCCTGCTGTCAGCCACCGTCGTCCTGCTCACGCTGTGGGCTTCGCCGCTGCCAGCCAGCGCGCAGTCAACCGCCAGCGCCTGTTCGGTGACCCCGGTCAACGGGGAGCTGCGCGAACTGATCTCGGGCGGCCGCAAACGCAGCTACCGGCTGTTCGTGCCGCCGTCTGTCGCAGCCGGAACGAGGCTGCCGCTGGTCTTCGACCTGCACGGCACCGGTGGCAACGCCGCAGGCCATGCCAAGACGACCGCCTTCGAGGCTCTGGCGGCGCGCGAGGGGTTCGCGGTCGCCACGCTGCAGGCCGAGGACTCGCGCTGGAATGTTCCCGCGACGAGCACCCGCGCCGACGACGTGCAGTACGTGTCCGACGTCATCGATCACGTCGCCGCCCGCACCTGCATCGACCTGGCGCGCGTCCATGCCACCGGCTTTTCCGGTGGCGGGCGCATGTCGTCGCTGCTGGGTTGCCGGCTGAACCACCGCATCGCGTCCATCGGGCCGGTCGGCGGGCTGCGGTGGACGGGCCCCTGCCCCGGCCGCGCCGTGCCCGTGATCACCGTGCACGGCCTGGCCGATACGACCAACCCCTACGAAGGCCATGGCGACCGTGGCGCCGAATGGGTGGAGAGCGTGCCGGAAGCGCTGGCGGGCTGGGCCGCGCACAACCGTTGCCAACCCAAGCTGTTGCAGGACAAGCCCACCGGGCCACTCTCCAGCCTGCGATACGGTGGCTGCGAGCGTGGTGCGGAAGTCCAGCTCTTGCGCGTCGACGGCATGGGCCACATCTGGCCGCGCGCCGAGATTGATGCGTCCGGCACGATCTGGCAATTCTTCAAGACCCACCCGCTGCAATAGATCGAACACAGGTCGAACACAAGAGGAGACCCGCATGCCCAACATCCGCGCTGACATTCGCGCTTTTGCCGCCCACACCGCCGGCGGCCCGTTGCAGCCCTTCGACTTCGACCCCGGCCCGCTGGGCGAGGAGGACGTCGAGATCACCGTCGAGCACTGCGGCGTCTGCCACTCCGACCTGGCGATGATCGACAGCGAGTGGTTTCCGGCCAGCTACCCCGTCGTGCCCGGCCACGAGGTCGTCGGCCGCATCACGGCGATGGGGCCACGCGCCAAGGGCCGCCAACTCGGCCAGCGCGTCGGCGTGGGCTGGCACACCGGCAGCTGCACGCACTGCAACTTCTGTATCGGCGGCGAGCAGCATCTGTGCGGCAAACGCCAGCCGACGCTGATCGGCCGGCACGGCGGCTTTGCAGACCGGCTGCGCTCGCACTGGAGCTGGGCCATCCCACTGCCCGACGCGCTCGACCCCGCCGCCGCCGGCCCGCTGATGTGCGGCGGCGGCACGGTCTTCCTGCCCTTCGTGCTGCACGCCATCAAGCCGACCGACCGCGTCGGCGTCGTCGGCATCGGCGGCCTGGGCCACCTGGCCGTGAAGTTCGCGCGTGCCTGGGGTTGCGAGGTTACGGCGTTCACATCGTCGCCCTCCAAGCGCGACGAGGCCTTGGCGCTCGGCGCTCACAAGACCTTGTCCAGCGTCGACAAGGCCGAATTGAAGGCGGCGGCCGGCAGCCTGGATTTCCTGCTCATCACCGTCGGCGCCGCGCTGAACTGGGACGCACTGATCGGCACGCTGGCGCCCAAGGGCCGCATGCACTTGGTGGGCGTCGTGACCGACGCGATGAACATCCGCAGCGGCGGCCTGCTGAGCTGGCAGAAGGGCCTGTCGGCCTCGCCCACACCGCCGCCGTCCGTGCTGGCGACGATGCTGGAGTTCTCGGCGCGCCACCAGATCCTGCCGCAGGTGGAGCGCTTCCCGATGAGCCGTGTCAACGACGCGCTGGATCACCTGCGCAGCGGCAAGGCGCGCTACCGCGTCGTGCTGGACGCGGACTTCTAGTCGAGTTGCGAGGGGGTCAAGGCGCCGGCGGACTTTCCACCGTGCCAAGCGCCACGGCCGCGCCTTTCGGCAGTCGATGGACCTGCTGCGGATAGGGAATATCAACCCCCAAGCCCTTCAGCGTGCGCCAGATCGCCAGGTTCACGTCCGACTTCACGCCGCCGCTGCCGTTCTCGGGGTCCATGATCCAGAAGTACACGGTCAGCTCCAGGCCGCTGTCGGCAAAGCGGGTCAGCTGCACCGACGGGCCCGGGTCGCTCAGCACGCGTGGCACCTTGATGAGGGCGGCGGTCAGTTCCTGCATGACGCTGTCGACCTGGCAGTCGTAGTCCACCTGCACGAGGGTGGACAGCAGCACGCGCGGGTCGGCGAGCGACGAGTTCTCGACCCGCTGCGTGATCAGCATCTCGTTGGGCACGATGGCCTCTTTGCCGCCCAGTGAGCGGATCACCGTGTAGCGCGTCTTGATGTCGGTCACACGACCCTCGAATCCGTCCACCTTGACCATGTCGCCGATGCGCAAGCTCCGCTCGGCCAGGATGACGAAGCCGCTCACGTAATTGGCCGCCAGCTTCTGCAGGCCGAAGCCGATGCCCACGCCCAAGGCGCCGCCCAGCACGCCCAAGGCCGTCAGGTCGATACCCGCTGCCGACAGCGCGAACAGCAGGCCGACGAACAGCAGCAGCGCGCGGATGGAGTTGGCGGCGATCTTGCGCATGGACAAGTCCATGGACTCACGCAGCAGCAGCCGTGACTCGATGGCCGCCGAGATCCACAGCGCCGCCACCAGCACCAGCGACGCCGTGAGGCCGCCCTCGATGAGGTTGCGCAACGTCATCTTGACGGCGCCGAACTTCCAGCTGATGTCGTCCAGCCCGTCCAGGATGATGGGCAGCATGCCGGTGATCCACAGCACGGCGCCGATCCACATCAGCCAGGAGCCGATGCGCTCGACCAAGCGGATGGGCTCCGAATTGGGGAAGGCTGCGGTCAGCACGCGCGCGATGACGCGGATGACGGCCAGCGACACCAGCACCGGCAGCGCCAGCTTGAAGAGCGCCGGCGCCAGGCCCCACAGCGGCAGCAGGCGGCGCGCGCCGAAGGTGAAGGCCAGGGCGAGCAAGGGGAACAACGCGCCGTCGATGACACGCTCGCCGAACAGCACACTGTTGTCGTGCCGGGTCACCGCGCGCGACAGCGCCCAGCTCAGCAGGCCCGCGAGCGCGAGGCAGCCCAGCAGCAGCGCCCATTCGGCGATGGCGTCGGTGCTGAAGACGCGCGTCAGCAGGGCCTGCAGTTCGGCCAGGCTCAGAGGTTGATGCATTGAATTCATGTCAGTTGTTTTGCCGTGCAGCACCACCCAAGATGCAGCTTCCACACACAGCCACAGAGACACAGAGGCACAGAGGCACAGAGAAAGTGGTGATCTCTCTGTGCCTCTGTGTCTCTGTGGCTGTGTTTTTCTAAGTCAGTTGGGGACAGAGCTACTCGCTGCGCTCGGGCGGTCTGTCCCGCAAGGTTTAGATATCCGCCAACACCCTCAGATGCACCCCGACGCTGCGCGACAGCGCACGCAGCTCGTAGCCGCCCTCCAGCACGGACACGATACGGCCCTGGGCATGGCGCTCGGCCACGTCCTTGAGCTTGACGGTCAGCCACTCGTAGTCGGCCTCCACCAGGCCCATCTGGCCAAGCTCGTCGTCGCGATGAGCGTCGAAGCCGGCGGAGATGAAGATCATCTGCGGCTTGAAGCGCTCCAGCGCCGGCAGCCACATGGCCTCGACCATCTCGCGCACCTCGGGCCCGCGCGTGTAGGCCGGCAGCGGCACGTTGACCATGTTCGTGCCCTTTGGCACCGCGCCGCTGTACGGGTAGAGCGGGTGCTGGAAGAGGCTGACCATCAGCACGCGGTCGTCGCCGGCAATGATGTCCTCGGTGCCGTTGCCGTGGTGCACATCGAAGTCGACGATGGCCACACGCTCAAGCCCCCGCACGTCCAGCGCATGCCGCGCCGCGATGGCCACGTTGTTGAAGAAGCAAAAGCCCATGCTCTGGTCGCGCGTGGCGTGGTGGCCGGGCGGGCGCACGGCGCAGAAGGCGTTGTCGGCGCGGCCGTCGATGACGAGGTCGGTCGCCTGCACGGCCGCGCCGGCACCGGCCAGCACGGCGGCCCAGGTGTGGGCGTTGGCCGAGGTGTCGGGGTCCACCGCGCAGCGCTCGCCATTCTCGGCACAGTTGCGCAGCAGCCGGCCGATCTCGGCGACATAACCGTGGGTGTGAGCTCGTTCAACATCCGCCAGGTCGACGGGCTGGGCATCGAAGTGTTCCAGCGCCGGGGCGACGCCGGAGGCGATCAGCCAATCATCGATGGCGGCCAATCGCTCGGGGCATTCGGGGTGGCCTTCGCCCATGTCATGGCGGCGGCACTCGGGGGGACTGAAATACGCGGTGGACATGGAAGGGCTGTCTGTCTCTTGATATGGTCACGGTCCATGACGACGCCATCACGAACACTGGCAGGGCAATTGCAGGCCCTGCAAAACCAGATTAGCACGGTCATCAAGGGCAAGCCGGCCCAGATCGCCGACTCGCTGGCCTGCCTGATTGCCGGCGGCCACCTGCTCATCGAAGACCTGCCCGGCGTCGGCAAGACGACGCTGGCGCACGCGCTGGCCATCTCGCTGGGCCTGAAGTTCTCGCGCCTTCAGTTCACCGCCGACCTGCTGCCCAGCGACCTGCTCGGCGTCAGCGTCTACGAGCGTGAGAAGAACGGCTTCGCCTTCCACCCCGGCCCGGTGTTCGCGCAGGTGCTGCTGGCCGACGAGATCAACCGCGCCGGCCCGAAGACGCAGAGCGCGCTGCTGGAGGCGATGGAGGAGCACCAGGTCAGCATCGAGGGCATCAGCCACCCGCTGCCCGAGCCCTTCTTCGTCATCGCCACGCAGAACCCCAGCGAGCAGCTCGGCACCTTCCCGCTGCCGGAGTCGCAGCTGGACCGCTTCCTCATGTGCATCTCGCTGGGCTACCCCGACGCCGCCGCCGAGCGCGAGCTGCTGACCGGCCAGGACAGCCGCGAGCAGCTGCGCACGCTGAAGCCCGTCATGACGACACCCGACCTGATCGCGGCCCAGGCCGCCGTGCGCCAGATCCACGCCGCACCGCCGCTGCTGGACTATCTGCAGGCGCTGATCGCCGCAACGCGCTCGGGCCAGTGGTTCGTCGAAGGCCTGTCGCCCCGCGCCGGCCTGGCTGTGCTGCGCGCCGGCCGCGCGCGGGCGTTGCTGCAGGGGCGGGACTACGTGTCGCCCGACGACATTCAGGCCATCCTGCCGCAGACGATCTCGCACAGGCTGCAGCCGCGGGCAGGGGCTGGGCGTGGGGCGAGGGAGCAGGTGCGGGCGATGATCGAGGCGATTGCGTTGCCGTGAAATCTCCTGCCTCAGCCGGCACATCCTTGCGCCACTCGTTGGTGGCCCGAGTTCCTACCGACGCCGAGTTTCAGGCATACATGGGAGCGCACTGCCATCGTCTATGGACTGAAGTCGGCGAGCATTGGACATGCCCAAGTTGCCGGCGAAGCAAGTTTCAGATACTTCGATGGACAACGCGGTTCCCAAACTCGCCGGCAAGATTTCAAGACTGGATGGCTGGACTCCACAGGCACCACGATCACTCGGTAGAAATGTGGGGGCCAGAAGCTCCGCGGTTTGCTCAGACGGTGATCTGTGATCAGTGCAACGCTGCGGACGGCACGGCCAAAAGGAAACTCTCGCTTCCTAAAAATTTCTCATTCGCGCCCCTGGAGATATCCAGTTTCGTAATTCCACGTCCGCACGAAAAGCATGAGATCGTCTACGAAGCAGCACAGGCTGTGTATGAGGCTGTGCGTAAGGCGAACACATTTTTCGCGGCGCGATGGTGACGCCTACCCCTTCAACCGATTCCCCGCCCACCTCTCCTGCGCATTGAACAGATGCACCCGCATCGCCGCCTGCGCCGCCAGCGGGTCCTGGGCTTCGAGTGTGCTCAGGATGCGTTCATGCTCGTGCAGCGCGTCTCCCCAGTTCTGATGGGTGTCGGCCAGCGCGCTGAGCTGGAGTGACATGGGGCTGTAGCGGCCGTTGAACAGCTCGCCCACCATCCGCTCCAGCACCGTGTTGCCGGCAAGCGCGGCAATGGCGAGGTGAAAGCGCCGGTCCTGGTCCAGCGCCGGCCGGCCTGCCAACATGGCTTCGCGCATCGCGTCCAGCGCCTCTCGCACCGCCCCCAGCCCGGCCGGCGTGGCCCGCGCGCAGGCCTGCGGCATGAGCCCGCCTTCCAGCACGACACGCGCCTGCATCAGCTCCAGCGGGCTTTCGCCCAGGCCGGTCGTTGCCTCGGCATCGCCGCTGCCGCGCACGTAGATGCCCGCACCCATGCGCACCTCCACGCAGCCGGCAATCTCAAGCGCAATCAGCGCCTCGCGCACCGAGGGCCGTGACACACCGAGCTGGATGGCAAGCTCGCGCTCGGGCGGCAGGCGGCTGCCGACGCTGTAGCTGCCCTGGCGGATCAGCTCGCGCAGTTGGTCGGCAATCTGGTGGTACAGGCGCCGGCTGTCGGCGCCCTTGAGTTGTTCAATCATGCGGAGATTGTGATTGGCACCGGCCTGACCAATCATCCGAATGAACACCCGATCGGGTTTCTACGGTAAGGCCAATTTCAGCGAACAACTTAAGATGGCGGCGTGGAACCGTTGACATCACCCCAGCCGACCGGCCTGACCGGCAAAACCATCCTCATCACCGCCGCCGCTCAAGGGATTGGTCGGGCCAGTGCGCTGGCCTGTCTGACCGCCGGCGCGGAGGTCATCGCCACCGACATCCAGGTTGAAGGCCTGGAAAGCCTGATGAGTGAGGCCGGCCCCGGCGCCCGCTTGCGCATCGCGCGGCTGGACGTGCGCGACACGGCCGCCGTCAACGCGCTGGCCGCCGAGTTGCCGCAGCTGCACGGCCTGTTCAACTGCGCCGGCTTCGTGCACAACGGCACGGTGCTGGACTGCGATGAGGATGCCTGGGACTTCAGCATGGACCTCAACGTGAAGAGCATGTTGCGCATGCTGCGCGCCTTCCTGCCCGGCATGCTGGCGCTGGCCGAGCGAGAAGGCAGCAGCGCGTCGGTGCTGAACATGGCCTCCATGGCATCGTCGATCAAGGGCTTCCCGAACCGCTTTGCCTACTGCACGACGAAGGCGGCCGTCATCGGCCTGACCAAGTCGGTCGCGGCGGATTTCGTCAAGCAGGGCCTGCGCTGCAATGCGCTGTGCCCGGGCACGGTGGACACACCGTCGCTGCGCGGCCGCATCGCTGCAGCGGCCGACCCCGTGCAGGCCGAAAAGGACTTCATCGCCCGCCAGCCCATGGGCAGGCTAGCGACGGTGGACGACATCGCGCCGCTCGTCGTCTTCCTGCTCAGCGATGTGTCGCGCTTCATCACGGGCCAGGCGGTGTCCGTGGACGGCGGCGTGACGATCTGATCGTGAGCCTGCTCGAGGCCCGCGGCCTGTCCAAGGCCTTCGCCGGCGTGACCGTGCTGCAGGGCATCTCCTTCGACGTGAAGCCCGGTGAAGTGCATGCGCTGATGGGCGAAAACGGCGCCGGCAAGTCCACGCTGATGAAGATCCTGGCCGGGGTGTACCAAGCCGATGGCGGCGAGGTGCTGCTGGATGGTCAACCCGTGCGGCCGACCAGCCCGCGCGAGGCGCAGAACCTGGGCATCGCGCTCATCCACCAGGAGCTGCAGCTGATGCCCGACCTCAGTGCAGCGGCCAACGTCTTCATCGGCCGCGAGCGCAGGCGCGCCGGATGGCTGCTGGACCACACCCGCCAGCTTGCCGACACGCAGCTGATCTTCGAGCGCCTGGGCTTGGCGCTGGACCCGCGCCGTGCGGTGGGCACGCTGAGCGTGGCCCAGCAGCAGATGGTGGAGATTGCCAAGGCGCTGTCGCTGAACGCCCGCGTCCTCATCATGGACGAGCCCACCGCCGCGCTGAACCCGACCGAGGTGGAGGAGCTGTTCCGCGTCGTGCGCCAGTTGCGCGCCGATGGCGTGGGCATCGTCTACATCTCGCACAAGATGGACGAGCTGTCGCGCATCGCCGACCGCGTGACCGTGCTGCGCGACGGCCAGCACATCGCGACGCTGGCGATGGCCCGCGCGGATATGGACGAACTCATCCACCTGATGGTGGGCCGCGAACTGCAGCAGACGGCGCACGCCGCGCCGGACCTGAGCGCCGCGCCCGTCGTGCTGGAAGCGCGCCGCCTGAGCCGTGGCCGCGCCGTGCGCGACGCAAGCTTCACGCTGCGCCGTGGCGAGATCCTGGGCCTGGCCGGCCTGATGGGCGCCGGCCGCACGGAGCTGGCCCGCCTTGTCTTCGGCGCGGACCGGCGTGACAGCGGCGAGATCCTCGTGCACGGCAAGGCGGCCGACATCCGCAGCCCCGCCGATGCGGTGCGCCTTGGCATCGCCTACCTGTCCGAAGACCGCAAGGGCCTCGGCCTGGCGACGGGGCTGGACGTGGAAGCCAACCTGCTGCTGCCCAGCCTGGCCCGCTTCACCGGCGCGTTAGGCCAGATCAACCGCCGCGCCGGCCAGAGCGCCGCGCAGGGCTTCGTGCAGCGCCTGGGCATCAAGACGCCGTCGCTCGGCCAGACGGTGGCGCGCCTATCCGGCGGCAACCAGCAAAAGATCGCGCTGGCCAAGTGGCTGCTGCGCGACTGCGACATCCTCATCGTCGACGAGCCCACACGCGGCATCGACGTCGGCGCCAAGGGCGAGATCCACCGCCTGCTGCGCGAGCTGGCAGCCAGCGGCAAGGCGCTCATCGTCATCTCCTCCGAGCTGCCCGAACTGCTGGGCCTCGCCCACCGCATCCTCGTCATGTGCGAGGGCCGCATCAGCGGTGAGCTGCCGGTGGCCGATGCCACCCAAGAAGCGTTGATGGCGCTGGCCACGCGCCGCGAGACCGAAGCCGCATGACAAGACTCCCCTTCTCCCCCGCCGCCCTGCAGCGCCTGCTCGCCTTCGCCGGCCTGGTCGCGCTGATCGTCGTGTTCAGCATCGCGTCCGACAACTTCCTGCAGACCGACAACGTCGTCAGCATCCTGCAGGCCACGGCCGTCAACGGCGTGCTGGCCATCGCCTGCACGCTGGTCATCGTCAGCGGCGGCATCGACCTGTCGGTGGGCTGCCTGATGACCTTCTGCGCCGTCGTCACCGGCGTGGTGCTGACGAATTGGGGCCTGCCTTTGCCGCTGGGCATCCTGGCCGCGATTGCCTGCGGCGCAGCGTGTGGCGGCCTGTCTGGCTGGCTGGTGGCGCAGCTGCGCGTGCCGCCCTTCATCGCCACGCTGGGCATGATGATGCTGCTCAAGGGCCTGGCCCTCGTGATCTCGGGCAGCAAGCCCATCTACTTCCTCGACACACCAGGCTTCGACGCCATCTCGCAGGACTCACTGCTGGCCAGCGTGCTGCCCGCGCTGCCGATTCCCAACTCCGTGCTGATCCTGTTCGCCGTCGCGCTCGGTGCAAGCTGGCTGCTGAGCCAGACGCTATTCGGCCGCTACGCCTTTGCGCTCGGCAGCAACGAAGAGGCCGCGCGGCTGTCGGGTCTGCAGGTCAAACGCTGGAAGGTCGCCGTCTACGCGGTGGGCGGCGCCATCTGCGGCATTGCGGGTTTGCTGATCGCCTCGCGGCTGAACTCGGCGCAACCTGCGCTCGGCCAGGGCTACGAGCTGGACGCCATCGCCGCCGTTGTCATCGGCGGCACCTCGCTGGTTGGCGGCCGTGGCTCCGTGCTCGGCACGCTGATCGGCGCCTTCATCATGAGCGTGCTGGCCAACGGCCTGCGCATCCTCAACGTGCCCCAGGAATGGCAGACCGCCCTGACCGGCATCATCATCGTGCTGGCGGTGTATCTGGACATCCTGCGTCGGGGCAAAGACTGAAATGAAAACCAAACAAAGCCACAGAGGCACAGAGACACAGAGGGGCCTACATCCCGCCTCCTCTGTGTCTCTGTGCCTCTGTGGCTGTGTTCTCTTGCCTTGCTCCGTGAGTCAGGCAATGGAACAACTGAAATCGGAGACAACATGAAACGCCGCCTTCTACTTCTCACTGCCTTGCTGGCCGCCACCACGGCCCAGGCGCAGCAGACCATCTACATCCCCCTCATCTCCAAAGGCTTCCAGCACCAGTTCTGGCAGGCCGTGAAGGCCGGCGCCGAGCAGGCGGGCAAGGACTACAAGGTGCGCGTGACGTTCGAAGGCCCGGAGAGCGAAGCCATGGTGGACAAGCAGATCGACATGCTGGCCGGCGCCCTCGCCAAGAAGCCGCAGGCCATCGCCATCGCCGCGCTGGACAGCAAGGCCGTCATCCCGCTGCTGCGCAAGGCGAAGGCAGCCAAGATCCCCGTCATCGCCTTCGACTCGGGCGTGGACAGCGACATTCCCCTAACCACAGCGTCCACGGACAACCGCGCCGCCGCCGCACTCGCTGCCGACAAGCTCGCGGCCCTCATCGGCGACGAGGGCGACGTGGCCGTGGTGGGCCATGACCAGACCAGCCGCACGGGCGTCGAGCGCGTCGAGGGCTTCGTGAACCGGCTGAAGGCGGCTCACCCGAAAGTACACGTCGTGACCGTGCAATACGGCGGCGGCGATCACCTCAAGTCCACCGAAGTCGCCAAGTCCATGCTGCAGGGCAACCCCAAGCTGAAGGCGCTGTTCGGCACCAACGAGGGCTCGGCCATCGGCATCGTCAACGCCGTGCGCGAGATGAAGCGCACAGGCGTCGTCGTCGTCGGCTTCGACTCGGGCAAGCAGCAAAAAGACGCCATCGCCAGCGGCGCGATGGCCGGCGCCATCACGCAGAACCCCGTGGGCATCGGCTACCGCACCGTCGAGGCCGCCGTGAAGGCGCTCAAGGGCGAGGCCCTGCCCAAGGCCATCGACACCGGCTACTTCTGGTACGACAAGACCAACCTGCGCGATCCAAAGATCGCCGCCGTCCTCTACGACTGACCACCAGTTCAATTCCGACCTGAGAACCCAAGACCATGAAACTCCTCCGCTACGGCCCACCCGGCCAGGAACGCCCCGGCCTGCTCGACGACCAAGGCTGTGTGCGTGACCTCTCCGACCACGTGAGCGATGTGGCCGGCGACGCGCTGACGCCAGAAGGCCTCGCCAAGCTGCGCTCGCTGGACATCGACGACCTGCCCGTCGTCTTCGATGTGTCGCGCCTTGGCCCCTGCGTCGGCCGCGTCGGCAAGTTCATCTGCATCGGCCTGAACTACGCCGACCACGCCGCCGAGTCCGGCCTGCCCGTGCCGACCGAGCCCGTCGTCTTCGCCAAATGGACCAGCGCCATCTGCGGCCCCGACGACGACGTGCAGATCCCGCGCGGCTCGGTCAAGACCGACTGGGAAGTGGAGCTGGGCGTCGTCATCGGCCAGGGTGGCCGCTACATCGAGGAAGCCGACGCGATGAAGCACGTCGCCGGCTACTGCGTCGTCAACGACGTGTCCGAGCGCGAATGGCAGCTGGAGCGCGGCACGCAGTGGGACAAGGGCAAGGGCTGCGACACCTTCGGGCCCATCGGCCCGTGGCTCGTCACTGCGGACGAAGTGCCCAACCCGCAGGAGCTGAACCTGTGGCTGGAGGTCGACGGCCGCCGCTTCCAGAACGGCAACACGCGCACGATGGTGTTCAACGTCGCGCAGATCGTCTGCTACCTCAGCAAGTTCATGAGCCTGCAGCCCGGCGACGTCATCTCCACCGGCACGCCGCCCGGCGTGGGCCTGGGCCAGAAGCCGCCGCTCTACCTCAAGCCCGGCCAGACCATGCGCCTCGGTATTGAAGGCCTCGGTGTTCAAACGCAGAAGACGGTTGCCGCATGACTCGGATCACCGGCCTGCGCACGCTGGACGTGCGCTTCCCCACGTCCCAGCACCTCGACGGCTCGGACGCGATGAACCCCGACCCCGACTACTCCGCCGCCTACGTCATCCTGGAGACCGACACGCCCGGCCTCGAAGGCCACGGCCTGACCTTCACCATCGGCCGCGGCAACGACATCTGCTGCAAGGCCATTGAGGCCATGCGCCACTTGGTCGTCGGCCTGGATCTGGACTGGATCGCCGCCGACATGGGCCGCTTCTGGCGCCACGTCACGTCGGACAGCCAGCTGCGCTGGATCGGCCCGGACAAGGGCGCCATCCACCTCGCCACCGGCGCCGTCGTCAACGCGGTGTGGGACCTGTGGGCCAAGGCCGAGGGCAAACCGGTGTGGAAGCTGGTGGCCGACATGAGCCCGGCCGAGCTGGTGCGCTGCATCGACTTCCGCTACATCACCGACTGCATCACGCCCGACGAGGCGCTGGCACTGCTGACCCGTGCCGCCGAGGGCAAGGCCGAGCGCCTGGCCACGTTGGAGCGCGAGGGCTACCCCTGCTACACCACGTCCGCCGGCTGGCTGGGCTACCCCGACGACAAGCTGCGCCGGCTCTGCCAAGAGGCCGTGGACGCCGGCTTCAACCACGTCAAGCTCAAGGTGGGCCGCGACCGCGAGGACGACATCCGCCGCCTGCGCATCGCCCGCGAGGTGCTGGGGCCGGACCGCAAGCTGATGATCGACGCCAACCAGGTCTGGGACGTGCCCGTCGCCATCGACTGGCTCAAGGACCTGGCCTTCGCCAAGCCCTGGTTCATCGAGGAGCCCACCAGCCCCGACGACGTGGAAGGCCACCGCGCCATCCGCGAGGCCATCCTGCCCATGCAGGTCGCCACCGGCGAGATGTGCCAGAACCGCATCCTGTTCAAGCAATTCATGATGCGCGGCGCCATCGACGTGGTGCAGATCGACAGCTGCCGGCTCGGCGGCGTCAACGAGATCCTGGCCGTCATGCTGATGGCCGCCAAGCACGGCCTGCCCGTCTGCCCGCATGCCGGCGGCGTGGGCCTGTGCGAGTACGTGCAGCACCTGTCCATGATCGACTACCTCTGCATCGCCGGCACCCGCGACGGCCGCGTCATCGAGTATGTGGACCATCTGCACGAGCACTTCGTCGACCCCTGCGTTGTGCGCGGCGCGGCCTACATGCCGCCCGAGGCGCCTGGGTTCTCGATCACGATGAAGGCGGAGTCGTTGGAGCAGTACCGTTTCCGTGGCTGAGGTGAAACTGCCCCTCGCCCAGTCTCGCCCTGCTGCACGCGGGCAAGCCCAGTCGGTCCCCCGAGGGGACGCCGATGCTCCCGGCATTGAGCCGCTCGCATCGTCAGGCGGGCCGGCTTGGGAGCGG
>NZ_JBDSQX010000161.1:0-5740 GCF_039929605.1 Roseateles sp.
GAGCACCGCGCAGCTCGAAGCCCTCGGCTCCGCCCAGATCGGCGCACTGAGCACCCAGCAAGTCGCCTCGCTGACGACCCAACAAGTCGCCAGCCTCGTGAGCGACGACCTGAACGCGCTGGAAACGGCACAGATCCGCGCGCTGAACACGGCCCAGATTGCGTCGCTGACCACGGCACAGATCTCCACGATGGAGAGCGCCGATGTGGCCGCGCTGAGCACCGGCCAGATCCTCTCGCTCAACTCGTCGCAGCTGGGCGCGCTGTCCACCGAGAACATTGCCGCGCTGGAGACCAACCAGCTCGCCGCGATCAATTCCCGCCAGGTCGCCGGCCTGAGCACCGACCAGATGGGTGCCCTGGAAACGCAAGACCTGCGGGCCATGAACACGGCCGCGCTGCGCGCGCTGAGCACCGCGCAACTGGAAGCCCTGGGTTCCGCCCAGATCGGCGCGCTGAGCACCCAGCAAGTCGCCTCGCTGACGACCCAGCAGGTGGCCGGTTTGGTGAGCGATGACCTCAACGCGCTGGACACGGCCCAGATCCGCGCGCTGAACACCGCGCAGATCAGCTCGCTGACGACCAGCCAGGTCTCGACGATGGAAAGCGCTGACGTCGCTGCCCTGAGCACCGGCCAGATCCTGGCGCTGAACTCGTCGCAACTGGGCGCGCTGGCCACCGCCAACATCGCTGCGCTGGAGACCAACCAGCTTGCCGCGATCAACTCGCGCCAGGTGGCGGGCTTGACGACGGACCAGATGGCCGCCATCGAAACGCAAGACCTGCGGGCCATGAACACCGCCGCGCTGCGCGCCCTGAGCACCACGCAGCTCGAAGCCCTCGACTCCGCGCAGATCAGCGGCCTGAGCACCCAGCAAGTCGCGTCGCTGACGACCGCCCAGGTCAACAGCCTCGTCAGCGATGACCTGAACGCGTTCACCACGGCGCAGGTCCGTGCGCTGAACTCCGCGCAGATCGCCGCCCTGTCGACGGACCAGCTCTCCACGATGGAAAGCGCTGACGTCGTCGCCCTGAGCACCGCGCAGATCACCGTGATGGTGTCGTCGCAACTGGGCGCGCTGTCCACCGAGAACATCGCCGCGCTGGAAACCAGCCAGTTCGCCGCGCTGAGCTCGCGCCAGGTCGTCGGCCTGACGACCGACCAGATCGGTGCCATCGAAACGCAGGACCTGCGTGCGCTGAACACCGCGTCGCTGCGTGCCCTGAGCACCACTCAGCTGGAAGCCCTGGATTCCGAGCAGATCGGCGCCCTGAGCACCCAGCAGGTCGCGTCGCTGACCACCCAACAGATCAGCGGCTTGGTCAGTGAAGACCTGAACGCCTTTGACAGCACCCAAGTCCACGCCCTGTCCACGAGCCAGATCTCGGCACTGTCGACCAGCCAGATGTCGACGATGGAAACCGCTGACATCCATGTGCTGAGCACCGTCCAGCTGCATGCACTGAGCACCGCCCAGCTGAACTCGCTGACCACGGAAAGCGTGGCGGCGCTGGACACCCAGCACTTCGCGGCGCTGACATCGGCTCAGGTCAGCTCGTTCACGACGGCACATATCCAGGCCATCGACACGCAGGACATAGCCGCGTTCACGACCGCGACCATCACCGGCCTGACGACGGAGCAGATCCAGTCCTTCACGACGCAGCAGATCCAGGGCTTCGAAACCCAGGACCTCGCAGCGATGGATATGAGCCAGACGCTGGCGCTGACCTCGGAGCAGGTGCAAGCGATGAGCAACGCGCAGGCCGACGCGATGTGGCTGTCGACACCTTTGGTGCTGGACCTGAACGGCAACGGCATCGAGACGTTGAGGGCGGCCAGCGGTGTGCTGTTCGACCTGAACGGCACCGGCCACGCCCAGCAGTGGGGTTGGATCGGTGGCGGTGACGGCCTGCTGGCCCTGGATCGCAACAAGGACGGCCTCATCAACAACGGCTCCGAGCTGTTTGGCTCGGGCTTCGCGATGGCGGACGGCAAGCGTGCCACGGACGGCTTCGCCGCCCTGGCCAGCATGGACAGCAACCACGACCACAAGATCAACAGTGGCGACGCGCAGTTCAACCAGCTGCGCGTGTGGGTCGACGCCAATCACGACGGCAAGACCGATGCGGGTGAACTGAAGTCACTGGCCGACCTGGGCATCGTCGAGTTCAGCCTGGACGCCACCAAGACGGCCGGCATCAACAACGGCAACGTGGTGGGCCTGCTCTCCAGCTTCACCACCGCAGACGGTGTGGAGCATCAGCTGGGCGACGTGTGGTTCGCGAAGGACAAGAACGGCGCGCCGGCCACCGACGTCAAGCTCGACGAGCTGCTGGCCCAGCCCGAAACGGCGCTGCTGGGTGGCTCGGCAGCAGGTGCCCCGGTGATGCAGCCGTTGAGCACCACGCCGGAGATGCTGCATCACCGCCTGAAGCCCATCGACGAAGACGAGAACAACCGCCAGATGCCCCTGATCTGACGACGTGAAGCGGCCCGCACCGGGCCGCCCAGAGCAGCCAGCTCGCCTCGCAAGGGGCGGCTGGCTGTTTGTTTTTCGCGGGAATTTCCCTGCCGCCTGGCTTGCGCTGCATGACTTTTGCTGCAAGGTGCAGGCAAGAAAAAAGAGGCTCCGAAGAGCCTCTTGCTGCTGGGTGCGGCGCGTGTCAGCCGAGGGCGCGGCGGATCACGTCACGGATGTCGCGCTGGCGGATCAGGTCGTAGCCGCGCCGGGCGTAGGCCTGCCGGGCCGCGTCGTCGGCCACCAAGGCCTCGCAGGCGCTGCGGATCTCGGCCGTCTTGACGAACTGGAGCGCGCCGTGGCGCAAGTCGTCTTCGATCTCCAGCCCGTCGCTGGTGTCGCAGACGACCGCCTTGCAGTTCGCCATCAAGTAGGACACGCGCACGATCTCAAAGATGGTGCCGCGCGAGAAGTTGACGACCACCTTGGCGCGCGCGATCAGGTCGTCGCGCTGCTTGCCCCACACATTGCACACCGTCATCACCGACAGCCCGGTCAGGTCAGGCCGCAGGCCGGCCACCTGGTGCAGCGCCTCGAAACGGTCGGGCGTGATGTTGCCGTAATAGAGCACGTCGATGTCTTGCTCCACACCCTGGGGCACCTTCTCCAGGTTGGGTGCGTAGGCGGTCAACGCGTGATAGGCCGGAACGCGCGGGTTCAGCGCATTCCAGGCCGCCACGTTGGAGGCGCTGTAGTCCCAGATCCGGTATTTGCGCGCCACGTGCTCAGCGGCGGTGCCGGCGAGGTCGCGGTGCGCGTAGCGCTCCATGTTGAAGAAGATGGTGTTGTCGGGAAAGCTGTCGATCAGCCCGAGCTGCAGCGGGATCTGGAAGCCGAACACGAGGTTCAGCGCGTCAGGATCGAAGAAGTTGACGCGACGCTCGACCTGGTAGCCCAGCGCCGCGAAGCCCCAGTGATAGGACTCCACGACCTCGTTGTACGCATCGAGGATGCCGACCTTCGGGTGGAACGGGTTGTACTGGACCAGGCAGATTTTCATCAGTGGTTCGGCTTCAAGGGTTCAAAGAGGCGCCAGGTCGAGCGGGTGCGGCCGCACCAGGTAGCGCTCGGCGCTCTGCACCAGCACCAGGCTGGCCTGCACGCGCTGGCAGTAGCGGAAGTCGATCATCGTGTTCCAGACGAAATGCACCTGGCCGAAGAAGGCCGCGAGCAGGTCGGCAAAACCGATGTCGAAGGAGTAGCTGTCGCCGAACACGACCACGGCCTCCTGGTAGGGCGCGGCCGGGTTCTGCAGCACGTAGTGGTTGCCGACGTGGGCGCCCGTCGTCGCGAGCAGACGGTTGTCATACACCGGCGGTGCGCGCCTCGTGATGCTGATGACGCTCTCGTGGCAGACCTCGTCGATGTACTTCAGCAGCAGGTCGTGGCGCCACCAGGCGCGGCCCAGCGGCACATGCGCAAAGTCGAAACGGCGCTCTGGCCAGATCGACACCATCAGCGCCGCGAAGCCGAACCAGGTGCCGCTCGCGCACCAGTGGCTGTTGCCCCGAAAGGCCAGCTCGGCACGCCACGATTCGGCGCGCAGCCGCTCCAACGGGTAGACGAGACCTTGCGGAACGGCCGCCAGCAGTTGCTGCACGGGCCGCTCGCCGACGAGGGGCACGCCGTTGGGCCAGCGCGCTTCGGGGAAGATGGATTGCTTCTCCGGCACCACGAGGTGGCCGAAGCGCGCGCCGATGGCGCCGGCGGCGGCCAGCCGGCGCTCGAACACCTGCTGCCACTCGGCGATGGCCTCTGGCGTCAGCCGGAGTTGCCCCAGGTACTGCTGTTCCCAATGGTTGCTGCCGTTGCTGATGAACTGCCAGCCATCGGCGCCGGTGATGGCGACCTGGTCCTTGGACAACGTCTCGAACGGCCGGTCGTACAACGGCGCCAGCCGCTGATGGTTGCCGTTGGCCAGCGCACGCTCGGCCTGCAGGAACTCGCTCAGCCGTGGGTTGCCGTCATCCATGCCCCGCCCTCACGAGGGTTGTTGCGCCAGCGGCGGTAGCGGGCGGCGCGCCGCGGCACCGCTGTACACGTGCCAGAGGTCCAGGAACTCCGCCTCGGCGGACGCGTCGGCCGCAGCCAGGCCAGGCAGCACGGTGCACAGCATCGTCATGTCCGTCTGCGCGCCGTAGCGCTCGACGATCACCGGGCAAAGCCGCGCCAGGTTCGCCTGGGCTGCGGCGGGATCGAGTAAACCCAGCCGGCGGCCCGACAGCGTCAACGCGATGTAGGCCAGGTGCGCCAGCTTCATCGGCCGGCCCATGGGGTCCGCTGAATGCTGGGCGGCGCTGGTGCGGAAGTAGCCCAGGTGCTCGTTGATGTAGCCCAGCGGCGAGCGGATGCTGGCCTTCAGGAAGGCGCCGAGGTCTTCCAGGCCGGTGAAGCAGATGCCGTCCAGGCTGGGGTCGTCGAGCTGCGGCGCCATGTCGGCATGGAAGGTTGCGTTCGAGAACTCGCCGAGCCAGTTGCCGCTGACGCCCGCGGTGTGCGCGAACAGCAGCTTGGCGTCCATTGCGAGCATGCGCTGCGGGTGGTTGGCGACGGCGGCCGGCACGGGCAGATCGCGCGTCGGCTGGCCGGACTCGAGCGCCGTCCAGCGACGGCTGACCGCGCACTGCGGCCGGCCCTGCATGTGCGCCGCCAGGTGCCGTTCGTAGAACGCGGGGTACGGGATGTCGTCGTCGAGCAGCAGGTGGAACAGTTCGGTCTGGCCGCCGTAGCGCTGCAGCAGCGCACGGAAGTTGTCGTAGGCGCCCGTGCGCGGGCCGGGCACGACCTCGATGTTCAGGTCGGCTACCGCGTCGCGCAGCGTGGGGTTGGACAGCGCGGCAATGAAGGCCTGGTCGGGGCTGTCGTCGGAAATGATGATGCGCGCTGGCTTGACCGTCTGGTGGCGCAGCGACGCGAGCAGCTCGATGAGGTATTTGGGTTTGTAGGCGGGAACCAGCGTGGTGAATTGCATGGCGTCAGTTCAGCGCGTTGCGGACGACCTCGGCGACGCGATTCACGTCGGCGACGCTCATGTACGGCGCAATCGGCAAGCTCAGCACCTGGTGCTGCAGCGCCTCGGCTATCGGCAGCGGCGGCCAGCGGTGGCCGGCGTAGGCCTGCTGCTGATGGCAGGCAATGGGGTAATGAACGAGGTGGCCGATGCCCGCTTGCGTCAGCGCGGCCTGCACGGCGGCGCGGCGGTCGGTGCCGATGACCATG
>NZ_JBDSQX010000162.1:0-20055 GCF_039929605.1 Roseateles sp.
GCTCGCGGCGTTGAGCCCCGAGCACATCGCCATCGCGGGCCGGCTTGGGAGCGGCCCGGCGCTCGGCCCGAAGAGAAAACGACTCGCCTGGATTCTGACCAACCTGTCAGATTCAAATTAGACTGGCGCTCCTCCCGAGGAGCCACGAATGAGCGCTGACGTTTCCAAGCTTGATGCCTACTGGATGCCCTTCACTGCCAACCGGCAGTTCAAGCAGTCGCCACGGCTGCTGACCAGCGCAGACGGCATGTTCTTCCGAGACGACAAGGGCCGGGAGGTGCTCGACGGCATCGCCGGCCTGTGGTGCGTCAACGCCGGCCACAACCGGCCCAAGATCGTCAAGGCCATCCAGGAGCAGGCGGCCGAGCTGGACTTCGCGCCGCCCTTCCAGATGGCCCACCCCAAGGCCTTCGAGCTGGCCGAGCGGCTGGCCGGGATCGCGCCCACGGGCATGAACCGCGTGTTCTTCACCAACTCGGGTTCCGAGGCGGTCGACACCGCGCTGAAGATGGCCATCGCCTACCACCGCGTGCGCGGCGAAGGCGCGCGCACCCGGCTCATCGGCCGAGAGCGCGGTTATCACGGCGTCAACTTCGGCGGCATCTCGGTGGGCGGCATGGTGGCCAACCGCAAGATGTTCGGCACGCTGCTGGCGGGCGTTGACCACATCCGCCACACGCACGACCCGGCGCGCAACGCCTTCTCGGTCGGCGTGCCGGAGCACGGCGCCGAGTTGGCGGATGACCTGGAGCGCCTGGTCGCACTGCACGACGCGTCGACCATCGCCGCCGTCATCGTCGAGCCCGTGGCCGGCTCCACCGGCGTGCTCATCCCGCCAGCCGGCTACCTGCAGCGCCTGCGCGAGATCTGCGACAAGCACGGCATCCTGCTCATCTTCGACGAGGTCATCACCGGCTTCGGCCGTACCGGCAACCCCTTCGCCGCCCAGACCTTCGGCGTCACGCCCGACCTGATGACGGTGGCCAAGGGCATCACCAACGGCTGCGT
The DNA here is from genome assembly GCF_039929605.1 of Roseateles sp. GTDB lineage: Bacteria > Pseudomonadota > Gammaproteobacteria > Burkholderiales > Burkholderiaceae_C > Pelomonas. The sequence continues at coordinate 1,009 of NZ_JBDSQX010000162.1, forward strand.
GCCGATGGGCGCGGTGTTCGCGCAGCAGAAGATCCACGATGCCTTCATGACCGGGCCCGAACACCTGATCGAGTTCTTCCACGGCTACACCTACTCGGCCCACCCGTTGGCCTGCGCGGCCGGCATCGCCACGCTGGACACCTACGCCGACGACGGCCTGCTGACCCGCGCGGCCACCATGCAGGCCGAGTTCGCCGAGGCCCTGCACTCGCTGCGCGACGAGCCCAACGTCATCGACGTGCGCAACATCGGCCTGGTTGGCGGCGTCGAGTTGAAGCCGCTCCCCGGTGAGCCCGCCAAGCGCGCCTTCAACATCTTCCTGGACTGCTGGGACAAGGGCCTGCTCGTGCGCACCACGGGCGACACCGTCGCGCTGTCGCCGCCGCTCATCATCGAGAGCGGCCACATCGCGCAAATCATCGACACCCTCAGAGCCGCCCTGCGCCGCGCTGCATAAAAGCTTCTCCATGAAATGGCTACTCGCCCTGCTTCTCGCAGGGTCTGCCCACGCGCAGAACCTCACCTACCTCGGCCAGCAGATCGTGCCGACCAGCGCGAGCTTTCGCAGCCTGCCGGTGGGCGGCCTGTCCAGCATCGACTACGTGCCCGCCACGGGCCGCTACCTGGCCATCTGCGATGACCGCAGCGAGCGCGGGCCGGCGCGCTTCTACGAGCTGACGCTGGACCTGTCCAAGTTCCGTCGCAGCGCCGACCCGGGCTATGCCGGCGTCGGCTGGGTCAACATGACGACGATGCTGGACCTCGATGGCCAGCCCTTCGGCCGCAACCAGGTCGACCCCGAGAGCCTGCGGCTGGACGCCAAGCGCAACCTCATCTATTGGGCCAACGAGGGCCAGCGCACCTCCGGCGGCATGCAGAACCCGACGATGCGCCGCATGCAGCTGGACGGCAAACCCGCCGGCGAGTTCGCCGTGCCGGGCTACTACAACCCCTCGGGCAGCGCCGGTGGCCTGGCGGCGGGCGACGTGGGCGTGCACAACAACCTGGCCTTCGAGAGCGTGGCCATCACGCCCGATGGCAAGACGCTGTGGACCATGTCCGAGAACGGCCTGGCGCAGGACAGCCTGCCCACGGCGGTCGGGCACGGCAGCCGCGCGCGCATGCTGTCCTTCGACCTCGACACCGACAAGGCGGGCGCCGAGTATGTCTACGACGTGGGTCCCATTCCCTTCGCGCCGGCCCGCGCGGGTGATTTCGCCACCAACGGCGTGCCCGACATGCTGGCCCTGTCGGCCACCGAGTTCATCGTCATCGAACGCGCCTACGCCGTCGGCGCCATCACGCCCGGCCGCGCGGCGCAGACGCAGCAGCCGACCAGCAACACCATCAAGCTCTACCGCATCGACACGCGCGGCGCGACCGACGTGGCCGGCTGGCCCACCATCAAGGGCCGCGACGTGGTGCCCGTCAAACGCACCATGCTGCTGGACCTGTCCTCGCTGACCAATGACGACGGCAGCGTGCTGGCGCTGGACAACATCGAGGGCATCACCTTCGGCCCGATGGTCGACGGCAAGCGCACGTTGATCCTGGCGTCCGACAACAACTTCAACCCGGCCCAGTTCACGCAGTTCATTGCACTAACGATTGATTAGCCCCTCGCCCGGTCTTGCGCGGCTGAACGCCGGCAAGCACATTGCCACTGCGGGCCGGCTTGGGAGCGGCCCGGCGCTCGGCCCGAAAACTGAGGTGGAGAGCGAATGCATCCCATCCCCTGGCGCGCCTACGCGCTGCTGGCCGCCAGCACCACGCTGGTCGGCAGCTACGTCGGCCTGTCCAAGCTGCTGGTGGCGGCCTTCCCGGTGTTCCTGCTGGCGGGCCTGCGCTTTGGCTTCGCGGCCGTGCTGATGCTGCCGTGGCTGAAGAAGCCGGCGCACGAGGCGCCGCTGGACGCGCGCTCGCGCTGGTTGCTCTTTCTCGAATCCTTCCTCGGCAACTTCCTGTTCTCCATCTGCATGCTGTTCGGCTTGCGGCAGAGCTCGGCCGTCGTGGCGGGGGTCATCCTGGCCGGCATTCCGGCAGCCGTGGCGCTGCTGAGCTGGGCCGTGCTGCGCGAGCGCCTGGGTGGCCGCACGTTGGCCGGCATCGCCTGCGCGGTGGGCGGCATCGCACTCGTCGCCACGGGCAGGCAAGGCCATGGCTATGAAGGCGAGACAACGCCGGTCGGCGCCCTGCTGCTGATTGCCGCGGTGTGCTGCGAGGCCTGCTATGTCGTCATCGGCAAGCAGCTGACTGCAGGCCTCAGCCCGAAGCGCATCAGCGCGCTCATCAACCTCTGGGGCCTCGCGCTGGTGACGCCGCTGGCCGTCTGGCAAGGCCTCAGCTTCGACTTCGGCGCGCCGCGCGCGCTGGACTGGGGCCTGCTCGCCTACTACTCGGCCACGGCCAGCGTCATCACCGTCTGGCTGTGGATGGCCGGGCTGCGCGGCCTGCCCGCCGCCAAGGCCGGCGTGTTCATGGTCTTCCTGCCCATCAGCACGGCGCTCGTGGGCCTGGCGCTGGGTGAGGTGCTGTCGACCCAGCAGGCGCTGGCGTATGGCCTGGCACTGGTGGGTGTGTGGCTGGCGACCTGGCCCGCGCGGGTTCGTTAGCATCACGGCATGTCCCTGGAAGCCGATCTCGCGCGCTGGCGCGAGCACCTGACCCATTTCGCTGCCCTGCTGGGCAACCCGCCCGACCGTCACGCGGCGCCCGCGCCCGACGCCAGCCCTGGCCACTGCCTCATCTTTGCGCCGCATCCGGACGACGAATGCATCGTCGGCGCGCTGCCGCTGCGCCTGCATCAGGAGGCCGGCTGGCGCGTCAGCAATGTCGCCGTCACGCTGGGCAGCAATACCGAGCGGCGCGAGGCACGCTGGGCCGAACTGCAGGACGCCTGCGCGGTGCTGGGCTTCGGCTGCCTCCGCGTCGGTGAGCAAGGCCTATCCGACGTGCGCGCCGACGCGATGCAGCCCGAGCAGGTCCAGGCGCTCGCCGCCATCCTCACCGAGCATCGCCCCGCCCTCGTCCTCGCGCCCCATGCGCTGGACGACAACCCCAGCCACCGCGGCGTGTACCGCCTGGTCGTCGAAGCGCTCGCCGCCGCGCGGCTGGACACGGTGGTGGCCTTCACCGAGTTCTGGTCCACCCAGGCGGCCCCCAACGCTCTCGTGCAGACCGGCATTGCCGACACCGCCCGGCTGATCGCCGCGCTTGAGCGCCACACCGGCGAGATCGAGCGCAACCCGTATCACCTGCGCCTGCCCGCCTTCCTGGCCGACGCCGTGCGCCGCGGCGGCGAGCTGGTGCTGGGCGCCGGCCAGGCTCCGCCGGACTTCGCCTTCGCCACCCTCTACCGCCTCGTTGCCTATCGCGCCGGCCAGCCCGTGGCCGAACTGCCACGCCGCGTCTTCGCTGCCGACCAGGCCCTGTCTACCGCTGCCCTGCTCAAGTCATGACCCATCCGACTCACATCCGCATCCACCAGTTCGCCGGCCTCCAGCCCGGCCCAAGGGTCCTCGTGACGGGCGCCGTGCATGGCAATGAGATCCACGGCACGACCGCGATGACGGAGATCGCCCGCCAGCTCGATGCCGGCGAGCTGACGCTCAAGCGTGGCACGCTGACCTTCGTGCCGATCGTCAACCCGTTGGCCCACCAGCTGAACCGCCGCGAGGGCGATCGCAACCTCAACCGCAACCTGCGCCCGCCCATCATTGCGCAGGACTTCGAGGACCGCATCGCTAAGCAGCTCTGCCCGCTGATCGCGCAGCACGACGGGCTCCTGGATCTGCACAGCTTCCAGGGCCAGGGCCCGGCCTTCGCGATGATCGGCCCGCGCAACAACAGCGACGAGCTGGAGCCCTTCTCGCAGGAGGCGACCGAGTCGGCCCTCGCTGCGGCGCTGGGCGTGACGCGCATCGTCGAAGGTTGGCTGTCCACCTACGCGCTGGGCCTGCAGCGCCGCCAGCAGCTCAGCCACGACGGCTCGCGCCGCGCGTCGCTGATCTCCGACCCGCACTACGGCGTCGGCACGACCGAATACATGCGCTCCACCGGCGGCTGGGCCATCACGCTGGAATGCGGCCAGCATCTCGACCCGAACGGCCCCGAGGTTGCGCGGCTGGCCATGCTGCGCGCACTGGTGGTCCTGGGCATGCTGGACGAGAGCGCCGTCGAACCGCACCGCCCCGCGCAAGCGCCGGAGGTGCTGCAGCTTTACGACGTCATCGACCGTGAAGACATGGGCGACAGCTTTGCGCGCGAATGGGCCAGCTTTGATGCCATCGCCAACGGCCAGCAGATCGGCACCCGCGCCAGCGGCGAGGCCGTGCTGGCGCCCAGCGAGGGGCGCATCGTGTTCCCTAACGTGAAGTCGCTGCCGGGCACGGAGTGGTTCTACCTGGCGAGGCCGAGCGATCGCCAGCTTTGAACCAGCCCCGGTTGGCCGAGTGGCTAGAGTACGGGCTGAAGAAGGCCTATACCAATGGCCAGCTGTCGGCGACAGCCTCAAGCTGCTGAAGAACAAGCGGCTCACGTTCCTGCACCTGCCCAACGTGTGCCGTTGAGTTCAGCGGGCCCTCTGCCAGCTCCCCCAAAGCTTGAATTGCCACGCGAAGAACGCCGGAACGGCGATCAGCAGACACAACACCGCGATGCACTGGCGGACGACGTCTGACTTGCTGGGTAATGCGAGATAGGCCCTTTCGGGGTTCGACTTCAGAACCCAGACTGCAACTTTCAGCCCTTCGGGCACCTGCGAGGGACGCATACGGAGTACCTGGAAGACTTCATCCGGCGTGCATCGTTGACACAGCGGCGTCAGCGAGTTGGCGCGTAACTGCCTGCCGTCGACGCCATATTGAAACGACACCTCGGCCAGATGCCGGACAACGCCTTCATTCGAATCTGTGTGCTTCTGGACGCCGAGAACCTCGCCCTCGGTCCTGAAGTAGGCCTCGTCGGGTCGAAGTGCTTCCACCAACGAAAAGGCTGACAACAGGCCTCCGCACAACCAGGCTAGGCCCAGCACCAGCATGAGTGCTTGCGGAAGATTTTTCATCGCGGGCCGCAGTGTGAAGCCAGCCGCGTCGCGGTGGAAGCAGTGGCGCGGCGCCTCACTCCATCGTCCCCCGCGCCTGCATCGCCTCGCGCCAGCGGCGCAGGTGCGGGTGCTCGTCTCCCGGCTTGACCTTCGCCACGCGCGCGAAGTCCACCGCCACCACGGCCGTGATGTCGGCGATGCTGAACTGCCCTGCGGCGATGAACTCCCGCCCGGCCAGATGCTCGTTCAGCGTTGCGAAGAAGGCCTGCACGCGCGCCAGGCCGCGCTGCGCCAGCTCGGGGATCTGCGCGTAGCCCACCGGCCCCGTCAGCGCGCGGCCGGCCATGGCCGGGCTGCCGTTGCGGAAGGCCTCGGCAATGGCAGCCAGCCCCTCGAATTCCACGCGCCATTGCCAGCCCGCGATCTCGGCCTTCTCCAGCGGCGTGCGGCCCTGCAGCGGTGGTTCGGGAAAGGCCGCCTCCAGGTAGGCCGCGATGGCGGCGTTGTCGGTCAACACGGCGCCCTCCTCCACCCGCAACGCCGGCACGGTGCACTGGGGGTTGATGAGCCGGTAAGCCTCGCCCATCTGCTCGCCGCTGCGCAGATCGACCTGCACCGTCTCGTGCGGCACGCCCTTCTCGGCCAGCAGGATGCGCGCACGGCGCGGGCTGGGGGCGGTGGTGCAGTCGTAGAGCGTGATCACGGCGGCGCCGCCTTGTCCTGCGTCCTCAAATCGAAGTCGCTGGCGTCGTGCCGCTCGTGCAGTTGGCTGCTCGGCTCGCCCCAGGTGCGGTTGACCTTGCGGCCGCGTTGCACGGCCGGGCGCTTGGCGATCTCGTCGGCCCAGCGGATGACGTGGGTGTATTCGTGGACGGACAGGAACTCGCCGGCGCCGTAGAGCTGGCCCTTGGCGAGCGCGCCGTACCAGGGCCAGGTCGCCATGTCGGCGATGCTGTAGCTCTCACCCGCCAGGTAGCGGCGCTCGGCGAGCAGCCGGTCCAGCACATCGAGTTGGCGTTTGACCTCCATCGCGTAGCGGTCGATGGGGTATTCCTGCTTGGTGGGCGCGTAGGCGTAGAAGTGGCCGAAGCCGCCGCCCAGGAAGGGCGTGCTGCCCATCTGCCAGAACAGCCAGCTCAAGGCCTCGGCCCGCTCCGCCCCACCAGCCGGCAGGAAGGCGCCGCCGAACTTTTCGGACAGGTAGATGAGGATGGCGCCCGACTCGAACACCCGCTGCGGACGCGGCCCGCTGTGGTCCACCAGCGCCGGGATCTTGGAGTTGGGATTGGCCTCGACGAAACCGCTGCCGAACTGCTCGCCCTCGTTGATGCGGATCAGCCAGGCGTCGTACTCGGCACCCGCGTGGCCTGCGGCCAGCAGCTCCTCCAACATCACCGTGACCTTGATGCCGTTGGGCGTGCCCAGCGAGTAGAGCTGCAGCGGATGACGGCCGACGGGCAACTCCTTGTCGTGCGTCGGCCCGGCCACCGGCCGGTTGATGCTGGCGAACTGGCCGCCGCTGGCTTTGTTCCAGGTCCAGACCTGGGGCGGGGTGTAGTCTGACATGACGGTTTTCTGTGGGTATTCCGGGCCGAGCGCCGGGCCGCTCCCAAGCCGGCCCGCGTTGGCGATGTGCTTGCGGCTCAACGCCGCAAGCATCGCCGTCCCCTTGGGGACCGATCAGGCTGCCGGCGTTCAGCACGGCGGACTGGGCGAGGGGCAACTCAGTTCGGCAACGCTAGCGCAAAAGCCTGCTTCCCGTTTCTCTTCACGTGATAAAGGGCTTCATCGGCCGCGCGGACCAGGCCGAGCGGGTCTGTGCCATGAGCAGGCAGGCAGGCCACACCGATGCTGACGCCCACGCTCACGGACTCGCCGTTTGACAGCCGGATGGGCTGGGACAGCCCGTCGAGCAGGTCGCGCATGACCTGCATCAGCACCGCATCACCGGGGCCGACGTCGCGCAGCACGATGAGGAATTCATCGCCGCCCAGCCGCGCAACGAGGTCGGACGAGCGACGCACGGCTGCGCGCATGCGCTCGGCGCAGGCGACGAGCACTTCGTCACCACTGGCATGACCATGGATGTCGTTGATCTGCTTGAAGCCGTCGAGGTCGATGCAGGCGACGCTCAGCATGGCGCCGCGGGAGCAGGTCTCGGCGACATAGCGCTCCAGCGTCGCCTGGCCCGCGCCTCGATTTTTCAGCTGGGTCAGTGCGTCGTGCTCTGCGCGGTGGCGCACCGCGTTCTCGTCGCTCTTGCGCTGGGTGATGTCGTAGATGACACCCTCCACCGTCTGCCCGTCCACCCGCTGCACGGAGATGAGGCAGTGCACCCAGCGCCGCTCGTCGCCCACCTGCACCAGTTCCAGGTCGGCCGACACGGTTTCGCCGCGCGCGGCGGCCTGGTCGATCATCTGGCGCACCTGCTCGGGCCGGTTGAAGACGCGGCTGATGAAGTCGTGCTCGCTGAGCGTGCGCAGTTCGTCCATCGACAGGCCCACCACGCGCGACACCGTCGGGTTGCCGTTGATGAGGCGGCCGCCCTCGTCAAGCACGAAGATGCCGGCGCTGCTGGAGTCGAAGATCTGGCGGTACTGGGCCTCCATAGCCTCGACCTCGGCGCGCAGACTGCGCTCGGTTTGCAGCGCACGCTCATTGGATTCCAGCAGCGTGTTGGCGCCGGCAATCAGCACGCCGATCTCGTCGGCGGCGTGGTTGGCGGGCGTTTCAAGCCGCTCGCCCGAGCCCGGCGTCATGCGCCGCAGCGAACTGGCCAAGTGAACGATGGGGCGAGACACCATGCGTGCCGCCAGCAGGTAGAGAACGGCCGCCAGCAGCGCCGCCTGGCCGGCCATGACTGCAGCCAGCGTGTAGGCCTCGCGGTCGGCGTCGGCCTGGACCTTGTCGTCGTTCAGGCGGATGCGCAACTGTCCGAGGGTCTCTCTGGCGTCGAACGGGGACACGAGCGGCCGCGTCAGCAGCGTCAGGCCCGGTCGCTCGGCGGCGCCCGGACGCAGCACTTTGACCAGCGCCCGGCCATCCGCCGCCACCACCTCGACGACGTTGACGAGATCATTGCGCGCCAGGCCGCCGGCCACCTCCTGCAGCAGCACCTCGTCCTTGGCGTAGGCGCCGATGGCCAGCGTCTTCTCGACGGCAGTGGCCAGGGCCTCGACACTGCTGCGACCAGTGGCCAGCGCGCGGGCCTGGCCGAACTGGTAGGCAATCGTGGCGCCCACGAGGGCCAGCACGGCCGCGCTGGCGAACACCAGCAGCATGAAGCGCAGCTGCAAGCTGTCGGCACCACGCACACGGGGTGCAGCGGGCGTCATTTGGTGGGGGCTTCCTTGATGACCAGCACCGTGCGCAGCCCCGGCTCGGTGGGCTCCTTGCTGAGCCAGCCCAGAGCGCTGGGGTTGCGGCGCAGGATGCCGGCCACGGCCATCTCGTCGGGCAGGGATTGAGGCGGCACGCTCTGGCCGGAGAACATCAACCGCGACCAGTAGCTGTTGACCTGGGCCACGCTCATGCCGGTCAGGGCCTGATAGAAGGCGGCACGGCGCGGATGGTCGCGCGGCAGGTCGAAGATGAGTGCGAAGTCGCCGTTGGCAAAGGCGCGGCTGCGGCCCATGAAGAGATCGACCGCCTCCTTTTGCGTTAGCGCGCGCTGCGGGTTGCTGGCGTGCACGACGATGTAGAAGTCGGCCCGCGCGGGCAGGGCTGCGGCCAGCAGCGCGAGGATGAAAAAGCTGCGCGCAGACATGGCTTCAGAAGATGAAGTCCACGACCGCAGTCGCGACGTTGGCATTGCCCGCCTGGCCATCGGCGCCGGTCCACAGGGACGAGCCGCTGGGCTGCACGCGCACGCGGTCCCACTGCAGCTTGAGCGCGGCCTGGGGATGGAAGTCCCAGCGCACGCCGAGCGACCAGCTCGACTGCTGCACACGCGCGTTGTTCAGCGAGGTAACGACCACACTGCCCAGCCCCTGCGCCTGGGCAGCGCCCACCGGGCCGATGACTGGCGTCAGTGCGGCTGCCCAAGCCGGCAGGGGCAGCACGGCCAAGGCGTTGCGCGCCCGACCGTAGCCGATGTAAGGCGTCCAGTCGCCGAACCGATGGCCGAGGGTGGCGTAGGCCGTGTTCTCCACGGTCAGCGGGGCGGCCGAGACGCGCACGACCTCCGCGCTCCACTGCCACTCCGCCATCTCGTAGCGCACGCCCAGCTCCCAGAACATCGCCCAGAGCCGGTGGCACCCAGGCGGTCGCGCAGCTGGCGGGCCTCGTCGGCCACCGAGGGGATGGGCAGCGCGCCAAGCTGGGCCAGGCCGTCGAGGGCGGGCTGGACGGTGGTCAGGTTGATGGCCGTGCGCGCACGGGCGACGCTGGCGCGCACCAGCAGGCCGCCCTCCTCGCGCGACAGCATCGCGCCGCTGACGTCGCTCACACGGCTGGCCTTGCTGGTGTGGAGGTCGCCGATGCGCCCCGAGCCGTGCATCAGCTTGGCGCGCCACTGCGCATCGCCCTGGAACCAGCTGCGCGCGACGTCGGCACCGTCCAGCGTGGTGGGCAGGCGCGCGTAGAGCTCGACCGGTGGCCGGGCCATCGTGAAACCGTAGCCGACGTTGCGGTAGTCAGCCATCAGGAAGGCGTCGACATTCACGCGGCCGACGCGCAGCGTCCAGTCGGCGTTGGGCCGGTAGCTGGCATAGGCCCATTCGAGCGCATCGCCGTCGCTCGCGTAGTGGCCGCGCTTCTTGGCGATAACCTGGGCCACCAGCTCGAACTGCGAGCCCAGGCTGTAATTCAGCTGCACGCCGAGCCGGGTGTCGATGTCATGTCGCCAGGTGGCACCCGAGCCGGCCTGTGCCAGCTCACGCCGATAACCCCAGCCATCCGGCGCGTCCACATGGCTCAAGCCCAGGCTGCCAAAGCCGCTGATGTGCAGCCTCGCCTCGCTGGGCGGTCTGTCGGCCTCTTGTGCTTGGGCCGAGCCGGGCCACACGACGACAGCGATGCCTGCGAGCAGGCAGCGTGCCCAGAAACTGGGGGTTCCGGAGGTCTTGGGGGGCATGGCTGGGAAGGTACTGCTGGGCGATTATTAGCCCCGGCCCACCCGTGGCGGCAAGCTCCGCTCACGGCAAGAGCAACCCCGTCACGCTTGTGTCCCTTGCAAACCGAGAGGTCACGCCGGGAGCGTGAAAATGCCACGCATGCGAATCGACTTCATCTCCGACATCGTCTGCCCCTGGTGCGCCATCGGCCTGTATTCCCTCGAAGCGGCTGCGGCGCGCATCCCTGGGCTGGTACTGGACCTGCACTTCCACCCCTTCGAGCTCAACCCCGACATGGGCCCCGAGGGCCAGGACATCGAAGAGCATCTGGCGCACAAGTACGGCGCCAGCCCGGCCGCGCTGGCCGGCACGCGCCAGGCCATCCGCGAGCGTGGTGCGGAGCTGGGTTTCGAATTCCGCCCCGGCGCGCGCAGCCGCATCTACAGCACCCGCAGCGCCCACCGCCTGCTGCACTGGGCCGACGACGCCTTTGGCGCTGCCGTGCAACGCACGTTGAAGCTGGCGCTGCTCAAGGCCTACTTCACCGACGGCCGCGACGTGTCCGACCCCGCCGTGCTGCTGGAGCAAGCCGTGGCGGCCGGCCTGCCCGAAGCCGAGGCGCGCGAGCTGCTGCACAGCGACCGCTACGCCGCGGAGGTCACCGAGGCGGAAGCCGAGGTGCACGCCCAGGGCATCCACGCCGTGCCGGCCATCATCGTCAACCAGCGCCACCTCATTCAGGGCGGGCAGTCGGTCGAGGTGTTCGAGAAGCTGCTGCACCAGGTAATGACCGAAGCGACTTGAAACGCGGGCCCTGCACCAAGCCTGAGACAATCCCACCCTGCACCCAAACAAGCCCGCCGTTGGCGGGCTTTGCATTTGTACGGAGCCCCACTTTTGTTCAAGAACCTCATCACTTACCGCATCGGCGAAGGTTGGCAGGTCGACGCCAAGTTGCTCGCCGAACAGCTCGCCAAGGAAACCTTCCTGCCTTGCGCGCCCACCCAACCGCTGGCCGTGGGCTGGGCGCCGCCACGTGGCATTGAGCACGCGCCCCTCGTCGAAGTGGTCGACGGCCACTGGCTCGTCAAGCTCAAGCGCGAGCAGCGCCTGCTGCCCTCCTCCGTCGTGCAGGAGCGCGTGGAAGAACTGGCCGAGCACATCGAGGCCACCACCGGCCGCAAGCCCGGCAAGAAGGCCAAGAAGGAGCTGAAGGAGCAGGCCGAGCACGAGCTGCTGCCGCGCGCCTTCACCAAGACCTCGGCCACGCAGGTGTGGATTGCGCCCGAGCAGCAGTTGCTGTTCGTCGACGCCGGCTCCACCAGCCGCGCCGATGAAGTCATCACGCTGTTGATCCAGGCCAGCCCCGGCCTGAGCCTACAGCTGGTGCAGACCGCCGAGAGCCCTGCCGCCTGCATGGCCGCGTGGCTGCAGGACGGCGTGACGCCCGAAGGCTTCCAGATCGAGCGCGAGTGCGAACTCAAGGGCAGCGACGAGCAGAAACCCGTCGTGCGCTACGCCCGCCACCCGCTGGACATCGACGAGGTGCGCGCCCATCTGACCAGCGGCAAGATGCCCACCCGCCTGGCGCTGAGCTGGAACGAGCGCGTCGCCTTTACGCTGACCGAGGGGTTCGCAGTCAAGAAGATCAGCTTCCTGGACCTGGCCTTCGAAGGCCGAGCCGAGGCCAGTGGCGACGAAGCGTTTGATGCCGACGTGGCCTTGGCCACCGGCGAGCTGGGCCGGTTGATCCGGGCGCTGATCGAAGGGCTGGGCGGCGAGCACGACTTTGCCGCCGCCGGTGCGCCCGCCTCAACGTCCGCGCCCACCATCGCCTCTCTGCCGGCGAACGTGCCTGAAGACGCGCTCAGCGAGTCACCGCCCTGGTGACACCCCAGGCGGCGCTCGGCGTCGGATCGCTTGGGTAGCTTGGCGCAGCACCGGCAGGCACGCCACACCGGCGCCGTCTGCCGCCCACGCTCCAGATCAATATTCCCAGAAGATCCGCTGCAGCTCAGCGGTGGTCTGCGGCTTGGTCAGGGCCACGGCGGCCAGGATCTTGGCCTTCTGCGGGTTCAGGTCGTGGGCCACCACCCAGTCGTACTTGTCGTCGGGCTGTTCGGCGTTGCGCAGCACGATGCCATCAGCCACGCGGCTGGAGCGGATGACGAGCACGCCCTTGTCGCGGATGGACTTGAGCTTGTCCACCGCGTAGTTGGGCACCGAGCCATTGCCCGTGCCGGCGTTGATGATGGCCTTGACGCCCGGCGTGGCCGCCGCGTCGTACAGCGCCATATTCATGCTGCCGGAGCCGTAGACGATGGACACGTCCGGCAGCGCATCGATAGTGTCGATGTCGAACTCGGAGCTGACGGTGTGGCGCTTGGCCAGGCTGCGGAACCAGAAGGTCTTGCCCTCGACCACCATGCCCAGCGGACCCCATTGGCTGCCAAAGGCGCTGGTCTTGATGTTCACGCGCTTGGCTGTGTCACGGCCGGAGAGGATGTCGTCGGCCATGGTGACCAGCACGCCCTTGCCCTTGGCGCTGGGCGAAGCCGCCAACACTACCGCGTTGTACAGGTTCAGCATGCCGTCGGCCGACATCGCGCTGCCCGGCCGCATCGAGCCGACCACCACGATGGGCTTGTCGCTCTTGATCACCAGGTTCAGGAAGAAGGCGGTCTCTTCCAGCGTGTCGGTGCCGTGGGTGACGACCACGCCGGCCACTTCCGGGTCCTTCAGCAGCGCGGAAACGCGCTTGCCCAGGGTCACCAGCTTGTCGTTGGTGAAGCTCTCGGAAGCGATCTGGAAGGCTTGCTCGCCGCGCACGTTGGCCACGCTGGCCAGTTCGGGCACACCGGCGATCAGCTTGTCCACCGGCACCTTGGCGGCCTGGTAGGTGGCGCTGTTCAGCGCCGAGGCACCGGCACCGGCGATGGTGCCGCCGGTGGCGACGATCACCACGGTGGGTTTGGCGGTCTGGGCCAGCGCCGGCAGGCCGGCGAAGGCGCTGGCCGCCAGCAGTGCGGCGCAGGCGGCGCGCAGGCCGAAGGTCATGGATTGCATCAGGGTTCTCCTCTGGTTGTAAAGAAACCAGCGCGAGTAGATGCGAGAAACGGGCCAGCACGAATACCGATCCGGCATTCATGCTTTCTGAAGCCGCATGACGCTGGTGCGTTGCCGGGCCGGGCCACGTGCACAAACGCTTCAATGTGGCGCCACCGCCAGCAGCAGGCAGCAACGCGCGCATCGTCGTGTCTTCAGAACACCATCTTCAACGTCACCCGCACCGTGCGCGGCTCGGCGGGGTGGACATGGCGGTCGGCCACCGGTGCGGCCTCGCCGGGCAGTTGCGACTCGTAGAAGTACTCGATGTCGTTGAGCTTGCGGTTGCTCAGATTGAAGACGTCGAAGGTCAGCTCGGCCTTGCCCCAGAGCTTGCGAGCGACGCGCAGGTTGGTCGTCAGCGACGACCGCGAACGCACGCTGTTGTTCTCGATCAGCGAACCCGAACCGAGGTAGCGCCACTGCAGGCTTGCCGACCACGGGCCGAGGTCGCGCAGGGTGACGGCGATAGAGCCCACCTTGTCGACGGCGTTCGGGATGCGGTCGCCGGCCGCGTCGAAGTTGGCGAAGCGCGCGTGCGTCCAGGCCAGGTCGGCGTCGATGAGCAGCCAGGGCGTTGGCACGTAGCGGTTGTTCCACTCGATGCCATGCCGCTTGCTCTGGCGGTTAGCCTCGGTGGCGCCGGCATCGCCGACGTAGACGAGCTCGGAATCGAAGTCCAGCTTCCAAAGCGCGACCGAGCTTTGCAGGCCCGGCACCCACTCCGTGCGCGCGCCCAGCTCCATGCCGCGCGCCGCGACAAGACCTGGCACCTTGTCGACGGCGTCGCCGGTCCGGGGGTCGACGCTGGCCGTGGTGCCGCGCGCATCGTTGCTGTGGAAGCCCCGGCCGGCGTTGAAGAAGAACTCGGTCTTGGCCCACGGGCCGGCGATGAGCGACAGCTTGGGCGAGAACAGGTTGGCCGAGGCGCTGCCGGAGTTGGCTGCGTTCGACAAGCTGTTGACCTTGAAGCGCGCCGGGTCCGCCCGCAGGCCGACGACGCTGCGCAGCCACGGTGTCAGCTCGACCGACGCCTGGCCGTAGACGCCCAGCTGGGTCTCCCGCACATCGTCGTCGCGCGTCGTGCCGATGATGCGGCGCTCCACGGTGTCGTACAGGCCGACGCGGATGCGGTCATGGCGCAGTTGCAGGCCCACCTCGCTGCGTGCCGGCAGGCCGCCCAGGCGGTGCTCGACGGCGTGGCTGGCGTTGACGCCGTAGACCTTGCGCTGGTCCTGCTGCGAGAACTGGTCGCCGTCGTCGGGGCGCTCCAGCGCGTAGGTGAAGTTGGAGAAGAGCTTGAGCCGGTAGTTCATCGCGTAGGCCACGACGTTGGTGGCCTCGGCGCCGGTGTTGCGATGCCATTCGCCGGACAGGCTGCTGCGGCGCGTCTCGCCGCCGTCGCTGGTGTCGATGGCGTCGAAGCGACCGAAGGGCTGGCCGTTGTAGGTGCCTGCGGCGATGAGGCGTTCGGGCACCTGGTCGGTCGAGGTCCACTTGGCGTCGTATCCCATCACGCTCGCGCTCCAACCTTCGGCGCGCGTGCCGCCGGACAGCTTGACGACGCCGTTGCTCTTGCGCAGGCGCTCGGCCAGCTTCCAGGGGCCGTCGTTGTGCTGCACCTCGACGGCGCCCAGCAGGTTCAGCCCACCGCCCAGCGCCGCGGAGCCGGCACCGACGAAGCGCCGGAACTGGCGCTGGCCCAGCGTGAGCGCGGCGAAGTTCTCGTCCAGCGTGTTGCGGTAGGCGATGTCGGCGGACCCGGCGGCGGCGAAGTCGCCGTTCTTGGCGAAGTACGGGCCCTTGCGGTATTCGATGCGGTCGACCAGTTCGGGGATGAGGAAGTTCAGGTCCGAATAGCCCTGGCCGTGGCCGTGCGAGGGCATGTTGACCGGCAGGCCGTTGACGCTGGTGGCGAAGTCGGTGCCGTGGTCGAGGTTGAAGCCGCGCAGGAAATACTGGTTGGCTTTGCCGTCGCCCGAGTGCTGCGTGACGATGAGGCCGGGCACGAACTCCAGCACCTCGCCGGGGCGCAACGCGGGGCGGCTCTTCAACAGCTCGGCGCGGATGGTGCCTTGCGAGGCGGCATCGGCGCTGCCGATGGCGTTGTCGTAGTGGCGGCCGGCCACTTCGACCTTGTCGAGCACGGCGGTGGCGACGACGACGGGCCTGTCGGCCTGCGCTTGGGCGATGGACGTGACGAGCAGGCAGGCAGCGGCCAGCAGCGGCGGCCGGAAGCGATTCTTGGACATGGGAGATCTCGGGAAACGGGGGGCCTGCGGGCAGGCGCAGGCACCACCTGCCGCAGCGGGACGGGCGGGACAGACGGAAGCAAAGACACTTGAGCGGACGCCCAAGGCGTCGACGGTCTTCGGCTGAGGTCAGCCCCGAGGCGGCGTCAGCGGCGGAGCGACAACGCGGTCGCGCCAGTCGATGCCAAGCGTGGCAGGGCGGCCGCCCGCCTCGCCGGCCGGCAAAGCCAACGCGACCGGCAGCCAGGCCAGGAAGGCGGTAGCGCCGCCTTGCAGCGAGTCGTCGGCCGGGTCGGTCACCTCAAGCACGTCAGCCGCGTCGTGCGAGTGCTTGTGGAAGACGCCGCCATGCGCGTGCAGCTCTGCTGCCGGCCCCGTGCTCACAACCCAGGCCAACTTGGCCGCCTGAAGCCGCGGGTCCTGCGCGGCGTGCAACTGGTTGAGCAGCGCCCGCAGCGGAGACGGGGACGCCGCTGCCGGCGCGGCGCCGGTGTGCATGTGCCGATGGCCCTGCACGCCTGCCACGAGCTGCACCACGCCCTGCAGCGGCAACACGACGAGCAGCAGCATCAGGATGCCTTTGCGCGTTCGTAGCAGGAGCGATGACAGGAGGGTGGGCACGGGCGTGATGAGGAGGTGCCTGGGCGGCCAGCGGCTTGCGAAGCTGGCCATTGACGGAAGCCAAGCAGCGCATCCTCGGTCGCGAAGATTGCCTGCGTATGACAGCCTTACGCGCCGAGCCGGCGGGCAGATTCGCCGCCCCCTAGTTCACTCGCTCCAGCTTGAGAACGGGCTCACCGCCAGGTTGGCGTTGACGTAGCGAGCGTCGCCGGTGACCTCCGCCCCAGCCCAAGCCGGGCGCGCAAAGGCCTGGCTCTCGGACTCCAGCTCGATCTCCGCCACAACGAGACCGGCATTCGCGCCCAGGAACTCGTCGACCTCCCAGGTCATGCCCTCGTGCGTGCACAGGTGGCGGATCTTCTCGACGACGGGGCCGTCGCTCATCGCCAGCAGCGCTTGCGCGTCGGCCAGCGGCACCGGGTACTCGAACTCGGCCCGCGTGGCGCCCCTGGTGGCGCCCTTGATGGTCAGGAAGCCCTGATCGCCCGCGATGCGCACGCGCACCGTGCGCGCCGGCTCGCGGCTGAGGTAGCCCTGGCTGAAGCGCGTCTGCGTCGCAGCCTGCTCGCGCCAGCCGTCGCCCGTGACGAGAAACTTGCGCTCGATCTCAATGCCCATCGTTGGCGTCTCCGGCCCGCTCGGCGGCTTCGCGCAGCTTGTCCTTCTTGCTCTTGCGCGTGGCGCTCTTGATGCCGCCCGCCGCCTGCGCCTCGGTAGCCACCGCCTCGGGCTCAAAGCCGGCCAGGCGCTCGCGCGGAACGCGCTGGCCCTGGCGCTTCTCGATGAGTCGGAAATGGCTCTCCGCGTTCTCGGCGCTGTCCGCGCAGATGAAGCTGATGGCCACGCCCTCGGCCCCCGCGCGGCCGGTGCGGCCGATGCGGTGGATGTAGTCGGCGGCGGAGCGCGGCAGCTCGTAGTTGACGACGGCGTCCAGCGCGTCGACATGCAGGCCGCGCGCGGCCACGTCGGTGGCGACGAGCACCTTGACGCTGCCGCTCTTCAATGACGCCAGCACATCGCTGCGCGCGCCCTGGCTCAGCTCGCCGTGCAGCACGCCGGCCTTGAAGCCGTGGGCGAAGAGCTTGTCCGACACGAGCTCGGCCGTGTAGCGACTGGCGACGAAGACGAGCGCACGCGGCCAGTCTTCGTCCTTCAGCAACTGGCGCAGCGCGGGCAGGCGCTGGGCGCGGTCGAGCTGGATGGCACGCTGCGTGATCTGCAGCGGCGCCTCCTCGATCTCGATGCGCACCGGGTCGCGCAGTAATTGCTCGGCCAGGGCCTGCACCGCGGCAGGGAACGTGGCGGAGAACATCAGGGTCTGGCGCCGTGCAGGCACCAGCGCCAGCACGCGGTGCAGCTCTTCGGCAAAGCCGGCGGCCAGCAGGCGGTCGGCCTCGTCCAGCACCAGGCATTCGACGCCGTGCAATTGCAGGCCGTTGTGATCCAGCAGGTCGAGCAGGCGGCCGGGCGTGGCGACCATCACGTCGCAGCCGCCGCGCAAAGACATCAGCTGCGGGTTGATGGACACGCCGCCGAACGCCAGCGCGACCTTGGGACGATGCAAAAGCCTGGCCGCGAACTCGCGCAGCACCTCAGCCGTCTGCGCCGCAAGCTCGCGGGTGGGTGCCAGCACCAGCGCGCGTGGGCCGGGCCGGGGCGGCGAGTCGACGAGGCGCTGCAGCAGCGGCAGCGCAAAGGCCGCCGTCTTGCCCGAGCCCGTCTGGGCCAGGGCCAGCACGTCGTGGCCGGCAAGCACGGCAGGCAGGGCCGCCACCTGGACGGCAGTGGGAGCGTGATAGCCCTGCTCGCGCACGGCGCGCAGCAGGGCGGGCGTGAGGCCCAGGGATGCAAAGGACATGCGCGATTGTCGCGGCAGCGCTCGGCGCTCTGCTGGGGTGGCGCGCGCCTCGCGGTCAGGGCGCCGTCGTGAACGACCAGGCCAGGTGCAGCGGCGTCATGCCCACGCTGCCGTCGAACTCGACGCGGTAGGTGGTGCCGGCGGCCAGCGGCGCGTTCGGCACAAGTGCCACCTCACTCGCGGCCAGCAAGAGGTTGCCGTCGTTGGCGGCGGTCAGTACGGTGGTTTCCACCGCTGAGCCGTCGCTCGCGGTGGACATGACGAAGCGAGTGACCCCTACCGGCGCCGCAGCGTGCAGGGTGACGGGGTAGCCCTCGACCAGGCCGGCGGCCAGCGGCTTGATGTTGGACGGGCGCATCCGCGTTGGCAGGCCGGTGGCGCCGTCGCGCGGCCAGACCGCCCAGACCTCGGCATTCGCCGCTGGCGTGTCAGCCCGCAAGGCCATGTCCAGCACCAGGGTGCGCCGCAGACCGCCCGGTTCGGCAGAAAAGCCCAGCCCCACCTGCTGCATGCGCGGGTCGAGCAGAAAGGTGCGACCGTAGAGATTGTTCAGCGCGTCGTTGATGTAGTCCAAGGGCTGCGGTTCAGCATTGGCTGAAGCCGCGAAGCCAACGACGATTTCACTGCGCTGGCGCAGCCCCGGCAAGTCGGTCGAGACGACGCCCGCAGCAGCCAGCCGCTGGGCCAGATCGACACCGGTGAAGCAAGGCAGGCCATAGGACTCGGTCACCCCGCTTTCTTCATTCGCGACTGCGTACTGGGCGTGTGCCTGCGCCGTACCGTCGAGCGCAGTCAGGCGGGCCAGCTGCGGCAGGCCCAGCGCGAAGCGCGTCAGGTTGACTAGCGCGAACGTGGCCGAACGGGTCGAGGTCACTTCGCCCTGTGTGCAAACCAGGCCGCCGCCAGGGACCGGATCCGTGCCTGCCGCCGCCGATGCTCCCGGCGCAGTGGGGGCAGGCGGCGGGCTGCCGATGGCGGCTGGCGTGCCGCCAGCTCCGCCGCCACCGCCGCCACCGCATGCGGTCAGGGCCATCATCAAAAACAGCGCGAAAGAACTCAGCAAAGGCTGGCGGGCGTACGACATGAGCGAGTCCTGATCCGGCGGGCACCGGC
>NZ_JBDSQX010000163.1:0-11858 GCF_039929605.1 Roseateles sp.
CCGGTGCCGATGCGACATTGCGTTGGCGCAGCGCCAGGCGCTGTCCGTACTCCAGCCAGCGCAGCTCTTCCACCCAGCCGCGCGTGACCTGGCTGTCCGAGCCCACGGTCAGCGGCACAGCATTCGACAGCCAGCGCGGCAGGTCAGCCAGGCCGTCGCCGAGATTGGCCTCGGTGCCGGGGCAGATGACGACGCCGGCCCCGGTGCGGGCGACGGCCTCGATTTCGGAGCCTTCCGCGTGCGTGGCGTGCACGAGCTGCCAGCGCGGGTCGAGATGACCCGCGCTGGCCAGCCACTGCAGCGGGCGCATGCCGGTGGCGGCCAGGCAGTCGGCCACCTCGGCGGCCTGCTCGGCGATGTGCATGTGGATGGGAATGTCCGCACCGCCAACCAGCCCAAGCAGGCGGTTGATGTCGGTTTGGGACGCACCACGCAGCGAATGCAGGGCCACGCCGGCGGTCACCCGCGTCAGGCCAGCGGCGTTGATGCGTTGGCAGGCCCGCCAGGCCCAGTCGGCATCGGCGGCAAAGCGGTGCTGGTCGGGGCGCAGGCCGGTCGCATCGAAGCCGCTGCGCGTGTAGACGACCGGCAGCAGCGTCAGGCCGATGCCGGTGTCCTCGGCCGCAGCGGCCAGGGCCCAGGCCATGTCCAGTTCGTCCTCGAAGGCCTGGCCCTCCGCCGCGTGGTGCAGGTAGTGGAACTCACAGACATGCGTGTAGCCGCCGCGCAGCAGTTCGGCATAGAGCTGGCTGGCCACCGCGCGCAGTTGCTGCGGCGAGATGCGCAGGGCCAGTGCGTACATGCGGTCGCGCCAGCGCCAGAAGTCGTCCTGGCCCGCGTCGCGCCGCTCCGCCAGGCCGACGAAGGCACGCTGGAAGGCGTGGCTGTGGGCGTTGACGAGGCTGGGGATGACGGGGCCGGCCAGCCTCTCGGCATCGGGCGGCGCCGGGTGGTTGACGGTGATCTCGGACCAGTGGCCAGTGGCGTCGACCGTCAGCAGCACATCACGTTGCCAGCCGCCGTTGACCCAGGCGAGCGGGGCATGCAGTCGTTTCAGGGCTGGCATGCGAGCATCTCCTTGAGCATCTTCTCGATCAGCGGCGCCACCTCGGCGGCGGCGGCTTCGTCATAGGCATGGCGCGGGTCCAGCGCCTCGTCCATGTAGCAGCGCTGGCACATCTCCAGCTGCACGGCGTGCACGCCCTGGCCCGGCTGGCCGTAGTGGCGCGTGATGTAGCCGCCCTTGAAGCGGCCGTTGACGACATGGCTGAGGCGCTCCTGCCCGGCCAGCAACACGGCCAGCCTCTCGGTGATGACCGACGCGCAGGACGCGCCGTCGGCGGTGCCGAGGTTGAGCGCCGGAAGCTCGCCCTCGAACAGCCAGGGCAGCTCGGAGCGGATGCTGTGGCCGTCGAACAGCAGCGCGTGGCCGTGCTCGGCGCGCAGCCGTTGCAGCTCGGCCGCCAGCGCGTCGTGATAGGGCTGCCAGTAGGCCTCGCGGCGCGCGGCGATGGCCGTGGCGTCGGGCCAGGCGCCGTCGACGTAGAGCGGCTCGTCGGTGAAGAAGCGCGTCGGCACCAGGCCGGTGCCGCCCGAAGCGCCGGGGTAGAGCGGCTGGTCGTCCGGCGGGCGGTTCAGGTCGACGACGTAGCGGCTGTAGCGCGGCACGATGAGGCTGGCACCTAACGCTTCGGCCAGCGGCCGGTACAGGCGCTCCAGATGCCAGTCGCTGTCCTCGCTGATGAGCGCACGCGGCACCAGGCGCTCGGCCAGCTCGGCGGGTATCTCGGTGCCGACATGCGGCAGGCTGATCAGCAGCGGCGTGCGGCCCTGCTGCAGTTGAAAAACACTCATGAACCTCCCTGGACCCCTTGGTATACCCGTTGTATCAGCGGGTTATGTCCGAAGCATGCTGCCAGCTCGCGCGGGTGGGCGCCATCCCAGACACAGAAGTCGGCACGCTGGCCGGCCACGAGTTGACCCCGGTCCCGCAGGCCGAGCGCTCGGGCGCCGTTGACAGTCAGGCCGCGCAGGGCTTCTTCGGGTGTCAACCGGAACAGCACGCAGGCCATGTTCAGCATCAGCAGCGGTGACAGCGTCGGCGAGCTGCCGGGGTTGTGGTCGGTGGCGATAGCGATGGGCACGCCGGCCTCGCGCAGCGCTGCGATGGGCGGCAGCTGTGTTTCGCGCAGCGCGTAGAAGGCGCCGGGCAACAGCACGGCGACGGTGCCGGCCTGGGCGAGGGCCTGCACGCCGGCGGGGCTGAGGAATTCGAGGTGGTCGCAGCTCAACGCCTGGTAGCGGGCCGCGAGCTGGGCGCCGCCCTGGTCGCTCAACTGCTCGGCATGCAGCTTGACGGGCAGGCCCAGCTGCCGGGCCGCGTCGAACACGCGAGCGACCTGAGCCGGGCTGAAGGCGATGTGCTCGCAGAAGGCGTCGACCGCATCGACAAGGCCTTGCGCGTGCAGCTCGGGCAGCCATTGGCAAGCGGCGGCGATGTAGTCGTCGGCATCGCTGAACTCGGGCGGCAGCGCGTGGGCGGCGAGGTAGGTCGTGCGCACGTCCACGCCCAGCCCGGCCAATTGACGGGCGACGCGCAGCATGCGGGCCTCGGTGGCGGCGCTCAGGCCGTAGCCGGACTTGACCTCCAGCGTCGTCACGCCCTCGCGCATCAGTGCCCGGGCGCGCTTGGTGGCAGCGGCCAGCAGCTCCGCCTCACTGGCGGCGCGCGTGGCGGCCACCGTCGAGCGGATGCCGCCACCGGCCCTGGCGATGTCGGCATAGCTCGCGCCATGCAGGCGCTGTTCGAACTCGTCGGCGCGGTTGCCACCGTAGACGAGGTGGGTGTGGCAGTCCACCAAGCCCGGCGTGACGAGGGCGCCGTGCAGCTCGATGATCTCCTCGGCCGCAGGCGCGTCGGCGCTCGGCCCAACCCAGCGCAGCAGCCCGCCGTCGACCAGCAAGGCGCCGTCTTCGACCAGACCCCAGCCGCTGTCGCCCGCCAGCGTCGCCAGCCGGCCGCCAGTCCATAACCTAGAACCGGCAGTTGACCGCTTGCTACTCATTGAAGAGCTTGTTGGAGCGGCAAGTTTCGGCTGAGGCGGCCATCACCACTCCGGTCCACACCGCTGCGCACCCGCTGGTCTGGCGCTGCAGGCCGCTGGCGGCGTTGCTTCTCCTCGCGGGCGCGAGCCCGCAGCGTCGTCGCGCCTTGCCAGCGGCCCGCTTCGCCAGCCCCTCGGACGCGCCCAACTACCGCTTCTAGGTTCACTCGCCGCTCCAGGTCAGCCACCAGGCATGGCTGCTGGTCGCCTCGGGGCCGGTGAAAACGCAGCTCTGCGCGACGGGCGCCTCGCACCAGGCCAGCGTCAGCGGCGCCATCGGCATCGCGCGGTGGCCATGCTCCAGCAGGCCGCCCTCGACGGTGAACAGCGCCACCCAGGGCGTGCGCGGCAGCAGCACGTTGCTGGCCGGCTCGACCTCCAGGTTGCCGCGCCTCTCCATCACGTTGAACACGTCGACCGGCCCCTTGATGAGCTCGGCATCCGGCGCCAGGCCACCGTCGAAACGCAACGGCTCGTCGCCCATGCTCTGCGGCCAGTCGAACAGGCGCAAGCCCGCGCCGCCCGTGACGGCCAGCCAGCGGTGCACGCCGGGAAAGGCCGAGAACGGCCCGTCACGGTCCACGCGGCCGACGCTGATGCGCAGCGCCCAGTCGTGCGCATGCGGCCAGGCGAGCAGTTCGCGCGTCATGCCGCCCTTGTTCTTCCAGGCCTGCGGCTCTACGTCGGCCGCGCTGACCTTGCTCCAACTCATGTTCTTGTCCTTGCACTTCCGGCAACGCCGCATTTTCTGCAGCTGATGGCCGGGAAGCTCATGCCGAGAAGCTCCCTTGCAATTGGTAACGTGCTCCGGGGTGGGTCAGTTTGACGGAGGTTACCGCCACGCCGCGGCTGTAGGTGATGCGCTTGACGACGAGGCAGGGGTCACGGCGGCCGATGCCGAGCAGCTTGGCTTCGACCTCACCGGTCAACGCCGCCTCGATCATGTAGCGCGCCTCGGACAGCGGCGCCACCTCCAGCAGATAGTGCGTCGGCGTGATGCGCGTGAAATCCTGTGCCAGATAGTCCGGCGCGCAGGCCGGGTTGACGGCGCGCTCCTCGCACTGGATGGCGTGGCCGTTCTCCAGATGCACGATGAGGCTGAGGAACACCTGCGCGCCGCGCTTGAGGCCCAGCTCGGCCGCCTGCTGGGGCGTGGCCTTGCCCTTGGTGAGCGCATGCACGCGCGCCTCGTGTGTGCCGCCGCGCGCCAGGATCTCCTCGTGAACGTCGCGCACATTCAGCGTCGACGAGATGCGGTGCAGCTGCGCCACGAAGCTGCCCACGCCCTGCACACGCTCGATCAGCCCGTCCTGTACCAGCTCGCGCAGCGCCCGGTTCACGGTCATGCGGCTGACCTCGAACAGGCCCACCAATGCACCCTCGCTGGGCAGCAAGTCGCCGGCCACCCAGTGACCGCTGGCAATGCCTTCGCGCAGATGGTTCTTCACCCTGAGGTAGTGCGGTTCGGGGCTGGCTGGGCTTCTCGACATGCGGGCATCCTAGGGCCTGTTCACGCTACGGCAGTGGGTCGCTGCCGTAGCGTGAACAGGCCCATTGACTCGACTTGTATAGACAACTAGAGTTCGCCGCAGTTTCAGGAGACCCACATGACCGCCCTGCCCCGCCCCGTCCGGGCGCCTACCGGCACCCAGCTCAGCTGCAAGAGCTGGCCGACCGAAGCCGCCTACCGAATGCTGCAAAACAACCTCGACCCCGCCGTGGCCGAGAACCCGGATGCGCTGGTCGTCTACGGCGGCATCGGCAAGGCGGCGCGCAACTGGGAGGCCTTCGACGCCATCCTCAAGGCCCTGCGCGAGCTGAACGACGACGAGACGCTGTTGATCCAGTCAGGCAAGCCGGTGGGCGTGTTCCGCACGCATGCCGATGCGCCGCGGGTGCTGCTGGCCAACTCCAACCTGGTGCCGGCCTGGGCGACGTGGGAGCACTTCCACGAGCTGGACCGCAAGGGCCTGATGATGTACGGCCAGATGACCGCTGGCAGCTGGATCTACATCGGCAGCCAGGGCATCGTGCAGGGCACCTACGAGACCTTCGTCGAAGCCGCGCGCCAGCACTACGGCGGCGTGGCCAAGGGCAGATGGGTGCTGACGGCCGGCCTGGGCGGCATGGGCGGCGCACAGCCACTGGCGGCCACGTTCGCGGGCTTCTGCTCGCTGAACATCGAGTGCCAGCAGAGCCGCATCGACTTCCGCCTGAAGACGCGCTACGTGGACGAGCAGGCGCAGGACCTCGACGACGCGCTCGCCCGCATCCAGGCTCACACCGAAGCCGGCCGCGCGGTGTCGGTCGCGCTGCTGGGCAACGCGGCAGAGGTGCTGCCTGAACTCGTCAAGCGAGGCGTGAAACCGGACCTCGTCACCGACCAGACCAGCGCCCACGATCTGATCAACGGCTACTGCCCGCCGGGCTGGAGCGTCGAGCAATGGAAGGCCGCGTCCGCCGACCTGGCACGTCACGCCGAGTTGAAAGCTGCCGCCGCCGCCGGCTGCGCCGTGCACGTGCAGGCGATGCTGGCCTTCAAGGCGCAAGGCATCCCGACGGTCGACTACGGCAACAACATCCGCCAGGTCGCCAAGGACGAAGGCGTGGCCAACGCCTTCGACTTTCCCGGCTTCGTGCCGGCCTACGTGCGGCCGCTGTTCTGCGAGGGCAAGGGCCCGTTCCGCTGGGTTGCGCTTTCGGGCGACCCCGAGGACATCCGCAAGACCGATGCGAAGCTGAAGGAACTCTTTCCCCAGCATGAAGCGCTGCACCGCTGGCTGGACATGGCCGCCGAGCGCATCGCCTTCCAGGGCCTGCCGGCGCGCATCTGCTGGCTGGGCCTGGGTGAGCGTCACCTCGCCGGCCTGGCCTTCAACGAGATGGTGAGAAGCGGCGAGTTGAAGGCGCCCATCGTCATCGGCCGCGACCATCTGGACAGCGGCTCCGTCGCCAGCCCTAATCGCGAGACCGAGGGCATGAAGGACGGGTCGGACGCGGTCTCCGACTGGCCGCTGCTGAACGCGCTGCTGAACACCGCGGGCGGCGCCACCTGGGTGAGCCTGCACCACGGCGGCGGCGTGGGCATGGGCTACTCGCAGCACTCGGGCGTCGTCATCGTGGCAGACGGCACCGACGCCGCCGCCCAGCGCATCTCGCGCGTGCTGTGGAACGACCCGGCCACCGGCGTCATGCGCCACGCCGATGCCGGCTACGAGTCGGCCGCCGCCTGCGCCCACAAGAACGAACTGAACCTGCCCTCGCTATGAAACTGATCCCCGGACAACTCACGCTCGCCCAACTCGCCGACATCGCAGCCGGCCGCGCGGAACTTCAGCTCGACGACTGGGCGCCTGTCGACAAGAGCGCTGCGCGGGTGGCTGCTGCCGCTGCGGGCGACGCGCCGGTCTACGGCGTCAACACCGGCTTCGGCAAGCTGGCCAGCACGCGCATCGCCAAGGATCAGCTCGCGCAACTGCAGCTCAACCTGATCCGCAGCCACTCGGTGGGCGTCGGCGCGCCGATGTCGCCGGAGGTCGTGCGCTTGATGCTGGCCACCAAGGCGGGCAGCCTGGCGCGCGGTTTCAGCGGCGTGCGCCGCGTCGTCATCAGCGCGCTGCTGGACGCCTTCAACGCGGGCTTCATTCCCTACGTGCCCTGCCAGGGTTCCGTGGGCGCAAGTGGCGACCTGGCGCCGCTGGCTCACCTGACGCTGGCGCTGATGGGCGAAGGCGAAGCGCTGGTCGACGGCCAGCGCGTGTCGGCCCGCGCCGAACTGGCGCGGCTGAAGCTGCAGCCGCTGACGCTGGCCGCCAAGGAAGGCCTGGCCCTCATCAACGGCACGCAGGCCAGCACGGCGCTGGCGCTGCACGCGCTGCTGCGCTTCGAGAGCCTGTTCGCCACGTCGCTGGCCAGCGGCGCGATGACGCTGGACGCCGCACGCGGCAGCGACGGGCCCTTCGACGCGCGCATCCACGCCGTGCGCGGCCAGCCCGGCCAGATCGAAGTGGCCGGCGTCTACCGCGAGCTGCTGGCCGGCAGCGCCATTCGCGCGTCCCACCGCGAAGGCGACGAGCGCGTGCAGGACCCGTACTGCCTGCGCTGCCAACCCCAGGTCATGGGCGCCTGCCTGGACCAGGCGCGGCATGCGGCCAAGGTCCTCGTCTGCGAGGCCAATGCGGTGACGGATAACCCGCTGGTGTTTGAGGACGTGATGCTCAGCGGTGGCAACTTCCACGCCGAGCCCGTCGCCTTCGCGGCCGACAACCTGGCGCTGGCCATAGCCGAAGTCGGCGCCATTGCCGAGCGCCGGATCGCCATGCTCATCGACCCCGGCATCTCGCGCCTGCCGCCCTTCCTGACGGCCGACGCCGGCCTGCACAGCGGCTTCATGATTGCCCACGTGACGGCAGCGGCGCTGGCCAGCGAGAACAAGAGCCTGGCCCACCCCGCCAGCGTGGACAGCCTGCCGACGAGCGCCAACCAGGAAGACCACGTCTCCATGGCCACCTTCGCCGCCCGCCGCCTGCACGCGATGCTGGACAACACCGCCCACATCATCACCATCGAGATGCTGGCTGCGGCCCAGGGCATCGACTTCCTGCGCCCGTTGACGAGCTCAGCGCCAGTGGAGGCTCTGCACGCCCGGCTGCGCGCCGACTGCGCCAGCAGCCCGGCCGACCACTACCTGGCGCCGGACATCGAGCGCGCGGCGGCGCTGGTGCAGGCGGGCGCACTGCGCGCGCCGCAGGCGCCGGGGTTCTGATCTCGGTTGCGCGCCGTACCGCGTCAAGGCCGGCTGTTTCGGGCCGAGCGCCGGGCCGCCCCAAGCCGGCCCGCCTGGCGATGTGCTTGCGGCTCGATGCCGCAAGCATCGCCGTCCCCTCGGGGGCTGAGCCCGGACACGGCGCGCCCAGTGGGGGCGGTGTGCCTGGCGAAGCGTTGCGGCTCATGCCGCAGCGCGGTCCCAGACCAGGCTTGCCGGCGTTCAGCCGGCGCAAGCCTGGGCGAGGGGCCTCAATACCGCCCCGCCGCCCCGACCACACGCAGGAAGACGTAGGCAAACCAGACCACCGCCGCCCGGTGCAGCCACGCACGCAGGCCCTTGCCTGCGGCCTCGCCGACGCGGCCGGACGCGGCAAGCGCGATCTCGATCTCAGCAGCAAGCTGCATGGCGAAGCCACGGTCCAGCACGACGACATTGGCCTCCAGGTTGACGAGCAGGGACAGCGGGTCGATGTTGGAGCTGCCGACCGTGGCCCATTCGTCGTCGACGACGGCGACCTTGGCGTGCAGGAAGGCCGGCGTGTATTCGTAGATCTCGATGCCGTGGCGCAGCAGGTCGGCATACAGCGCCTCGGCGGCCCAGCCGGCTAGCCGATAGTCGAGCTTGCCCTGCAGCAGCAGCCGCACGCGCACACCGCGATCGGCCGCGACCCGCAACGCATGGCGGATGCGCTTGCCGGGGTAGAAGTAGGGGCAGACGATGTCGACGCTGTGCCGCGCGTTGCGGATGGCGTCGGCGTAGGCGTGCTCGATGGTGCGGCGGCGGCGCAGGTTGTCGCGTAGCACGAAAGCGGCGCAAACGGGGGCCAAGCGCGACGACGGCTCGGGCAGGCGCTGCGGGCCGCGCCAGAGCTGGGTCAGCCACAGCGTGAAGCGGCGGCGCAGGGGCACGTAGTCCAGCAACGCATCGTCGAACTCGCGCCCCAGCCAGGCGCGTGACCAGATCGAGCGCGCGCTGTGGGCCACCAGGTCCACCAAGCCGCCGCTGACCTGAACGGCGAAGTCCAGCCGGGGCAGGTCGCTGACGCCGTGGCGCATGTCCAGGCGGTCGTCGATGATGTTGATGCCGCCGACGAAGGCCTGCTCGTTGTCGACGACGCAGAGCTTCTGATGCAGGCGGCGCAGCTGGCCGCGCTTGAACCACTGCCACCAGCGGTCAATCGGCCGGAACACGGCCAGCGCCACGCCGCTGCCGGCCAGCTTGTCGCGCAGCGTCGCCAGGCTGGCGTTGCTGCCGAAGCCATCCACAACGAGCCGCACGCGCACGCCGCGCCGGTCGGCCGCGAGCAGCGTGTCGACCAGGGCGAGCGAGGTGTCGTCGTGATGAAAGATGTAGGTGGCCAGCCAGACCTCGTGGCGCGCGCGGTGGATGGCCGCCTGCATGGCCGGGAAGAGCTGGTCGCCGCCGCGCAGCAGCTCGATGTCGTTGCCGCCGACGAAGCCCGTGTCGGTCGCCTGGTGACGCCGCCGCTGCCGGGCGCCCAACCCCTTCATTCCAGCGCCAGCTCGACGATCAAGGGCAGGTGGTCGGACATGCGCGCCCACGACGGCCCGCGCGGCACCTGCACGCCGGTGCAGCGCAGGCCGCGCAGGTAGACGCGGTCCAGCGCGAACACCGGCAGCCGCGACGGGAAAGTGGGCGCCTTGGCCCGCCCGTGCGGCGGCGTCGCGCGGCGCAGGCCGTGGGCACGCATCGGCGTGTCCAGGCGCTCGCCCCAGTCGTTGTAGTCGCCGGCGACGAGCACCGGCGCGCCCTCCGGCACATGCTCTTTGACGAAGCTGGCGAGCCGGTCGACCTGGCGCATGCGGCTCGAATGGATGAGCCCGAAGTGGGCGACGATGACATGCACGACCGAGCCCTGCCAATGCACCGGCACATGCAGCAAGCCGCGCTGCTCCAGCGAATGATCGGACACGTCGTGATGGCCGATGTCGCCCATCGGCCAGCGCGACAGCAGCGCATTGCCGTGCTCGCCGTCCCGGGTCTTGGCATTGGTGCGGTAAGCCACCTCGTAGCCCTCGGGCGCCAGGAACTCGGCCTGGCCTTTCTCGGGCCAGCCAAACCAGGTCTGGTCGAAATAGGCCGCTTCGCGGTGGTGGAAGAGGCGCACCTCCTGCAGGCAGACGAGGTCGGCATCCATCGCCTCCACGCCCATCTGCAGGTTGTGGATCTCCAGGCGCTTGGCCGGCCCCAGGCCTCGCACGCCCTTGTGGATGTTGTAAGTGGCCACGCGCAGCACGTCGCCAGGCGCGTGGGGGGTGGGGCGGGCGGTGGATCTCATGACCATCAGGACATCGTGGCGGCAACGAACCGCGGCAACTGCAATACCGCCTCGGCGTTGGACGGCGAGAAGCAACGGTCCGCCGCCGCCTGCCAAGGCAACCACAGCCAAGATACGTGCTCGCGCGGCGCCAGCGTCGGTGTCAACGCCGACGGCAGCTGTAGGCCAAACACGTGTTCCGTGTTGCGTGTGACACCGAGCGCATAGCGATGCTGCCAGTGGGGATAGATGTCGTAGACATTCGCCAGCTGCCAATCGCGCAACTCGCCGCCGAGGGCCGCGATGTCGAAGCCCGTCTCTTCCAGCACCTCGCGCCGCGCGGTCTCGGCCGGTGGCTCATCGAGGCTGTCCTTGGAGCCGGTCACGCTCTGCCAGAAACCGGCGTGGTCGGCCCGCTCGATCAGCAGCACCTGCAGGTCGGGCGTGTGGATGACAACGAGGACCGATTCGGGGATCTTGAAGGGCTTGGCCGACTGCATGGCGCCAGCATAGCCTCGGGACCCCGTGCGCTTCAGCCGCCCTGAGCCTTGCGCTTCGCCACTTCGGGCGGTAGCTCCTTGGCCTGCAGTTCCCGCACCTGCGCAACGAGCTGGTTGTGCGCGTCCATGAAGGCGGCGGCGATGACCTTGCCTTCGTTGGTATTGCTCCAGCCCGCCCCGCTCGCGCCGCCCAGCTTGCCAACGAGCGCGCCGCCCATGCCGAGGTCGGTCACCTCGACGGAACCGGTGGCTGCGGCGATCTGCTCGGTCGTCTCGTTGTCGGTCAGCAGCAGCGCGGCCTGGGCCTGCTTGAGCTTGACCTGCTCGGCCGCGCCGACCAGCTTGTTCAGGTAGGGAATGGCCTGCAGGATGCCGCCGATCTGGCGGCCGGCGTCCTGCTCGCTGAAGGTGAGGCTAGGCGTGAGGCTGTACTGGGCCTCGTAGCCCTTGCCCTTGCTCACCGTGTTGCCCTGCTGACGCAGGATGCCGGCGTCCTTCAGCTCCTGCTCGCGCACCGTGGCCTTGAGCCCAGCCGCGCGGTCGACGACGCGAAAGCAGCCGCTTTGCTGGGCCAGCAAGCGCACCAGCGGCACGGGGCTGGCGGGCAGCTGATAGCTGCTGGAGTAGCTGTAGCCGTTGGGGTTCTCCACCAGGGCCAGCGTGGCGACCGGCGCGTCGCATTTGACGAGCTGGCGGCTGGCGTTGTGGGCGCCGGCCGGGCCGGCCGAGCCGCTGATGACCGAGCCGCCCTCGCCCAGGCTGGTAGATGACTTGCCGCAGGCGGTGAGCAGCAGCAGCAAGGTGGTGGCGGAAACGGCGAGCAGGGGGCGAGCGGTCATGGGCGATGCATCGTGGCGGGAACGAGCGAGTCTGCCTTGCAGCTTGGGGGGGCTTGTCCTTTGAACGTGGGACGACTCCCCGGGACGTGGGGAGGCGGTATGACGAGGTAAGTGCGGGTTGACGCGTGAGGCCCATGCCGGGATTTGCCTTCGGCGAAACCTTCGGTTTTCGCCCCGGCGGGCGAGTCACTTTGGCTGCGCCGAAACCTTCGGTTTTCTGGGCCGCCAGAAAGTAACCAAAGAGCTCCCCCCTGACCGCCCCGCCCTTTGCTGCGCTCCGGGTCCCCTGCGTGCCTTGCCGCTTGCATGCGGCAAGTCCTTCGGCAGGCGTCGCACAGCACGCAGGTGCTGTGCTCGGTCCGGCCGAAG
>NZ_JBDSQX010000164.1:0-22568 GCF_039929605.1 Roseateles sp.
GAGGGCAAGCTCATCGCCGCCAGCTTTCTCGACAACTACAACAAGATCGTGCTGACCATTCGTGACCAGGCCAGCCTCGTTCGCTCCGGCAGCGCCTCGGGTGATGCCAACGCTGGCGCCTCCACGCAGGCCGGCGCCCCGATCAACGCGGGCCAGATGCTGGCGCCCAAGATCTCCAACGTGAAGGCCTACGCCACGCCGTCGCGCGAAGGCAAGGTCGTGGCCACGCTGAACCGCAGCGACGAACTGGTCGCCACCGGCGAGGTCAAGGACGGCTTCGTCAAGGTCGATTCGGCCAACTTCAGCGGCTGGGTGCAGCGCACGCTGGTCACGCCGCTGGGGAACTGATGAAGATTGCGTTGGTCACCGGCGCGGGCTCCGGCATCGGCCGGGCCGTGGCCCGCGCGCTGGCAGGCGAGGGCTGGGCGCTCGCGCTGATTGGCCGTCGCGAAGCGGCCCTGCGCGAGACCTTGCCTGACGCGTTGGTGCTGCCCACGGACGTCACCGACGAGGCACAGGTCGACGCCGCCTTCGCCACGCTGAAGCAACGCTTTGGTCGCCTGGACCTGCTCTTCAACAATGCCGGCATGGGCGCGCCGCCGGTGCCCATCGACGAGCTGAGCGTGGCGCAGTGGCGCGCCGTCGTCGACACCAACCTGACCGGCAGTTTTCTTTGCGCCCGCGCCGCCTTCGCGCTGATGAAGTCGCAAAACCCGCGCGGCGGCCGCATCATCAACAACGGCTCCATCTCGGCCTACTCGCCGCGGCCCAACACCGCGCCGTACACGGCCACCAAGCACGCCATCTCGGGCCTCACCAAATCGCTGAGCCTGGACGGCCGCGCCTTCGACATTGCCTGCGGACAGATCGACATCGGTAACGCCGCGACCGAGATGACCGAGAAGATGCTGCGTGGCGTGCCGCAGGCCAACGGCCAGATCGCCGTCGAGCCGCGCATGGACGTGCAAGACGTCGCCCGCGCCGTCGTCTACATGGCCGGCCTGCCGCCGTCGGCCAATGTGCAGAGCATGACGGTTATGGCGACGCAGATGCCTTTCGTCGGGCGGGGTTGAGCGGGTTCAGAATCCGGGCATGCGCCTGTTCCGTCTGCTTTTCCGCCTGCTGCTCCTCGTCGTCGGGGCCGTCATCGGCCTCGGCCTCTTCCTGTTCGCCGTGCTTGCCTTCGTGCTGTTCCTGCTCATCAGCGTGCTGCGAGGCCGCAAGCCCAATGTGCAGTTCCGCATGAACCAGAACCCATGGGCGCCGCAGCGGCCACAGGCACCTGCGGCGGCGGGGGACGTCGTCGACATCGAGGCGCGCGAGATCAAGGACACCGCGCCGCTGCCGCTGCAGCCGCCGCGCCACTGAGCGCTACTTCAGTTCGATCCCGCCGTGCCAGGCCCGCCTCACCACGTCTTGCGTTGCAGCTCGTCCAGGATTTCGCCGTAGATGCGGTAGCGGCTCGGGCTGATCAAGCCCGCCTCGACTGCAGCGCGCACGCCGCAGCCCGGTTCATGAATGTGCGAACAGTTGTGGAAGCGGCACTCCGCGTGCTTGCGCAGGTCGGGCATCCAGCGCCACAGCTCGGCCGCGACGATCTGGTGCAGGCCGAATTCCTGGAAGCCGGGCGAGTCGATCAGCGCCGTCGTGCGCGTGTCGTCGGTCCAGTACCACTGCGTCGTCGTCGTCGTGTGGCGGCCGGAGTTCAGCGCCTGCGAGATTTCGCCGATCTGGGCCTTGGCGTCCTTCACGAGCAGGTTGATCAGCGTGCTCTTGCCGGTGCCGCTGGGGCCGAGAACGAAGCTGCGTTTACCGGCCAGCCAGGACGCCAGCGTGGCGCGGGAACCTTCAGGGTCGGCTTTCAGCGCGACCTCGAACACGGTCAAGCCCATCGCGCGATAGGGCAGCAGGCGCTCGCGGGCGGCGTCGGCGCCGGGCAGGTCGGTCTTGTTCAACGCGATGACGGCGTTGATGCCGGCCGATTCGGCGGCGATCAACGAGCGCGTGAGCTGGCTTTCGCTGAAGACGGGCTCGACGCCGACGAGGATGAGCAACTGGTCCAGGTTGGCGGCAAAGCTCTTGGTCTTCCACTCGTCCTGGCGGAACAGCAGATTGCGGCGCGGCTCGACGGCCTCGACGACGCCTTCGTCGGCGCTGGCCGGTGCGAAGCGCACCTGGTCGCCCACGACCGCGTCACTCCTCTTGCCGCGTGGGTGGCAGACGAGGCGGCGGCCGTCAGCGGCTTCGACGATGTAGTGCCGGCCGTGGCTGCGCACGACAAGGCCCAGGTCCAGCGCCTGGAACTTGCTCATGCAACAGTCGCTTCGGGCAGGGCGCTCACTTGAGCTGCGCAGATGGCATCGTTCAACGTCAGCCCGCCGCGCGAGTGGGTCGTCCAGCTGATGGTGCAGGCATCAAAGCTGACGAGCATTTCAGGGTGATGGTCCTGCGCATGGGCGATCTCGGCGACCCCATCGACGAAGGCCATCACCTGGTAGAAGTTCGCGAAGCCGAAGCGCCGGCCGATCAGGCGGCCTTCAGCGTCGGGTAGCCAGCCGGGCAGGCTGGCGAGCACGCGCTGTTGCGTGTCGGCGTCCAGCAGCGGCGCCTTCGGATCACATTGGGCCAGGAGTAAGTCGTTCATGCGGCGAGTGCGGCAAGCCTCTCGGCGGCCGGTGGGTGCGAGTAATAGAAGCGGGCGTAGACCGGGTCCGGCGTCAGCGTGCCGGCGTTGTCCTCGTGCAGCTTGAGCAGGGCCGAGGACAGGTCGGCGCCGCTGGCCTGCGCGCGGGCGTAGGCGTCGGCCTGGAACTCGTCGCGGCGCGAGAAGTGGCTGGCCAGTGGCGTGACGAAGAAGCCGAACACCGGGCCGGCGAGCAGGAAGAGCATCAGCGCCAGCGCGTCGTTGGGGGCGCTCAAGTTCGGCTGCACGCCCAGGCCCAGGTAGAAGGCCGGCTGTTGCGCCAACCAGCCCAGCAGCGCAAAGCCGGCCAGGCTCATCGCGAAGGCCAGCACGATGCGCTTGGTGATGTGCTTGTGCTTGAAGTGGCCCAGTTCGTGCGCCAGCACGGCCTCCACCTCGCCGCCGTTGAGCTTGGCCAACAGCGTGTCGAAGAAGACGACGCGCTTGGCCGGGCCGAAGCCGCTGAAATAGGCATTGCCATGAGCTGAGCGCTTGCTCCCGTCCATGACGAACAGGCCCTTGGCCGCAAAGCCGCAGCGCGCCATCAGCTGCTCTACGCGTGACTTGAGCGCCACGTCGGCCAGCGGCTCGAACTTGTTGAACAGCGGCGCAATGACGGTCGGATAGAGCACCATGACGAGCAGCTGAAAGCTCATCCACACCGCCCAGGCCCACAGCCACCAGCGCGGCCCGGCGGCGCCCATCAGCCACAGGATCAGCGCCAGGATCGGCAGGCCGAGCAGCACGCCCACCGCCAGGCCCTTGAGCATGTCGGCGACGTACAGGCCCAGCGTCATGCGGTTGAAGCCGAAAGCCTGCTCGATCTTGAAGGTGGACCACAGCTCCCAGGGCAGGTCCAGCAGCGAGCCGATCAGCGCGAAGGCGGCGACGAGGCCGAGCTGGTAGCCCATGGCCTGCCAGCCTTCGGGCAAGGCTTGGCTGGCCTGCAGCACCCAGCCGTTCAGCGCGTTCAGCCCGCCCAGCAGCGTCCAACCCAGCAGCACGACGGCGTTGAAGGCCAGCGCCAGCAGGCCGAGGCGGGAGCGGGCAATCGTGTAGTCGGCCGCCTTCTGGTGGGCGCCAAGCGTGACGCTGCCGGCAAACGCCGCCGGCACCTGGCCGCGATGGGCGGCGACATGGCGGACTTGGCGCGACGACAACCAGAATTTGACGAGCAGCGAAGCGGCAAGCGCGACCGCGAACGCGAGGGATAACAGCGTGGGAGACATACGCAATTTTAGGCTGCGAGAATTCCGGGCTCTTCTGCGTGAGCCCACCATGTCCGACACCCTTGCCATCAGCGACAACAACCTGATCTGGATCGACCTCGAGATGACCGGTCTGTATCCCGACACTGACCGCATCATCGAGATTGCCGTCGTCGTCACCGACGCCAACCTCGAGCAGCGCGTGCAGGGCCCCGTGTTCGCCGTGCACCAGAGCGACGAGACGCTGGATGCGATGGACGCCTGGAACAAGGGCACGCATGGCCGCAGCGGCCTCATCGACCGCGTCAAGGCGTCGACGATCTCCGAGGCCGACGCCGTCGCGCAGACCATCGCGTTCCTGAAGGCTTACGTGCCCAAGGGCAAGAGCCCGATGTGCGGCAACAGCATCTGCCAGGACCGCCGCTTCCTCGCCAACTACATGCCGGAGCTGGAGAGCTTTTTCCACTACCGCAACCTGGACGTGTCCACGTTGAAGGAACTGGCCAAGCGCTGGAAGCCGTCGGCGCTAGAGGGCTTCAAGAAGGCCCAGGCGCACACGGCGTTGGCCGACATCCAGGAGTCCATCGAGGAGCTGGTGCACTACCGCACCCACTTCCTGAACCTGGCCTGATCGGCTTTCAGCGCGTGTGATTCACGCCGCGTTCGACTTCCCCCGCCACCCGCTGGCACGCGAGGACGGCGAGCGGCTGCGTGGCTGCTGGACGATGCCGCCGGCGAGTTGGCTGCGGGCGACGCGGCTGGACGACGTGCGCACGGTCATCGCCCAGGCCGAGGCGGCCGCGCGAGCCGGCGCCTGGGTGCTGGGCGGCCTGCGCTACGAGGCCGCTGCGGCCTTCGACGAGGTGTTGGCCACCCATGAGTCCACCGCGCCACTGGCCGAATTTGCCGTCTACGACACGGCGCCCGAGCCGTGGCCCGAGGGCGGGGCAGTCCACACCGGCTTGCTCGACTGGCGCGATGCCGAGCCGGACGCTACCGTCGCCATCGAGCGCATCCGCGACTACATCCGCGCTGGCGACTGCTACCAGGTCAACCTGACGACGCGCCTGCGTGCGCCGGCCGGCGCGCTGGATGCGGAGGAGTTGTTCCTCGCTCTGCACGCCAGCCAGCCGGGCGGCTTCAGTCTCTTCTTGCGCGATGCCGGCGCGGCCAGCGTCTCGCCCGAACTCTTCTTCGACTGGCGCCCGGTACCCGGCGCCAAGGCCAGCTGGCTGCTGGCCGCGCAGCCGATGAAGGGCACGGCGCCGCGAGGGCGCGACCGCGTAGACGACGAGGCGGCTCAAGCGCACCTGCGCACCAGCGACAAGGAGCGCGCCGAGAACCTGATGATCGTGGACCTGCTGCGCAACGACCTCAGCCGCGTCGCCCAGCTCGGCACCGTGCGCGTGCCGCGCCTGTTCGAGCTGCATGCGTTGCCGACGGTCTGGCAGATGACGTCCACCGTCACCGCCGTCAGTCGCGCCGGGCTGACGCTGGCGGACACCTTCGCCGCGCTGTTTCCCTGCGGCTCGGTGACGGGTGCGCCCAAGATCCGCGCGATGCAGGTCATCCGCGCGCTGGAGCCGTCGGCGCGCGGCTGGTATTGCGGTGCGCTCGGGCTGATCCAGCCGGGCGGTATCGCGACCTTCAACGTGCCTATCCGCACCGTCGAAATCCACGATGGCACGTTCACCTGCGGCCTCGGCAGCGCGATCACGCTGGACAGCGAGCCCGCCGCCGAGATCGCCGAGTGGCGGGCCAAGTCGCGCTTCCTCGCGCGGGCCGAGGCGCCGGTCGAGGCGCTGGAGACGCTGCGGTTGGAGAACGGCGTGGCCCAGCGCGGCGACGCCCATCTGGCGCGCATGCAGCGCACGGCACGCCACTTCGGCCTGCATTTCTCGTTGACTGAGGCGCGCGCCCATTTGAAGGCCATCGCCGAAGCCCAAGCACAAGGCAGCTGGCGCCTGCGCCTGACCTGCGATGCCGAAGGCCGCCTCGCCCACACGCTGGCTGCCTTCACGCCGACCGTTGAGCCGGTGCAGCTGGCGCTGGCCGGCGGGCCGATCGCGACGCTCGGCCCACGCGCCGAATTCCTCGCCCACAAGACGACGCGCCGCGAGCTCTATGCCTTCGGCAAGCCGGCCGACGCCTTCGACGTGATCCTGTGGAACGAAGCCGGCGAGCTGACCGAATGCAGCTTCGGCAACCTCGCCCTACAGATCGACGGCCACTGGCTGACGCCGCCACTGGCCGCCGGCCTGCTGCCCGGCGTGCTGCGCGCCGAACTGCTGGTGCAAGGCCGCATCAAGGAGGCGCGGCTTACGCGCGCCGAGCTAGCGCGTGCCCAAGGCCTGGCTTTCTTCAACAGCCTGCGCGGCTGGCTTGACGCTCGGCTGCTGGATTGATTTGGTGGAAACCCTGAATCCGTGCTACATTA
This sequence comes from Roseateles sp., assembly GCF_039929605.1. Lineage (GTDB taxonomy): Bacteria > Pseudomonadota > Gammaproteobacteria > Burkholderiales > Burkholderiaceae_C > Pelomonas. The sequence goes on from NZ_JBDSQX010000164.1 coordinate 6,329, forward strand.
GCGGCTTCGCTCGGCTCAGGCCGGGCATCGTACGTCTCCTCTGACCTCGTTCGGCCCGTAATCCCTTACGGCTTCTCGAACACCCCTCGTGGATCGGTCGGCGGCGATGAAGCCGTCGCTTTGACTGTTCCCCCGTGCCGCACCCGACTGCAGTCTGCAGCCCGAGCCGCCCGACACGAGCTTTCTCCCAGCGACTTTGACTGCCTGACGGCTGCGTCCGTGAGGTGCCTGCGCGTCCGCTCAACCAGCGGCGTGGACGGGCTTTTGACTGAAAGAATGACATGAGTTTCGATACCCTGGGCCTGAACGAAGTTGTGCTGAAGGCCGTGAAAGATTCCGGCTACGAGAACGCCACCGATGTGCAGACGCTTGCCATCCCCGCCGCCATCGCCAACAAGGACCTGATGGTCTCGGCGCGCACCGGCTCGGGCAAGACCGCTGCCTTCATCCTGCCGGCGCTGGAGAAGATCCTGGCCGCCCGTGCCGACGACAGCAAGAAGCGCGAAAAGGGCAAGATCTACGGCCCCAAGATCCTCGTGCTGGCCCCCACCCGTGAGCTGGCCATGCAAGTGGCCAAGGCCGCACAGACCTACGGCCGCTTCATCCCGGGCCTGAAGGTCGCAACCGTGCTGGGCGGCATGCCCTACCCGCTGCAGATCCGCCAGCTGACCGGCCCCCTGGACATCCTGATCGCGACCCCCGGCCGCCTGATCGACCACATCAATTCCGGTAAGTGCGTGCTGGGCAATGTCGAGATGCTCGTCCTGGACGAAGCCGACCGCATGCTGGACATGGGCTTCATCGACGACATCACGATGATCGCCGGCAACACCCCGGCCGAGCGCCAGACGGTGATGTTCAGCGCCACGTTCGCTGGCCACGTCGGCCGCCTCGCGCAGAACCTGCTGCGCGACCCGCAGCGCATCGAGGTGGCCAACCACACCGACACGCACGAGAACATCACGCAGCGCCTGCACTGGGCCGACAACCCCCACCACAAGGACCAGCTGCTGGAAGCCATCCTGGCCCAGCCGGAACTGGACCAGGCCGTCGTCTTCACCAGCACGCAGCGTGACGCTGACTGGCTGGCCGAGCGTCTGGCCGAGATCGGCCACTCGGTGGCCCCGCTGCACGGCGCTATGCCCCAAGGCAAGCGCAACCGCGTGCTGCAAGCCCTGCGCAACAAGCAGGTGCGCGTGCTGGTGGCCACCGACGTGGCCGCCCGCGGCATCGACGTGCCGACGATCAGCCACGTCATCAACTACGGCCTGCCGATGAAGGCGGAGGACTATGTCCACCGCATCGGCCGCACGGGCCGTGCCGGCCGCGCCGGCCTGGCCATCACGCTGGGCCTGCGTGACGACGTGTCCATGATCCGCCGCATCCAGCAGTTCACGACGCAGCAGATCCCGGTCGAGCAGATCGCGGGCCTTGAGCCCAAGACGCCCGAGCCGCGCATCTTCGCGCAGCGCCCTGAAGGCTCGTTCGACAGCCGCGGCCCGCGTGGCAACTTCGGTGGCGGTAGCCGCCCCGGTTTCGGCAACAAGCCTTTCCGTCGTGACGACGCCCCGCGTGGCAACTTCAACGCCGGTGGCCGGCCTGCTTTCGGTGGCGAGCCGCGTCGTGAAGGTTTCGCGCCGCGTGACGACCGTGGCTTCCAGCCCCAGGGCGACAACCGTGGTTTCGCACCGCGTGACGACAGCCGTGGCTTCCAGCCGCGTGGTGAAGACAACCGTGGCTTTGCGCCGCGTGGTGATCGTCCCTTCACCCCGGGTGCCAAGCCCTCCTTTGGCGGCCCGAAGCCTGGCTTCGGCGGCCCGCGCAAGGGCGGCTTCGGTCGCTGATCTGATCGACTGAAAACAAAAAGCGGGCCTCGGCCCGCTTTTTTTATTCCAGATAGGGTTTGAGCCAGCGCATCTGCGGCTTGTCGCGGCCAGCGGCCTCGGGCTCCAGCGACAGGAAGTAGTTGCCCCAGGTCGGGCCGCCTGCCCACCACAGCCAGCCGGCCCAGACGTCGGCATTGGCCTGCAGGTGCTTGAGGGCACCGTTCACGGCTTGCTCGCAAACCGCGTTGGCGCCACCGCCCAGCTCACCGAGGATGGCGCGCTTCTTGTTGGCCTTGAGCCAGGCGGTGAAGCGCTGCAGCCGCTCGACGCCGATCTTGGGGCTGACGCATTCGGGGCTGGTTCCCGAGCCGTCCTTGTCGAAGTACTGGTGCACTTCGTAGACCATGTTGTCCAGCGGGTCGCGGACCCTGCCCATGACCTCGGCGTTGGGCGTGCCGTACCACTTGCTTTCATGCCAGCTCCAGGCGCCGGTGTAGCCGTTGCCGGGCAGCGTGATGAGGTTGGTCGCGCCGGTTGCCCTGATCGCGTCGACGGCAGCCTGCGCCGCGTCGGCCCAGGTCTCGGTGGGCATGTTGCGCGGCTCGTTGACGAGGCCGAACTGCACCTTGGGATTGGCCTTGAACTGCAGGGCCAGCCGGCGCCAGAAGTCGGCGAAGGCGGCGATGGGCACCTCGGGCTTGCCGACGTGCACTTCTTTGTAGGCCGCGTAGTTGTGCGGGTTCAGCAGCACATGCAGGCCGCGCGCCGTCGTGCCATCGACGAACTCGCGCAGGCGGGCCAGCTCGGTCGGGTCGAGTTCGCCGTTCAGCGTGGGCTGCAGGCGCTCCCAGCGGAAGGAAATGCGCATCAGGTTCATGCCCTTGGCCTGGTAGTAGGCCGTGCTCGCCACCTTCGGGTAGACGAAGTCCTTGCCGTAGACGCCGGGGAAGGGCAGCTTCTCGCCCCATTCAGCGCTTGAGAGGCTGATGCCGCGCCATTCGAGCGGGGCGGCGGACGCTGCGGCCGAGACGGCCAGCAGCAGCGCAGTGCAGATCATTTTTTTCATGCGGCCTCCTTGGCCGGCGGTGAGACGCCGAGGGCGGCCAGCACGTCTTGGCAGGCACCCATGGTGTGGTAGTCGGTCTTGCCGGCGGGGCTCTTCTCGTCGGTGAGCTTGCTGTTGTCGGGCGCCAGGATGCGGTACCAGGCGCCGTGCTCGTGGTCGACGAAGTGCTGCCAGGCGTAGGCCCAGATCCGGTCGTACCAAGCCCAATAGGCGTCGTTGCCGGTGCGCACGGCCAGCCATGCGGCGGCGGCGAGGCTTTCGGCTTGCACCCAGAAGTACTTGTCGCCGTCGCAGGTCTCGCCGCCTGGGGCGAAGCCGTAGACGAGTCCGCCATGCGCTTCGTCCCAGCCGTGCTGCATGGCTGTGTCGAAGAAGCGCTGCGCGGTCGGCACCAGCCAATCCGGCGCAGTGGCACCCAGGCGGCGGTCGAGCATCAGCAGCAGCTTGGCCCACTCGGTGAGGTGGCCGGTCTGGAAGCCCCAGGGCCGGAAGATGTTGGTCTTGTCGTCGCGGTTGTAGTCCCAGTCGGGCGTCCAGTCGGTGTTGTAGTGCTCCCAGACGAGGCCGTCGGTCAGGGCCGCCTGGCGTTGGGCGATGGACGTGGCCAGCGTCAACGCACGGTCGAGGTAGCGGGCCTCGCCGGTGGCGGCATGGGCGGCCAGCATGGCCTCGCAGGAGTGCATGTTGGCGTTCTGGCCGCGGTAGGCGCCGACCTGCCAGTCGGGCGTCGCCTCGTCGGCGTAGAGGCTGTGGGCGGGCTCCCAGAAGCGCTGCTCCATCAGCTCGAAGGTGGCGGCGATGCCTTCCCGTGCGCCGGGCACGCCGGCTTCCGCAGCATGCGCATTGGCCAGCATCACGAAGGCCAGGCCGTAGCAGTGATTGGTGCCGTCGGTGACCGTGGCTTGGCTGTCTTGCCAGTCCAGCACCCAGGCGTAGCCGCCAAGATCGGATCCGGGTTGCGCGTGCGCCTGGTTCACGAAGGCGAGCGCGTGCGTCACGTCGGCCACCGGCCCGCCGAACCAGCGCCAGGCCAGCGCGTGGTTGAAGACGAAGCGCGTGCTGCTGACGAGGTGGCGGGTGCGGCGGTCGAAGATCGAGCCGTCGTCCTTGAAGAACTGGAAGCAGCCGCCGGTCTCATCCTTCGCACGCGGCGCGTAGAAGGCCAGCGTGTGGCGCATATGGGCCCACAGCGCCTCGGGGCGGCGCAGGTCGGGGAGGGCGGTCATTTCAGTACCTCGTCTTTCAGGAAGCGGGTGAGTTCGTCGGCCATCTGCGCGTGCACATCGATGCGCGGGTGGGCATAGGCGAAGGCCTGGAAGGTGTACGTCCATACCTTGGCATCGCCCTCGGTGCGCAGCGTGGCGACGGCTTGGTTCAACGCGCGCGGGATGGCGGGCTGCTCCTTCCACGCCGTCATGCCGCCAGCCAGCAGCACGATGCTGGCTTGCGGATAGCGGGCGCGCAGTTGGCGCACGAAGGCCAGGTAGCGCGCGCCGAAATCGGCGGCGATGGCCTGGCCCTTGGACGCCGGGAAGCCGTGGTCGTTCTGGCCGAGGTTGAGGAGGACGACGTCCGGCGCGCGCGGGTCAGGCGGCGCGGCCGGCGCGTCCAGGCGCGGTGCATAGCGGTTCCACACCTGGGGCATCAGCAGCGTGTCCCAGGTGGCCGTGATGCCGATGCCGCTGACGGCGATGCCGAGGTAGTCCGCCCCCAGGCGCTCGGCCGTCACAGCGCCATAGGCCCGCGTGCCGTCGTGGGGGTAGAGGTCCTCGTACTGGTCTTCGGCGACATCGCCGTTGCAGGCGCCGGCGGTGATGGAGTCGCCGTAGAAAGCCAGCTTCAGCGGGCGGGCCGGCGGCGGGTCAAGCAGTTGGCCGCCTTCAGCCAGGCGCAGGCCGTGAAAGGCGGCTTCGGCCATGGAAGCCTCGGTGCGCTTGACGAGGCGCAGCTCATGCGTGCCCTCGCCCAGCGGCTCGCGCAGCCGCCACACGGCCCGGCTGTTGCCAGGCACTGCCAGCGCATGGACGCGGCCATCGACTTCGACGGTGAAGTGGCTGGTGCCCCAGTGCGTGGACGAGAACTCCAGGCTCAGCTCGCGGCCGGTGAAGCGCGCGCGCAGTTCGCTGCCGCTCCAGGCCATCAACTTGGCCGGAGGCAGGGGCGCGGGGCCGACGCGACCGACCCAGCGCAACAGGGCGGCGTTGGCGGGGATGAGGCCAGGGCGGGCGGTGGGCTCTTCGCGCACGAAGTCGCTCGGCCGCAGCGCCGGCGGGTAGATGCCGGCCGACATGACGGCCAGCAGGCTTGCGGGGCGGCCGCTGCCAGCCCACTCGTCACGCTTGACGCGCACCTGCAGCAGGTGCGCAGTCGGCTCCAGGTCGCGGCCAATGACCGCGTAGTGCCAGCCGAGATAGCCCTTGCGCTCGGGCACCTGGCCACGCAGCAGGACCCAGGCGCCGTCGTCCACACGAGCTTCGAGGTTGCGGTAATGCTCGCTCTCGGCATGGAAGACGGCGACCTCGCTGCCGTAGACGAGGAAGCGTGCCTCGGCGTCGTCGGCGATGCTGACCCAGCCGGGCTGCTGGCCCGTCCATTCCGGGTGCACTTCGCCGCCGCGCGTGAAGCCGTGCTGCTGGTAGGGCTTGAGCGTGTCGCCGGTCAGCAGCCGCGTGAACTCGTGGGCGTGGCCGTACAAAGGCTCGGGCAGGGCGGCTGTCGGCGCGACCTGGCTGCGGGCTGCGGCGCGCAGCGTCTCGGCCAGCGCGAGCGCGATGCGTTGGTGGCCCATGCCGTTGGGGTGAACGGGCTCGTCGTAGAGCGCCGCCCAGCGGTCCTCGCCGGCCTCCACGCGCGCCTGCATCCACCGGCCGAAGTCCAGCGCCGTCAGGCCGTAGTGGGCCGCCAGCTTCAACTGGATGTCGACGGCGTCGCGCGCCTGGTTGCCTTGCTGCGTCAGGCCCAGCACGACGACGGCGGGCGGCTTCTTGGCGGTCAGCAGGCGGCGCAGGATGGCCTCGTAGCTGCTGCCGCGCACGGCAGGGTCCAGCCATTGGTCGTTGACGCCAAACTCGACGATGACGAGGTCGGGTTGTGCATCCAGCACTTGGCTTTGCAGACGCTGCACGCCGGCCGCCGAGTCCGTGCCGCTGACGCCGGCGTTGACGAGCTTGACCTTGGGCCCGAAGGACTTGGCCAGCAGCGCGGCCCAGCCGCGTTCGCGCGGCGGCTGGGCGGCGTAGCCGGTGGTGATGGAGCCGCCTAGGGTGGCGAGCGTGATGGGCTCACCGGCCTGCAGCCGTTGCATGACGGCTTGCAGCCGGGCGTCCGCGCTGCTGATCGCCGGAAGCATCAATGACAAAGCCAACGCAAATCCTTTCAACACATTCATATCAACCCTTGGTGGCACCTGCTTGCAGCCCGGCAACGAGCAGGTTTTGAAAGCTCAGGAAGAGCACGACCGCCAGCAGCGACACGAGGTGCGAAGCGAGCAGCGACCCGGCCATCTTGCCGACCTGCAGTGGCAGCGTGAGCGTGGCCGCGTCGTTGACGACGAGCAGCGGCCACAGGAAGTTGCGCCACTCACCCGCCGCCACGGGGATGGCGCGCGGTCTCGGCCATCTGCGCTGCGGCATTCATGGCAGGCGCAAAAGCGTGGCCGGAAGGGACACGTTGTCTCTTTATTGTTTACTAAACGATCGGGATTATGGGCGCAAGTTGGGCGCCAAAGCTGACTGTGTCTTCTGGAAAACATCGGGACTATCCCCGAGTGCAGTCCGAAAATTAGAGAAACAGAATGCGCAACAGAACAATGTTTAGCTTTACCCAAGGTGAAGCAGGAGACAGGCCGCAGCCGCCCTGGCGCGGCGCTTGGCTGACCGGCTTCGCTGGCCGGCCAGAGTCTCCCGCTGCGGGCCGGCTGAGTGACTTTGACACTGACACGACGTGAAATCTCAACGATTGATTGACTTGCATGAAGGCTGGCTGCTGGCCGAGGCCCCGGGCGGCGCGGACGGCCTGGACGCCGCTGCATTGGCCGCGCTGCCCGACGACGCCTGGCTGCCCGCCACCGTGCCGGGCACCGCGCATGGCGCGCTGCTCACGGCCGGGCGAATTCCCGATCCCTTCTACGGCCGCAACGAGCTGGACGTGCGCTGGGTGGCTGAGCGCCGCTGGGTCTGGCGCCTGGGTTTTGAGGTGGGTGAGCTGGCCGAGCGCGAAGAGTTGGTCTTCGAGGGGCTGGACACGTATTGCACCGTCTGGCTCAACGGCGAGCTGCTGCTCAAGTCCGACAACATGTTCGTGCCGCAGCGCCTGGACGTGCGCTCGCGCCTGAAGCCGGGCCGCAACGAACTGCTGCTGTGCTTCGAGCCGGCGCTGGTGGAGGCCCGCAAGGTGGAGGCCATGCACGGCAAGCGTGCGCTCTGGAACGGCGACAGCGCGCGGCTGCACGCCCGCAAGGCGCAGTACCACTTCGGTTGGGACTGGGGCCCGGAGCTCATCACCTGCGGCCCGTGGCGGCCCGTGCGTCGGGACAGCGGCTCGGCGCGCATCGCCGACCTGCATTGCCGTACCGAGGTGGCTGCCGATCGCCGCACGGCGACGCTGCAGGTTGCGGCAGAGCTGCAAGGCGCTGCCACCCGCTGCGCCTTCGAGCTGCTGGACCCGCAAGGCCGCTGCGTGGCCGCGCGCGCCGTGCCCGCAGCCCAGCGTGTGGGTGCGACGCTGTCGGTCACCGACGCCCAGCTCTGGTGGCCGCTCGGCCTGGGCGCGCAGCCGCTCTACACGCTGATCGCCAGGCTGCAGGACGACGATGGCCAGGTGCTGGCCGAAGACAGCCGGCGCATCGGCCTGCGCCACCTGCGCCTGGTGCAGGCGCCCGTCGAGGGCGAGGCGGGCTCCAGCTTCCACTTCGAGGTCAACGGTCAGGACATCTTTGCCGGCGGCGCGAACTGGATTCCCGACGACAACCTGCTGGAGCGCATCACGCCGGCGCGCTACCGCGAGCGCGTCGCCCAGGCCGCTGCTGCCAACATGAACATGCTGCGCGTCTGGGGCGGCGGCATCTACGAGCACGAGGCCTTCTACGAGGCCTGCGACGAGATGGGCATCCTCGTCTGGCAGGACTTCCTGTTCGCCTGCGGCCTCTACCCGGCCAACGAGGCCTTCCAGGCCAGCGTGCGCGCCGAGGCCGAAGCGGCGGTGAAGCGCCTGCGTCACCACGCCTGCATGGCGCTCTGGTGCGGCAACAACGAGGACTACATGATTGCCGAGTCCCAGGGCCTGGCCGGCCCTGGCATCCCGGCGGAGCGCTTCGAGGCGCGAGCCATCTACGAGAAGCTGCTGCCTGAAGTCTGCGCGGCGCTGGACCCCGACACCGCCTACTGGCCGGGCAGCCCCTTCACACCCGGCAGCGACGTGAAGTCCTCTGACGTGACCGTGGGTGACCGGCACAGCTGGGAGGTCTGGCACCAGCAGATGCTGCCGTATCAGAACTACGGCGAGGTGCAGGCGCGCTTCGTCAGCGAGTTCGGCATGCAGTCGATGCCGTCGCTGGCCTTGTTCGAATCGGTGCTGCCGCAGGCGGAGCGCTACCCCGAGAGCCGCACGGTGCAGTGGCACAACAAGGCCGGCTCGGCGAGCGGGCCGGACGGGCATCGCCGCCTGGCCGTCTACCTGGCCGACAACCTGCGCGTGGGCCCCACGCTGGCCGATCACGTCTACGCCACGCAGTTCGTGCAGGCCGAGGCCATGCGCGTGGCCTACCAGGATTTCCGCCGCCGCTGGCAGAAGCCCGGTGCGCGTGCCGTGAGTGGCGCGCTGGTCTGGCAGCTCAACGACTGCTGGCCCGTGACGAGCTGGGCGCTGATCGACTCGTCCGCCACCGTCAAGCCGGCCTGGCATGCGGTGCGCCGCGCGTTGGCGCCGCTGGCCGTGGCCGTGAGGCTGGAGGCGGGCCAAGCGCGGCTGGTCGTCATGAACGGCGGCCTGGAAGGCCGTGCGCTGACATTGCAGCTGTGCATCTATGCGATGGACGGCCGCGAGCTGGCCAGTGCCCGGGTCGCCCAGCACGTGCCGGCCGTGTCCTGCGTCGAGGCCGCACAGCCGCTGCCGAGCTTTGCCGAGCCGGCCGTTGCCGAACTCTGCGCGCTCGGCGACGACGGCCGCGAACTGGCCCGTGACTGCGCGTGGACGGAGCCCTTCAGGTTCTACGGCCTTGCCGGCGCACGCGTCGACATCGCGGTCGACGGCCGGGACTTGGTGGTCAGCAGCGACAGACCGGTCAAAGGCCTGTGGCTCGCCGGCAACGGCCTGGCGCTGGCAGACAACTTCATCGACCTCGTTCCGGGCGCGGCGCGGCGTATTTCTTCTCAGATAGCGCTACCAATGTCTCTGCGGGCCGCGGCTTTGGACCATCCGGCGTGGCAGATTGCATTGTTTGACGGGGGAGGCTCGCCACAGGCGGAATGAGTGAATCCCCTGTTACTGATTGTCCCGATATGGTCCGGGTTAATCGTTGTTACCGTTACCAAATGGCTGCAATCAAGACAGCAGCCGCACACGAGGCCCTGTGAGGCCAGATGTTTCCCACCAAAGAGGAGCAAACCAGGATGAGACATTTCAAGCAAACAACACTGTCGCTAGCGGCGGCCCAGGCCCTGATGGTCTTGGCGCTGCCTGCGATGGCACAAACCACGGCGGCAACGCCGGAGGCCAAGACTCAGGCGCTGGAGACGGTGATCGTGTCGGGGCGCCGCGCGGCGCTTGCCAACGCGCAGAAGATCAAGCAGAACTCCGACGAGATCGTCGACTCGGTCGTCGCCGAAGAAATCGGCAAGCTGCCCGATCGTTCGGTTTCCGAGGTGCTGCAGCGCATCGTCGGTGCGACGATGTCGCGCGTGTCCGCGTCGAGCGACCCGGTGCACTTCTCCGTCGAGGGCTCGGGCGTCAACATCCGCGGCCTGACCTATGTGGCGGCGCAGCTCAACGGTCGCGAGACCTTCAGCGCCAACCAGGGCCGCAATCTCGGTTTCGAGGACGTACCGCCTGAGCTGATGGCCGGCGTGGACGTCTACAAGAACCCGTCCGCCGAACAGATCGAGGGTGCGATCGGCGGCCTCGTGAACCTGCGCACCGCGCTGCCGTTCGACTTCCCCGGCTTCAAGGGTTCGCTCTCGGTCGACGTGAGCCGCAACGCCCTCGCGGCGAAGAACAAGCCCAGCGTCTCGGGCCTGTTGACCAACACCTGGAACACCGACATCGGCAAGGTTGGCCTGCTGCTGGACGTGGCGCACTCGCTCAGCTCGAACCGCACGGACGGCCTCGTGCTTGACCCGTTCTACAAGCAGTCGGCCACAGCCACCACCTGGCTGTCGCGTGGCATCACGTGGCGGCAGCAGTTCTATGACCGCACGCGCGACGGCCTGTACGGCGCGGCCCAGTGGAAGAAGGGCGACCTCGAAAGCTCGCTGACCTTCTTCCGCTCCAAGTACCGCTTCAACTGGAACGAGAACAACGTCAGCAACCAGGTCGACCCCTACAACGTCCGCGTGAGCGACGCCTCGTACGATGCCAACGGCGTGATGACCAAGGGCACGCTGACCGGCGTGAACGGCGGCGGCGACGTGATCGGCATCGAGGTCGAGAACCAGACGCGTTACTCCAAGCGCAGTTCGCAAACCGACGAATTCGCGTGGAAGGTCCAGGGCAAGGTCAATGACCAACTGACTTTGACGTCGGACCTGCAGTACATCAAGTCCAAAACCCAGAACTTCGACTCCACCGTCGGTACAGGCGTGGGGTTGCCGAGCGAGACGGTGGACTACACGGGCTCCATGCCGCAACTGGTGTTCAACGACGCCGCCAAGGCGACGCTGAACGACCCGTCCAAGTACTACTGGGCCATGATGATGGACCACCTGGACAAGGGCAAAGGCACGCAGAAGGCGTTGAAGTTGGACGCGCGTTGGCAGTTCCACGACAACTCCATCCTGGAGGACTTCCGCTTCGGTGTTCGCGTCGCCAAGCGTGATGCCGAAACCATCAACGGCGTGAACGGCGCCGGCGACACCTACAACTGGGCGACCATCACTCACGCCTGGCAAGTGGGCTGGAACATCGGTGAGCTGGCCTACATCAACCAGTCCAAGATCCCTACCTACAAGAACACCTTCGATAACTTCATGGGCGGCGGCAAGGTCAACCTGCCTGCGCTGTACTTCCCGGCGGCGTCCGTCGCGTTCGGCTTTCCGGACAGCTACAACCAACTGCACCAGCTCTATCTCAATAAGTGCTCGGACTTCGCGAAAACTGCTGGTTGGGACGGCGCCGGCTGTGGGCAACAGGCCAACAGCTTCCAGGGCGGGGGCAAGTGGGCGGTGTCCTCTTTCGGCACGGACCCAAGAGGCATGAACGTGCAGTCGGAAAGCACTGCGGCGGCCTATGGCCAGTTGCGCTTCTCGTTGGAAGAGAAGGGCTTGCCGATCGACGGCAACGTTGGCCTGCGCGCTGTGCGGACCAAGAATGAGGCGCAGGGCTACTACGCGTTGACCGTCAACGCTCCGCCCACCGGCGCTGTGCTGGCCCCTGGCGTCGTGCTGCCCAATTTCAGTGCGGCGACGATTGCGGCAAACAACAAGAAGCAGGACATCAGCCAGAGCTTCACGGACTTCCTGCCCAGCTTGAACCTGCGCTACAAGGCCACGCAGGACTTGCAGTTCCGCTTCGCCGTGTCCCGTGCGCTCTCGCGGCCGCAATTCGGCCAGATGCAGGCCTACATCCCGATGACGGTGGGGCTGGACATCGAAAATCCCGCGCAGGGCTCTACGGCGGCGCCGATCGTCAAGGCGGTCAGGTTGACCGGCAGCTCCAATGGCAACCCGGAGCTCAAGCCCATCAAGTCGACGCAGGAAGACGTGACGGCCGAGTGGTACTTTGGCAAGGGCAACTCGTTGACGATGGCGGTGTTCAACAAGGACTTGAAGGACATCATCGTCAACCAGACCTTCAAGCGCACCATCCAGGACAGCGATGGCAAGCCGGTCAGCTTCGTGTTGAACGGCCCCAACAATGGCGCAAAGGGCTATGCACGCGGTGCGGAAATTGCCTACCAGCAATATTTCGACTGGGTGCCGTCGTGGCTGCAAGGTCTGGGCTTGCAAGCCAACTACACCTATGTCGACAGCAAAGTGAAGCGCTACAACGCGGTCTATTCGGCTTACTGCACGCCGGGCGCGGGGCAGGACAACCTGAACCTGTTCATCAACGGCTGCGACACCGACGGCCGTTCCTTCGGCAACATGCCGTTGGACAACCTCTCGCGCAACACCTTCAACCTTGCGTTGCTGTTTGACCGCGGGCCGTTCTCCGCGCGCATCGCCTACAACTACCGAGGCAAGTACCTCTACGGTGTGGCGCTGAACTCGGACAACACGGGCCCGAACCAGACCAACGCGCTGGACACCAACCCGGCGAGCGCCACCTACAACCGGCACGACATCAACCTCCCGCTGGGTTTGCCGCTGTGGGCCGCCGGTTACGGGCAGGTGGACGTTGGCGTGCACTACACGTTCAGCGACAGCTTCAAGATGGGCGTGGACGCGACCAACCTGACCAACCAGACGTACAAGCAGATCATGGAGCAGCACATTGGCCAGATCGGCCACAACTACTTCACGTCAGGCCGGGGCTTCAGGATCAACGCGCAATACAACTTCTGAGTTGAGGGCCGGGTCACCCCGGCCCCAATACAAAGCCAAAGGGCACCGCTTGCGGTGCCCTTTTTATTCCCCCCGGCTGAATCGCGTGTCGATCTATTTCATGGGCGGGGCCGCGCAATAGCTGCGGATGAACTCCGAATGCTCGGGCATCACGGCCACGCAGTTGGCGATGGTGTCGGACACGCCCTTGAAGTAGTTCGCCGTGTCGTCCACGCCTTGCAGTTCGGCAAGGCTCAGCCAGCCCTTGGGGCGCAGGTTCTGGCCCTCCATCACCTCGAGCCAGCTCGGCTCGCGGAACAGGTCGGTGTCGACGTAGACCAGGCGGCCGCTGCCGGCGTAGAGATCCATGCGCCAGCGCAGCGCGTCGGGGATGTGCATGTTGGCGCACGCCTGCCAGAAGCCGCCGTCGTTGCGCTGGTTCAGGTGGTAGTGCAGCACGATGAAGTCGCGTACCGACTCGTAGCGCTCGCGGCTCTGGCGGTTGTACTCGGCGATCTCTGCGGGGTCGAAGCCGTGGTGCGGGAAGGCTTCGATCAGCTTCGCGACTCCCATCTGCACGAGATGCAATGCCGTCGACTCCAGCGGCTCCACGAAGCCAGCCGACATGCCGATGGCCACGACGTTGCGCGTCCAGGCATCCTTGCGCATGCCGGTCTTGAAGCGGATCAGGCGCGGGTCGGCGAGGGCGGGCGCGTCGAGGTTGCGCAGCAGTACGTCAGCGGCCTCGTCGTCGCTCATGTGCTGGCTCGAATAAACGTGGCCGTTGCCCACACGGTGCTGCAGCGGGATGCGCCACTGCCAGCCGGCGCGGTGGGCAGTGGATCGCGTGTATGGGAGCAGCGGCTTCGTGCTCTCGCTCGGCACGGCCCAGGCGCGGTCGCAGGGCAGCCAGTGGCTCCAGTCCTCGAAACCGACGCCCAGCGTCTTGTCGGTCAACAAGCCGGCGAAGCCCGTGCAATCGAGGAAGAGATCGCCCTCTACCAACTCGCCACTTTCGAGCTCCACCGCTCGCACATGGCCCGATGTCGGCCCCGGCTCCTCGTCGAGCAGCACCCGCACGACCTTTCCTTCGGTGCGGCGCACGCCGCGTCGCTCACTCAGCGCGCGCAGGTGCCGGGCGTACAGGTTGGCGTCGAAGTGGTAGGCGTAGCCCAGCTCCGCCATCGGCGAGTTCTGCATCTCCGGCTGAGGCAGCATGAAGCGGTTGGCCTTGGCGGCCATGCTGGAGATGACGTATGCGTCGATCGGCTGCGCACGGCCGGCCGCGCGCAGGCGCAGCCAGTACTGCGTGAAGTCCACCGGCCACAGCGCCGCCTTGCCCACACGGCCGAAGCCGTGGAAGTAGCGCTCGCCCTCGCGGCCCCAGTTGACGAACTCGATTCCGAGCTTGAACGTGCCCTGCGTAGCCTTCAAAAATGCCGCCTCGTCGATCTGGGCCAGGCCGTTGAACATGCGGATCAACGGAATGGTGGCCTCGCCGACGCCGATGATGCCGATTTCGTCGGACTCGACGAGGTGGATCTCATAGGGCGGCTTCAACACCGCGCTCAACGCTGCGGCGGACATCCAGCCCGCCGCGCCGCCGCCCACGATCACAACCTTGCGCAGCGGCTTGCCCCAGTTCTCCATTCAGTGTCCTCGTTCTCTTTGGAAGAGTTTAGGCAAGCGCTGTCAACTCGGCATGGGCGCTATCCCGCAGCGCGCTCAGCCAGCAAGTCCGCATACGCCAGCGCACTGCGCTTGAGCGTGCGCTTTTGCGTCTCGAAGTCGACGTGCACGAGGCCGAAGCGGCGCTCGTAGCCGAAGGCCCATTCGAAGTTGTCCATCAGCGACCAGACGAAGTAGCCGGCCACGTTGACGCCGTTGGCCATGGCCCGCGAGCACGCCGCAAAGTGGCCCTTCAGATAGGCCTGGCGCTGCAGGTCGTCGACCTCGTCGCCTTCGACCGTGTCGTGGCTCGACATGCCGTTTTCGGTGACGTAGAGCGGCGGCAGGTTGGGGTAGTCGCGCTTGAAGGCCTCGAAGAGGTCTTGCAGGCCTTGCGGGTAGACCTCCCAGTCCATCGTCGTGCGTTCGACGTCCTCGTGGCGCACCCAGTCGATGGTGTCTGTGCCCTTGGAGGCGAGCACGGCGCGGCTGTAGTAGTTGATACCGAGGTAGTCGATCGGGCGCTTGATGATGTCCATGTCGCCGTCCAGCACGAGCGGCTCGCAGCCCTTCCACAGGCGCCACAGGTCGGCCGGGTATTCGCCCTTGAGCAGCGGGTCCAGCACCCAGCGGTTCTGATAGGTCTCGAACAGGAAGGCGGCGTCGCGGTCCTCGGCCGTGTCCTTGTCGGCATAGCCCGGCGCACAGTTGGCGACGATCCCGTGCAGCGCCTGCGGCGCGTTGGCGCGCAGGATAGGCAGGGCCAGGCCGTGGCCCAGCAGCAGGTGGTGCATGGCCTGGGCGGCCCAGCGGTCGGACTTGAGGCCGGGCGCATGGTGGCCATTGCCGTAGCCGAGGTAGGCGGCGCACCAGGGCTCGTTGTGCGTCGTCCAGGCCGCCACGTCGCCATGGCCGGCCAGCTCGCGGCTCATCAGGTCGGCGTAGTCGGCGAAGCGGTAGGCTGTCTCGCGGTTCAGCCAGCCGCCCTTGTCTTCCAGGTGTTGGGGCAGGTCCCAGTGGTAGAGCGTGACGAAGGCCTTGATGCCGCGCTCGCCCAGGCCGTCCAGCAGGCGCTTGTAGAAGTCGATGCCGCGGGCGTTGGGCTTGCCGGCTTCGTCCATCACGCGGGGCCAGGCGATGGAGAAGCGGTAGGCGTCCAGCCCTAGGCGTTTCAGGATGTCGAGGTCTTCGCCGAGGCGGTGGTAGTGGTCGCAGGCCACGTCGCCGTTCTCGCCGCGCAGCACCTTGCCAGGCGTGGCGCAGAAGCGGTCCCAGATGGATTCGAGCCGGCCGTCCGTGTGCGCCGCGCCTTCGATCTGGTAGGACGAGGTGCCGGCGCCGAAGATGAAGTCGGGGCGGCGCATGGCCGAGCCGGCCGGCGGGGCGATGAGGTCGGCGAGTGAGGCGATGGGCGAAGTGATCAGGGCCATTTTTTCGGTGGGCAGTTCAAGGAGAGGGCGGCAGCGCCTGCAGGGCGTCGCGCCAGGGGGTCAGGGCTTGCGGATGGGCCGGCAGTGGCCCGCGCAAGCCGCAGATGAAGGAGGCATAGCGGTTGGCAAGCGCCAGCGTGGCCGGTAGGTCGCGCCCGAGCGCCAGGCCGGCCAGCAGCAGCGCCGTGAAGGAGTCGCCCGCGCCGACGGTGTCGACGATGTGCGGCTGCGGCTCGCCCGGGCCCTGGGCCAGCAGCTCGCCTTGGGGTGCGTAGAAGCGCCAGCCGTCGGCACCGCAGGTCAGCACCATGCGTTGCAGCGCGAAGCGGTCCATCAGCGTGGCCACCTGGGCGGGCTCGTCCCCGCCGGCGCCGAACCAGTGGGCCAGCCGCGCCAGTTCTTCGTCGTTGACCTTGACCCAGTCGGCCAGCATCAGCGACTCAGCGGCGAACTGCGGGTTGTCGGTGCCGGGGCGCAGGTTCAGATCAAGGAAGCGCAGGCCGGTGAAGGACTTGGCCAGCACGCGGATCGTGGCGCGCGAGACGGGGTGGCGCT
>NZ_JBDSQX010000165.1:0-4924 GCF_039929605.1 Roseateles sp.
GCTGTTCTCGTCCGGCCGGTAGTACTTGGTCCAGGCCTCGAAGCTGGCTGCGCTGAGCGGCTGCACGCGGCGCCCTGGCGCGGCCAGCACGCCGTTGACCGAGGCGCCCAGCAGCTTCAGGTAGCGCGGCGCGTCGATGAGCCCGGCGCGGCGCAGCATCAGCTCGTCGTAGTAGCTCGTGAAGCCTTCGAAGAACCACAGCAACTCGGTGTAGTTCTCGCGCTGGTAGTCGAATCGCACGAACTCCGCCGGACGCAGCCGTTTCACGCTCCAGGCGTGAAAGTATTCGTGGCTGAAGAGGCCGAGCAGTCGCACGTAGTTGTCGCTCGGCACGGCACCTTCGGCAGCTGTCGGCAGCTCACGGCGTGCGCCAATCAGCGCCGTGCTGGCGCGATGCTCCAGGCCACCATGTCCGTCGTCCACGACCCAGAGCAGGAAGCTGTAACGCTGGAAAGGTGCCGTACCCCAGAAGGCGATCTGCGTCTCGCAGATGCGCTGCACGTCAGCCAGCAGACGCTCGCCATCGAAGCTGGGCCAGGCCCCCGCAACGACGATCCGATGCGGCACGCCGGCAGCCATAAACTCCCTCTGCCAGTGCGGGCCGATCTCGAACGGATGGTCGACCAGTTCGTCGTAGCCGGCGGCCTCGAATCCGCCGTCATGATCGCGCATCTCGGTCGCCACGCGCCAACCCTTGGGCACGCGCGCCAGCTCGATGCGATGCATTCCCCCCTCGCGGCCATGCGCACGCAGGCACAGGCTGCTGGCGTTGAAGAAGGCGCGCTGGCTGTCCAGCCAGGCGGTGCGCACCGAGGCATCGAAGGCGTAGACGTCATAACTCAGCGTCAACGCCGCGCGGCCGCTGCAGCGCACACGCCAGCTGGCTTTGTCGAGCTGCTCGACGGCCAGCTCGGTGCTGCCCTGGCGTGCCGTGAGCCCGCTCAGATGCTTGGCGAACTCACGCACGAGGTAGCTGCCCGGGATCCACACCGGCAGGCTGAAGTCTTGCTCGGCCGCCGGGTTGGCCAGCGTCAACGTGACGCGGTAGCGGTGTGCCGAGATGTCGGCCAGCTCGATCCGGTAGCGCGGCCCCGTCATCAGCTGCCCGCTGCGGCGAGGAAGCAGCTCAACGCGGCCACCAGCGTGAGCCGGAAACGCAGCGTCAGCCAGTCGGCGGCGCCCAGCTGCGGATACACGCGGCGGTCGATGACGTAGCAGGCGATCAGCACGCCGCCATGCATGGCCAGGCCGGCGTAGGGCGCCATCAGCACGCCCAGCCAGCCGAGCAGCGCGGCACAAACACCCCAGACGAGCGGTTGGCGCCAGGGCAGGCCGCGAGCGAACGACAGCCCCCAATGGATGCCACCAAGGAAGGCGATGACGAGGCCGGCATAGGCCGACATGGCGAGGCTGACAAAGGCGTGCTGGTCGAGGTCACGGCCGCCGATCAGCCAGATCAGCGCGCAGCCGAGCACGAAAGGGACAAGGCCTGCGTAGCCGAGGCGATGAGCCAGCTCGCGGTTGTCGACGCTCGTCGGCATCAGGACTTCTTGGCCAGTGCAGCCAAGGCCTGCAGACGTTTCTCGAGCTCGACCGCGCCCACGGCGCCGGGGATGCGGTTGCCGTCTTCCAGCACGATGGCCGGCGTGCCGTTGACGTGGATCTTGCGCGAGAGGGCGAGGTTGCGCTCAATGGCCGCGTCATCGCATTTGGCATCGGGCTTGGGCGGCAGTTCGCTCTTGAGCATCCAGCCCAACCAGGCGACCGAGCGGTCCTTGGCGCACCAGATCGCGCGCGTCTTCTCCGGCGAATCGCCGCCCAGGATGGGGATCAGGAAGGTGTAGACCGTCACGTCCTTCATCTCTTGAAGCGATGCCTCAAAGCGCCGGCAATAGCCGCAGTTGGGGTCGGCAAAGACGGCGATACGGCGCTTGCCGTTGCCGTTCTTCCACGTCACCGCGTCCTTGAACGGCAGCGTCGAGAAATCGATACGGTTGAGCTGGTTGACCCTCTCCTCGGTCAGGTTCTTCTTGCCCTTGAGGTCGATGAGCTCCCCTTCGAGGAGGAAGCTGCCAGTGGGGTCGGTGTAACGGACTTCGTTGCCGATGACGACTTCCCACAGCCCCGGCATCGGCGACGGCCGCACCACGTCGAGCTTGGGCGCGTTGGGCATGCGCTCGGCCAGGATTTTGCGAATGCTGGCCTCGTCGACCGTGGGCGCAGCGACCTTGGATGCGACTCGGGCTGAGGGAGGGTCGGGCTCGGCGGCCCAGGCAGGCAGGCAGCCGACGATGAGCAGCCCGGACAAGAAGCGAACGATGGAAGACAACACGATGCGCGGAGAGCCGGTGGAAGGTTAGAGCCCGAGGGCACGCTGGGTCAGCCAGCGCTTGACGGGAGTGAGTTGATTGAGGGCGTCCAGGCCGCGGTTGCGCAGCCCATGGGCGGCCGGCGAGCTGTGGGCGAACAGGCGCTGCAGCACGTCGGTCAGCTCGCCCATGGCTAGCGTTGGCGCCAGGCGCTCACGGGCATAGCGGCGCAGCAGGCGCTCGTCACCGAGCGGCCGCCAGGGTTCACGGTCGGCCAGCACGCGAGCCAGCGCGGCCACGTCACCGAGGCCGAGGTTGAGCCCCTGGCCCGCCAGCGGATGAACGATGTGAGCCGCATCGCCCAGCAGCACCCAGCCGGGGCCGCTGACCGCGTCGGCACGGGCCAACGCGAGGGGCCAGCTTGAGCGCTCGCTGCCCAGCTTGAGCTGGCCTGCCGCGCCGCCCGTGGCCGCATTCAGCTCATGCTCGAAATCCTCCGCAGACAGGGCTTGCAGCTGTTCGGCTTTGGCCCCGACGCAGGACCAGACCAGGCCGTAGGAAGCGCCGGGCGCCGGCTTCTCGAAGGGCAGCAGCGCCAGCACCTCGCCGCCAGGCTGGAACCATTGGCGCGCGACGCCCTGATGCGGGCGATCCGCGCTCAGCCGCGCGGCGAGCGCCCGATGCCCGTAAGGCTGCAGCTTGAACTCGACGCCAAGTGCCGCACGCGCAGCGGATTCACGGCCCTCGCAGAGCGCCGTCAGCGCCGCCGGTGTGGTGTCGGCGACGTTGTGAACATGCGGCGAAAACCGCAGCGCTGTGGCCAGTTGGGCATCCAGCGCGCCGGCATCCACGATGACCGCCAGCTCGCGCAAGCCCTGTTGCCACGCCGAAAAGCTCAACCGCCCGGCCGCCTGGCCCTCGATCGCGTCGCCGCAAACGACCATGTCGTACACCGGGCTGAATGCGTCAGCGGCTAGGCTGCCCCAGACCTTCAGCTCCGTCAGCAACGCCACCGAGGCGGCGTTCAGCGCGTAGGTCCGGACATCGTCCGCTCGTGCTGCCTCGGGTGCACCGGTCATGCCGACACTCAAGCCCTGCGCGGCCAGGCTGAGCGCCAGGCTGCTGCCCACCGCGCCCCGTCCCCGCACCAACACATCCACACTTTGCATGCCGCGATTGTAGGCAGCGGGTATGACCGGATCGGGCCCTGTAATCGTGCACGCAGGCGTGCCACGCCGGTCGACTAAAATCACGCGCTTCGGCGCCGCAGTGCCGGCCGCCCTTCCCCAACGGAACCTCGCCATGAGCCTCAAATGCGGCATCGTGGGCCTGCCCAACGTCGGCAAGTCCACGCTTTTCAACGCCCTGACCAAAGCCGGCATCGCTGCCGAGAACTATCCGTTCTGCACCATCGAGCCCAACGTCGGCATCGTCGAGCTGCCTGACCCGCGCCTCGCGGCCTTGGCCGAGATCGTCAGCCCTGAGCGCGTGCTGCCGGCCGTGGTCGAGTTTGTCGACATCGCCGGACTGGTGGCGGGCGCCAGCAAAGGTGAAGGCCTGGGCAACAAGTTCCTGTCGCACATCCGCGAGACCGACGCCATCGTCAACGTCGTGCGCTGCTTCGAGGACCCGAACGTCATCCACGTCAACGGCCGGATCGACCCGATCTCAGACATCGAGGTGATCCAGACCGAGCTCTGCCTGGCCGACCTGGGCACGGTGGACAAGAGCCTGCACCGCTACAACAAGGTGGCGCGTGCCGGCGACAAGGAGGCGATCGCGCTGGTCAAGGTGCTGGAGAAGTGCGAAGCGGCGCTGAACGAAGCCAAGCCGGTGCGCTCCATCGACTTCAGCAAGGAAGAGCTAGTCATCCTCAAGCCGCTGTGCCTGATCACCGCCAAGCCGGCCATGTTCGTCGGCAACGTGTCCGAGGACGGCTTCGAGAACAACCCGTTTCTCGATCGCCTGCGCGAGTACGCAGACAGCCAGAAGGCGCCCGTCGTCGCTATCTGCGCCAAGACCGAAGCCGAATTGGCCGACATGGCCGATGAAGACCGCGCGCTGTTCCTGGCCGAGATGGGCCAGGACGAGCCCGGCCTGAACCGCCTGATCCGCGCGGCCTTCAAGCTGCTGGGCCTGCAGACCTACTTCACCGCCGGTGTGAAGGAAGTGCGCGCCTGGACCATCCACGTCGGCGACACCGGCCCGCAAGCCGCTGGCGTCATCCACACCGATTTCGAGAAGGGCTACATCCGCGCCCAGACCATCGCCTACGACGACTTCATCAAACACCGCGGCGAACAAGGCGCCAAGGATGCCGGCAAGATGCGCGCGGAAGGCAAGGAATACATTGTCAAGGATGGCGACGTGCTGCACTTCCTGTTCAACGTTTGACCGAAGGCAATTCGGACGTTTCAAAAACCCGCTTTGGCGGGTTTTTTGGTTTTCTGTCGAGCGAAGTGTCGGGAATTGAGGGCCGTCCGCGCGGCGGCAAACACGCCCAATAGGATCGGCATCTAGGTTGAACGGCTTGACGCGTCATGAGGCCGCAAAGCCGTTCAAATTGACTGGTTCGCAGGGCAGGCGGGAGTTTGATTCAAACTCAATCCACGCCA